>MTPG01000093.1 GCA_002010915.1 Desulfarculaceae bacterium JdFR-97 | reverse complement strand
GCCACCGGAAGGGCCTCAAAAACCCGCACAGAATAACCCTCCAACGCAAGAAAATAAGCCGCCGATAAACCAGCCGGACCACTACCAACTACTGCAACCTTTTCCCTCTTCTTTGAGATCAGTGGGACAGGGAGTTCATCCCACTGCACCCGATCGCTGGCGAACCTCTTGAGTTCCCGGATCGCCAGGGGACGGTCTACCTCTTCCCGTCTGCATACTTTTTCGCAGGGAGCAGGACAGATTCGGCCGAGAGTCCCCGGCAGTGGGAGGTCCTTCATGATCAACTGAACGGCCTCACGATCTTTTCCCTGCCCGATGA
This sequence comes from Desulfarculaceae bacterium JdFR-97, assembly GCA_002010915.1. Taxonomy (GTDB): domain Bacteria; phylum Desulfobacterota; class Desulfocorpusculales; order Desulfocorpusculum; family Desulfocorpusculum; genus JdFR-97. The sequence continues at coordinate 47,688 of MTPG01000093.1, read as the reverse complement.
GGGCCACGTATCCCTGCACGTTGATCCCCGCAGGACACGTCTGTACACAGGGCCCCCGGTCCTTCTTTTCAATGACGAACGTTATGGGAACGGCCTGTGGAAAGGACCTGTAGATGGCCTTTCGGAGTTTGAGCCCTTCATCCCATTCGTTGGGACGAACCACAGGACATACTTCTGTACATTCTCCGCACCCAGTACACGCCTCCTCGCTTACATATCGGGCCTTCTTTCGAACCCTAACCGTGTAGTTTCCAACAAAACCGGATACCTCCTCCACTTCGCTATAGGTCAGTAGCTCGATTCTGGGATGTTGGCCCACCGCCACCATTTTTGGGGTCCCAATACAGGAGGCGCAATCCAGGGTGGGAAACGTCTTGTCGAACTGCAGCATGCGGCCGCCGATGGTGGGCTGCCGCTCCACCAAATAGGCCTTGTATCCCGCCTTGGCCACATCCAAGGCGGCTTGCATGCCCGCTATTCCACCCCCCACAATCAACACATCTGGATTGACCTCATAGATGGCCGTCTGGAGGGGCTGATGATAGCGGACCCGATAGACCCCTGCCCGCACCAGTTCCTTCGCCTTCCGGGTCGCCTCATCCGGGTCCTCGGTTACCCAGGAACAGTGCTCCCGGATACAGACCATATGGAATCCCCGAAAGGGGTTGATCCCCCCCCTCTGGGCCGCAGCCCTGAAGGTCCGCTCGTGCATGCGAGGCGAGCAGGATGCTACCACCACCCGGGTCAGACCGTATGCGGGGATATCCTTCTCGATCAGCTCCTGTCCAGGATCAGAACACATAAAGAGATAATCCCTAGCCACCACCACATCCTTGAGCGTAGCGACGAAGTCCCGAACCTCATCCACTCGCACCTTTCCGGCGATGTTGGTCCCGCAATGGCAAATGTAAACCCCGATCCTCTCATCACCCATCTTTTAACTCCTGTCCTCCGGAGATCAGAACCCGCGGCCTCCCAAACCCCCATTATTCACCCGTAAAGGGATGACGCGGGGGATGTTGCGTTATGGAACATGGAACGCAACACGACAGGCCTCTGGAATCGTCTGGACGCCGACTCTAACGGCCTGCTCAACTGTCTCACCTGCCCCCCTCGCCATGACATCCGTGATATCGAGAAAAGGTGCGACGCCTCGATGCCCAATGCCCCGCACCTTCAGTGGAATGTCAGCCCTCCAACCCGTACTGCACGAGCAAGGGCTTTACGTCCACCAGGTGTTTGCCGAGCCAAGTCCGGGTATGGGGCACCTGGGCGGCCAGGCAAATGAGCTCTGTTATATACAGGACCGGCAGGTGCTTCGCCTCCCTGCCCCGCAACTCCAGGTTCATGTGACAGAGGGGACAGAATACTACCANGCAGTCAGCCCTAGCACGTGCTGCATAACTGTGTATTTGATCCACCATTCGGTCCGAGATCTGGGGCTTGGTGACCCCAAGCCCGGCCCCGCAGCACTCCCTTTCGAAGTTCCACTGGACCGCCTCACCCCCCAAGCAGGATACCAGCTCCTCCAAAAACCCCCTGTAAGCCTCCACGTCGAATCCAGTAATCCACTCTTGCCTGCTCAGTAGGCACCCGAAGTAGAGGGCGCACTTCAGCCCCTGGAGGGGGTGTTTCACCCGTTCCTTGAATGCCTCCACGCCCAAGCCATACATGATCTCCAAAAAGAACCGGGGTCGCACACCACCCTGAAATCGCCTCCCCAACTTTCGCTCGACCAGGTCATTCTTCTCCTCATCACCATTTATGGCCCGAACAGCATCCCAGAGGCGCACATAACAGCTCGGACAAAGCACAGCTAGATCGGAGATGCCTTGGCTTTCGGCGAGCAATAGGTTCCGAGCAGGTAGAAGCAGGCCAAACTCACGGCTGGTGCTATGAGCAGGAGAAGAGCCGCAGCAATTCCAGTCCTCCATGGCGGTCACCTCCATGGAAAACAAACGGGCCATCTCAATGAACGACTCGGCCATCTCCCGCCCACTCGATATAAGCGAACATCCGGGATAATAGTGAATCGATAAACCCACTTCCTTCCCTCCATTACCCCCTGCTGGCATATCCAGCCTCCATAATGCTTCGCACTTCCCGCAGTCTCTTGACGCGCCTGGGAAACCACCGGAATCGTCCCTTCAAGGCCATCTTCATACCCGCCTTCATGTCCCGAAAGAACGCCTTGGTGGCCAGCTTGTAGCGCGCTATGAACCCCAGCTCGAAGACCCTCCCGTGCCTCTTCACCTGGTTCAGAAACTCCCGGTTAAAGGCCCAAATATCCGGCTCCTGGATAGCCACTCTCTGCTCGAGGGCCATCTCCCGCAGCGCATCCATCATGGCCGGGATATTGACCCTGTTCGGGCACTGGGAGATACAGCTGAAACATCCCACACACAGCCAAATGGCGCGGCTCTCCAGCACCTTCTGCTTCATTCCTAACTGCATCATGCGAATGATCTGATTGGGGTTGTAGTCCATCTCTCTCACCACCGGGCAGCCTCCAGAGCAGCTCAAGCAATGAAAACACCCCTCGAAGCTTTGCCCACTTCTGTTAGAAACATCCTGCAGAAATGATCGGTCCATCAACAGCTCTCTCCCTGCCCTAACCCGTATTATTCCTGAGAGGTCGGCCAAATTGGCAGATACGCCCCCAGATCCTAGGATGTCCTAAGGCCATCCCACCCATCTCCACTGTCCCCTATGGGAGATAGGGAGAGAAAGATACTTCATATCTAATAAACAAGAGGCGTGCCAAGTTTTAGAAGCTTATGGACAAAAGAGAGGCTGCCACCCAGGGAGACCGACAAGTTTTTTAAAATGATTTTCCGATGTTATTTGGATTTCCTGGCAATCAGGCCATCCGGCACTTTGTGGAGGACTGGTCTGCGGAAGAGGGATCATTTCATCGGTGAAATACATTCGGGATAGGCGGAAAAACCCCTGCCAGCAATGGAACTTCTCATGCTTTCGCTTCTGAAATGCTTTATTTCACTTCTGTACTTCTGTTAAGGTTCGATCCCCAGTCTCTTCATCTTTCTCCAAAGCGTGACAGGGCTGATGCCGAGGCGTCGGGCGGCCACTCGTCGTTTCCAGTGGGCTTCCTCCAGATGCCGGAGGATCAACCGGCGCTCAAAGGCCTCCATGGCCTCATCCCGAACTCCACCTTCAGTGCACTCGACATCGGCCCCTCCATGAACAATGTGAGGTGGAAGATCCCTCAACTGAATCAGCACCCCGCGGCTCTGTACAAATGCATGCTCTATGGCGTTCTCCAACTCCCGGACATTGCCCGGCCAGTGATAAACATAGAGGGCATTCAACGCCTCCCCGGAGATTCCGCGAACCCGCCGACCCATCTGATGATTGAACTTCTCGATAAAATGATTCACTAAAAGCGGCAGATCCTCTGTGCGGTCCCGAAGCGAAGGCAGCTCAATGGGGAAGACGTTCAAGCGGTAATACAGATCGTCCCGAAAACGTCCTTCCCTCACTTCCCGGCGTAGATCCTTGTTGGTGGCCGCGATCAAACGGATGTCCACACGGATGGTGCGGGTGTCACCTACGCGCTGAAACTCCCTCTCCTCCAGCACGCGCAGCAGTTTCACCTGGATGGCAGGCGTCAGCTCCCCCACCTCATCCAAAAACAATGTCCCCCCGTCGGCCAGCTCGAACAACCCCATCTTGTCTCGAATCGCCCCCGTAAACGCACCCCGCACATGACCAAACAGCTCGCTCTCCAGGACCCCCTCAGGCAATGCCGAACAGTTCACCCCCACAAACGGCTGGTCCCGCCGCGCACTGCGGGAATGAATCGCCCTAGCCACCAGCTCCTTACCCGTTCCGCTCTCACCCAAAATCAATACCGTGGTGTTCGTCCTCGCCACATCCTCCACCCGGCGAAAGACCTCGCGCATCACCCTGCTCTTGCCAACAATCCCGCCGAAAACTCCACCCCCCACCCAGTCACGGCTCATCCACTCCATCCTACCCACATCTCTCAGTGTCTCCAATCCACCAAGAACGCTGCCATCCGGCCCGTACATGGGAGCGGCGTTGACCAGGCTGACCACTCGGCGCCGATTGCTATTCAGGAAGGAGACTTCCCGATCATAGATCGTCTCCCCGCAGGTGAGAGCCCTCTCCATGGGACAGTCTCCACGGCACATGGGGGTACGGAAGACTTCATAACAGGGACGGCCCAAGACATCGGCACGGCGGAATCCCGTAATCCTCTCCAAGGCACGGTTGAAAGAGAGAATCCTCCACTCGGCATCCAGCGTGAGGACCCCCACCGGCAGGCTCTCCAAGATATTCTGCAACCAGTGATGGATGCCGTCGAACTCCCCTCCTTCGCAGGGACCTAATTTAGGCTCTTGTTGAATCTCCATCTTCCCTCTCCCCTTGGGTTCATTTACAGCGACCAGCCTCATCCTTAACTTTTAGAAGCAATATCTGTTCCCAACATTTCCCCGCGGATCCTATTTCCTCGAGCCCCTTCTCCTTACTGGAGAAATGTCCCCTTCGATGAAGCCCCCGGGCCACAGAAACATCTCACCAAGGTCTCCATGAAACAACATGTCTCAGATTGGTGATCTCCATTGATATCTCCCGGCACTGGCCCCAATCCCGGAACGCAGCCCCGCCTGTGAGAGAACGCCCATGCCTCTGTAGGGACCTACGACCCTCTCCATTTGAAAGGGATCGACGATCATCAGGGCTGGATCCCGTACCGTTTGAGTTTCCTCCATAGAGTAGATCGTCCTATTCCCAACTCCTTGGCCGCTCGTCCTCGGTGCCACTTGTGCTTCCGAAGGGTCTCNAGGATGATCTGGATTTCCAGATCTTCCAGAGACCCTCCGGGGGCAAGGGATATTTCACGTGGTTTGTACCTCTTCTTCTCAGTAAGGTAGGCGGGGAGATGGGCAATGCTCAGCAAAGAGGCATCGCGGCAGAGGATAAAAGCGTGTTCCAAGATGTTCTCCAGTTCGCGGACGTTCCCCGGAAAATCATGTTCCATCAGGATCCGGAGGGCGTCTTCAGTAAGGCCTTGGACCGACTTGCCCGTCTTTTCATTGAGTCGCCCAATGATATGCTGGATCAGAGGAGGAATATCTTCGGGTCGTTCTCTCAGGGGGGGAATCTCCAGCCTGACCACGTGGATGCGATAGTAAAGGTCCTCTCGGAAGAGGCCTTCTTTCATGAGCCGTTTCAGGTCCCGGTGTGTGGCGGCCACGATGCGCACATCGGTCCGAAGGGTCTGAGTGGATCCCAAGGGCTCGAACTCCCCGTTCTGGAGGACACGGAGGATCTTCACCTGGAGGGGGAGGGGCATCTCCCCGATCTCGTCGAGGAAGAGGGTGCCGCCGTGAGCCAGTTGAAATCGGCCGGGCTTGTCCTGTCTGGCATCCGTGAAGGCCCCTTTCACGTACCCAAAGAGCTCGCTCTCCAGGAGGGTCTCGGGGAGGGCCCCGCAATTGACCTTGATGAGAGGGCCTGTCTTGCGCGGGCTCAACCTATGGATCACATTGGCGAACAGTTCCTTTCCTGTGCCGCTCTCTCCCTGGATCAGAACCGGGGCCTCGCTGGCGGCAACATCCTCCAGGATCTCGAATAGCCTGTGGACCTTGGGACTGTTGCTGATGATCCCATAGAAGGCCCCGGAGACCTTGTGTCCGGAGAGGGCCTGATAGCAGACGCGAAGGTCCCGGAACGTCTCCACCCCGCCCACAAATGAGCCGTCGCTGTCTCGAAGTATGGAGGTGCTCAGGCTTATGGGAATCCGCTCTCCCCTGCGGCTGATGAGGATCAACTCCCTGTCCCGGACAGGTTGGCCGCTGCGAAGGGTCTCCTTGAGTGCGCAACGATCCTCCCTACAGAGATCCGCCCCTAGGACCTCGTGGCAAGGACGACCCAAGGCCTCCATGCGACTCCATCCGGTAATCCGCTCGGCCGCCCGATTGAAGCAGGTGATGCGCCACTCCGAGTCCACGGTGAAGACCCCGTCATGGATGCTGTCCAGGATACTCCGAACCATCTCTTGGTGTTCGCAAACAAATTCGTAATCCCCTTCTGCCACGCTCGCTCCTTGGTGTGTTCATGGTGAAATATTTTGTTTCAGATTAACACTCAACCTCGAGACCGTCAATTCGAGTCGTATCTCGGAGCTCAGGACTCGAGAGCCGGATCTAGGGACTGGATTGAAGTCCTTTGGAACCTAGGAAGGCTGCTTAGCGCCCCCCCCCGCAAGTCAGGGTAACGAGGATCCGAAGTAGGACGAGGACGCGCTGAGGAAGACGGTTCATCCCCNGAGATTCGAAGGACGAGATACGAGAAGGCTCTTACGTTCCCTCAATGGCTTCCCTCACCTTTGTGGCCAGATCCTCCAGGGATATGGGCTTGGAGAGCCATCCAACGATCTGCCCCCCCCGAACGAAGTGTTGTAGATCCTCTCCGAGGGGATAGCCGCTCATAAGGAGGACCTGAACCTGAGGGTCGACGTCCCTGAGGGCCTTAAGAAGGGCCACGCCTCCCATATCAGGCATGACCACATCGGTGATCACCAGAGAAAAGGAGCCACGCACCTCTCGAAAGCGCAGGAGGGCCTCCCTGCCGTCCTTGGCCTCGGTCACTCGATATCCCAGTCGGTCCAGCATCATAGAGACCACCTTTCGAACCGAATCCTCGTCCTCGACCAAGAGGATCTCCTCTCCCCGTCCCCTGGGCATCAAGGGCCTCTCCGGCTCCTCTTCCCCCTCCTCTTCCTCCGTCTCCAGCGCTGGAAGATAGATATAGAAGGTGGATCCCCGGCCCACTTGGCTCTCCACATCGATGAACCCCTCGTGTTGTTTTACGATACCATAGACCTGGGCCAGACCAAGCCCCGTCCCCACCCCGATCTCCTTAGTGGTGAAGAAGGGCTCGAAGATATGCTCCAGGTGTTCGCGGGGGATCCCCACCCCTTGGTCCGAGATGGAGACGACCACCCACTCCTTTCCCAGAGGCATCTCGGGAAGGGGAGGCCGCTCGTGGGGGCGGAATCGCTTCTTACACAGACGTATCCGGCATTCCCCTCCTTGGGGCATGGCATCGCGCGCATTGACCACCACGTTGGTGATCACCTGCTGTAGCTGGGAGAGGTCGCCCTCCACCAGGAAATCCCCAGCCTCGGCTTCCAGGAAGATCTTGATGTTTTCAGGTATGGTACGCCTGAGGACCTTGACCATCTCCTTTAAAAAGGAGTGAAGCTCCAACGGACCCTTGTCCACTACAGATCTTCGGCTGAAGTCCAGGATCTGACGGATCAGATGAGCCGCCCTGCGGGCCTGCTCTGCGATCACTCCGAGGTCCTGGCGAACGCTGTCGGGAACTCGGCTCGTCTCCATGTGCATCTGGGCATAGCCCATGACACTCGTGAGGAGATTGTTGAAGTCGTGAGCGATACCCGCGGCCAGCTGCCCTACCGCGGCCAGACGCTCCTGCACTTCCATCTTCTCCTGGACGTCACGTGTACGGGTCACATCTCGGAGGACGGCCACGTAACCTTCGCCCTCCTCCCTGGAATCCATGCGCCGGATAGCCACCTCGAAGACCCTCCGAGGCGGACCGGCCACCTCCACCTCGTGGAAGCTCTTGCCCTCCTCGGGAGGCTCCAAGAAGTGNTCCAAGGGTTCCTCCCCCAGAAAGCGCACTGCCGGGGTATCCTCCTCCAGAAAGGCCTCATCGGGCAGAAGGGCCCTGAGGTAGTCCCGGGCTTTGGCATTCATAAGGAGGACCCTCCGATCCCCGGACAAAAGGGCAACTCCGTCTGGCACGGCCTCCAGGATCCCTTCCAGCCTTTGAGTCTGCGCCCGGAGCTCCTCCAGGAGTTCCAGCCGCTCGACCGCCGAGGCCAGTTGGCTTCCCACTGCCATGGCCAGGGCGACCTCCTCATCGGACCATGGCCGAGGCTCACTGGAGAGAAGGAGGATCCCTCCCAAGGGTTTCTTCCCCAGCCAGATGGAGACCCCCAAGGCGGCCCGAACCCCACAATCTCGAGCCAACTCCCGCAACCCAAAAAGAGGACTCTTTTCGTTCAAGGTCTCGAAATCCTCCACGCGAGAGTAATCGACACGATCCAGACCCAGCTCCCGGATCCTGGGGACGAGCTTCCAGACCGTCTCAGAGGTTCCCCCCTTAAAAGCCACGTGTTCTCCGATGCGGATCCAGCCTGTCAGGACTCCAAAGGCCTGAAGAGTGGGCCCCAGGGCCGTGTCCAGCAGCTCCTGGACATTCCGCGCACGGATGGCGGCGGCGATAACGGCGTTCAAGGCCTCCAGGTGTCGAGTACGGCGGCGGAGTTCCTCCTCCGTCCGCTTCCTCTCGGTAATATCCCGCGTCACCCCCAGGAACTCCACGGGGCGGCCCGACTCGTCGCGGATGGCCGTCATCCGGATCTCGGTCCATACTGTGGAGCCATCTTTGCATTTGAGCTCCAGCTCCAGGGTGCGGGACCGATGAGGGTCAGCATCACCGCTCCGTTCGAGTTCGGCCTCTTCCTCCAGGGCCTTTCGGATGGCCTTCAAGGACTCCGGAGTGAGGACATCCTCCAGAGATTGGGTCATGGTTTCCTCAGGGGTGAAGCCCCGAAGACGAACCATGGAAGGGCTGATGTAGGTGTATCTGAGGTCTCGGTCCATGGTCCAGATGACGTCAGAGACGTTCTCGGCCAAAAGTCGGTAGCGGCGTTCGCTCTCTCGAAGGGCCTCCTCGGTACGCTTCTGCTCGGAAATATCCTCAACTGCCCCATCAATGTAGCGGATCCCTCCTGAATCCTCCCTCCGGGCTCGAGCGTAAAGCCGGACCCACATGAGGCTTCCATCGAAACGCCTCAACCTAGCCTCAAAACCTCGAACAAAGCCCTCCTCTTTCAAACGGCGCAACAGGACGTCCCGGTCCGAAGGGTTCTCATAGAGATCCTGGATCTTTGTATCCGTAAGGGCCTTCTTGTCTGGGCAGCGGTACATCTCCAACCATGCCCTGTTGACTTCGAGGATGCGACCATCCGGCGTCGTCCGGTATACCCCCACCGGGAGAGTCTCGAAGAGTTCCCGGAACCGCTCCTCCATCTCCTTTGCCCGCAACCTCTCTTCCCTTCTGGCCAGGGCAACACGAACCGCGGGAGGCAGCCGCTTCAAGTGCTTGGGAGATTTGAGGATATAGTCGTCAAGGCCCTTCTTGAGGGCCTCCACAGCGATCTCCTCGCTTCCGGTGCCGGTGAACATGATCACGGGGCAATCCGGCAAACGGGCCTTGATCCTCTCCAGGACCTCCAGTCCGGTACCCCACCGGATCTGATAATCCGTGATCACTACATCGAAATCCGCCCGATCCAGGACGTCCTCGAAGCTGGCCCGGTCGTAGATCTGATCCACCTCGAGTCGGGGGAATTCCTCACGAAGAGCCCGAATCACCAACATCCGATCGTCCGGGTTGTCGTCCACCAGAAGGACGCGGACCGTCTCCTCATGGNGCATCTCGATTTCACTCCGTAGGGTTGGGTTCCTCGTGTCTCGAGCTTGGGCCCCGGTGCCTGGCGGCTGATACTTGACCAAGGGGAGGACGGGATGCATCCAGCCCACAGACTAGATCTTTGGCATCACATTGTAGAAAACCCAATAGCGATGAAGGAGCTGCATCATCCCGATCAGATCCTCGAAGGATACAGGCTTGACCAAGTAGGAGTTGGCCCCCATGTCATATGCCAAGTCCACGTCACGATGCTCTGAGGAGGAGGTGAGGACCACTACCGGGAGCCTTCGGATACGAGGTCGTCCCCGGATCCAGTTCAGGACCTCGAAGCCGCTCTTTCGGGGGAGCTTGAGATCCAAGAGCATAAGGGCAGGATAGGGGTAACGCCTTCGGTCCCCATACCGCCCCTCTCCAGCCAGATATGCGATGGCCTCCTCTCCGTCTTCCACCCAGTACAGCCCGGACGTGGCCCCCGCCTTGGCAAAGGCTCGCTGAATCAACAAGGCGTCATTGGGGTCGTCTTCGACCAGGAGGATGGAGGCGACGTCTGCTTTCATGCCAAACCCCAGCTCCTCCGCGAATCCCGGTTTCATTGCAGACTGGGGTTAAAAACCTGGAAACAATTTCACACATTTTACCTCATCACTCCCGTTCAGCAACCCTCATCTCGTGGTCACAACTCCGTACCCGATCTGCAGTCCGTATCTCATCTCCCTAATCCTAGTTCTGGTCTCCCCAATCTGCAATCGAAAGCTCGACCCAAAACCGGCTTCCCTTCCCTTCCTCGGACTCCACGCCCACCTGACCGCCCAGGCGTTCCACGCCCTTCTTGACAATGGCCAATCCCACGCCCGTTCCGGGATAGGCCTCGATGCCGTGGAGCCGCTCGAAGATGCGGAAGATTCGCTGACGGTGCTCCGATGGAATTCCGATGCCGTTGTCCTCCACCCAGATTCGAATCCGCTCGTCCGCATCCTGGGCGCGGATGGTCACCCTGGGTTTTGTCCCGGCCGACACGAAGGTCATGGCATTGGTGATCAAGTTGGCCAGGACCTGGACGAGGGTGGTGTGATGGCCCCGTACCATAGGCAGCGGACCCCTCACGGAGACCTCGGCTCCTCGTCTTTGGATCTCCTCATCGAGCTGATCGAGGACCTCCTCCAAGACACGACCCAGGTCCACGGGCCGAAGCCGGATCTGCTTCCGGCTCAGTCGGCTGTAGGCAAGAAGATCTTGGATCAAGACCTCCATCCTGCGGGCCGCATCCCGCATCCTTCGGGCATAGTCCATCCCCTGGGAGGGGAGGATCTCGGCGAAGTCCTCCATCAAGGCCTGGGAGAACCCCTCCATAGCCCGCAGGGGCGCTCGTAAATCGTGAGAGACCGAGTACACGAAGGCCTCAAGATCCTCCTCCAGCCGCTTGCGCTCCGTGATATCGATCATGGCCCCGAGAAAGCCTGCCACACGCCCCTCTCCATCGAACAGGGCACCGGGGGCGGCAAGGGCGGTGAATCGGCTCCCGTCCTTCCGGACCATCTCCACCTCCACCACATCGGGCTCCAGGAGGCCCGAAAGGCGCAACCTCATACGCTCATCCAGCCATGATCGAAGCTCCGAAGGGATAAACTCCGCCATGTGTCGCCCTATCACCTCCTCCTGGGCGTATCCACTCATGCGGGAGAGGGCCTGGTTGATGAAGACCAATCGTCCCGTCGCATTGGCCTGCCAGATCCCCACCAGGGCGTTCTCCACCAATTGCCGGTACCGACCCTCGGATAGTGCCAAGGCCTCGGTGCGTTCCCGGAGGCGCAGGTGGGCCCCCACTCGGGCCCGAAGCTCGGCCTTGCTTACGGGGATGCGGACCACGTCGTCGAAGCCCGCCCTGAGCCAGGGCTCAGCCGGGCCTACATGGGGCAGGAACAAGAGGGCCGGAAGGTAGAGGGGCTCGGCCTGTTCCTTGAGGCAACGGATCCGTTCCCGTCCTCTTCGCCCCCCCGGAGCATCCGCCAGGATCAGGCTCAGGGGCCTCCCGTCTTCTGCATGCGGCCCGTCGAGGTAGAGGTCTCGGACCTTGAGGGCCAGTCCTTCCAGAAACTCGGACAAGAGGCGACGATCCGATGGGTTGGCCACCCAGAGGCCGACGACTCTCCCCCGGACGTGATCCCCCAACCCTGCGAGAGTTCCCCTACCATCCCCTTCCATGTGTCTGTCCCCCCAAGCACATGCAGCCTCTCAAGGGGCCCACTCTCAAGAGACTCCCCTCTGAAAACAGGGACTTACTGGCCCAGAAATAAGAGATGTGAAATGGTCCGGCCAACCTACTAGTCCACCCTCTCCGGCACTCCCGTGAGGACGCCTCGTAGCCCCTTCAGTTTCTCCCCCACATGGAGCCCCTCTGGTGTGATGCGAAACTCTCGAAGCTCCGACTGATGGGCCCCCAGACGCTTCTTGAGGCATCCAACCACCCGGATGATCCCTCCTCGATATTCGGCGTAGCGAAGAAGCAAGGCATTGTCCATCAGAAAGCTAACACCCAGCTCCGTGAGGGAAAGATCGCCCGTTATCTGCTCCACCTCATTGATCAGGAAGGTGCTGGCCCCCCGGCTCAGGATGAAATTTATCAAATTCTGCAGATGAGCCCCCAGGGTGCCGAACTGCTCCATGGCCAACTGATAGCCCCGAAGGCTGTCCACCATGACCACGCGTCGCCCATCCTCCACATCCCTCCGCACCATCCCCAGGAACTCATCCGGGTAGAGCCCCATGGCGTTGACATGGACGATCCGAAGGGATCCCTCCTCCAGCGCACCATCCACCTGCATCCCAAGCGCCCTCGACCTCCAAAGGATGGAGGGGATCGACTCCTCGAAGGTATAAAGGATTGAATCCATCCCCTCCTCGGCTGCCTTCAACAGGAAATGAAGTCCCAACGTGCTCTTTCCCACCCCGGTGGGGCCGCTGATGATGGTTGTGGTCCCGGACTCTATCCCCCCTCCAAGCAGTTCGTCGAGGGCCTCGATGCCTGATGAGAGGCCCTCTTGCCCGGGGGTTGGTCCACCTCCCCTCTCGATGCGGTGAGGGAAGACCACCACCCCCTCTTCGGTGATCCGCATGTGGTGCAGGCCCGGGACGTATCCAGAACCCCGAAGCTTCTCCACATCGAGGCTTCGAATCTCGATTGCGCCTCCGGACGACACCTCTCGCCGCAGACGGATCACCCCGTCCACGGCCATGGCCAGGGCGGTCTCCCTCTCGAGTTCCGAAGGCTCGAAGGTCAGGATCGAGGTACATCCATGGCGGGATAGCTGGCCTACAAGCCCGAGTATATGCATTCGGAACTGGTACTCGTCCGTGGAAAGGTACCGAAGATGGGTGGCCGAGTCCACCACCGCTCGTTTCGGCCGGTGCTCCTCCAAGGCACTGTAGAGTCCCCCCCAGACCCTAGGCTGCTCCACCTCGCTGGGGGGAAAGACCGTGTACTCTCCTTCATGGCCAGTCGTGGCCCAAGCCTGGGGAGTGATGTCCACCATCTCCACCCCTTCCAGGCTCCATCCCAAGGCGGCCATGTTTTTACGGACCTTCCCCACATCCTCGCAGAGGGCCAAGTAGAGCCCTTTCTCTCCACGGCGACATCCATCCATCAGCCATTGGAGGGAAAGGATGGTTTTGCCCGTGCCGGCCGGGCCCGTCAGAAGATAGCAGTAACCCGGGATCAAACCCCCGTGAAGGATCTCATCCAGGCCCGAGACCCCGGTGGGGATGCGCGAATCTTTCATGAAATCGCCTCCATACAGAAGGTCTCTCGTGGTCTGAGCCCCTCGTAGAATCGCATATCCGGCTCTCGGGGCCAGAGTAAGGAGGCCCCCACAATTCAACCGCTCTTGCCCTCGATTGTATCCAGCCCCTGCTCTCCCCTCCACAATCTACACGGGTATGGTGGCCCCTGTGGCCTCCTCCACGAAGCGTCGCCCAGTGATCTCCCAAGGAGAGTGGGATGGTTTTCGAGTGATTGGATTACCCTATACGTATACAAAACAGATCCGTTGTGCAAGGGATGGGCTCCATGTTGCGTCTCTGGACCACAAGAGGGACGGGAAAAATCCTCTTTACCGATCGCCAGGGCGCATAGTAAGATGAAAAGCTCTAAATTGCTGCAAAACAGGCCTTGGGAGTTGCAGATATGGACGCCCTGAGAGAGACCCATCTGAGCGGCCTTACCCTCAAGGGGAGAGGGAAAGTGCGGGATATCTACGACCTGGGGGATACGCTCCTCATCGTGGCCACGGACCGCATCTCGGCCTTCGACGTGGTAATGGCCGAGCCAATCCCTGATAAGGGACGGATCCTGACGAGGATCTCGGAGTTCTGGTTTCGGGCCGCCGAGGATATCGTCCCCCACCACCTCATCTCCACAGACGTGGAGGAGTTCCCCTCGGAGTGCGCTTCGCACCAGGAGGTCCTCCAAGGAAGGACCATGTGGGTAAAGAAGGCCAAGCCCCTCCCCGTGGAGTGCATCGTGCGGGGTTATCTTGCGGGCTCGGGCTGGAAGGACTACCAGAGGACCGGGGCTGTCTGTGGGATTCCGCTTCCGCCGGGACTTGTGGAGTCCCAAAAGCTCCCGGAGCCCATCTTCACCCCCTCCACCAAGGCCGAAGGGGGCGCCCACGACGAAAACATCTCCTTCGATCGGATGGCGGAACTCATCGGAGAGGATCTGGCCCGAAGGGTCCGTTCCCTGAGCCTCGCCCTGTACGAAAGGGGCCGGCAGATGGCCGAATCCAAGGGAATCCTCATCGCCGACACCAAGTTCGAGTTCGGCCTCCTCCACGGGGAGCTGATCCTCATCGACGAGCTTCTCACGCCGGACTCCTCCCGCTTCTGGCCCGCGGACCACTACCGCCCCGGGGGCCCTCAGCCGAGTTTCGACAAGCAGTTCCTACGAGATTACCTGGACTCCCTGGATTGGGACAAGACTCCTCCTCCTCCCCCCCTCCCACCGGAGATCATCAACCGGACACGGGAGAAGTACCTCGAGGCCCTGGTGAGGCTCACGGGAAAAGGGTTGAAATAACTCCACCCCTTTTCCTGGGTAGTGAGATGTGCAGGGGGAGAAGAGTTCGGGCTAACGAACCGAGAACTAACCATAATGGGAAGTGAAATGGCCTGCGGTGGGGGTCATATGTAGATAGCCGATATTCCTCCGCTGCGGAGAGGAGCTTGCGGTCGCAGGCAACGAAGAGATCCGGCCGGAGGGCAAGGGCTGAAGCGAGATGGACTGCATCGGCACCAGTAAGGGGATATTTCAAGGCCAGGGCCGATGCGGAAAGGGCCACATCCTCTGTCAACGGAATCTTCTGAAAAAGTCCCATCCAGTCCTCTTAAAAATATCTCATGGCTTTGAACGCTTCATCCCGGGAGGTCTCGCTGAATCGGACCTTTCTCCCCAAAGCAGCTGCGAACTCTGGAAGGGCCAAGGTCGAGACATAAGCCTCCTTCACCCGGTCATGGAAAAGGGCTTCCAACGTGCAGGAATCTGGCTCCTCCACGTAACGCTTGGCCAGGGCAGAAGTGTCCAGGAAGATCATCAAAAGCGCATCTCCCGAATCAGATCGGACAACAATTTACCCGACCCAGGGGAGATTCGCTCGATCTTCCTCTTTCGAAGATCCTCGTGAAGGGACTCCTCTCTGAGCCGGGCGATCTGGCCTCGTATCACTGCACTCTTGGTCTTCCCTGTCTTCCTGCAATACTCCTCCAGGATCCGGTAATCCTCTTCAGAGAGCCTTACCAAAAGCTGGCGCATTGTTAACCTCCAACAACAATGCCTGAAATAGGTAGACCACTCAAACGGGCAATAAACCTATGGACCCATTTAAAGGTGACTTGGCTTCGGACCCCCATCCCCCTCCATAGCCCGAAGCACATCTCCCGGAGGCCAGGTCCCTTCCTCGTGGACCACGGCTGTGAGCCAGGGAAGGGGAGTCCGGTCGAAGTAGGGGTTCCCCACCTCCACCCCCGGAGGTGGGTCAGGGATCACCTCCCTGGGGTCGTTATCCCTGATGAACAGCCTCCCCTCCAACGAGGTCGGAAGCCACTTATCCGAGCTGCATAGGGCATACGACGGGACCCCTTCCTCCCTGGCCCGAGCGACCAGGGCCCTCGTCCCTACCTTGTTTATCAACCCCCCTGGCCCCAGGGCATCCCCCCCGACCATCACCAGGTCTGCCCCGGCGACCTGCTCCGGGAGGGCAGCGTCCACCAGGAGGCGCACCCTGAACCCCATCTCCGCCATCTCCTGCGCCGCAGTCACCCCCTCGTTCATGGGCCGTGCCTCTGAGAGGACCACCAGGAACCGGCGCCCGGACTCCGCTGTCTTCCTCAGCGCAGCCAAGACCGTAGAGCTTCGGGAATAGGTGATCACCGTTCGGGCCTCGGCTAACAAAGGAAGGGCTGACTCCGCTACACTCCGCGCGGCGCTGCTCAAACGCTCCCGAAGCTCTCGACAGGCCTCCTTTAACCCCCGTTTCCTCCATCCGAGTCTCTCCCCAAGCCGGTTGATGCGGACACCAAGGGTGAGAAAAGGGGCCATGGACGGCTGGGCCTCGGAAAGGCCCCGGGAAAAAATCCCGGCCGCCTCGGCCAAGGCCTCTTCGGGGATCTCTTCGAGGAGGGCCAACCACGCATTCAGGGCCCCTAGGGCCAACTCGGAGGCCCCGGAGCGGTGGTCCGCGGCCAAACGGCTCAACTCATCCTGGATCCTTCGACTCCAGTTCATTATTGCCAAATCTCGTATCTCGATATTCGTATCTCGGACCTCGCCCACACTTCGTCCGTCTCGTCTATCTCGTCCATCTGGTCCGTTTCGTCCCTTGTATTCCACTCTTGATACGCAGGCTAATGCCAGCAATCCGAGATATGGTCCGTAGTGAGCGGGCTGAGGCCTGCGGCTATCCCGCTACTAGCGGGACTACCCCGCCAAAGGCGGGGCTCTATGCTAGTAGGTCTTGCCTCTTTAGCCTCGTCCCCCTCGCGCCTCGTCTGGGGGAAGGCCATCTTACACGTACCGGCCAGGGTCCATGATTTAGTCCTTGAAGATGTAATCCTTGGCGATCCGACGCTTGTCGTGACCTGAAAGGACGTGAAAGACCCGGATCTTCTTGAGGGTGGATGGGGAGATCTGCCCCAAGGGGATGTACACGATCTTCAAACCCATCCGGCCCGCCAAAGTATGAAACCAGGAACGCGGAGGGTATGCAGCCACATAAACCACGTAGGGCTCAAGCGAGTACTCCAGTGCGGCCATCAACAGGACCTCGGGCTTGGTGTCGAGGACCGAGTAGGCGGGATCCCGCCAGATATCGTACATCCGCCGAGGGGGATAGGTCATGACGAACCCGCCGTACTCGCACCTGCTGATCCCCGGCCCTACGATCCGCGCCCCCAGGGGAGTGGCATAAAAGGCCATGTCCGATTCCTGGTCGTGCTCCCCGTGCCATGTCATGCAGTAGGGGTACCTGTCGCCGTCGGGATCAGGATCGAAGATCACCACCACGGATCCCACCCCACCCCTCACGCGACGCATCTCTCGCACATAGATCTTCCCCTCGTGCCAATTGCGCAAGGTCTCCCTCAGATCGATCCCATCTAGCAAGGAGCTGACGAAGGGCTCCACCCGACTCTGGTCCTCGGAGAGGATCCTCACCCCCTTGGCACGGAGATAGTCCCCGAAGCGCTCCACCACCAGATCTTCCGGAGGGTAGGAGCAGAGGGCCTCGCCGTCGAAGGCCTCCAGCCATTCGCCCGGACGGGTCTCCCTCCTGCGCTGTCGGACGGGAAAGCGACGGGGGCGTCTCCTTCGAGGTATCCTCGGACGGATCTTCATCCTCCTGGTTCCCAGCATCAGGTCCTCGGCCTGCAATCGGATGGTCGGGAAATCCTCAACCACCTCTCTTTGCCAGGGATAGACGCAACCCAAGGCCCAGACCTCATAAGCGAAGCCCTCGTCCACGCAGGACCTCGCCGCAGCCACCCATTGGAAGAAGTCCGGGAGGAGCCTACTTTCCAGTAGGGCATAGTTCCGCGAGAAACGCATTAGGTGGCGGACTTGCCAAGGTTGTAACTTCTCGCCGGTCCGACGACGATAGATCCTGGCCGCCTGTTGCAGCCACCTCCACAGGACGCGCTGTCGATCCATAGGAAGCCGATGGGCGTCAGGGGGCGGATTCTTCCCCTCTACATGGAGGAGAAGGTCCAAGGGAAGGGCTTCTTCAGAGGTCTCCTCCGGGGTCCTCTGGTGGCAACGACGGGCACACCATCTGACCGCTTCCTTCCGGACTTCCTCCCAGTCGCTCCCATCAGGAGGTCTCCCTCCCTGGAGGACTCGGAAAGGCCCGACGTGGACGCCTTCTCGATCCATACCCTGCGAATCCGTCTCTACCGGGAGCCCCCTCCTTCGGAATTCGTAGAGGGCGTGGATGAGTGGAGGGTCCCAGAGGACCTCAGGGAGGGATTCTGGGTGGAGGTGAAAGATCTGGACCACCTCCCTCTCGGGGCGGTCCAAAGGTTCCGCAAGGGGCCCCTTCAGGTCCGTCAGGATCCTCTCTGCATGGGCCATCCCGCAGATCAAGAGCACAGGAGCGTCCCCTGCAGCCAGTCTCCGGAGTCGAAAGGCCATACCTCGCTCGCGAAGGCGGTCCCTGGGATCCGATCTTTCCAGAAGTCCGGATCGCATCACCTCCTCGTAATAGGACTTCAGGCCGAGGCGCAGGATCGCATAGGGATCCGGGAGATGTTCATGCCACTGCATAGGAGCGTCCACATCCACATCCACAAAGTGGACGGGGACTCGGTGCTCAAGGGCCCAGCGGATCCCCTCGACCAAAGGGTCTGCGGGGGAGCACACCCAGTAGAGTGGGTTCCCACTGCGAGCCTCGTAAACAAGGACGCTGATCCTGGGCAGGCGCTTCACGGCCCGGATCCCCTGTGCCTGGAGAGAAGCGGGAAGCTCCACGGCCACCGCTTTCGGGCGGAGGTTCTCCAGGACCCCTCGGGCNGCCTCGGCGAACTCCAGGCGCTCGTGAAGGATCGGAAGGATGTGAATGGGTCCCTCTCGGAGGGTGAACACCAATCGGTTCATGTCACTCATGCTGAGGAAACGGATCGAGAGACGATACAGGGCATATCTCTGATGCTCTATCCCGAGCCCTTCTCGGGAGTCAGTCCAGATAGACCTGAGCCTCTTCCCCAAGGATCATCAAGACCCCTTTGCGGACAGCATCCTCCATACCCAGGTCTCCTCCATGAAGGAGTTTCAGGGCGAAACGTGCCACATTGATCCCATCTCGAACGCTGTACCGTTCCTCGGCCTCGTGGGCCCTCTGGAGGAAATCCACCACGTAGCCCAATATCTTGTCATCGGCGAAGGGCAAATTCTCCCTCAGGATCTGAAGCTCGTCCTGCCGGTCCGGGAAGTCGATGAGGATCTGGGGCTGAAGGCGGGAATGAATGTACTCCGGGAGCTCGTAGGTGCTGGCATCCTCGTTCATGGTAGTGACGAACCGGAACTCTCTGTGGGCTCGGATTTTTAGGCCCGTGACAATGGACTCGATATACCTCCTTCGGTCCAAGAGCGGGGCCAGGGATGCCCAAGCCTTCTCGCTCATCCGGTTCCCCTCGTCCAAGACGCAGACACCGCCTCGGATCATGGCCGTCACCAGGGGGCTCGCCACATACTGGATCTTGGCCTCGGGGGAGACGACCGGTGTGATGAGGAGGTCCTCCGGCCGAGTGTCCATGGTGGCCTGGAAGATATAGACCTCCTTGCCCAGAGAGCGTCCTGCAGCGTAAGCCAGGGTGGTCTTCCCCACACCCGGCTTGCCGACCAACCGAGGATTCATGGGGAGGTCTTCGGACTCAATCACCAGCCATGCGGCCAGAAGCTGCTTGAGGCATTCCTCTTGACCCACCCAAGTCATGGGTAGGTCGTCCGGATGGGCCAAGTGAAGCTCCACTCCATCCATGACGAGGGTACGCTCGGAAGGACGTCCAGACATGGCACTCACCCGCATCCCTCTTCTAGGAGAAATTGACAGGACAAGGCTCTGGCGGCCCTAAGAGAAGTATATCCCTCCCCTCCCCAGGACCACAAGACAAGCATCCTAGGACACATGAATGCGTCTTGAATAGAGCATCTCCGAGTATCCCATAAGACCAGAAACGATCTCGGGTCATAAGGATACGAGGCCTCTGAACGAACCCCCTGACCGCGGCGGCTACCGAGGATCCCCGGAGAGGACGGTCTCGAGGGCCTCCTGGAGATCGTCCTTGGAGATGGGCTTGTAGAGGTGGGCCCGTGCTCCTGCCTTTAGAAANACCTCAGGGGTGTCTGTGGAGGTCCCGGTGATCACCACGATGGGGAATCCTTCTACTTGACGTAATACCTCCCCTATGAGTTTCAGGCCGTCCATCCGGGGCATCCTGTAGTCGGTGATGAGGAGGTCGAAACGCGACGGTGAGAAGACAACCAGGGCCTCCTCACCGTTGTGGGCAGGAGTAACCTCATGGCCCATCTTCCGAAGACGCTTCTCCAATGCCCTCAGGATGCTCTCTTCATCATCCACCAGGAGGATCCTGGCCATGGCCCCTCCCTTGGTCCGAATCCGCCTTGGCCCCTCTCCCTATGCGGGCCCCAAGGAATGAGTGAAAGGGGTAGGACAATGCCTCATCCTTCTTCCCTCCATTTCTCTTCCAGTTCCCTCAGGATGGGACCACCCTCACGCCACATGTGGCAGGTATTGATGATCCACTTGAGCCTGGGGTCATGAGGACGAACTCGGGACCGCCCCACACCATAGGCCGCCCAGTAGCCCTGAACGGCCGCAGGTCCCATGGTGATCACCAAACTCGTCAGGTGAGCACACCCCTTCTCGTTGCCGAGGAGGTCCTTGACGCGCTGGGTGAAGCCGCTCACGATACGCTCTCCGATCAACCTGCGGATCCACGGGACCGCCTCCTCGCATCCATCTCTGGGGTGTCCGGGCATCTCGGCATCCGCCTCCTCGATCACCATCTCCGGCCCTCGGATGGTGAGCCGGGCTATCATGTCGTGAACCAGGAACTCCCCTTCAAAGGACTCGCCCTGCCGAGGACGGAACCGCCGGTCCATAAGGTTCCCCTCCACCAGGATACGCCCCTCTCCCAGATCATAAGTTCGGATGGCGATGTCACGACCTTGAACAAGCTCCTTCACGGCCCTTCTCTCCTCAATTAGGTCGTACCTCGAGTATCGTGGCTCCGAACCAGAAACCAGACACCAACAATCAATGGAAAAGGCCCAGGGGGGTCCCGGGCCTCTCCTCACTCGGATCGTCTCCCTCCCTCATGACGAGGCCTTGAGCATCTCTACCAATTTCCTCAGGTGCCTTCGCTCCTCCTGGATACAGGCCTCCACCGTCTGAACCTCGGAGGTGGGGACCAAACTTTTGAGCTCAGTAAAGAAGAGAATGGACTCCTTCTCGAAGCCCATGGCTAGGTGGAGCACCTCCTTATCCGAGATGACCGAGGAGACCAGCCTCCGGTTGAGGGCGTCATCGAAGAGGAAGTGAGAGTCGATCAGGTCGTTGACATAGGCCCAGTATTCATCCTCGTCGCTCCCAGGGGGGAGTTGGAAGGGCTCGAGCCTTGCAAGGAGATCGCTGAAGAACTTTTGGTGCTTGACCTCTTCACCGGCCAAAAAATCCAAGGTCTCCCTGACCTTGTGGTCCTGGGCCCTAGCCGCCATCTCCCGGTAGAAGGCCTCGCCCCGTCTCTCGATCTCCACCGCTATCCCCACCACTTCGTTCACCTTGAAGATCCCTGCCATCCTCTCCTCCTCGAGACGGGCCGATCCAAGGCTCGGGGCTCCTCCCCAGGCCCCTGAGCAAGGGCCTGAAAAGCCCCCGAGATCATCCCTTCTTCTTGGCCACCGCGCACTCCTCTAGCACCAGGGCATTGGCCAGCAGTGTCCACATGTGGACGGATTCGAATGCCCACACATCCTTGTAATCCTTGGCCAGGTTGTTGATCCCGTCGAAGCAGTTTACGCAAGGGGTACATACCTTCTTTGCCCCCGAACGTTTGATCTGCTCCACCTTGACCCTCCCGTAGTAGGTCCGTGCCCGAGCGAAGCCGCTGATCAGGGCACCTCCTCCCCCGCTGCAGCAGAAATTATTCTCCCGGTTGGGATCCAACTCCACGAAGTTCTTAACCACGCGGCCAAGCACGTATCGGGCGTCGTCCGCAATGGACGGAAACCCGGCCAGGGCCGCCTTCCGGACCACATTGCACGGGTCGTGCAGAGTCACCACATCGTCCCCATTGCGCTCCGGGTCGACCACTAGGCGGCCTTCTCTCAACCACTTGGCGTAAAGACTCACAACCGAAATTACATCGAAGTTGGTCTCGATCCTGAACTTGCGATACCCAACCTGGGTCGCATACAGACCGTGGCCTCATTCGGTGTAGGCCATCACACGACAGCCCAACTCCTCCACACGTTTGGCCTGCTCTCGCAGGGTATACTCCCAGGTATCGAAGTCGCCGGTAAATATAGCGTAGTTGGTCCCCTCCCACCACTTGGAGGAGATGGTCCAGTCCGCCCCGGCAGCGTAGAAGATCTTGTAGATGGACTGGAGGTCCATGGGGAAGTACTGGGGCTGCTTGGAGTTGATGGTGCAAAAGAACTCAGCCCCTTGCTTGTCGATGGGAAGCTCGAAGTCGGGTATCTCCTCTTGTAACTCCTCAGCCATCCACTCGAAGGACTCGATGGCGTCCTCCACTGTAAGACGCATGTTGTTCATGGTCTCCCGGTGGTTGTTGGCCGTCTTCTGGATCTCCCCCGGGGTCTCCTCTCGGGGCACGCTGGCCCGTGCGTTGGTGATGATCTCCCCGAACTTGACTCCCATAGGGCAGGCCCACGTGCAGCGCTCACAGTTGGTGCACTGCCAGATCCAGTCGGACTTGATCACCTCATCCTCCAGCCCCAACTGGAGCATCCGCACCAACTTTCGGGGATCCATCCCCTCCCATCCGGCCACGGGGCAGCCACCCGCACACGTGCCGCACGTCAGGCATGCCTGGAGGTTGCTCCGCGGCGCCACCAGTTCCTTGAACTTCTGTCTCTTCTTCTGGTCCAATTTGATGGTACCCACGACCTCCTCCCTTCCCTTATTTTGGTGGTCTTCTGGTAATCGCCTGCCGCCGAACCCCACATCGGCTCTCCCAAAAGCTCCTTGGGATCCGGTCCGGCCTTTCCCACAGCCGGAGACTCAGTATTCCGCCGGGATACGGTTCAACTCCTCCAAGGTGAAGACGGGGCCGTCCTTACAGACGTATTTGGGCCCGGTATTGCACTTGCCGCAGATACCTATGCCGCATTTCATGCGGTTCTCCAAGGACATGATGATCTGCCCGGGAGTAAACCCCAGCTTGGTCAGGACAGGCATGGTGAATTTGATCATGATGGGGGGTCCGCAAACGATTGCATAGGCGTTATTGGGGTTTGGGGCCACCTCTTCGGTGACGGCCGGGACAAACCCCACTCGGCCCGACCAGCCCTCGGCCTCGACGTCCACAGTGTAATGGGTATCAATGTCGTCACGCGAGGCCCACTCCTCGAGGGTCTCCTTGTAGAGGAGCAATCCGGGCCGGCGGGCGCCGTAGATCACCGTAATCTCCCCGAAGCGATCCCGATGGTCGAGCATGTATTGGACAGTGGATCTCAGGGTCGTAAAGGCGAACCCCCCTCCGATGATCACCACGTTCTTCCCCTGGAAGGCATCGAGAGGGAACCCTCTCCCCAAGGGACCCCGCACCCCCATGAGCTCCCCCTCGTTCATGTTGTGAAGAGCAGTGGTCACCACTCCCGCTTTGTTCACCGTGAAGAGAAGATGGCCCCTTTCCGTAGGGGAAGAGGCGATTCCAATGGGGATCTCCCCCTTTCCCGCGATGGAAAGCTCGGCGAACTGCCCCGGGGTGTACTGAAAAGCCTCCTCGTCCTCTCGANTCAGGAAGACCAGACGAAAGCTTTTGATGTTTCGGTCGTCCGTCTCCACGATGACCTGATCGATCCTGACAGGATAAGGAAGATACGGATTTTTCACGGCTCCTTCCCCTCTCTGCTGGCTGGTTCTCATGCGCTCAACGCCTCGATGATCTCCCGGATGTCGATGTTCGCAGGACAATACTGCACGCAACGGCCGCAGCCCACACACATGACATCGCCGAAGTCGTCCTGAAAGTACTTGAGCTTGTGCATGAAACGCTGGCGGAACCTCTCCTTTCCCGTAGGGCGAGGGTTGTGCCCAGAGGCGTGGAGGGTCGTCAGCGCGAACATGCAGGTGTCCCAGTTGCGCCCGCGGAACCCGCAGGCCCCCCGGACTTCATCCTGGATATCGAAGCAACTGCAGGTAGGACATAGATAGGTGCAGACCCCGCACTTGACGCAAGCCTCGTGGGCCCTCTCCCAGAAGGGAGAACCGAACAGAGCCATGAGATCCTTCTCCTTAATCCTCCTGGGGTCTTTGGCCTCCCCCATGGAGGCTCGAGCCTCCTCGGCGATGTGCTTGCCTCTCTCCACCTCGTCGGCACCAGCCTCGTCCAGTTGCAACGCGTCCAGGAGGGCCCTCCCCCGCTCGGTTACGGGTTCCAGAAGATATACATCCCCCAGATCGGTCATCAACACATCCAGCCCCTCAGTATGGAACGGCCCGCCTCCAGTCCAGTGGCAGAAGCAGGTGGAGCAGGGGGTGTTACACCCCAATCCGATCAACAAGGTGCGGTCTCTTTTACTTCGGTAGTAAGGATCTTCATGAGCACCTTGCTCCAAAAAGACCCGGTCCAGGATCTGGAAGGCTCGTGCATCACAAGGCCGAATTCCCAGGATCACCTGCTCGGGCCCCTCTTGAGGGACCTCTTTGAGGACAAAGGCGTCCTCTCGACCCGGATCCGTGCTGAAGAGGAACATCCACTCCGAGGGAGGAAAGACCACCTCCTTTGGGGAAAGGGTCGCATTGGGGACGTCCAGAACCGGAGTCCCATTCTTCTTCAGTGGGCGGAATCGCACGGAACCTTGAAACTCCTGCGGGCCCCATACGGTCCTCCCATCCTCCATGAGCCCGGTGATAAATCCCTTAAGTGCTTCTCGTCCGACTCTTCTGGCGCTCATTGCCTCGTTCCCTCTCTCCCTCGCATCACTTGATGAAGTCCTGAGGATCGTCCGGACGGTAGGTAGCCAGAGGCGGCAGCTGCTCCAAATCCGTACCCGCCTCAAATCCCCAGCGCTCGGAGACTACCTTCTCCAGCTTCCGCGTGAGCACACGAAGGGGTATGCCCACCGGACAGGCGCGCTCGCAGGAGCCGCAGTCCGTGCAGCGTCCCGCCATGTGGAAGGCGCGAAAGAGGTGAAAAGTGAATACATCGTTGAGATCCAGCGACTTGCCTACCCACTGGGGACGGGAGCAGTCCACAAAGCATTCGGTACAGTAACAGTGTGGGCAGACATTTCGACATGCATAACACCGGATACAAGGGCTGAGCATATTCTGAAAATAGGCCCAGCGTTCCTCAGGAGACTGGGAGTCGATCTCCTCTACGTCCTCATATCGCTCCACTTGGTGTTCTTCCACCTCCGCAGAGAGGAGCCTGTCGTGGAGGACCGGGTTGCGATGCCGACAGATGCGGCAGCAGTGTTGAAGGACCTCCTGGCGTGGGAAAGAGCGTTCCAGTCCCCGCCCTCGGATCTCGACCCGGCCGTCGGACTCCACCACCTCCAGGATCTCCGTCCCCTCGGCCCTCTCCTGAAGGGCCCGTCGATCCAGCATCCCCTCACACGGGACTCCCAGAACCAGGACCTGCTCTCTCTGGATCTGGTTCTCCTGGATATGGCCCACCAAGGATCGAGTATCGCATCCTTTGGCCACTACTGCCACCTTCTCCTTCCGCTTTGTCAGGTAGTTGCAGAGGTTGAGGCTGCAGAAGCCGTCCCAGTGAAGGAGCTCGGTATCCTCCACCGTGCGGACGAACCAAGGACGGCTGACCATGGGGATGCTCCCCTTCCTGAACCCGATGACAAGATCCACCTCACCGCTCTCCAAAAGCCGCTTCGCCTCTGATCGGATCCGCTCCACCCTCGTATCCATCTAGCACACCTCGATCTTCTCTTTGACGTAGTGCCGCGCGGGACCCAGGGCCTTGACGGCCTCGGTCACCTCCTGGACCACCTGGGCGAACTTCTCGCCTTCGGCGGCCGAAACCCAGGAGAAGTGGACACGACCCTCCTCGACTCCCATGAACTCCAACAGCTCTTTGAATACGGTGAACTTCCGACGAGCGAAGTAGTTTCCGCTCAGGTAGTGACAATCTCCGGGATGACAACCAGAGACCAGCACTCCGTCCACACCATTACGTAGCGCCGCTGCAATAAAGGCGGGGTTCATCCTCCCCGAGCAGGGTATCCGGATGATCCGGATGTTGGGGGGATATTGAAGACGGCTGACCCCCGCCAGATCGGCCCCGGCGTAACTGCACCAGTTGCAAAGAAAGGCCAGGATCTTAGGCTCCCAATCTTGTGCGTTTTGTTGTTCCATAGCGCCTCCTTGGAGATCCAGCATCGTCGTCGGAACACCCGCTCGGCTCGATCAGGAACTCAGGGAATCGATCATGGAGAAGATCTGGGGGTCGCTGAATCCTCGTAGTTGGAGCGCCCCGGATCGGCACGAGGAGACACAGGTGCCGCAGCCCTTGCAAAGGGCCTCGTTGACCTCCGAAGTGAGGGTCTCGGAATTGAGATGGACAGCCTTGTAAGCACAGACCATCTCGCAGACCCCACACCCAGTGCACTTGGTAGGATCGGCGTAGGCCACCGTTCCCCCTACCTGAAGCCTCTGTGTGGCCAACACGGCCACCGCGCGGCCCACCGCAGCCTTGGCCTGTGCGATGCTCTCGTCCAGGGGTTTTGGGTAATGGGCCAGCCCTGCCAGGAAGACACCGTCGGTGGCGAAATCCACCGGACGGAGTTTCATATGTGCTTCCAGGAAGAACCCTTCGTCGTTGAGGGGCACCTTGTAGAGTTGGGCCAGCGGCCGGTTGTCGTAGGGCTCGATGGCCGCGGCCAAGACTATAAGATCGGGCTCCACCGTCACCGGGATGCCAAGGACGTGATCCTTCCCCTCCACTCGAAGGCCTCCCCCCTCCAAGATGACGCGGGGTTTTTCCTCTACATCGTACCGGAAAAAGAGGGTCCCCTTCTCCCGGGCTACCTTGTAGTGGTCCTCGTTTCGGCCGTAGGTTCTAATGTCCCGATAGAAGACAAAGACCTCCCGATCCGGGTTCTCCTCCAGAAGTCGAACAGCGCTCTGGCACGTGTGGGTGCAACAGACCTTGCTACAGTAGGGTCTCTGGGGTTCACGCGAGCCCACGCATTGAATGAAGGCAATGGTCTTGGCCTCCTTGACGCGCGCATCCCCCTGGGCTGCCAGACGGTCGAACTCCTGCATCGTGACGATGCGGGGGTCCTCACCGTATCCATACTCCGAGGGCTGGCTCTCCCGCGCGCCCGTGGTGATGATCACAGCCCCGTGTTCCACCGTCACCTCTTCTCCGGCCCCATCTCCCACCACGAGGGTCGACTTGAAGTTCCCCACAAATCCATCCACCGCCTTGATCTGGGCGTTCTTGTACACGGTTATACGGGGGTCCTCTTCCACGGAGCGGATCAGGCCATTCAGAAAGGTCGGTATGTCTTCATCCTTCCAGGTATGCCGCATAAAGCGGGCATTGCCCCCCAGTTGGTCCCCCTTCTCCACCAGGACAACCTCAAAACCCTGAGCGGACAGTTCCTTGGCCGCGGTCATGCCTGCAACCCCTCCTCCTATGACCAAGGCGGACTGGGTAAGCCCCAGCTCCACCTCTCTCAGGGGTTCCAACAATGCGGCCTTGGTTACAGCCATGCGCACCAGCTCCTTGGCCTTCTCTGTAGCCGCCTCCGGGGAGTTCATGTGGACCCAGGAGCACTGATCCCGGATGTTGGCCATCTCGAAGAGGTACTTATTGAGGCCCGCTTCTCGGCAGGTCTCCTGAAAGAGGGGCTCGTGGGTCCTAGGAGTGCAGGAGGCCACCACCACCCTGTTGAGCTTTTTCTCCTGGATGATGGCCTTCATCCGATCCTGGGTGTCTTGGGAACAGGAAAAGAGGTTTTGGTCAACGAAAACCACGTTGGGGAGGGTTGCCGCGTACTCGGCCACCTCGGGCACGTTGACCACGGAGCCGATATTGATCCCACAGTTGCACACGAAGACTCCGATGCGGGGCGGCTCTCCGGCCACATTCCGCTCATCGGGATATGTCTTTTCCCGGACCAAGGTGCCCCGCACCTCGGCCAGAGTGGCCGCGGCACTGCTTGCCGCTGCGCTAGCCTCCATCACGGACTGGGGGATGTCCTTGGGCCCCTGGAACGCTCCACAGACGTAGATGCCCGGCCGAGAGGTGGCCACAGGCTCGAAGCTGGAAGTGCTACAGAATCCATGGGAATCCAGCGATACCCCTATCTTCTCGGCCATCTCTATCAGCGAGCGGGGGGTCTGGAGTCCCACGGAGAGGACTACCATGTCGAAGGTCTCCTCGATGACCTGCCTTTCGTTGTCAGTGTAACGAATGAGGAGGTTGCGGGTGTCCGGCTCTTCCACCACATTATGGATCCGAGATGGAATGAACCGGACCCCGCTTTCCTCTTTGGCCCGGTTGTAGTACTTTTCGAATTCCTTGCCGTACGTGCGCATGTCCATGTAGAAGATGGCCGTATCCAGGAGACGATCGCTGTGCTCCTTTGCGATGACGGCCTCCTTGATGGCATACATGCAGCAGACGGCCGAACAGTAGCTGTGGTCGCATTGGTTGATGTTGCGGGAACCTACGCACTGGATCCAAGCGATCCTTTCAGGTTCCCGCTTATCGGAGGGTCGCACCAAGTGACCCTGATAGGGCCCCGAGGCGCTCAGGATCCGTTCGAATTCCTTGCTGGTGACGACATTGGCGAATCGCCCGTACCCGTAATAGGTGATGAGACGCGCATCAAATACCTCAAAACCGGGAGCCAGGATGACCGAACCCACGTTAAGGCGGATCCGTTCCTCCTTCTGCTCGAAATTGATGGCCTTGTTCTCGCAGAACTTCTCGCACGCCCGGCACTTGCCCTTCTGGAAGTAAATGCAGTGATCTCGGTCGATGGCGTATTTGAGGGGAACAGCCTGAGGATAAAGGACATAGATGGCCTTACGTTTGCTGAGTCCCTCATCGAAGGGGTTGTCGACCTTCCTCGGGCACTTCTCGGCGCACACGCCGCAGGCCACACACTTGTCCTCATCCACATAGCGGGGATGCTTGAGCACCTCCACCTGGAAATTCCCCTCCTCCCCCTGTATGGAGACGACCTCGCTGAGAGTGAGAATCTCTACATTGAGATGTCGGCCGCACTCTACCAGCTTGGGGGAGAGGATACACATGGAGCAATCATTGGTAGGAAAGGTCTTGTCGAGCTGGGACATGACCCCTCCGATGGCCGCGTTCCTCTCCACTAGGTAGACGTAGTAGCCCGATTCAGCTAGGTCCAGAGCCGCTTGCACCCCGGCGATCCCGCCGCCTGCCACAAGAACCGCGCCGACCTTTTCCATGAAGCCCCATCCTCCTTGGCCATCCTAAAATTCTGAAGAATCCGCCCCTAATACCGCAAAATCCCTATTGGTAAAATAGAGATTTTGGCGATGCTTTTTTTTCAGAATACACAAGGGATGTAAAAAATGTCAACGATTAGAGGCCTAGAGCCTGACCTTCCAACGGACAATGACTGGAAAGGATGTCCTTATCTTAGTTCTAGCCGAGATGACTCGACAATGAGAAGGAGAAAACATAAGGAAAAGGGGGTTGTTCTTTCCTCAAAAAGGACTTGACAGGAGTCCTGACTTTGTTTAGGATTATTTCACCCTCCCCACAGTGTGAGGCTTGGGGTCATAGCCCATGTAAGTGGGCCCCCAAGCCTCCACATTTATGGGGCTGGCCTTGGATCTTTGGGATTCTTCTTTGGCGGTTCCACTTGTCTTTCTCCATCATCCTCCCCAGAATGTAACTGCTGAAGGCGCCTCTCCGCATACCAGTGGATCTGTCGGCAAAGGCCGCGAATCATTTGCACCTCGTTCCGGCGGAGCCGGACGCGGGATAAGAACTGCCTTACCTTCCGCATCCCATGATCCGCATAGCTCGGATGAATTAAGCTGATCTGAGTTAGGGTCTCCTTGAGGTGCTTGTACATGGCCTCCAACTCTTCCACAGAGGCCAGGCGAGGGACGCGTCTCCTCCGGAGGGGAAGCCCCCCCGCCTTATGGAGCTCGTAGCAGAGGATGAGGACGGCCTGAGCCACGTTCAGAGAGGCAAATTGAGTCGTTGGTATTCGGACCAGGGCTTGGCACCGCTCCAGCTCCTCGTTGGTCAAACCCCGATCTTCAGGGCCGAAGAGGAGAGCCACCCGATTTCGAGGCAGAAGACTCATGACTTCCAGCGCGGCCTGTTCTGGAGTCCAAAACTCCTCCCTCAACCCCCCCCTCCTCGCCGAGGTCCCCACCACGAACTGAAAAGAGGACAGGGCCTCATCCAGATCCTCGACGATCCGGAGCCGCTGGAGAATGGGAGCGGCCTTGTTGGTGGCCAATCTCGAGGCAGCCTTCACATCCCATCGGATAGGAGCCACCAAGATCAGATGCTCGACACCCATATTACACATTGCCCGGGCAGCGGCCCCCACATTCTCGGAGGATTTGGGTCGCACCAGGACTACGGAGACGCCCTCCAATCCCTCCGAGGGGCAGGATGAGGACTCGTGTGCATCCATGAAAGGCTCTCCTTCTCACCCGTCTCATTCACCAGTTGGGGACTAATACGGGATGGGCCTCTGAATCCAATGATATCCTGCAAATCCGGAGGATTGTAAGTGAACTGTCTAACGACGCCATCAGCGAAGATCAGAATAAAATCCCCTTCCCCNCTTATTCAAAGGGGGGTATTCCCGGCTCATAGTTCCCCCTTAAGGGGGGATTTTGACGGTACTGCCGGAGTCGTCAAACTCTTCGAGTTTCCCCAGCAAAGCCGAAGGCTTACACATATTATCTACTATTTCGGATGGTGGTAGCGTTTGAAATAGCTGCAGTTGCGACAGTCCGTATGGCAACATTCCCCCCCCTTGCGGAGGTATTCCACAAGAACAAAACACCGAAGGGCT
Organism: Desulfarculaceae bacterium JdFR-97; assembly: GCA_002010915.1. Taxonomy (GTDB): domain Bacteria; phylum Desulfobacterota; class Desulfocorpusculales; order Desulfocorpusculum; family Desulfocorpusculum; genus JdFR-97. Next base: position 16,871 of record MTPG01000093.1, on the reverse strand, counting down.
TGGGCCTTCTTGATGGGGCAGCGATCACATTCGTGGGATGATGATCTCCCCACAAAACCCATGGAGAAATACTCCCAGCAGGTGGGGATCTTTTTTCTATACCGCTCCTCGTAGTCCTGGATGATACTCAGGTTCATCTCGTTGTTCTTGAAGAAGGAAATCAATTCCTCCCTCATCACCCGGCGGTGGCCTCCGGGGGTGAGGCTGGCCCTGAGCTTGCCGGTCTTGATCCAATTGATCACCGTCTGCCGGGTCACATTGCACATCTGGGCGATATCGTTGGTGGTAAAATAGTACTTGGCCATGATCCCCGATCGGATACTCTGGTCTTCGGAATAAAAAAGTGGGGGACGTACCTCCTGTCCCCCAAATTGTTTGGACCCTATGGTTCGGCGTCATGCCGAGCAACGGTCGAAGGTGCTATATCTCCTCAATGGTGATGGAGTCGGTGGGGCAGACCTCCACGCAGCTCTCGCACCCAATGCATTCATCGGCATTGACGGGTTCCGCCTTTCCGTCGTCACCCATCTCCCACACATCCACCGGGCAGATCTCTACACACTCGCCATCGCCGTCACAGGTGTCCTTGTTGATCGTGACCTTATAGGGCATTGTCCTTTCCTCCTTCCACAAGTCTTTGATCTGGAAGAGCGAACTCTAGACCTGCTAGAACCGTCCTTCCCGGGCTTAGCCCCCTTTTACGAATTTGGCAATATACCATATCCCTTGGCCGCAGATTCTGTCAAGTCTTTGGAGCCCTCCCAGAAGGAACTAAGATCCCTTATTCCGTCCCTACCAGGGCTTCCCATCCCATAATTCCCCATTGTATCGCCTTCTTTTTATCGATGGGAAGGAGGGCCTCGGCCACAGATCTGCAGACCCTCGCTTTGACCATCCGGGATTCCATCCTCTCCAGCTCAGAGCGAAGCCGACTCAGGAGGCGGGCTCCTTCCCCGGGACTTCTTCGAAGCAAGGAAGAAGCCCAAGAGCCTAGGATCTCCAATCTCCTGCTCTTTTGCCGGACCCTCCGAACCTCCGCCCATGCATCTTCCTCAGAGGCCGGGGCCCATGCCTCGATCAACTTGGCCGTCAACTCTTCCGATCTTACGGATCGCGCCCACCTCAATGCGCGACGAAAAAGCCTTTGGTCAGCCCTTCGAATACGCCGTGCGGCCTCGAAGACAACAGAGGGAAAACGGAGGGGATCCACGCTCTCCCGCACACCTCTCCAAGCCCCCCAAGGATCCACCTGGGCCCACTCCGAGACCAATCCATACAGCCTTTCACGACGCCCCTCCTCCAAGGCATCCCGGAGAGCCGTTCTATAGGCCTTGCGTGCCCCTTCCAAGTCCCCTCCCAGTCGAGCAAGGAGTGAGCCGATCCGCCGAAGCCTCCGAACACGAATCCATCCCNTCTCCATCCGCAAGCCCGCCTCCAGAGCAGCACGCAGGTCCACTTCCGCCTGGTCTGGATCGCTCCGCATTCCCTCTCGGGCCAGATGCATCAGCGCGTACGCTTTCTCGCCGGGAGAGGTCGCCGGGATCTCTCTCAGGAGCCTCCTGGCGAGGAGGCCTTGGATCGGCGCCAAGGCTTCGATGAGAAGCGCAAGGGGCTCCGCCCTCTCCTCTGCCTTACGACGGGCTATCATGGTTCGAAGCCGGGAGAAAGGCCGCCTCCATCCCTTGTCTCGACGGACCGTCAAATTCAATACGAGAGCCAGTTGAGCCCAATAACGGGCCTCCGGATCGTCCAGCAAATCCACTCGATATTGCGCCTTGAAGGGCTTGGCGCACCAAGGTGCGATGAGCGTCCTCAGGAGGCGACCTTTTCGTTGAAGGTCCCTCAAGGAAGCGGCGATGCGAAAGGCCCCCTCCGGTGACTCCTGAAAGCGGATTCGTGCGATCTCCTCCAATGTCCCCTCCCGGATCGATCCATCTTCCAAGGAACGGGCAAAGAGGACCCCTTCCACTTTGTCTCCTCGGGCCAAAACACGTGCCATCTTGGCCCAAGTCCTCTCGCGCGCAAGAGAAGGAGGAAGGTTGAGCAACACCTCTCGAGCGGCCTTCACCGCCTCCCTCCAAGGCCCCCCCCCGCTCTGAAGGAAGACCTCCGCCAGGGTCAGAAGCGTCCGGGCCCTGAGGAAGGGATAGCCCTCAGGGAGGCGAAGGGCCATTAGAAGAGCCCCTTCCGGGTGGGAGAAAGCAAGCTCCACACACTGTCTGGCCTCATCGCGCGCCACCGAGGAGAGGAGAAGGATCCGGGATGCACGACCCTGAAGTGGGCCCAAACCCCCGGCCTCTCGTATTCTAGAGATCTCTATCAGGGCCATGGCACGGGACTCAGGACGAGAGATTTGAAGGGCCTCCTTCAACGCCTTTTCCAGGAAAGCTTCACCGCGCGAAGGAGAAAACTCTCTCCATGTCTTGGCCAGCTCTAGGGTCGCTCGAAAGCGTCCTAGGAAATCTCGGATCGTCCCCAGCCGGCTCTCCATGAGGTGGAGGGACTCCAGAATTTCATCCAGGTCCCTGTCGGCCCAGAAAGTCAGAATCTCTCGCAAGGCTTCACTCCGGAGCGACGGGCTTTGAATCTCTTCGACCAGCTCGGTGCAGAGGGCCCTTTTCACACCCTTCCATCTTTGGATCCACAACAAAAGGGCCTCATCCCGAAGACCAGGGTCTTCTACCTTCCGGGNAAGCTCCAGCGCAACGAGAGGCTCTCTGGGAAGCGCTGCCACGGCCAGTCTGAAGGCCAAGACTTCCCTGTCCTCTGGCGCGCCCACTCCTCGAATCTCATGGAGGGCCTTCCGGATCCATGCCCTGGCCTGCGACGAAGGGACATGGGAGGGCAGGGACTGGAGGAGATTCGTCCACGCATATGCCCTCCATGAGGGATCCGAGATCCGTAGGGCCAAGGAGCGGGCCCAATCTCCTCGGTACCGGACCGACCGTTGGACAACTTCCGCCATGGCTGCGTTTCGTCCTTTCTCCTCAGGAATCCCCTCTGCTGTCTCCGCGGCCAGGGAAAACAAGGAGGCGGCTCCTTCCGAGTCCCACCTCGCCCATATCTGGGCCACCCGCGCTGCAACAGCAAGACGAAGGATGGGATTCCTCACCTTCGCCACATCCTCCTGTGCCCGTTCCAAGAGGCGAAGGGCCTCCTTCTCCCAAAGGCCTGCAATCCTTGCAGCGCACTCGGAACCAACCATGGCTCGGACATGGGCAGCCTCAATAGCCCCCAAGCACCGAAGAGTCCCCTTCAAGTCGCCCATCTCTGAAAAAGCCAAGGCAAGACCTCGAAAGGCGCCGTCTCGAAGGGACCCCCGGGGGAGGGACCTGCATGCAGCCTCGGATGCATCCAGAAGGTGAAAGGAGAGTGCAGGAGCCAACGGACGAAACTTCAAGGCCAGCTCCCGCAGCACCCAGGCTCGCTCCGGGAGGGGAAGGCGGAGGGCTAACGAGGCCGCCTGCTCCAACCGCTTCGTGCTTCCGGGTGCCCCGGCAAGGGCGAGGTCCTGGGCCAGATCCCCTCCGACGAGGACCCCTTGGGAAGAGGAGGAGACGTACTTGGACATGGAGGGCCGAGGGACGTCCCGAAGGCCCCTTTGGAACCCTAAAGGTGGGCAGCCCGCACCCGCACTCGGCACCAGGGGCAAGAGAAGCGGAAAGAACACCCCGAACGCTATCTCAAAGAACCATCGACGAGGACGAGCCCGACTCTCTCTCGCCTTCCGGGACGCTGTTATCCTCTCTTTTCCTCCCTTCATGGGTCCCTTCTTTGCCCCATGGGAGCTCTCTGCGAAGAGGGACTCATCCGAGTCCTTTACCTTCCCCCCCATTGAGCCCCCTGCGGATCACCAGAAGAAGGAGAAGAAAGAGCGCCGCTAGGGTGCCGCCGAGTACCCACCGAGCCCATATCGCCCTGCGGTCCTCTCGGGCCTCCAAAACCTCATCGTAGACTCGCAGCAGTGAAGATCTGGCCCCCCGTGCCTCCAGGCGCAGATCCCCTCCCTCTTTCAGCGGAAGGCCCATATGTACGGCCAGTGAGTCGGGGGCTCGGAGGACCGCATCCTCGGGGAGGAAACCTCCAAGACCGAACCTCCGGACATCCCACCGGAATCGAACGTAGGCTCGCTCCGTGCAGGCCACTTCCTCCAGGAGAGGGCCGAGCACCGGGCACAGGGGCGTCTCGGGAAGCCCTGGACGAAGCATCCTCAGTCCTCCACGGGTCTCGGGGAGTTCATCCTCCAAATGGCAGGCTGCACAGGGAAGAAGCCCCGGGAGGGCCTCATCTCCCCTGGAGTCCGGGGATGCTCCACCCCCAAGGAGAGACGCCACAAGCAGCCCCAACATGAAGATCCTTCTCACGACGAGACCTCATTCTCCTTGGATGATCGCGACCGGGATGGGATCTTACCACCGGTTCGGTCGCGGGGACAACCACACCCCAGCGAGAGGACGTGGTCCCGCCTTTCTCTCCCNTTTCCTTGACTTTCTCGCCATGCGGGTCAGTCTGTCCTGCTGCCTCACCCCATGACGGGAGGCAACAACCTTGGGTTCGTGAAGACGTCCCAGGACACACTAGACCTCAAGTATCTCGTCTATTTCGTCGATCTCGTCTGTCTCGTCTAGTTGGTCTTGGTTGGGTAGGGGAGACTTCAGCCTCCCCGAAGGGGGCGACTGAAGTCCCCTCCCCGACAAAGGCATTGAGCCTCGCATCTGGGCAAGCATTTTCATCCATCAAGGGGCCTCGCCGCAGGCGGGGCATGGGAAGTTATATCGGTGATATTAGATCATGCCTCGACCGACTTTTCATGCCTTCGGATGTACCACCAGAGGAACACATGCGACTAGACCCAGGAGAGCCCATGGGATGATTCCTTCAGGAAATCCATCTATGGGCTCGAATAGAAAGAGAAAAAGGGAAGCCCTGAAACGAAAGAGGCCCGCATCCTGATGCAGGATGCGGGCCTCATCCTTCCGATCCCCCACCGAAGGGAACCTCAGTGGGCGGCCTCCCCCGCTCCCTCCTCCTTGACCGAGACGGCCACCTTGTAGAGTATCGTCATGACCAAAAATCCCATGGACCAGACCCCTAGGGTGATAAGCACCTCTGGCCAAGTGGGGGAATACTCGAACACCCGGTCCAGCGGATTGGGGATGAAGCCAGTGACCACAAGTCCCAGACCCTTCTCGATCCAGAGAGAGATGAAGACGGCCGCGCACGCCACTCCCAAGATGGCGTCGTTGTTTCGGGTCTTGGGATTGAACAGGAGGATCAGTGAGAGCACCGAAAGGACCATGAAGGCCCACCACCAGGGCACCAGAGTCGTATGGCCATCCAAACCCACGAAGAGGTACTTGAAGTGGTACACATGCTCGGGCACCTTGCTGTAGAACGCGGTGAAGAGCTCCATTAGGACGAAAAAGATGCTGATGGCCATGGCATAAGTGACGATCTTGGCCAGGGTCTGGATCGCCTCCCGCCCGGGATCGAAGCGGGTGAACTTGCGGAGGATGAAGCAGGCCAAGATCAGCAGGGCAGGCCCGGAGGCGAAGGCCGAGGAAAGAAACCTGGGGGCCATGATGGCCGTCAGCCAGAAACTCCTCCCCGGGAGGCCCGCATAGATGAAGGCGGTGACTGTATGGATGCTGATGGCCCAAGGGATGGAGATATAGATGAAGGGTTTGACCCACTTGGGAGGTTTGACCCCTTTACGCTCCGCCCCCAATACGGTCCACCCCACGAGGATGTTGAGGAAGAGATAGCCATTGAGGACTATCATGTCCCAGAAGAGGATGGAATTGGGGGAAGGATAGAGCAAGACATTGAAGGCTCGGTCCGGACGCCCCAGATCCACGATAATGAAGGTCAGGCACATGAGCACCGAGGCCACGGCCAGGAATTCCCCCAGGATGGTGATCCTGCCGAAGACCTTGTAGTTGTGAAGGTAATAGGGCAGGACAAGCATCACGGCCGAGGCCGCCACCCCGACCAGGAAGGTGAACTGAGCGATGTAGAGCCCCCATGAGACGTCCCGGCTCATTCCCGTTATGCCCAAGCCGTAACTCAACTGACGGAGATAGAAGAGGAATCCGATCCCCATCAGCACCAGAAGCAGGGCCACCCAACCCCAATATCTTCGACTTCCGACCAACGCCTTCTCGATCATGGCCTTTCCTCACAAGATATAGTAAACCTGCGGCATGGTTCCCAGATGGGACTTTCGACGGATGGTGTGGTGGGCTCGGATCATCTCGCGGACTTCAGAGTCGGCATCCTCCACGTCTCCGAAGTGGAGGACGGGCTCTGTCCCCGCCTTCTCGGCTACCTTCCTGCAGATCTCCACACAAGCCGGGATCTTGCCCACTGCCAGCCGCTCGGCGCAGAAATTGCATTTCTCCACCACCCCCCGGGTGCGGGTAGGATAGTCGGGGGTGACCTCCTCTGGCTTGAGGTAGCGTCTCGGATCGGTCCAGTTGAGGCTTCGTGCCCCGAAGGGACAACCCGCCATGCAGAACCGGCATCCGATGCACCGATGATAGTCCATCATGACGATGCCGTCCTTTCGGCGGAAGGTGGCCTTGGTGGGGCAGACCCGAACGCATGGTGGGTTGTCGCAGTGATTGCAGAGGAGGATGACGGGGCTCCCCTGGAGGGCCTCCTCAACGAATTCCTCGGTATAGCGGCTCTCCATCCCGGGAAAGGCATGTTCATAGAAGTCCGTCCAAATCCATTTCACCTCTTCCTTAGGATTGTCGATCTTAGGTACGTTATGGATGCGGTGACAGACTTCGATACACTCCTTGCATCCGTCCGGACATCCTGCTCGAAGATCCACCACCATGGCCCAACGCTTGGCAGTAAGGGCCTCGGGATTGGGCGAAAACGCCTTGGAGGCCCCTCGGGCCCGGCTGCCTACCACGGCCCCGGACCCGATCCCCAGAACCGACAATCCAGCGATCTTTAAAAAGTTCCTTCGGCTGCTCTCCATCATTGGGTCTCCTTGGGGATGACGTGGCAGTTCCAGCAATTGGGCTCCACCCCAGCGTAGCTATGACACTCGTCGCAGAACTTCTCCTTTTTGGAGTGGCATCTCAGGCAGGTCTTGGTGAGGCTCATCTCGAAAGTCTTCCCGTTCCATGTGCGATACAGTCGAGGCCCCTCCCGGACCACCGTATCCCTCCAGGTATCGAGAAGTTGCATGTGCGAGGCCCGAATCTGGAGTTTGGGGGCTACGCATTCCTTCTCCTGGGTCCCCAGTTGGAGGTCCGGCTTGAAATCGCCCTTGCCGCTTCCCACGTTGTACCATACCGGGAAGGTGATCAGGCAAAGGAAGACCAGCAATCCGACGATGACTTTCCCAGCGTCATACATCCTCTTCGCCCTCCGTTTGCTTCAAGGGTTCCCCGCGAAGATTGGTGGTTCGCTCCTTCTCCCCGGTCATTACGAGGGCATTTGCCACAAGTTCGTGCACGCCCGAGACCGTCACCTCGGGGACCCAGTACTCCATCAGAGGCGGCAACGTGGCCCTATCGATGGCGCAGATGCATGCCAGACGATTGACCCCATACTTCTCGTGGACGTAGCGAACGGCGTTGGCCCGCGGGAACCCGCCCCGCATCCGCATCTCCATATTCTCGTCATTTCCCAACCCCGCGCCCCCTCCACAGCAGAATGTCTGTTCCCGGATGGTGTTCTCCGGCATGTCGACGAAGTGATTGCAGACATGGCGAAGGATGTACCTGGGCTCCTCCAGGAGGCCCATGGCTCGAGAGGGGTTGCAGGAGTCGTGGAAGGTGACCACCAAATTGTCGTTTCGGCTGGGGTCGAGCTTTATCTTCCCGTGCCGGATGAGATCTGCCGTAAACTCTGTGATGTGCACCATCTTGGTGGATTTAGCGTTCTCGAACTTGGTCCCGGTGATGGGGGATACGGGCTCCTCCAGGAAGTCCGCAGGGCCATTCATGGTGTCCATGTACTGGTGGATCACACGCCACATATGGCCGCACTCTCCTCCCAGGATCCACTTCACCCCCAAGCGTTTGGCCTCGGCATAGATCTTGGCGTTGAGTCTTTTCATCATTTCGTGGGAGGTGAAAAGACCGAAGTTTCCCCCCTCGGATGCATAGGTGCTCCAAGTATAATCAAGCCCCAGCTCATGAAAGAGCATCAGGTATCCCATGCAGGTATAAGTCCCCGGGTCGGCGAAATAGTCCCCCGAAGGGGTAACGAAGAGGATCTCAGCCCCCTTGCGGTTGAAGGGGACCTCGATGCGGATCCCAGTAATGTCCTCGATATCGTCTGCAAAAAACTCCAGCATCTCCACCATGCCGTGGGGTTGGATTCCCAGATGATTCCCCGTCCTATAGCAATTGGAAACCGGCGACATGATCCAGTCGATGTTGCACCCCACGAGATTGAGGAGCTCACGCCCCATCATGGTGATCTCCGCCGTATCGATCCCGTACGGACAATAGACGGAGCATCGCCGACATTCCGTGCACTGGTAAAAGTAATAGAACCACTCCTTGAGGACATNGATGTTCAATTCTCTGGATCCGGTCAATTTCCCCAGGAGCTTTCCGAACCTGGTGAACTCCTGACGATACACGGATCGGAGAAGCTCGGCCCTGAGAACCGGCATGTTCTTGGGGTCGCCCGAACCTATGAAGAAATGGCATTTGTCCGCACAGGCCCCGCACCGGACACAGATGTCCATAAACAGCTTGAAGGACCGGAACTTCTCCAGCCGGTCTCTCATACCCTCGATGACGATTTCCTTCCAGTCGGGGGGAAGCTTCCAGTCCTCATCATGGGGTTGCCATTCCCGGGGGTTGGGCATCCCCACGATCTCCAAGGCCTTGGGCTTGGCCGCAAAGCTGTAGGTCCCGGGCCGGAAGTCCACCGGGGTATCCATCCAGCCCGTCTTGGGGGGTTTGTAGTCGACCTGGGAGAGCTCTTGGGGTTTGGGCAGCTTGTCGAGTGACATCGCTTACTCCTTTTCCACGGGCAGTCCGACGGCCTTCATCTTATCCCTGAACTCTTCCTCGTACTCTTCGTATGTATGGACCTTGACGGGGTAATTCCAGGGATTGATATGCCGCTTCATCCGATTGTTGTTGGCCAAGTTCCGGGTAGGGCTGAGAAAGACGCCAGCCAGATGCATCAACTTGCTGAAAGGGAAGTACGCCACCAGTGCACTGACCAAGAAGAGATGAACATAGAAGCTCAGCCCGATCCCCTTGGGCACAGTAGGATGAAATTGCGTCAATCCCAGTGCCAACTCCTTGACCGCCTCCAGATCCACCTTGAAAAGCTGGCGGGTGAGCACACCGGAGATCCCGATCCCCAAAAGCAGAAACAGGGGGAAGTAATCCTGGGCCAGGGAGATATAGCGAAGTTGGGGGATGAATACCCTCCTCAAAAAGAGGTACCCGACGGAGACCAGAAAGAGTAGATCGGTCATGTAGAGGGTGGGCACTGCCAGATCGAAGAGCCCGTCCAGTCGATTGGCCCACTGCACGAAAAAGGGGATGGGCTCCGTGAAAAGACGCAGATGCCGGAGAACGATGGTGAAAAAAGAAATGTGAAAGGCAAGCCCCGCCATCCATAGCCACTTGGCGGATCCGATGGCCAGTCTTCCATTGTGCATCTCTGCCCGGGTGTTACGGAACAGGGACCGGAAGAGAAGGACCTCCAGGGCCATCCGCACGATCACGCCCCAAGCTGTGTAAGGGTTTTCCACCTTGCTGGGCTTGATCCAGGGGAGAGATTTCTGCTGGCCACAAGTGGTGGGGATACGAAACGGCACTGGGGATCGGGCCCACATCACTACTCGGTAGATGAACCCGACCACGAAGACGACCAAGGCCAGATAGGGAAAGACAACCCCAAAGAGCACCTCCAGCCTGGCCGCCCCGGCCCCCACCATGGCAATCAGCACCAAAAGGATCACCGCCGTGAGAGAGAACCCGATACCCATTGACCGTTACCTCGCTTACAAGTTTGGTTGGATTATGCCTTACCCCGACTCATCCTGGAGCTCATAGAAGAGGTTCGTCTTCCTGAGAAGCCTCGCCGTTCGATTTCGGAGCTCGTTGGCCCGGATCTCGTAGAGTTTTTCCCGACAGGCCATAAAAGTATCGAAGGCCATCAAAGAGAGCCGATCTACCCGTGTCTCGAAGTCGAACAGTTCTTCCATGCTGAACTCCCCCCGTTTCCTGTGGCTGGAGGTGAGTTCTCGAACGATGCCTTTGAGCTGAGGAACGAAGGCGATGGCCTTGGAAGGGGAGAAATCCTGGACCGCCCGGATCCGGATGATGCGATCCAGAAAGGTGCTGGCCGCCTCCAGACCTTCCCCTTCAAGGAGGCGGTCCAGGAGACCTTCCAATCCTTCGGAGATGGCGGCTCCGACGGGATTGGAGAAACGATTCTTCTGGCTCTTCAGGAATTTCTTGGTATCGGCGGGATAGGTGTCGAGAACGAGGTCGATCCAACGCCTCAGAATCTCCGGTTTCTTCTGCTGGAGGATCTCCTGGAACATCGCTATCCGACCACGCCTTCCTTCACTCGAATCGAAATCCCGCCCCAAAGAACCGCTGGCAATTCGGATCCCCTCGTCCTCGAATTAAATTAGTAGAAATGATTCCTTCGGTCTAGGATCCGGATCAAGGGCAATCATGTATTCGATTTCCGCCAATTTGTCAATCCGTCTGGATTTTCCCTCCCAAAGCGTCGACCCCCCCTTCTCACGGCCTTCCATATTAAGTAGTGACCCTCTGCAAAGAGAAACGCAGGGGGGCGTACGCCCCCCCGATACATGCATCAGACGCAGCCCGTAGGCTTGGCCAATCCAGCCAGCTTGCAGGCCCCCTTGGCGGGTCCGCTGGGGAAGAGCTCATAGATCTTCTTCAAGTTGAACCCCGTATCCTTGCAGAGCTTTCGGATCATGGGGGCGATACCGTACTCCTTGTAGTAGTCCCGCAGGTAGTTGATGACCTTCCAGTGCTCCTCGGTCAGCTCGCCCTCGATCCCCTCCTGGGGGGCCAGCGCCTGCGCGAACTCGGGGCTCCACTTATCTAGCTCCTGGAGGAACCCGTCCTCATCCACCTCATAGGTCTTTCCGGCCAGTTCGATCGTAGGCATCTTGTATCCCTCCTTACTATTTTGTTTTTTGGCGTAAACTTTTCGCCATCAATCCTGAATCCCGCGGCAGGGTCAGGGAAGACCCCCTCCCGCGGCAAGGCCTTCATTCATCCCCTCGCTCCTNCGGCGACCCTGAGCCGCCATCCCCTCCGCCCACTGAGGACAACCTAGGACATGGAGGTGCGTGTAGGTGGCGAGCACGTTCCACCGGACCAGACCGTCCCGCCGCCCGTCGATCCCCCGGCCCCTCCGGACCCCGAAGGCAAAACGAACCCGGCTCTCGTCCAAGGAGACGACACGGGAATAGTGGAACTCATGCCCCTTGAGGATGGTCCTGCAGGGGAAAAAGGGATTCTTTCCCACCACCTCCATGGTGGTGTACCCGTGCCCCTGCGGGCGGGGACGAAACTCTGTCATCAACGGAAGAACACCCGCCATGGGATAGGTCCGCTCCTGGACACGTAGGCTCTCACCGAGGTACATGAGTCCCCCGCACTCGGCATAGATGGGAAGTCCTTGGGACGCGGCCTGCCGGATCTCCTTCCGCAACGTGACGTTTTCGGCAAGCTGAGGCGCAAAGGACTCCGGGAACCCCCCTCCAATGTAAAGGGCCTCCACCTCGGGGAGGTGTTCCGCCTGAAGGGAATCGATGGGAACGACCCGAAGTCCCAATGTCTCCAAGGCCTCGAGATTTTCAGGATAGTAAAAGTGGAAGGCTTGGTCTCGAATCACTCCCACCCTGCCCCACACAGATNCACACTCGTTGGGGCCTCTTTGTTCGCAGAGGTGTACCTCTGGAAAGGCCCTGGCGCCCATGGCCAGATGAAGCAGCCCCTCCACGTCCACATGTTCCCGAACCAGAGACGCCGCTTTTTCCAGGACCTCCTCCTCCCTTCGGTGCTCCTCAGGTGGGACGAGGCCCAGATGGCGTTCGGGAAAGGGGAAATCGAACAATCGCGGCAAGGCCCCCAATACCGGGACTCCACCGTCTCTTTCGATGCTCTTTCGGAGAACTGACTCGTGACGGGATCCGGCCACNTGATTGAGGACTACGCCCCGAATCTCCACATCGGGATCTAGGGTCCGAAGTCCCACCACCATGGCCGCCGCGGTTCGGGTGGTCTTGGTGGCATCTAGGACTACCAGTACCGGAGCGCGAAGGGTTTTGGCCAGTTCCGCTGTGGAGAAGCTCCCCTGGGGATCCACACCGTCATAGAGTCCNCGGTTGCCCTCGATCAGGGCGATATGTCCCTCGCACGTCGTGCGGAGGAAGGACTGCAGGAGATGTTCCCGTGACATGAGATAGGGGTCCAAATGACGGCACGTCACCCCCGCAGCCCGCCCGAGCCAAGCAGCATCGATGTAGTCGGGCCCCTTCTTGAAGGGCGCAACGGACACACCCCGCCGCCGCAACTCGGCGCACAAACCCATCGTCAAGATCGTCTTGCCGCTCCCCCCCCTCAGCGCGGCCACCACCAATCGAGGATGCATTCGCTTTATCGAACGTAGACGTTTCCGGTTTCAAGGGATGAGACACCCAGTCTATCCCAGAAGGGTCCTTACGGAGTTACTCCTCCTTCTCGGCCTCGTGCTGGACCCCTGCCCCCTTCAGGCCGATGAGGGTCGTGCTGCCGCTGGACCAGTATTCCAGCAGTCCCTCGGTGACCATCTCGTTGATGATCTTCTTCACTTCGCGCGGCTTCTTTTCGGGAAAGATCTTATTGAAGTCCTTCAAATAGAATTTGGTCTTCCCCGCCTTTTTCTTCAAGGTCTCAAGGACTCGATCCTTTTCCTCTTGTGTAGCCATTGCTCACCTCGTTGGATCCCCGGCCCCTGCCTTAAACCAAGGGGCGGGGCCGGAGGCCTCCCCCCTAGGACGGGGCGGAAGACCCCCCTGCGGTTAGAATTTGAATTGGGTGCTTGTCCTCCATGTGGTGTAAGCGAACCGATAGTCATCGATCAGGTGCTCGGTGAACGGGATCCCCGTCCTCTCAAAGAAGCGCTCCCAACCGATCCTCTCGGCCCAGTCCCCGATGCGTTCATACTTCCTGGCACCCTCCACATAGGCGTTGAGGATTTTCTTGATGGTCTCCACCACGGTGGGCCACCGGGGAGGCTCGTTGTAGATAAAGGGGACCACCACCTTGGAGAACTTGGGAGGGGAAATCCGGTTGGAGATCTTCCCTCCGGCCAGAATGGCCACCCCACTTCCATTGGTGTCGGCCAAGGGCATGGCCGGACACATGGTATAGCAGTTGCCACAGAACATGCATCGGTCCTCATTGACCTGCACGCTCTTCTTCCCCTCCACGGTGGCGGGACGGATGGCCCCAGTGGGACAGGCCGCCACAGCCAAGGGGATCTCACAGACGTCGCTCAGGACATCGTGGTCGATCATGGGAGGCATCCGATGGATGCCCAAGATGGCAATGTCCGAGCAATGCACAGCACCGCACATGTTGAGGCAGCAGGCCAAGGAGATACGCACCTGGGCTGGAAAGCGCATCTGCCCGAAGTCCTCGAACAGTTCGTCCATGACCGCCTTGACGATCCCCGAGGCGTCCGTGGCCGGGGTGTGGCAATGGACCCACCCCTGCGTGTGGACGATGTTGGTTAATCCAGCACCCGTCCCCCCGATGGGGAATTTGTATGACCCCGCAGGAAATTTACGGGATCGGAGATCATCCATCAGGGGTTTGAGCTTAGAGGGATCATCCACCATGAACTCGATGTTGTTTCGGGTGGTAAATCGGACATAGCCATCGCAGTGTTTGTCCGCGATGTCACAGATCTCACGGATGAGCTCCACGCTCATCAGTCGGGCGCTTCCGCAACGGACTGTGTAGACCTCATCACCCGTCTCGGAGACGTGCTTGAGCACGCCTGGCTCGAGGATCTCATGATAGAGCCACTTGCCCCAGTTCCTCTCGATGACGGGTGGGAGGAAGTCCTTGTAATCCCTGGGGCCAATGTCCGTAATTCGGTCCTTCAACGGATTTTCCGGATCGAAACCCATGGAAGTCACCTCCTATCTCTGATGCCGCTTTCTGAACTCCTTGATATCCCTCTTCCACCCGCCGGGGACATCCTCTTCCTTCCAGAAGATGTATGGGTTGGACCTGGGCTCGCGCACCATCCTTGGGTCGGGCTCCACCCCCAGGATCTCCAGGAACTTCTGCATGCTCTGGCGCTGGATCAGCTCGCCCAGACGCTCCCTGTTCTTGCCCTCCTCGGTCCACCAATCCCAGACTTTCTCGATGATGTCCTTGATCTCCTGATAGGGAGGTTCCACCTTGACGAATGGGATGGTCAACACGGACATCTGAGCCCCCTCAAGGATGGGAGCCTTGGCACCGAAGAGCAACGATGCGCCCCGGTCTTCCCCGATGCGCAGTGCCCGGGGCATGGTGTTGATACAGTGCATGCAGCGGTTGCATTCCTTGTTGTAGATGGTCAGCTTCTTTCCGTCCCACTCCATGCACTGGGTCGGGCAAAGATCGATGACCTCTTTCTGGATATCGAAGGACCCCCAATCCCGGCCCGCATGGGCCCCGCCGTTGGGCTTGATCTCTCCACCCACGTAGGCCTGAACGGCCTCCTGATCGATCCGGATCTCGTCCCTCCAGGTCCCGATCACCGACAAATCCGCCCGGGCGATGGATGCAACGCACCCATTGGGGCACCCGTCGAATTTGAACTTGAACTTGTATGGGAAGGCCGGACGATGGAGCTCATCCTGGTACTCCATGGTGAGGTCGTAGCAGAGGGCTTGGGTATCGTAACAAGCCCACTCACACCGAGCCATTCCGATACAACACGAAGGAGTGCGGAGATTGGAGCCCGACCCCCCCAGATCCTGATCCAAGTCGTGGGTCAGCTCGTAAAAGATCTCCTCAAGCTGCGAGGTATTGGTTCCAAGGAGGATAATATCTCCGGTCGANCCGTGCATGTTGGTAAGGCCGCTGCCTCGACGCTCCCAGATATCGCAGAGTTTCCGGAGATACTCCGTCTTGTAGAACTTGCTCGCAGGCTGGTTCACGCGGAGGGTGTGAAAATGGGCCACACCCGGGAACATATCGGGCTGATCGCAATAGCGGCCGATGACCCCGCCGCCGTATCCATAGACGCCCACGATGCCGCCGTGTTTCCAGTGGGTCTCCTTGTCCTTGTATGTCAGCTCCAACAGACCGAGAAGATCGTCACAGACATCCTGGGGAATCTGGTAATCAATGTCGGATGTGGCCCGCTTCTCGGCCATCTGCTTGATGTCCGATACAAAGCTAGGCCACGGCCCCTTCTCCAGTTCATCGAGCATCGGGGTTTTGTGTTTCGGCATTCTCTTACCTCCATCGAAACGGACTCAACATTCCACACCTTCACGAATTCCGCTTTCGTCTCTCTCTATCCCCCGTCTTCACCTCCTTCTTCACGTGGTTTTCTGGGATCAAAATGCGGACACAAATATGACCTGTGGGCACAATACCGTCAGGACCTCGACGGGTGTGTTCCTTCCATGCGGCCTCTTGTCCCGCCGAGACCCCGGATGGGTGATCAGATCCAAGAGGAAATCGTCGAAGAAGCAGAGGATTGGTTCTGATCGGTTGGCTTCACTCATCACTGGATCCGGCCCGCATTCGCCTTGCCCGACGAAAATCAAGGCGATACTTTATCCTCTTTTCAAGGACTTGTCAAGGATCGGGCTCCACAGACGAAATCCCCCTCACTCTCCCCCCAAGGCCCCTTTGTCACAAAAATCCCTGAACCAACGGTCATCAGCAGGAGAGCTTCTGGCGGACCTCCGGGGCCACCTCGTAGCCCATCTCCACCGCCTTGCGGCAGTGTTCACGGGCCTTTTCCATCTCGCCTCGCTCCAAATAGGCCAAGGCCAGATTGTTGTGCGCAAAAGGGAAATCCGGGGCGACCTCCAGAGCTTTTTTACTGTAGAGAATGCTCTCCTCCAATTGCCCCAACTGGAGATAGGCGCTTCCCAGATTGCTCAAAGCCTGAATATACTTGGAGTCTTTGGAGACGGCCTTGTGAAGGTATTGCACAGCCTTCTCCAATTCCCCCTTGATCAAATACCCATAGCCCAGATTTCCATAGGGGATGGCGAAGTCGCTTCGAATCTCCAGGGCCTTACGGTTGGCCTCCATGGCCGCGTCCACCTCCCCCAGGTGGAAGTAGATCCCCCCCAGGTTCACGTATGCCTCGGCCATGGTAGGGCTCTCCTCGATGGAGCGTTTAAACGCCTCGATGGCCTCCTCCCAACGGGACTGCCGGATCAGAGCTACACCCAGGTTGTAGTAGTTCATCCCGCATTCGGGGTTCTGGGCGATCTTCTGCATCAGCTCCTCGATGTAGAGTTGAGTCTCGTCCTTTTCCTTCATCTCCCCTCTCCCTCTCGGGCCTCCCTTTCCTTCTGAAACTGCAGGTACCACTTGGCGAACTCGAACATCCCCAGGTAGCGGTCACGCTCCTCAAAGATCCCCAGGCAGATCTCCCATGCACCTTGGGCGAACGCGGGGCTATCTCGGTGCCCCTCCCGACCCTCCAGGAACTTCCGGATGAGCATAGCGGCAGTGTGCCGATGACCGTCCACCCGAAGATCGATGGGATCCCTCGGGGGTTGAAAGGGGTCCCAGTTTTGATATCCCCGTTGGAGGATCCTTCGCTTCATTCGTTCGGACATTCCCTCGAAGATGGCCCTCTTTCGGGCCTCCTCCTCC
>MTPG01000092.1 GCA_002010915.1 Desulfarculaceae bacterium JdFR-97 | reverse complement strand
ACTTATCATTTATACAAAACATTCCCGGATGTCAAATAAAATTCAAGTGTTAATTCTTTTTCTTTTGAGGAAATCCTTCTGCATGCCGTCCTCAGAACCACACCACCTCTCCTCTCCAGAGGGCACTTCCTATAGCTGCCCAATTCGCATCCCTTCCCTTTTTGCCTTGCATTCCCTTGCGCGGAATCTAAAATAGCCCAAGGCTGCTTCGCAAAGCCGTTGAATACTGACCCATGAACAAGGAGGACGAGATGGCCATTCCGAAGGATCTCTATTATACCCGGGAACATGAGTGGGCCCGACTTGAAGGAGACCGGGTCACGGTGGGCATAACGGACTACGCCCAGGAGCAGCTGGGGGATATTGTCTACGTGGAGCTCCCTGTAGAGGGCGACCGGCTCAAGGCCGGCGAGGCTTTCGGAGTCATCGAGTCGGTCAAGGCCGTCTCCGATCTCTACGCCCCCATTTCGGGTGAGGTCCTGGAGGTCAACCAAGAACTCCTGGATCATCCCGAGTGGGTCAATCAAGACCCGTACGGCAAAGCCTGGATGCTGGTGGTGTCCCTGGATGACCGATCGGAATTGGATGCCCTTCTGGACGCCAGGGGATATGAGGAGATGTTGGCAGAGGAGAAGGCATGAGTTACATCCCCAACCGTCACCGGATTCAACAAGAGATGCTCGAGGCCATCGGGGTCTCCTCGGTGGAGGACCTGTTTAAGGACATCCCCGAATCTGTCCGTCTGAAGGGACCACTGAACCTCCCAGGCCCCTTCCCAGAGTGGGAATTAGTGCGAAGAATGGAGGACCTCGCCGGGAGAAACCGGCCTGCGACCCGTCTTCTCTCCTTTCTCGGTGCCGGCTGCTACAATCACCACGTGCCAGCGGCCCTCCTCCATCTCATCCAAAGGTCGGAATTCTATACGGCCTATACCCCTTACCAACCTGAGGTGAGTCAGGGGACCCTGCAGGCCATCTTCGAGTTTCAGACCTACGTGGCGCGGTTGACCGGCATGGAGGTGGCCAACGCCTCCCTCTATGATGGGGCCTCGTCTCTGGCCGAGGCGGTCCTCATGGCCCAACGAATCCGTAAGGGCAGGTCTCGTGTGATCTTGCCGACCACCGTTCATCCCGAATACCGCCAAGTGGTCCGCACCTTGGTGGGTCCATTGAGACTGGAGATTCTCGAACCCCCGGAGACCGCCACTTTGGAGGCGGATTGGGAGGTCCTCAAGGATCTCCTTGACTCTAAGGTCTCCTGCGTGGTCATTCAGAATCCCAATTTCTTCGGGACCATCGAAGACCTGGACGGAATTCGGGATCTGGCTCAACGAGCGAGGGAAGTGGAGGCCCTCTTCATCGTTCTGATCGTCGAACCCCTTTCCCTGGGCATCCTCCTCCCTCCTGGGGAATACGGAGCGGATGTGGTGGCAGCCGAGGGCCAATCGTTCGGGATCCCCATGTCCTTCGGTGGACCCCATCTGGGTCTCTTTGCCACGCGCTCGGCCTTCGTCCGCCAGATGCCGGGACGCCTGGTGGGCCAGACCCGGGACGCGCGGGGAAACTTGGGATANGTGTTAACCCTCGCCACCCGGGAACAGCACATCCGTCGCGAACGGGCCACGTCCAACATCTGCACCAACCAGTCCCTCTGCGCCTTGGCAGCGGCTGTCTATCTGTCCATGGCGGGCCGCACGGGGCTCCAACGGCTCGCCGCCCTCAATGTGAATCGAACCCGTCAGGCCATGGATGCCCTGGACGGAATCGAGGGCTTCCACATTGTCCAGCGCAGGTGCTTCAATGAATTCGTCGCACGTCCCCCGGTCCCCCCATCCCTGTTGAACCAAAGGCTCATGGAGCGCGGGATCCTGGGTGGGCTGGACCTAAGCAGGTTCGACTCTCGTTGGGAGGGGCTTTGGTTGTTGTGCTGTACGGAGAAGACTTCGTTGGAGGACATACAAACCCTCAGAAAAAGCATTGAGGAGATCGTCGATGTCTGAACGCCCAGACCTTTGTTCCGAGGCCTCCAGTGGGCTTCTGTTTCGCGAACCGCTGATCTTCGAGATGGGAGCCGAGGGAAGAACAGCGGTGCAGGTCTCTCCGGAGGAAGTCGAAGGTTGGCGGGAGCTCCTTCCTCCAGGGTATGTGAGGGAATCCCTTCCCCTTCCCGAGCTCACGGAGCCCGAGGTGGTGCGCCATTATACCCGCCTTTCCCAGTGGAATTTTTGCGTGGACTCCGGATTTTATCCCTTAGGCTCCTGCACCATGAAATACAGCCCCAAGGTCAACGACCTTGTGGCCTCCCTGGAGGGTTTCACCGGGATTCATCCCTACCAACCCCTCCAATGGATCCAAGGAGCCCTTTGTGTGATCTACGAACTGGAGGAGATGCTGGCCGAGATCACCGGGATGGATGCAGTGACCCTTCAGCCCGCGGCAGGTGCTCAGGGGGAACTTACAGGCATGCTCATAGTGAAGGCCTATCACGAACATCGAGGGGAGAAGAGGAGGAAGGTCCTTATCCCCGACTCCGCCCACGGCACCAATCCGGCCTCGTGTGCCCTGTGCGGGTTCGAGGTGATCCAAGTCCCCTCCGACACCCGCGGCCTCCTGGCCCCCGAGGCCTTGGAAACGAGGATGACTCCGGAGGTGGCCGCCCTGATGCTCACGAATCCCAATACACTGGGCCTCTTCGAGGAGGACATCCTGGAACTTACCCGCATCGTCCACGACAAAGGAGGCCTCGTCTATTGCGACGGGGCCAACCTCAATGCTCTTGGGGGCGTCGCCCGATTGGGGGACATGGGGGTCGATCTCGTCCACATGAACCTCCACAAGACCTTCTCCACCCCTCACGGAGGAGGAGGGCCCGGGGCCGGCCCCTTGGGAGTCAAAGCCCACCTGGCCCCTTTCCTGCCAGCTCCCCGGGTGGAAAAGGGACCCAACGGCTTTGCGCTCCGGGAAGACTATCCCTTGAGTATCGGCCGGGTAAAGGCCTTTTACGGGCATTTCGCCGTCCTGGTTCGGGCTTACACCTATCTGCTCTCCAACGGGCCTCAGGGCATTCGAGAGGCCACTGAAACGGCTGTGCTCAACGCCAACTACCTCCGGGTGCGGCTCCGGGACGTCTACCACCTCCCTTACGACCGAATCTGCAAGCACGAATGCGTCTTCACCGATCGGAACCAGGCACCCAAAGGCATCCGCACCTTGGACATCGCCAAGAGATTGATGGATTACGGTTTTCATCCCCCTACCATCTACTTCCCCCTAATTGTCAAGGGGGCCCTCATGGTGGAGCCCACCGAGACCGAAACGAAGGAGACCCTGGACCGATTCATCGAGGCCATGAAGCGCATAGCCCAAGAGGAGCCCGAGGTGGTGCGTTCAGCCCCCCACACGACCTTCTTGGCCCGACTCGATGAGGTTTCGGCCGCCCGTAGGCCTGTTCTCGTGGCCCCGACTCCCTGAAACGGGGTGGAACCCATGAAACCCACATCCTCCAGGGAGAGAGGGGGATTCTCTCGCCGGGGTAGAAGGCCGAACCTTCTTACCAATTGCACGGAGTTTAGGGATGAAGCCCTGATGTGGAGGCTTTTATGAACGATACGGGCAAGGAGGAGCCATGGAGAAACGAATGGGCTATAAGGAGAAAATCCTGGACCCCCCGCTTGAGGAGGCCGATCCTCTTTTGCATAAGCTTATCGGGTACGAAGCCGAACGGCAAGCCCGCAAGCTCATCCTCATCCCATCGGAGAGCATCTGTCCCCGAGCCGTCCGAGAGGCCCTCTCTTCGCCCTTCGGCAATATCTATGCCGAAGGCTACCCCCCCCGTCTCATGGAGGGGGCCACTTTGGACGAGATCGAGGATCTGGAGTGGCAGCTTCTTCAATACCGGAGATACGCGGACCGGCGTTTCTACAAAGGCTGCGAGTACGTCCACCAAGTGGAGATGATCGCACGGCGGCGGGCGGCGGAGTGCTTCGCCACGTCCGAGTGTCCCGCCGATTCCATCTACGTCAATGTACAACCCCTATCCGGATCGGCGGCAAACAATGCTGTATACGAGGCCTTCCTCGAGCCCGGCGATCGTCTCATGGGGATGGCGCTCCCTCATGGGGGCCACCTAACCCATGGAAGCGATCTCAATCGATCGGGAAAGCGTTTCCGGGTGATCCCTTATGGGGTCCATCCGGAGACGGAACTTCTGGACTACGATGCCATCCGGAAGCTGGCCCTTCAACACCGGCCCCGGCTCATCGTGGCCGGATACACCTCTTACCCGTGGGCACCCGACTGGAAGGCATTCAGGGAGATCGCTGACGAGATAGGGGCACTGCTTCTGGCAGACATCGCCCACCCCGCGGGCTTGGTTGTGGCAGGGCTGTATCCCAATCCCGTGGGGATCGCCGACGTGGTCACTTTCACAACCCACAAGACCCTCTGCGGTCCGCGTGGAGCGGTGATCCTGACCACGGATCCGGCCAAGGCCCAGCGGATCGACTCCGCCGTCTTCCCCGGGGAACAGGGAGGCCCTCATGTCAACAAGATCGCGGCCATGGCGGTGGCCTTCTCCCTGGCCAAGACCGACGCTTTCCGAACTCTCCAGCAGCGCATTGTGGAAAATGCACGCGCCCTCGCCAAGGCCTTGGAGAAACGTGGGGCCAGGATATGTTACGGAGGCACTGAGACCCATCTATTGGTGATAGACCTGAGGGGGATGGGGAAGAAGACGGGCTACCCTCTCTATGGAGAGATCGCAGCCCGCATCCTGGACTTGGCGGGGATCGTGGTCAACAAGAACACCATCCCAGGAGATCAGTCCGCAACGGATGCCCGAGGAATCAGACTGGGGACCCCCTGGGCCACGCAACGCGGCCTGGGTCTCCGGGAGATGGAGGAGGTGGCCGAGATCATATGCCGTCTCCTTCAAGAGATCCATCCCTTCACCTACGAAGGGGTCACGGCCGTCCTCCCCAGAGGAAAGGTCCCCTGGGAGACCCTGGAGCGATGTCGTAAGGCGGTGGCCGATCTCCTTGCCCGTACGGATCCTCCTCTGGGGGATTGGGGATACCCCCATGAGTCGGGAATCATGCGGAATTACTCCTCCGGGAAATCCAGGTGCCTGCATTCCCNAGTCGAGGCTCCCTCAGCGGAGGATCCGCCCCTTTGGGAGGTCAAAGACCTAGCTCATCTGGGCGTTATCCAGGTCTCGGGAGAGAGGGCTTGGGCCTTCCTGCAGGAGGCATGCACCCGAGATCTCACGGGCCTCGAGGACGGCCGGGGACGAGAGGCCTTTCTTTTGGATCGCCAAGGCCGTCTCCTGGATCGAGTGGTCGTCCTTCGAAGGACGGAGGGGGACTTCCTCGTATTGACCAGCCCCGAGACTCAAGGACGGGTGGTCTGCTGGTTTCGGAGGCTTTCGGAAGGCTATGTGCTCTTCGACCCAGAAGATCTCCTCCGAAAGGTGCAGGGGCCCGTTCGGATTCGGGACCTAAGGGACTCATCCGAGACCCAAGGAGAAGGACCTCTGGTGGCCCTGGAGGTCAAGGGAGAGGGGATCCCCCCGCTGAGCGTAGAAAGTTCCATGGCCTTTGAACTGGAAGGGGATGGCCGNCGGATCCTTTTGGTCCCCGAGAAACAGGCGGAGGAGTTGTGGGATTCCTGGTCCAGAGACCCCAGGGTTTCCCTCCTGGGAGATTCGCTCGATGACGAGGGGGGAGGCTCTTCAAAAGGAAGCAGGATGGAGGAGGAACAACCCTCGGCCGGGGAGCTCCTTCAGGCTCACCCCCATTTATTCGACCTGCACAAGCCATACTTCATCGGCCATTGGGCCATGAAGGAGAAAGAACCCACGCCCCCATTCCTGCCCTTTGAGCCACCTCCCCCTCCGAAGGGGATCCGTCGGAGTTGCCTCCATGGATTCCATGCAGCGAGGGCCAAGAAGATGGCCCCCTTCTCCGGATGGGAGATGCCCATCTGGTATGGGTCCATTCAGGANGAGCACAGGGCTGTCAGGAGGGCTGCAGGGCTCTTCGATGTCACCCACATGGGGGTCCTCAGTGTTGAGGGGGCGGACGCGGCCCACTTCCTCGACCTCTTGACCACCAACTACGTCCGTTGGTTGCGGGTGGGAGAGAGCCAATACTCGTATCTTCTGGACCCCCAAGGNCGGGTAATCGATGACTTGATGATCTATCGACTGGACTCCAAAAGGTATCTGCTGGTCGTCAACGCGGCCAACGCCGAGAAGGATCTGGCCTGGCTTCTGGCCGCTGCAACGGGAGAGGTCAGCCTCTGCCGGAGGCGGGCGGGGGTTCGATTTCAGGGCGATGTGACGATCAAGGACCTCAAGGACCCGTCTTGGGGCGAAGAGAATCTTGTGGATTTGGCCTTACAGGGGCCCGTCTCCCAGAAGGTCCTCCTACGGCTGGTCTCCAAAGGTTCCGACAGATGGAGGCTCCGGTGTCTGAAGAAGGCGGAGGTCACCAAGGCGGCCCTGAGAGGAATGGAGGTCTGGGTCGCCCGAACCGGTTATACCGGAGAGGCGTGGGGCTACGAGATCTTCGTCCATCCCGATTCGGCCTCCTGCCTTTGGCATGCCCTCCTCGAGGCCGGGGAGGATCTCGGGCTCGTCCCTGTAGGTCTGGGGGCCCGGGACTCCCTGCGGACCGAGGCCGGACTTCCGCTCTACGGCCACGAACTGGCTGGCCCCCATCAAGTGGATCCCTTGGAGGCGGGATTTGCAGGCTACATCAAGCTGCACAAGCCGTTTTTCGTGGGACGAAGCGAGATGGTGGAGCGTTCACGCAGGCTGTCCCGCCGAATCGTCCGCTTCCAGCTTCTGCACAAGGGAGGGCGTCTGGTCCACCCGGGAGATCTGGTGGTCCATGGAAGGACACAACAAGTGATGGGATGGGTGACGAGTGCAGCTCCCAACGGCGAGGGAATCCAGGTTGGAATGGCCTTGGTGGAGTCCCGGTTCGCCAGGGTGGACACGCCCGTTGGGGTAGTCTCTGCCGCACAGATCCATGCCCTGAAGGAGACACCACCCAGACCCGGCAACCGATGGCCTATGCAACAAGAGGGGATCCTCCTTAGTCGCTTTCTGGGAAGGGGTTGATGGGGGCCCTGCTACTGGCCGTGGCAGGGCCATCTGGGAATCCCAACAATGAAGCAACGGACCGGAGCCCCTCAGCCGGGCTTGGGCAATTTGGTGAGGGCCACCTCCACATGAAGGTGATCGGAAAGCCTCTCCAGTTCCTCTCGGAGGGCCTTTCTGTCCACCTCCTCTGGCACAGTGATCTTGAGGCTCATGGTGAAGATGGGGGTCCCGCTCTCCGGTGCGGGTTCCACGTGAGTATGGAGGTCGACGATGTTGATCCCTTTGGAGGCGAGCAACTTGGTAGAATTGTAGACGATTCCCGCACGGTCCAGCCCCACCACGCGCAGTTCGTAATCCGGTTCCACGGCCGGCTGGATGGGCGCCTCCTCCCCTTTGTCCGGGAGAGAAGAGAGAAAAACCGTAAGGCCCTTCTCCCACTCCAGACGCTTGCATCCCTTGGAGAGGCGCTCTGCAATGCCCTCCCCCTCGCCTGAAAGGAGAATCAGGAGGGCGAAATGGGTCCCCAGAAGGGTCATGCTGGAATCTTCCAGATTGCACCCACACTCGTAGATCAACTCCGACACATCGGCCACAATGCCGGGTCGATCCTTACCGATGGCCGAAAGGATGAAGAATTGCCTCACGGTTATGGACCTCCGTCTCTTTGAAACCGATGGGGAGNCCTCTCGGACGAGTCCATCCGCCAGGCACCCCCTTATCCGATTTCCGGACTCTGCAGGATCTTCCATTCCCTAGCATGATTCCTCAGCCTCGTCAACGAGCCTTCTTCTCTTCAGCACAAGGCAGCACCGATATACGGGCGGCCGCCCCGCCGCTGTCCTCCAACTAGAGCTCCAGCTCCGTTCCCACTCCCTGTTGCTTCGCCCTCTCGAGGATCCGTAGAGCCGTGGCCATGTCCTCGATGGCCAAGCCAAGGAACATGGCCATGGTCCGCTGACGGGGATCCGTCCTTCCCGGATGCCCGCCGGTCACCAAATCCTCCAGTTCTCCGGTCATCTTCTCCTCCGTCACGTGGGGGAAGAAACCCTGGGATCGGTAGTATCGGAATTGGGCGAGGTCGTCCGTAAAAAGGAGGTCCACTTCATCGATGGCCTCGGGCCTCCAGTAGCAGTCGAAATCCACGGCCGTGGCGAAGGTACCAGCTTTGATCCATCCGGCCTGGATGGTAGGCTTGGGCTCCTTCAAAATAGGTCCTGCGGTCACAACCGCATCGGCCTCGCATACGGCCTCCTTGGGCGACGAGACTCGATGGATGTTCAGGGAAGGAAAGACCTTGCTCATCTCTTCAACAAACCTTCCGGCGGCTTCTTGGGAGATATCGTAGGCCAAGACATCTTTCAGGGCCGGAAGGACAAGAGATAGTGCTTCCAGGTGGCTTCGACCCTGGACCCCACACCCGCAGATCCCCAGGACCCTTGCATCATCCCGCGCCAGGTACTTGGCGGCCAGGGCCGAGGCCGCTGCGGTCCTTTTGGCGGTGATCCATGTGCAGTCCATCACCGCCGCGGGGATCCCCGTGGCCGGATCGTTGAGGATCAAAAGCCCGCTGATATAAGGCAATCCCTTGGAAGGATTTGCAGGGTACCCACTTACCCACTTGATTCCGGCCACATCCAGCCCGTCCACATAGGCGGGCATGGCATGGATGAACGACTCCGGGCGGGGATGGATCCCCGGCTTTGGGGGCACCTCGGTCCGACCCTCGGCCTTGAGCCCAAAGGCCTCTTCCAACACGTCGATGATCTCCGACATGGGAAGAGCGACCTCCTCCACATCCCGCCTGGATAGATAGAGGACNTTTCCTTTCATGGCCGCCTCCTTCTTTCGATCCATTTCGAGCCAGGCCATTCTACCAGAATTGCGGCAGTCTCCAAAACCAGACGTCCCATACGCTCAAGTCCTGACCAGAGGTGACATATCGTGATAGAATTCTTTTCTTCAAGGGAAATGAAAATGAACGACACCATACGACATATCCTCCAGGGTCTCCGCTCCCGGGCTCACACGGTTTTGAGCGGCCTACAAGGCTCCTCAGGAACCTACGTTCTGGCTGAACTCGTTCGTCGGATGGATGGCCCTTGGATGGTAATCGTCCGAGACGAATCACGGGCACAGACCCTGGTGCGCGACCTCCTCTTCTACCTGGGGAATTCTCGGGAGGTCTCCCTCTTCCCTTCATGGGAGGTCCTTCCTTTCGAACGAACCTCCCCTTACATTCGGCTTCAGGCCCAACGTCTGGAGGTCCTTCAACGGTGGACCATGGGTAATCCTCCAGATGTGACGGTGATCCCTGTTGGTGCCTGGATGATGCGCCTCCCTCCCCGTCAGTGGATCCTTGGCACTCGGCTCTCCCTCGCCACTGGGATGGAGGTCCCCATGGAGGCAGTCCTGGAATTCCTGGATGGGGCAGGGTATCGTCGGGTGCCTTTGGTGGAGGAGCTCGGGGATTACAGCGTAAGGGGGGGAATCCTGGACTGCTTCCCTCCAGGGGCCGACCTGCCCCTTAGAATGGAGTTTTTCGACGACCAAGTGATCTCGATCCGAAGCTTTTCCCCTGAGACCCAGCGCTCCGAGGATCGCCTCTCAGAGGTCTTCCTGAGTCCGGTCCGCGAGATCCCTTGGACCCGAAACGCTCGAGAGGCCCTCCTGCGGAAGGTCCACAGCCGTCTGNGAAGCCGGGCTCTTCCGGAGGCAACCGATTTGTTGGAAAACCTCGCCGAAGGGATCCCATTCCCCGGGATGGAATTCCTCCTACCCCTCTGTCACGAAAGCCTCGAGACCTGGCCTGATACCCTTGCCGAAGAGGCCCACCTTGTCCTGGAAGACCCCGAGAAGCTTTCCTCTGTCGCAGCGCAACTCTGGGATCACTGCAAAGAAAAGGCGGGCGATGGCTGCTGGCTCTTATCTCAGATCCTCTCCCCCGAGGAACTCTATCTCCCCCCGGAAGAACTCGAGGCAGGATGGCGATCCCGCAAGGGCCTAATCCTGAGTCCCTTGACCGACACAGAAATGGCTCTCCAAGGGCTCCGTCTGGAGATCACCGCCTTCTCGCACGCGGACCTCAAAGGAAGTTGGGGCCAAACCCCATGGAGGGAGGACCCCATGGGGGCGATCTCCCGCACCTTCCATCATTGGCTGCACGAGGAAGGCCTGGAAGTCCACTGGGTGGTCCGGACTCAAGGCCAGGCCCTGCGCCTGAGCGAGCACCTCAAAGAAGCGGGACTTCCTTGTCGCCTTCTGCAAGGAGGAACTCCGGAAGGGCTGTCGGGCCCCCGGCTGTGGATCCGGGTGGGTGATCTTTCGGAGGGATTCCGCTCTCCGGAATTGGGAGTGGTCTACCTCACGGAAGAGGAGGTATTCGGGCCCCGTCGGCTCCGAAGACCCCCTCGGGCCCGCCACGGACTCCCTTCCGTCACCCATCTCGAGGAGCTTGAGGAAGGAGATCTTGTAGTGCATGTGGATCATGGCATCGGGATCTACCGGGGGTTGCGGAACCTGGAGATGGGAGGGATCCGAGGGGATTTCGTTCTGCTGGAGTATCTGGGCGGCGACCGTCTCTATCTCCCCGTCAGTCGATTGCAACTCCTCCACAAGTACCTCGGAACAGAAGGCTTCCTTCCCAAAATCGACCGGTTGGGCAGCCCCAACTGGGAGCGAAGAAAGAAGCGTGCCCGCCGCGCTGTGCGTCGCATGGCCCGCGAGCTTCTCCAACTCTATGCCCATCGGGAGGTGTCTCCGGGGTACGCCTTCTCCCCTCCCGACGAACTCTTCCACCAATTCGAAGAGGCCTTCCCCTATGAAGAGACTCCCGATCAACGGAGGGCCATCGAAGAGGTCATGGCGGATATGGGCCTCCCGAGACCCATGGATCGGCTGGTCTGCGGAGATGTAGGGTTCGGAAAGACCGAAGTCGCGATGCGGGCTGCATTCCGGGCCGTAATGGACGGCAAGCAGGTGGCCTATCTCGTCCCCACCACCATTTTGGCCGAACAGCACTATCAGACCTTCTGCGAACGATTCCGAGGATTCCCCGTTTGGATCGAGGTCATCAGTCGCTTCCGTTCCCCAACCCAGCAGAGGAAAATCCTCGAGAGGTGCGCGGACGGCAGGGTGGATATCCTTATTGGAACACATAGACTCCTTCAAAGGGATGTCTCTTTCAAAGATTTGGGCCTTCTCATCATCGACGAGGAGCATCGCTTCGGGGTGGCGCAAAAAGAGAGGCTGAAGGCCCTACGAAAGGAGGTGGATGTCCTTACCCTCACCGCCACGCCCATCCCGCGGACCCTCCATATGGCCATGTTGGGTATTCGGGATCTCAGCGTCATCGAGACCCCCCCTCCGGAGCGCCTCTCTATCCAGACTTTTGTGGTCCGCTTCGACCGAAATCTGATTCAGGAGGCCGTCCATCGAGAACTCTCCCGTGGGGGGCAGGTCTTTTTCGTGTACAACCGGGTCAGAGGAATCGGGAGAATGGCACAGAGGCTTCGTTCCTGGCTCCCTGGAGTCCGAATCGGCATCGCTCATGGCCAGCTTCCATCGAGCGAATTGGCCGATGTGATGGAACGTTTCCATCGCAAGGAGATCGACCTTCTGGTATGCACCACCATCATCCAGTCGGGGCTGGACATCCCCGCTGCAAACACGATTCTGATCCATCATGCCCATCACCTGGGCTTGGCAGAGATGTATCAAATCCGAGGGAGGGTGGGACGCTCGGGACATCAGGCCTTCTGCTATCTGCTGCTACCCGAGGGCGAGGCCCGACTCGGCCGGGAAGCACTGAAGCGGATCGAGGCTCTCCGGGAATTCAGTGAGCTCGGATCGGGATTCCGCGTGGCCACGAGGGACCTCGAGATCCGGGGGGCCGGGACGCTTCTGGGACCTTCCCAGTCCGGGCACATCGACGCGGTGGGTTTCGAGCTCTATACCCATCTGATGAGGAGGGCCATCGCGGAGATTCGGGGAGAAGAGATCGTGGAGCCGGTGGAACCGGAGATCCATCTCCCCGTGGACGCCTATCTGCCGGAGGAATATGTCCCGGACCCTCATCAACGGCTGGCCCTTTATCGGCGTCTGAGTCGTTTGGAAGAGGAAACGGAGATCGCGCCTTTAAGGGAAGAACTTCAGGACCGATTCGGTCCTCTTCCCGAAGAAGCGAACAACCTTCTCCATTTGATGGGATTTCGATGTCTTCTTAAGGGCCTCCGCATCCGTGAGGCTCGTCTCCAAAACGGCCGCTTGGTGCTCCGCTTCCTGCCAGACACCCCTCTCTCTCCTCAAGGATTGGTCTGCCTTGCGAAAAGCGGCAAAGGCCCCTCCCTCCACTTCTTGTCCGAAGATACACTATGTCTCCCTCTGGATGGAGGTCCGGAGCCCCTTCCCCAATCGGCCGTCAAGGCGTTGAAAGCACTCCTGCAGGGTGCTAGCATGAGACCTGAGCGGGGAAGTGATGGGAGATGGGCCTAAATTATGGAGGGGAGATGTCCGTCAGAGATCCCTAGGGAAAGGACGTTTTGGGATTCAGATCGGGAAGATGCGGAGACGGACTCGATGGTGGGGATGGATACCTCCATTGCTTCTGCTTCTGGTGGGTTGCAGCAATGGAGGGGATGCAGAAAGGGAGGTCCTGGCCAAGGCGTGGGGCAAACCTCTTATTACCAAAACGAACTTCCTGGAGCGACTCGAGGAAGAGGCCCCTCAATGTGTAGGTCGAAANTCCCCCTCCTGTGACATTCTGCGACGCAACCTCCTCGACCTGATGGTCGACGAGGCCCTCCTAGGGGCCTTGGCCAAAGAGAGCGGGATCCAGGTGGACCCGGCGACCTTGAAGGAAGAGGAAGAACAAATCCGAGCCGACTATCCCGCCGATGAGGACCCCTGGAAGCGTCTTCCATCCGATGCGGAGCGATGGAGCCAGGCCAATCGTAGAAGGCTTCAGCTTCGCGCTCTCCTGAGCCGTACCCTTCCCGACGTGGAGATCTCCGAGGAGGAGGCTCGGGCCTATTACGAGGATCATCGGGAACTCTTCATCAGGCCCCGCACGGTTCGGATACGCCAAATCGTGGTCGCGGATCGGGACACAGCCCAGCAGATCCGGAAACGTCTCAAGAAGGGGGAGGATTTTGCCTCCTTGGCCTCCCAATATTCGCTGAGTCCGGAGTCCGTCCGAGGAGGNGACCTCGGGTATTTGGAGCCGGGGCAAATGCCACCAGAGTTGGAGGAAGCAGCCTTCTCTTTGGAGAAGGGACANTTGAGCGAGATCATCTCGACCCCATATGGATATCACATCCTTCGCTTGGATGAAGTCCGCCCTCCAAGGGAGGAGGTCTATGAAGAAGTCCGGGAGGAGATCCTGGAGATCCTTCTACAGGAAAGGATTCGACATGATTACCGAGCCTGGTTGAAGGCGATAAGGAAAGAGGCCCAAGTGGAAGTCATGACCGATCGCATGGAGGAGATCTTCGGAGGACGTGAACCATGAAACGAAAGGGGATTCTCTGTCTCCTCATCTGTCTCTCCCTGGTGGCTTGTTCCTCCAAGGCCCGAAAGGCAAGAGAGGTTCAGGAGGCCATCGAACGCCTGAACCGGGAGCACGAGCAGATGGCCCAGAAGAGGCGCTCCCAGAGACCCTCCGGGCAAAGGGGGCGAGCGACTGCATCTGCTACGGCCCTCGCCGACGCCATCGTAGCACGTGTAAACGATGAGGTGATATTTCTCTCGGACTTGGATGAAGCCGTCGAGGAAACCCTCCAGAAGATGGGCATGCGCAACCCCATCGGCGCCATGGACAAACGGGAGTTGAGGAAAGCTCGGAGTGCTGTCCTCGAGCAGTTGATCGAACGAAAGCTTCTGGAGCAAGAAGCCGCCCGCAGGGGTATCCAGATCTCCGATGAGGCCGTGGAGGAGGCCGTGGAGGCTTACCTCCGTTCCAAGGGACTGACCAAGGAGCAGCTCTACCTGAGGCTAGCACGTGAGAGGATCCCCATCGAGAGGTTCAAGGAACGCTTTCGAAAAGAGCTGAGAGTGGCTCGGCTCTTGAATCGAGAGATCCGAGACCATATCCACGTGAGCGAGGAGCAAATCCGCGCCTACTACGAATCCCACCGGGACAAATACCACAAACCCGGGCGTGTTCGGATCCAACAGATCGTCCTCCTGACAAGGGGATATCTGCCCCGGGACAAAAGAGAAAAAAGGCAACAAATCAGTGACATAAGGGAGAAGATTCTGGTGGGAGAGGACTTCGCCAAACTGGCTCGGGAGTTCTCCGAAGGCCCCAATGCGGAAAAGGGAGGAGATTGCGGCTATTTTCAACAAGGGGAACTTATGGAAGAGCTGGAGCGTGTCGCCTTCTCCATCCCGGTGGGAGAGGTGAGCCCCATCATCGAGACCTCCGTGGGTTTCCACCTCATCCGGGTCCTGGAACGCACGCCGGGGGAGAGCACGCCCCTGGAGGAGGTCCGAGACGAGATCAAGGCCAAACTTGAGGGGGAGATCTTCAGGAAACAAACCCGAGACCTTGTGGAACGCCTGCGCAAGAGCGCTTATATCGATGTGCGTCTCTGAGAGGAAACGTACTGGCCCGATGAAAGCGGGTCCACCTCTGGTGGGGATCACGATGGGAGACCCGGCAGGGGTAGGGCCTGAGATCATCGTCAAGGCCCTGAACCGCTGGGGCAGGAGACAGAGGAAACGTGCAAGGGTCCTGGTCATCGGCGACCCGGGGACCTTGAAGCGGGCCCTGGACGTAGTGAACAGTCCGGCCGACCTGCACGTCGTGGAATACCCCCGTCAGGCATTCTCGGTGGAGGAGGGGATTCCGATACTGCCAGCCACAGACGAAGATTTGAGTCACGTGGAATGGGGAAGGCTCACCCCTTCCGCGGGAAGGGCCCAGATCGACTTCCTGCGGCGGGCTGTGGATCTGGCTTTGAGGGCCGAGATTCAGGCTGTCGTCACTGCCCCCATTCACAAAGTGGGTATCAAGCTGGCAGGCCTCTCCTTTCCCGGGCATACGGAGATGCTGGCCCAATGGACCGGAGCCAGTCACTACGCCATGATGGTGGCCGGACCTCGTCTTCGGGTCGTCCCCGTGACCCTTCATCAGCCCATTATGGAGGCGGTCTCCCGGCTCGATGTGGAATCCATTTCACGGACGATCCATCTGACCCACTGCGCCCTGAAGGAATGGTTCGGGGTCCCACATCCTCGCATTGCCGTGGCAGGCTTGAACCCCCATGCAGGAGATCAAGGGCTTTTCGGTCTCGAAGAGGTGCAGATCATCGAACCCGCAGTGAAGTCATGCTGCTCGGCAGGGATGGTGGTAGAGGGACCCTTCCCACCGGATTCCGTCTTCCGGATGGCCGCCGAGGGAAGGTTCGACGCAGTGGTGGCCATGTATCACGATCAAGGACTGATCCCGGTCAAGCTCATTCACCCACATGAAGCCGTCAACCTTACCTTGGGGTTGCCCATTATCAGGACCTCTGTGGACCACGGAACGGCTTACGACATCGCTGGAAAGGGCATCGCCTCGGAGCAAAGTCTTTTGACGGCCTTGGGTCTAGCGGAACAGCTGTCTCGCCGTGCAACTGTGCTTCCGGGGGGAGTCGGATCCCCCTGAGGCCTTATTCCTCACAAACCCCGCAAGCCGGATGGGAGGGCCAAAGGGATTCCATGAGATTCCAGCCTTCTGGATCCGGTCATCAGCCCTAGTCCACTATGGGAGCACCTGCCCAGATTCGAATCCGTGGAGCCCGTCAGCACAATCTGAAGGGAGTGGACCTCAGTCTCCCTCGGAACAGTTTCGTCGTGATTACGGGGGTCAGCGGCTCTGGCAAATCCAGTCTGGCCATGGACACCCTTTTCGCCGAGGGTCAGCGACGCTACATGGAGTCCCTCTCCACCTATGCCCGCCAGTTCGTGGGGCAAATGGACAAGCCGGATGTAGAAGCCATTGAAGGCCTCTCACCCGCCATCGCCATCGATCAACGCGCCATCGGCCGAAGCCCGCGATCCACGGTGGGGACCATCACGGAGATCTACGATTTTCTTCGGATCCTCTTCGCCCGTGTGGGCAGGCCTCACTGCCCGCAATGTGGAGCGGCGATCCAGGGGGTCACCTTCATCGAGATGCGGGACCGTCTTCTCGAACTTCCGCCTGGGACCCGGCTCTGGATCCTCTCTCCCGTGGTACGCGGGCAGCCCGGAAGCCACCGCCGCATCTTGGAAGGCCTGGCTCGGGAGGGATTCCTGAGAGTCCGAGTAGACGGTGAGATACGGGAACTCACGGAGCGTATCTCCCTCGCCCCTAAGAGGCCTCATACCATCGAGGTAGTGGTCGACCGCATCGCCCTTCGGGAAGGGATCTCCTCCAGATTGGTGGACTCCTTGGAGACTGCGGCGAGACTCTCGGAGGGCCTCATCCGTGTGGAGATCCAGGGAGGAGACTCCTACTGGTTCTCCGAGCATCCTTACTGCCCCGTCTGTGATCATCCGGCAGCACGGCTGCATCCCAAACTCTTCTCTTTCAACGACCCTCAAGGTGCATGCCCTGTATGCAAAGGCCTGGGCCACGAACAGAGAATCGATCCAGCCAAGATCGTCTCCGACCCTGCCAGGGGACTCGGCCGGGGGTCCCATCTCCCCTGGGTCCTCCACTACGCCATCCAACCGCTTGAGCAGGCCCTGAAAGAGGTGGCTCGGAGTCTGGACTTCGATCTTTCGACCCCTTTCAGGGACCTGCCCGCCTGGATCCAGAGAACCCTGCTATATGGCCCAGACCCCTCAACGAAGAAAAAGGGGAATAATCTCTCCCTTTCCATTGGCTGGTGGGAGGGTATCATCCCTTCCCTGGAAAGGCTCTACAGACAAAGTGACGATCCTACGGTGCGGGAGGCCNTGGAAGAGCTCATGGGCGCACAGCCCTGCCATGGATGCAAGGGGCTGAGGCTCAGGCCCGAGGCCCTGGCCGTTCGCGTTGGGGGAAAGGGAATCGGGGAGATGGTCTCCATTCCCCTCACCAAGCTGCGGGAACTCCTCGTCGACCTGCCCCTGCGGGGGGAGGACCAGCACATCGCACGAGAGATCCTAGAGGCCATAATCCGACGGTTGGATGCGGCCTGTGCCTTGGGCATTGGGTACCTGACCTTGGGGAGAGGATCCGAGACCCTCTCCGCCGGAGAGGCCCAGAGGATCCGCTTGGCGAGCCAGACGGGCACCGATCTTGTGGGACTCCTCTACATCCTCGACGAACCTACTGTGGGACTCCACCCCAAAGACCAAAGGGCCCTCCTGGATCACCTTCGGGCATTGAGGGATTCGGGAAACACTCTTGTGGTTGTGGAGCATGATGCCGATCTGATCCTTTCGGCCGACCACGCGGTGGATATGGGGCCCGGCGCCGGAGAGGAGGGAGGACATCTCCTTTACAGCGGCCCTCCCCAGGGGCTTCTTCGGTGCGAGGACTCCCTAACCGGGGCCTATCTGTCCGGAAAGAGGCGAATCCCGGTTCCGGAGAAGCGTCGTCGGGGATCGGGGCAATATCTGGAGCTGATCGGAGCTCGACTCCACAATTTGAAGGGAATTCACGTTCGGTTCCCCTTGGGTTGCTTCATTTGCGTGACAGGGGTATCCGGATCCGGGAAGAGCAGCCTCGTGGTGGACACTCTCTATGGGGCTGTCCGGTCCCACCTTCGAAAGGAGGGAACGAAATCTCAGGCCCTGGACGAGATCCGGGGACTTCCTTTGGTGGACCGCGTCCTTCACGTGGACCAAGCACCCATCGGACGATCGCCTCGCTCCAACCCCGCCACCTTCACCGGCGTCTTCGCCCATATCCGGGACCTCTTCGCTCGACTCCCCGAGGCACGGCTTCGGGGTTATCGAGCCTCGCGGTTCAGCTTCAATGTCAAAGGAGGACGCTGCGAGAGCTGCCAAGGGGAGGGAAAACGACGAATCGAGATGCTCTTTCTGCCCGATGCCTATGCCACGTGTGCGTCATGCCGGGGCACACGCTACAACGATGAGACCCTTCAGATCCGATACAAAGGGCTCAATGTGGCCCAAGTTCTGGAGCTTACAATTCGAGAGGCGCTGGCCTTTTTCGAGAACGTCCCTCAGATCCAGCGGCCGTTGGACACCTTGGTCTCCGTAGGTCTGGGATACCTTCGCCTGGGACAGCCCGCAGACACCCTCTCCGGAGGNGAGGCCCAGCGACTGAAACTGGCAAAAGAGTTGGGGCGCCGCCAAAGCGGCCGAACCCTCTACATCCTGGACGAACCGACNTCCGGTCTCCATCCCGAGGACATACGACGACTCCTGGAGGTGCTTCAACGCCTCGTGGATGCCGGCAATACAGTCATCGTCATCGAGCACAACATGGACGTGGTCAAATGTGCGGATTACATTATAGAGCTGGGGCCGGGGGCCGGGGATGATGGAGGATGGCTAGTGGCCTGCGGCACGCCCGAAGAAGTCGCCCGCCATCTCCATTGCCCCACGGCCCCTTTCCTAAGAAAGGCGCTTGAGGAGAGATCCTTCACTTAAAAAAAGGGGGAGCCCTAAGGTGCTCCCCTCCTTCCTCGCGAGTGGAATCCTTAACCGTCAGACTACGAAGAGCATGATCAAGGCGATGACCAAGGCATAGATGCACAGGGACTCGATCAACGCCAAACCGATCAGCATGGTGGTGGTCAGCTTTCCGGAGGCCTCGGGATTACGGGCCGTCCCCTCGCAGGCCGCGCTGATGGCGTTCCCCATTCCTTGACCGGTTCCGTGGGCAGCTATGCCGATCCCCAGCCCGGCCCCGATCATCACCGCAACCCTCACCCAGTTGGTCCCGCCGGAGGCCGCCTCCTCCGCCGCCAAGGCAATTCCCGTTCCCACAAGGATCACCGCAAGCACCGTCAACGTCATCATCAACCCGTTCTTTCGCATCGATCTCCCTCCTTGCTGCACATTGGGCGTTTTGAAAACAACCCCATATATCCGAACCCCCCGACCCCTCCGCGCTTAGTGCTCCTCTTCTACTGCGCCAGCAAGATACATGGCCGATAGAAGCGCGAAGATCAGGGCCTGGATGAAGGAGACGAACAGGCCCAATACAAAGATCGGAAGGGGAACCAGGAAGAGAATTCCCTTGCTCAGAACCACCAGGAAGAACAACACCCCCAACAGGATGTCCTTCCCGCGGATGTTGCCGAAGAGTCGAAAGGAAAGGGAGAGCATCCGGCTGAAGTGGGAGATGATCTCCACCACCAGGAATAACGGGGCGAGCCATGGGATGGGCCCCAAAAAATGCTTGATATAGCCGAAACCGTGCTTCTTGATCCCCACATAGTTGTAGTAGACGAAGACCAAAATGGCCATGGCCAGCGTGGTATTGAGGACGTTGGTGGGAGAGTCGAACAGAGGAATAAGGGACATTACATTGCATAGGAAGATGTAGATCCCCAACGTGGCGATCAGGGGATAGAAACGCCGCGTCTCATGGCCCAACACATCGTGAAAGAAGTCGTAGATCCCTCCTACAACGGTCTCCAGGATGACCTGGAACTTTCCGGGAACCATTTGGAGGCGCGGACGTACCACGATCCCCACGATGAGCAAAATCAGCATGAGCAACCATGTGTAGGTGATGTGATGTGGCAAGCCCAATGTATGGGGGGGCAAAAGGAGAATCGGCTCTTTCATGGCGAACTAGACCTCCAGTTTGATCCTTCGAGCATCGAACAGCGTTGTCCACAACAGGTTGATCACCACCACGGAAAGCCCAACCAAAAGTGCCACCGGGTCCACAAGCCTACTGGAAAGGATCGCCGCCAGCAATCCGAACAGGAGCAGTAGCCGAAGATAGTGGTAAACCATGATCTTGGTCTTGGCCCTGTGGGAGGGGAGGATAAGGAGACGCCGGAGGACAGCCAGCAGGGTCCGAAACCCAGCGACACTAAGCCCCCCTCCTACAGCCACACCGGCTGTCACCTTGGGAGGGAAGACCAGGATGCTGGATAGAATCAGTCCCCCCAGGATCCACCAATTTCGCCGCAAAAGCCGCCCGACAACGGGGGAGATCTCCATACGCCCGTTCATGCGTCTAGTGAGGTTCCTTCTCCCGCAGGTAACGATCGTAGATGACCCAAAGGCTTCGATATGCCGCCAGGACCCCGACGATCAAGCCAATCCAAAAAAAGACCCCGGTCCCCAACTTTCGATCCAAAAGATACCCCCCCACTGTGCCCATGGCCAAAGAGATGGCCATGGCAATCCCCGCCGTGCTGATAATTCCCAGCTGTGCCCACCACTTGCGATCCTGAGGGGACCTTCCCTTCAATGTCGCTTCCGCCTACGGCCCCTCCTCTGCCAGAAAGGCCGCACCATCGCATATCATATCGCGACCAGGACGTCAAGCCCTCTGAACTCTCTGGCAGGGATGCTTTTGGAGCCATCAGAAAGCCGCAACTGTGCGGATAGCCTGGGAATGATCCTTACTTTGAAGGCCTCTAGATCGTTCATGAGACCAGTGCCCGCATCCCTTCCTTCAGGGCCGCAGCCGTATGATTCAGTTCCTCATCCCCGTGTGCTGTGGAGACGAAGGCGGCCTCGAATTGCGATGGGGCGAAATAGACCCCCCTCTGGAGCATCTCCCAAAAGAAGCGGGAATAGAGCTCGATGTCGCATCTGCGGGCCCCGGACAGATCTCGGACGGGTTGATCCGTGAAAAAAGCCCCCATCATGGACCCTACCCGATTCACCTGGAGCGGGACCCCCGCCTCGCTGGCGGCCTCTTGGAGGGCTCTCTCCAACCGGCGCCCCTTCTCCTCAAGGGACTCGTATGTGCCCGGGGCCTTGAGAAGCTCAAGGGTGGCGATTCCGGAAGCCATGGCCAAGGGGTTCCCCGAGAGGGTTCCGGCCTGGTACACGCCGCCCTCTGGTGCCACCTTCTCCATGATCTCCTTTCGGCCCCCGTAGGCCCCCACAGGCAGCCCGCCTCCGATGATCTTCCCCAGGCATGTGAGATCGGGGAGGACCCCAAAGCGCTGCTGAGCTCCACCGTAGGCCACCCGAAACCCTGTGATCACCTCATCGAAGATGAGGAGGGAGCCCGCCTTCTCCGTCTCCTCCCGAATCCCTTCAAGAAACCCTTCCATAGGAGGGATGACCCCCATATTTCCGGCCACTGGCTCCAAGATCACACAAGCGATCTGGTCCCCGAATCGCTTCATGGCCCTCCGAAGAGCATCCAGGTCATTGTAGGGGAGGGTGAGGGTCAACTCCGCGTAGGCACTGGGCACCCCCGCGCTGTCGGGAACCCCAAAGGTCATAGCCCCGGATCCCGCCTTGACCAGCAGCCCATCCACATGACCATGGTAGCACCCCTCGAACTTGATGACCCGGTCCCTTCCCGTGAATCCCCGTGCGAGCCGGATGGCCGACATGGTCGCCTCGGTCCCGGAATTGACCATACGGACCCTCTCCAGGGAAGGGACGGCCTCGAGGATCAATTGGGCCAACTTTACTTCCAGGTCCGTGGGCGCGCCGAAACTGGTCCCTCGGGCGAGAGCATCTTGCACGGCCTCCAATACCCGGGGATGCCGGTGGCCCAGGATGAGGGGCCCCCACGAGCCCACATAATCGATATAGGCATTTCCGTCCACATCCCAGATATGGGCCCCCTCTGCCCGATGAATGAAGAGGGGATCCCCCCCCACGGCACGAAAGGCTCGAACGGGGCTGTTAACCCCGCCCGGAAGGAGCCCGATGGCCCGTCTGTAGAGTTCCTTGGATCGATCTGTCTTCAGAGGCATGGTCCTCTCCCGTCCATTTTCCCTTTGCCCAATTGTGGTCTCGAAACCTCTACGAGGAGCTAACAAGGGGAGGCATCATCACCTCGTCGCCTGCTC
The DNA here is from genome assembly GCA_002010915.1 of Desulfarculaceae bacterium JdFR-97. Classification (GTDB taxonomy): domain Bacteria; phylum Desulfobacterota; class Desulfocorpusculales; order Desulfocorpusculum; family Desulfocorpusculum; genus JdFR-97. The sequence goes on along the minus strand of MTPG01000092.1, from coordinate 29,127 downwards.
GATCTGAGATCGGACGAGGTCCCCTAGAGGCGATATTGGACTCCTCATCAGAAGTATTGCATACTCTCTTTTTTGTTTTCATGAGAGCTGAACAGAAGGAGATAATCATTGATCCCCGTCCTGCGAGAGATGCGACGTGCGATCTCCTCGCAGGCCTTTTCGTCCTTGCAATGGATCATGGCGTAGATGTTGTAGGGCCACTCTACTGAGACCTCGCGCTCGTAGCAGTGCGTTACCTGGGGGAGGGCGGCCAAGATCCGCCCCACTTCCTCGACTTTGCCTGGAGGGACCCTCCATGCGCTCATGGCGTTTGCGCGATAGCCGACCTGCTGATGCCGCAGGGTGGCTCCAAAACGTCGGATAATTCCAGAGTCCTTCATGCGTTGCACGATGGAGATGAGCCTTTCCTCCGGGATACCCAGCCGCTCTCCAATGACCTGAAATGGCCTCTCGCAGATGGGGATGTCTCCCTGCAGGGCTCGGATTACGGCTCTCTCCTCTTCTCCGATGAACAGAACCTTCCGCATGGGAAGGATTCGTACCACGCCGCCCCTAACCTGTCAAGGCCGACAATTTCCTTGAAATTTCCCTCCCGGTGTGGTAAAAGAAGAAATCCTTGGATCTCATGTGGGGTGCTCCTTGCTCTGCCCTCGCTGTGGCAGGGCCGAATGTCCGAGAGGAGGTTATGGCGTGAGACGCTACGAGACTATTTTTATTAGCCATCCGGATCTCTCCGACGAAGACCTCGATCAACTTACCCAGAGGATGACCCAGATCATCTTGGACCGCAAGGGAGAGGTGATCCAGGTCCAGCAATGGGGCAAAAAGAGGCTTGCCTATAAGGTGAGGAAACAACTCAGAGGTTATTACACCCTCTTGGATTACGCCTCCGAGCCCGACGCCGTGGCGGAACTGGAGCGGGTAATGCGCTTGGACGAAAAGGTCCTCAAGTACCTCACAGTCAAGCTTTCGGACCGTGTGGAACCTGAAGAGGTGCGCCAGGCCCTTTCCGAATCCGAAGAGGAGTCCGCCGCGGATCAACGCAAGGAGGAGGCCTCCGAATCCAGGGTTGAAGAGGAACCATCCCCCCAGGAGGATGCCTCCCCGGCCCAATCCGAAGAACATCCCACACAGGCCTCATCATCGTCGACGGGAGAATAGACCATGGCGGCACCTCGTGCAAGGACGCGACGTCGGTTCCGAAGAAAGGTCTGTCGATTCTGCGCGGACAAGATCGTGATCGATTACAAGGATCCCAAGGTCCTCAGGCCGTTTACCACGGAGCGGGGCAAGATCATTCCCAGGAGGATCTCGGGGACGTGTGCCCGACATCAAAGGGCACTTACTCAGGCCATCAAGAGGGCGCGCCACTTGGCCCTGATGCCATATACCACCCATAATCTCTGAAAAGGGGGTGGACCCCCATCTGGAGGGTGCTGGGATTCGGAGGGAGGGAAGGCCACGCCCCGCCGAGGTCCGGCCCCTCTTGAGAGGGGACTGCAGAGGGGGTTTGGACCCTCCGCGGGGAGAGGCGCCATGGGCGACCGAGAGGATCGTTCCATGAACTTCATACAAGGGCGGTGGTTCTGGCCGCTGACGGGAGGGATGGCCGCTTTTTTTTTCTCCTTCAACGGCTTCCATTCCCGTTTCCGACCTTCATCCTCCCCTTAGTACCCCCCATCAGTGCGGGCGTCTATTTCTTTCTCGGACCGTGGAGGGGACTGGTATCTTTGGGCCTCTCCCTCGGAGCGATTCACCTTTTGAGCGGGGAGGGGGGCTCGAGCTGGTTGCTTTTGTGGAGCGCCATGGGACCCATCTTTGTGGAGTCTTTTTCCAGATGGAAGACCCTCGAGAGGGCCATGGGGATGGCCCTCTTGATGACGGTTGGGTTTCAGGTGCTCCTTTTGATCCTTCGTGGATTGGAAGCAAATATGGCCCCGTGGACCCTCCTTTCCAAAGGGATGGAGCGGGCCTTGATGCAGACACTCCAGGTCTACGAGGCCATGGGGATGGACGAACAGAGCCTCCAGCGCCTCCGCTCAGCAACCCCGGAGATGGCGCGAACTCTCACCGCCCTCATCCCTGGGCTGGCAGTGGTCATGAATCTTATGATCCATTGGTGGACCTTGCTACTTCAACGGAGATTCTTTCCCCGATGGGGATGGCCCATGTGGGGACCTCCTGCCCTATCGGATTGGAGGATGCCCGACGTTTGGGTCTGGGCCACCATTGCTGGAGGGATCCTCCTTCTGATGCCCGGACGCCTCGCCCCCTTCGTAGGAGCCAACCTGTTGATGCTCATGGGCGCCCTTCACTTCCTACAAGGGCTGGGGGTGGTCCATCGGTTCTTCGATCGGAAGGGACTACCTCCTTTCCTCAGGGGGATCTTTTATGCCCTCATCTTCTTCCAGCAGGTCCTCCTCCTAGGGGTGGCGATGGTGGGGCTGTTCGACATCTGGATCGACTTCCGGAGTCGCTGGAGGAGGGCCCATTAGGCGGTTAGACATTCTCCAGCCCCCAGGAGGACTTTACGCCTGCGGGGATGCCAACACAGGAGGCGGGATCATGAAAGTCATTCTTCTGGAGGACATGGAGGCCTTGGGTATGGCCGGAGAGATCGTCACCGTCAAGGACGGCTATGCGCGTAACTACTTGGTTCCCAAAAAGAAGGCCATTCCCGCCACCGAGTCCAATCTCAAACGTCTTGATCAGATGAAGAAACGTTGGGAGGCCCGGCAGCTCAAGGCCAAGCATGACGCCGAGCGACTCAAAGAGCGCATGGAGTCCCTCTCCCTAACCCTTCAGCGGAGGGCTGGCGACAACGAAAAGCTCTTTGGATCGGTCACCTCCATGGACATCGAACGGGCCTTGAACGAAGAGGGGATCTCCATTGATCGGAAGAAGATCCTCCTGGAGGAACCCATCAAGAAGTTGGGGATCTATCAAGTCCCTGTGAGGCTCCATCCCGAGGTCACGGCTCAGATCAAAGTCTGGGTGGTGAAGGCCTGAGGGAGGCTCCATGGCCAGAGTCGATCCTGTCCCCTTAAAGGTGCCCCCCCATCACCTGGAGGCGGAGGTCTCCGTTCTCGGGGGAATCCTTCTGGACAACGAGGCCTTGAGCAAGGCCTTGGAGGTCTTGAGGCCCGAGGACTTCTACAAGGAGGCCCACCGCCTCATCTTTCAAGGGATCGTGGAGCTCTTCGACCGAAACGAGCCCGTGGATGTCATCACTCTGTCCAACTCTTTGGGATCCCAAGGCCGATTGGAGACGGTGGGAGGCCTGGACTATCTCACTGCTCTGGTGGACCAAGTACCTACTGCGGCCAACGTGGAGTACTACGCCCGAATCGTCAAGGAGAAGTCGGTACTCCGACGTCTGATCCAGCGTTGCTCCGAAATCGTCCAGGCCTGTTATGAGGAGCGTCCCAACCTGGACGAGTTCCTGGACGAGGTGGAGCAGGAGATCTTCGAAGTGGCCGAGGACAGGGTGAGTCGGTCCTATTTTCCCATCAAGGAGGTCATTAAGTCCAGTTTCGAGACCATTGAGGGCCTCTATGAACGCAAGAGCCTCATCACCGGGGTCCCTTCGGGGTTTATGGACCTGGATGCCTTGACCGCTGGTTTTCAACCTTCAGACTTGGTCATCATCGCGGCCAGGCCGAGCATGGGAAAGACGGCCTTTTGTCTGGATGTAGCCCGTTATGTGGCCGTGGAGGCGGAAATCCCGGTTGCCTTCTTCTCCCTGGAGATGTCCAAGGAGCAGATCGCTCTGCGCCTCCTGTGCGCCCAGGCCGAGGTGGACGGCTCCAAGCTTCGCCGCGGCATTTTGCGCGAGTCCGATTGGCCCAAGCTCTTCACGGCCGCTGGTGTCCTCAGCGAAAGCCCCATCTACGTGGACGACACCGCAGCCCTCTCCGTCCTGGAGATGAGGGCCAAAGCCCGCCGCCTCAAGGCGGAGAAAGGCATCGGCCTCATCATCGTGGACTATCTCCAACTGATGAGGGCGCGGAGCACGGATCGCAGCCGTGAGCAAGAGATCTCCGAGATCTCCCGATCCCTAAAGGCATTGGCCAAGGAGTTGAATATCCCCGTCATCGCTCTCTCTCAGCTCAACCGACGGGTGGAGGAACGGGGGGACAAGAGACCGCAGCTATCCGATCTACGAGAATCGGGGGCCCTGGAGCAGGATGCGGACGTGATCCTCTTTATCTATCGAGACGAGGTCTACAACCGCAGCCCGGACAATCCCAAGAGGGGTACAGCAGAGATTATCGTGGGCAAACAGCGAAACGGCCCGGCGGGAGTGACCGTGACCCTGGCCTTCCTCGAGCCCTATGCCACCTTCAGGGATTTCACCCCCATGGCGGGTCCCGCCGAAAGCGCCTATTGACAAGCTGGAGGCGGATGATTCATCATCCGTCTTGGAAACCGCCAAACATGAGGGGGAAGACCGATCGTTCCAGAAAGGAGAGAGGAAATGTCCGAGGAGTTGATTCATGTGACCGATGCCAATTTCGAGTCTGAGATCCTTCAGTCGGAGCTTCCTGTCCTTGTGGATTTCTGGGCCCCTTGGTGCGGGCCTTGCAAAGTCATCGGCCCTCTGGTGGAAGAGATTGCTAAAGAATATTCCGGAAAGATCAAAGTGGGAAAGATGAACGTGGACGAAAACCCCTCCACTCCGGGCAGATATGGGATCCGGGGGATTCCCACCTTGATCCTCTTCAAAGACGGAGAGGTCGTGGACAAGGTCGTTGGAGCCGTCCCCAAGGGGAGTATCGAAGAGCTCATTCAGAAGGTCCTCTGAGGTCCGAAGATGGGCCAAGGGCATCTACAACAGGACGAACTTTGGGACATCCTCATTCTGGGTGGCGGCCCCGCGGGACTTACAGCAGGCCTCTATGCCGCCCGTGGGGACATGAGAGCCCTGTTATTGGAGAAGCTAGTGGCCGGGGGGCAGGCTGCCACCACGGAGTGGATCGAGAACTATCCCGGGTTCCCGGAAGGCATCTCCGGCCCTGAACTGGCCCAAAAGATGGAGGAACAGGCGGTCCGATTCGGTCTCCAGGTGGCTCACGAAGAGGTGCAGGGCCTGGAAGTTGTGGAGGGGGATCCTCGTTCGTTCCGAGTCCGTACGGACCGCGGAGTCCATCAGGCCCTGGCCGTTATCCTCGCTCTGGGAGCCGACTGGAGGGAATTGGGCGTGCCCGGGGAGGAAGAGTTCCGGGGCCGGGGGGTCTCCTATTGTGCCACTTGCGATGGTCCGTTCTTTCGGGATCAGGAAGTGTTGGTCGTAGGCGGAGGAGACACCGCCGTGGAGGAGGGGATCTATCTGGCCAAGTTCGCCCGGAAGGTCCACATCGTCCACCGCAGGGACCGCCTCAGGGCTTCTGCCCTCATCCAAAAGAGGGCCTTCGAAAACCCTAAGGTGGACTTCATCTGGAGTACGGTGGTGGAATCCATCGAAGGTTCTCAGCAGGTGGAGAAGGTCCGCCTCAAAGATCTCAAGACGGGAAACTCATGGGAGAAGGACTGCGCCGGCGTCTTTATCTTCGTGGGTACGACCCCTAACACGCAGTTCCTCGCAGGAATCGTGGAGATGGATGAGCGGGGCTATATCCTCACAGACGAGGACATGCGGACCTCTGTGGATGGGATCTTCGCCTGCGGGGACGCCCGAAAGAAGCTCCTGCGCCAAGTGATCACGGCCTGCGGCGAGGGGGCGACGGCGGCCTTCGCCGCCCAGCAGTACGTGGAAAAGCTCAAGGGAACAGCCTATGAGTGAATGGAGGACTCCATCCTTCGTGTAGGATTCCGGAGCTGGTGGAGGCCTTAAGACCGGTGGGGAATCAGGGAGTTGGCCTCATGGAAATTCGGGTAGTCAAGGCGGATACCTCGCGGCGTCGCTACAAGCCCGAGGATGAGAGCAAGTTGGGTTTCGGGGTCTATTTCTCGGACCACATCTTCTTGATGAATTACAACACTGACCGGGGATGGCACGACGCCCGTATCGAGCCGTACGGCCCCCTGACATTAGATCCGGCTGCTCTTGTCCTCCACTATGGACAACAGGTCTTTGAGGGACTGAAGGCCTACAGACGGAGTGACGGGGCCATCCAACTCTTTCGGCCTAGGGAAAATATCCGGAGGATGAACCGATCCGCCCAGAGGCTCTGCATGCCCACTGTGGATGAAGAATTGGTCCTCAAGGCCCTAAAGGAGCTCATTCGGATCGATCGAGACTGGGTCCCCCGAAGTCACGGGGCCTCCCTTTACATCCGTCCCACCATGATCGCCACCGAGCCCGCTTTGGGGGTGAAGGTCTCGCCCTCGTATCTCTACTACATCATGACGGGCCCGGTAGGGGCTTACTATCCCGAGGGGTTTAATCCCACCAAGATCTTCGTCTCGGATGAGTACGTCCGCGCCGTCCGAGGCGGTGTTGGGGACACCAAGACAGCGGGAAATTACGCGGCCAGCCTCTTGGCGGCAGAAAAGGCACATGAGAAAGGCTACACCCAGGTCCTCTGGCTGGATGCCATCGAACGAACCTACGTGGAGGAGGTGGGCACAAGCAACATCTTCTTTCTCATGGATAAAATCCTGGTGACCCCCTCTCTCACGGGGAGCATTCTTCCCGGCATCACGCGCGATTCTGTAATCCAGTTGGCCAGGGACTGGGGGATCCCCGTCGAGGAGCGGCCCATCTCCATCCACGAAGTCATCGACGGGATCCGTTCGGGGCGTCTGAAGGAGATGTTCGCCACGGGAACGGCGGCGGTGATATCGCCTGTGGGAGAGATCTCCTACAAGGAGGAGACCTTCATCGTGAACCATGGAGTGGTGGGAGACCTCTCCAGGCGTCTCTACGACGAGCTGACGGGGATCCAGTACGGCGAACGTCCCGATCCTCACGGATGGATCGAACTGGTGGTGGACCCCAGCGAGGCCGACTGACATCTCTGAAACGAGGACGGGGAGAGGCCCTGAACACCAACCTCATAGCTTCTTGAATCGTCAACATGAAAAAACCCCCGAAGGGAGAAACCCCTCGGGGGTTTTTCTCACAAAAGGAAAAATTGTCTCCTTTCCGATCAGGACTGTTACATCAGGCTAGGGAGCCAGAGGACCAGCCCAGGAAATAAGATCACAAGGAAAAGGCCGACCACTTGAAGCCCGATAAAAGGGAAGACTCCCTTGTAGATCTGGCCCATGGTGACCTCGGGAGGCGCGATCCCCTTCAGGTAGAACATGGAATAAGCGAAAGGAGGGGAGAGGAAGGAGATCTGAAGGTTCGTGCAGATTACTGTTGCGAACCATAGGGGATTGAACCCCAGATGCACGGCCACAGGGGTAAAGATGGGAATAACGATAAACAGGATGCTGATCCAGTCGATGAACATCCCCAAGATGACCACCACAGTCATCATCATTGCCAAGGTTCCCCATTTGCCCAAGGAAAGCCCGACGATGAAGTTTCCGATGAACTTGGCTCCCCCAAGGCCCATGAAGACCCCGCTGAACATGGTAGCCCCCACTGCCACGAACATGATCATGGAGGTCACCTTGAGGGTCTGGATGGCGGAATCGTAGAGGACCCGAAGATTGAACGCCCGATACCCCAAAGCCACAAGGACGGCTCCAAAAGCTCCTACCGACGCCGCTTCCGTGGGCGAAGCTATACCCAGGAGAATGCTTCCGAGCACCGCGAAGATGAGAAACAGAGGAGGCACGGTGTAAATGGAGAGATCCCGGAGTATCTTGGCCACAGGGACATTCCTCTCTTCCTTGGGCATGGGGGGACCATACTCGGGCCGGATCAGACAGAGGATCAAGATATAGAGGACATAGAGGGTGGAGAGGACCAAGCCCGGGAAGACCGCTGCCATGAAGAGTTTGGCCACGGAAAGCCCCGCCATGGGACCGTAGAGGAGAAGCATGATGCTGGGAGGGATCAGGATGCCTAGGGTTCCCCCCGCACAGATGCACCCGGAAGCCAGAGGGATATGGTACCCACGTTTAAGCATGACCGGGAGCGCCATCATCCCCACGATGGTCTCCGTCGCTCCAATGATCCCGGCTGTGGCCGCGAAGATAGTGGCCAGGATAATAGTGGTGACGGCCAATCCCCCGGGTACACCCCCCAGGGCCACATAGAGGACATTGTAGAGCTTTTCCGCGGCTCCAGATTGCGACAGTATGGCACCCATAAATACAAAGAGGGGGACCGCAGGCAGGACCTCACTGGCCATGAGGCCGTAGATCCGGCTGATGAATTGATCGAACACCTGGGGGGCCCACCCCCCTGCGATTCCAAAATAGAGACCGAGCCCAGCCAATGCCAGATATAGGGGGACTCCAGCCATGACCAAGGCCAAGACGCCGGCGAACATTACCACAGCAAGATGCTCTGGACTCATCGTATCCCTTTCCTCTTCCTCACTTGGTTAATTTCGTTCCTTCCTCAAGAACTTGTTCCCATCCTTCTTTTTGGAGTCTCATGGAGATGGCGCCCACTATGACTCCACAGGAAACTCCTTTCCCTTTAATGCAGAGTACGCGTGCTTGATGAATTCGCTCACCCCCTGAAGGGCGAACAAGATAAAAGCCACCGGCATTACCGTCTTGATCGGATAGACCGGAGGCTGCCAGTAGCTGATATAGGAGTGCTCCCAGATCTTCCAGGAATAGGCGACGTATTTGATGCTGTGCTTGATCAGAATGAAATAGACGGGGAAAAACACCAGAAGGTACAGGAGGGCATCGAAAACGGCCCGAACCCGCTTGGGATAGAAGTTGTAGATAACGTCGACCCTTACGTGCACCTTATGACGAAGGGCATAGGCACCCCCGAGCATGAAAAGGGCCGCATACTCCATCCATGTCAACTCATAGGCCCACTTGGTGGGGGCCTTGAAGAAGTACCGCATAAGGACATCGTAGACTGTCCCACAGACAAGAGGGACTATAAGCCAACAGGCAATTCTTCCGGACCATTCACTCAGGAACTCGACCACTTGAATAAGGCGTCTTAAAAAGGACATCGCTTCTATCCCCGAAAAAAGGGGCAGAGCCCTACCCACTCTCTCACACTCAGCGGGTACAGGTCTCTGCCCCTTGCATCACCCTACTTGTTGACGTCTACTTTGGCATCCACCTTCTGGAGTTCCATGTAGGGAGTGTAAATCTTTAGGAACTCTTTCTGAGATTTCCAGACCTTCTGGAACATGGGATCCTTCTGGGCATTGTACTTCTCTACGAATCGATTCAGGATTTCCTGTTGCATCTCGGCCGGAAACTTGATGATCTCTACGCCCTTCTCTTTGAAGGTCTGAACCGCTCTGCAGTCATCGAGAAGCCATCCCGTGAGGGCATGCGCCACCCCAGCGTCCGCTGCGGCCTTGACGATCTCCTTGAGGTCGTCGGGGAGTTCCTTCCACTTTTTAGGGTTGATGATCAGCTCCAAAAAACCGGCGATCTGGTGAAGGCCCGGGAAGTAGCAGTACTTGGCCACTTCATGGAACCCCAAAGGAAGGTCGGTCACCGGTGTACTGAACTCGGCCGCATCGAGGGTCCCTCTCTGAAGGGAAGGCACGATGTCACCTGCAGGCAGCGTGACCACTGAGGCCCCCACCTCGGAGAGGATCTGACCCCAGATCAATACGGTCCTATACTTCAATCCTTTGAAATCCTCCAGCTTCTGAATCTTCTTGTTGGCCCATCCGCCACCTTCTGCGAAGAGCATGCCCGCTGGGAAGACCACAACACTATCTCCGTACATCTCCTGCCAGAGTTCTTTGCCTCCACCTGCATACATCCAGGTGAGATAGCCCTTTAAATCAAAGAAGGCGGGAGTAGCCGCAAAGAGCGTGGCTGCGGGAAACTTGCCGATAACGTATCCGGCCCAAGTATGACCCGCATCCAGGGTACCCATGCGCACGGCGTCGTAGATCTCGAAGGCCGGGACGATCTCGCCTGAGGAGTAGAGGTCGATCTTCATGCGGCCTCCGCTCATCTTGGCAATGTCCTCAGCCCAGATCTGGGCGGCCTTGTGTTGCCAGAGGGCGGGAGGCCAGGGGGTCTGGACTTTCCAAACGATGGGTTTGTCCGCAGAGGCCACCGCCGCAGGTACTGCACCCAGCGCCCCGTACAAGAGAGCCATTGACAGGAACAACCCAACCAGCACAAGACCGACGCGTTTCTTCATACCCATACCTCCTTCTTAGATTTTGTGGTGCTGCCCCTCGAGCCTCTAAAGGCGAGGCCCATATCACACTTTGATTGCCGTGTCAATTAATACAAACCACCTATCTGAGCAAATATCGAGCTTTCGACTTTGAGGGGAGCTTAAGGGGGGCCATCCCGAGGGATCCGCAACAAGGCCTTAGCCAGGCGGATCTTCTCCTCCAACTTCCCTTCTCGGAAGATCATGATTCTCTGGGCCTGAGGAGAACCGGCCCCGTGCATGGACTCCACAAGGGCTGTCCCCCCTGTCATGGCTTCGATCAGCCGCATCAGTTTGACCCGATGCTCAGGGGGGATTCCCTCCACAGCGCGGACATACTTCCTGACCAAGGGCCCCACCTCTTGGTGATGGAGGTCGTGTTCCGAGGGGAGGGTGGCCAGCAGCCCCCCGGCCAAGTCCACGGCCAAGCGAGCCACCTCGAAGTGGAATCGGGTTACGTTCTGTTTGCAAACATTGGCCAGCATGGTGTCCACCATATAGGCCCCGGAGGGGGTGGGCCACCCCTCGACGGAACAGGCGACGGAAGAGCTGTAGAGGGTCTCGCATAGATGGATCATCTCCGTAATCTTCTCCCGGACATGGGAAGACCTTGCCGTCCCTTGGACCTGTGCCAGGTAGGTCACAGCCCCGATCAGGACATCCATCAGGCCCGTCTTGCAGGCCCCGTAGTTGGCCCTATGGTGGGCGGCAAACCTGTAGACGATGGGGTTGGAGAATTCGGTTTGCCCGTCCATGAACACCCTCTCTGCAGGGACGAAAACATCATCGAAGATCACCATCGCTTCCCCACCCACAGCCCCAAAACTAGGGGTCCCTGCATCGATCCTCTCTCCTCGGTCCCTTCGGTCGTCGTTGGCCTGGCGGCCGAAGATGAGGGTGACACCTGGGGCATCGATGGGAACGGCGAAGATCACAGCGTAGTCGCGGGCGTTCTCGCCCAAGGCCACGGTGGGCATTGCCAGGATCTCATGGGAATTGACCGCCCCGGTGATGTGGAGCTTGGCCCCTCGCACAATGATCCCGTCGGCCTTGCGTTCCACCACATGGACGTACTGATCCGGGTCGGCCTGCTCCTCGGGGCCTTTGGACCGATCCCCCTTGGGGTCGGTCATGGCTCCGGCCACCATGAGGTTCTCCTCCTGGATATAGGTCAGCCAGCGTTTGAAACGCTCGAAGTAGTCGGTACCATGCTTTTGATCGATCTCGTAGGTCACGGAGTAGGTGGCATTGATTCCGTCCAACCCCACACATCGCTGGAAGCAACTCCCCGTCTTTTGCCCCAAGACGCGAAGGAGTTTGATCTTCTTGATCAAATCTTCAGGGCTTTGATGCACATGGGTGAAGCGGTTGATGGTACGGCCGGTCAGATGGGAGGTGGCTGTTGCAAGATCCCGGTACTCCTCCTGAGTGGACAAGGCATAGGTAAGCGATGCGGCCCGAACGTGGGGAACAGTAGCCGGATGCCGGGTCACATCGTGGATCCTTTCACCCTTGTAATAGATCACCGGACGGAGCCTGCGAAGGCTCTCCATATATTGGGCGCCGCTTTTAATCTTCATCGCCAGCTCCTTTGAGTTCAGAGGGGCAGAGGACCTTCAGAGGGGAGGAATCAACCCTTCATCTCCCATGAGTTCGACGAGCCATCTGGCGGCAGCTCCGACGACTTCCGGACATTTGTCCCTGTGCCCCCCTGCCTCCTCGAACTTTTGGAATTCATCGGCATCGACGAGATAATAAGGCCTGCCGAAAATCCTCATGTGGATATCGCGGCAGGTGACGGAACCGTAGTGTTCGATAAACCGATCGTGAAATCTGCGGGCTAATGCATAAGTCCGAAATCGGATGCCCTCGGGGTCATCTAATGCAGTCCTTTCCCTTCCAACGCAATGGCCCAGAAGCAACACCCCTCCCAAATAGGCCCCGCAACTCCCGTCACCGCACAGCCCTACCCCCCCGGCGAAGGCCGTAGCTGCTTTGAAGAGCTCCTCCCCCTGAAATTTCAGGGTATCCTGCACGGCGGCTATAAGACACTGGCCACATCCACGGACCTCCCTTTCATATCGGCGCCCCAGGATATGGGCTTCTTCGGCCAGTTTCCTCACCCGGTCTTTCCCCTCTGGAGCCATGAGAATCATCCCCCGCTATGTGGAAAAAGTGCATGAGACGTCCCGAACATTTACCAGCCCAGCCAGCCTCCGTCCACCGGAAGGATCACCCCGTGGAGGAAATCCGAGGCAGGCGATGCCAGGAAGACGGCGGCCCCCGCGATGTCCTCGGGCCTCCCCCACCGGCCGGCCGGAATTCTGGCCGCAATGGATCGACTGCGCTCGGGATCGTTTTGGAGGGCCTCGGTCAGATCCGTGGCGAAGAAACCAGGGGCGATGGCGTTGACGTTGATCCCATGTTTGGCCCATTCATTGGCCAGGGCTTTGGTGAGCCCTGCCACACCGTGTTTGGCAGAGGCATAGGCCGCTACATTGATTCCTCCTTGGAAGGATAGGATGGAGCCGATGTTGATGATCTTGCCCCTTCCTCTCTTCATCATGTCCCGTGCGGCCGCCTGCGACAAAAGAAAGGCCGCTGTGAGATCGATCTCCAGGGTGGCATCCCAATCCTCCTCCGAGTACTCCAGTGCCGCCTTGCGGCGGATGATCCCCGCATTATTCACCAGGATGTCCACCCTGCCAATCCTCTCCAGGATGGAAGGAATCACCTCTCGAACCTCTTCCCTGCGGGTCAGATCCGCCTTCAGGTGCACATATCTTCGTCCACAGGAGGCGATGGCCTTCTCCACCTTGGGCCGTGGGGTCCGACTCACAGCGACCACGTCGGCACCCGCCTCCCCCAAGGCCATGCTGATCGCCTCCCCGATCCCGCGTGTCCCTCCGGTCACCACCGCCACCCAACCGTCGATTCGGAATCTCTCGAGGATCATCTCTCCGGCCCTCCTTCTCGATCATGCGAGCCTCCCTTTTCGGATGGGCCCAGAAGTCCATACCTTCGGATGGTATCGTCGGCGAATTCCTGAAGCCTCTTTAGCTCGTCTCGGTCCAACAGGTGATGGAATCTCCTCTGGAGGCGAAGATACTCGGTGACGGGCACCTTGCGTTTGATTCTCTTTACCGAGACGATCTGGCCGTTCTCCATTTCGTAGAGGGGGATCAGGCCGCACTTCACGCCGAGGCGCCCCACTTCCAAGGTCAGGTGGGAGGGGAAGCCCCACACCGAAGGGCAGGGAGTGTCGATCTGGATGTAGCGGGAGCCGCGAAAGGCCATAGCCCTTCGGACTTTCCTCCTCAAGTCCCCAAGATAGGCCACGGAGGCAGTGGCCACATAGGGGACTCCATGGGCGGCCACGATGGCGGGAAGGTCCTTCTTTCTTTCCCGTTTGCCTAAGGATCGGCGCCCCGGAGGGTCGGTGGTGGTGGCAGCGTAAAGGGGAGTCGCCCCGCTCCTCTGCCCCCCTGTGTTCATATAAGCTCCGTTGTCCACACAGATGTAGAGGACATCGTCTCCCCTCTCCAGCATACCGGAGAGGGCCCCGAAACCGATATCGAAAGTCCCCCCGTCCCCTCCGATAGCCAACACACGGATGTGATCCCGCTTTTGGGCCTTCAGGGCTGCGGCCACCCCCGATGCCACCGAGGGCCCGTTCTCGAAGAGGTGATGGATCCAGGGGACTCTCCACGGCGAATATCCATAGGGGGAGGTAAAGGTCTCCAGGCACCCGGTGGGCGTCACAACGATGACGTCCTTTCCCGTGGCCCTCAGAATGTGCCTGACAGCCAAGGCCATACCGCATCCCGGGCAGGCCCGATGCCCGGAAACGAAGAGTTCTTCTTCTGCTGCCGCGTCTCTTTTTCTCTTCTTCCCCATAGCGCCGTCCCTCATCGAAGTGTCTTTGGCCCTGCGGACGTAGATCGGGGACTCGCCTGACAGTCCATGGAGGGGAACCATAGATTCATGGCAGGATCTCCGGACGAAGACCCGCCCAGTAAGGCTGCCAGGATCCGTCTTCAGCCTCATCCCCTTCTAGGGCCCTTCGGATGATCTCGCGCACAACTTCCGGGGCGACCTCTCTTCCCCCCAATCCCGCAATGCAGGGAAAGACCTTGGGGGCTCCAGGTCGGCCGTAGAACTTCGCCTTGAGGTCCATGCTTACGGCCCCTTCGCTCCCCATGGAGACATTGGCGTCCAAAACGGCAACCACCTTGGCCCCTCGGACAGCTGACCAAATCTCCTCATGGGGGAAAGGTCGGTAGCATCGGATCCTGACCAATCCCACCTTCTGGCCTTCCTCCCTCAAGGCATCGACTACCTCTTTTATCGTCCCCGCAACGGACCCCATAGCCATCAGCACCACCTCAGCCCCTTCGGTACGATAGGCCTCCACAAGCCCGCCTTGGTCGCGTCCCGTAAGCTCCCCCAGTTGAGTGAAGACCTCCCGAATGCGGGTCTTGGCTCCCTCCATGGCCCTTTGGATGCTGTATCGGAACTCCATCAAGACATCTTCCTCGGCATAGGATCCCCACGTCTTGGGATGATTCACATCGAGAAAATGGACAGGACGGAATTGTGGAAGGAACCGGTCCACGACCTCCTGCTCTAGGAGGCTCACTGGCTCATAGGAGTGGGTCAGGATCCACCCGTCCATGCAGACCATGACGGGGAGGAGGACATCGGGGGCCTCGGCAATCTTGAAGGCGGCAAGGTGGAGATCATAGGCCTCTTGTGCGCTCTCCGCATAGAATTGAAGGACCCCGCAATCCCGAAGGCTGATCGTGTCCTGATGGTCCACTTGGATGGTGATAGGAGCGGATACGGCCCGATTCACTCCCGTGATCACGAAGGGGAGGCGGAGCCCTGCACTGGCATAGAGGACCTCGGTCATCAGCAACAGCCCCTGAGAGGAAGAGGCCGTATAGGCACGGCTCCCCGCGGCAGAGGCCCCGCTGACGACGCTCGCCGCCGAAAATTCCGACTCCACTCGCACGTATTGGGCATCCAGTTCGCCGTCGGCCACCATTCGTGCCAGCTGCTCTACGATATGAGTCTGAGGGCTGATGGGGAAGGCTGAAATAACATGAGGACGGCAGGCCCGGACGGCCCAGGCCACGGCTTCGGATCCTTCGAGAACCTGCGTCCTGGACATTTCACTTTTCCTCCGGGATCATTTGGATCGCCTCCTCGGGACACTCGTATGCGCAAAGGCCGCACCCTTTGCAATAGTCATAATCGATGCGAAACCCCGCCTCTTCCCAATGCACTGCGCTGTCCGGACAGACTTCCTCGCATCGGCCGCAGTCCTTGCAGGCATCGTGGTCCAAAATCGGCCGTTCCAGCCGCCAACTTCCCGTTCGATACTGAAGAGAACTACCTCCTTCCACCACGGCCCCGATCGTGATCTTCATGCCCGCCCTCCCGAAAGGCTTCGATAACCCTCTTGGGCCAACCGAGCGTTCTTCTCGCCCAGTTCCCCCGGGAATTTCTTCCGAATGGCCCTAAGAACAGCATCCAGGCTTAATTCTCCGGTAAGGGCCGAAAAGGCCCCCAGGAGAGCCGTATTCATAATGGGTCGTCCCAGGATCTCCCTCGCCAGCCGCTCCGCCGAAAAAGTAACTACCCGATACCTCTCCTTCAGGCCCAAGTGCTGCACGGAACGATCTGAGTTGATGAGGACAAGTCCCCCCTCCTTCAGGCCCCGAAGCACATCCACCTCATCCAAAATGGTGGCATCCTGAACAATGAGATAGTCCGGCTCGTGAACGCGGCATCGCAACCGGATGGGCCTCGTACTCAGTCGACAGAAAGCCTCGATGGGCTTTCCTCTTCGCTCTCCTCCACCTCCTAGAAAGGGGAAGGCCAACCCATACTTGCCGTCCTCCAAGGCAGCGATGGCCATAAACTGGGCAAGCACCAAAGAGCCCTGCCCGCCTCTTCCATGTATCCGCACCTCTTTCATTCTGTCTCCACCCTCATTTGATTTCCCACGAGTGAACCCGGAGTCTCCTCCGGCTTCTCGGCGCCCTCTCTCACATCCTCCTTCAGGCGCCCCTCCCCGTCCCCCCTTATCTAAGAGGGTCAACCACCTTTCCTCTCACCACCGCATCTCCGCCGAGATTCTTTCCGCTGTCTCCAGAATGCGGGGGCGGAGCTCGCTGTGAATCCTCTCCAAGGTCATGGAGAAGACAGACCCGGTGATACTTACAGCGGCCACGACTCTCCCTCCGGCCTTTATGGGAGCGGCGATACACCGGACTCCTTCATAATACTCCTCGTCGTCGATGGCATATCCTTGTTGTCGAACCTTCTCCAATTCCTCAAGGAGCTTGTGCATATCGGTAATGGTCTTCTTGCCGTAGACCTTCAGAGCTCGACCTCGGTACATGGCGAGGACTTCGTGGCGCGGGAGGGAGGCAAGGAGCACCTTCCCTCCAGCGGCGGCGTGAGGATCGGTCTGAAAACCGATGTAGGTGGCCAGGGAGAGACCGTCTGGCTTCTTGATCTTGTCGATATAGATCACACGACCGTTGCGCAGGATGGCCAAGTGAACGGCCTCATTGCAGGCCTCATGGAGCTTCTGCAGGTGCGGGTTTGCGATCCTTCGGAGGTCGAGATGGTCCAAAATGACCTTGCTCAAAGTAAGGAACCGAAACCCCAAAGAATACTTTCGACTCTCCGGGTCCTGCTGGACGAAATCGTAAGGAAGGAAGGTGCTGAGGATATGATGTACCGTGCTCTTGGGGATACCAAGATGGCGGCTGATCTCCGAGATCCGAAGCCCTCGGGGATGTCTGCCCAAGTGCTCCAGGACCTGAATGCTTTTCTCCACCGACCCAAGGCGCATCGAAGAGATCTCCTTGTTTCATATAATGAAACTATATTTCATATTCTAATAAAACAAAAAAAACTCGTCAAGAAAAAATAAAGTCCCTTCATTGGGCCGGAGATGGCTCTCCCGAGCCTCAGGGCCGTCGGTCCTTGAGGGAAAGAAGATAGTCCTCCCACTCCACCGGAAGGAGGGATCGTTTTTTGGTGTTACACTCCTTGCAAGAGGGGACGCAGTTTCCTTTGGTGCTTCGTCCCCCCCGCACAAGGGGCACCACGTGGTCCATGGTCAGCTCGTGAGGACGAAAACGTCTTCCGCAATAGTGACAGATCCCCCGGGCCAATTTGCGTTTCCACCACTGCGTCTGTCGGAGTTCCCTGGCCTTTCTCCGCTCACGAAGAATAGCCTCAGGTTCGACCAAATGGTCTTCCTTTTCCACTCTTTCCTTTCGCCGATGCCGTCTTCCCTCGCTCATGGCCATGGAAGCCCCCTAATTACTTCCCTCCCAACAGAAGAGACTTTTTGTATCTATTTTACCATCCTCTCCTCTGTCCCAGCCAAGTTCCGTTTGACAACCCAGGACAAAAAGGAATACATTGACGCCCGATTCAATGCCTTTCCCCCTTAAGGAGAGAGCTCTGGGACAGAAAATGGGACGTCCATCGGCGGATCCCACAAACTGGGAGGAGGTGGGTCATGTGCAAGAGAACCTTCGAGGTTGACGGTCTCCCCAAAGGAGGCCCTTATTCTCACGCCGTTGAAGCCGGAGGGTTCTTGTTCGTCTCCGGGATGGTCCCCATCGATTTGGAGAACAACCGCTCTATTTTGGACGACATCCGCGAGGCCACCCGTCTCGTCCTCAACAACGTCCGAAAAGTACTTCGTACTGCCGGATACGACATGGAACACGTGGTCAAGGTGACCGTCTTTCTCCGGGACATGGANGACTTCNCTGCCATGAACGAAGTCTACGGCACCTTTTTCCCAAAGGAGAGGCCAGCCCGCTCCTGTGTAGCCGTCAAGCAACTTCCGGGCAATTTCCCTATCGAGATCGAAGTGGTGGCCGCCAAGTAGGCGGTGTCCGGCATTTGTTGGCATCTTTATTTAAGGTTCCTCTGTTGAGGAGCTTCCGTAAATCGNCCGTGTCAGGAGAGCGGACAGACCCCCTGACAGAGGGCACAGCTCTCTCCCTGTTCCACCCAATAGGCAAGGCATGCCTCGCCATCCACAGGCCATTTGAGATGGCCAGCCATGTTGCAGGGGTGGAGGGCCTCCCGGGTCGGTTCCCCCTTGGGAATGGCCCCCACGGGGCATGAGGAAGCGCACAGGCCACACGCGTGGCAGAACTCGGGAATGGGGTTGGAGGGGGGAGTGGCGGCCTTCAGGGGCATATCGGTCAGCACCTTGGCGATACGAACGCTGGACCCCTTCTCATGAGCGATGAGCAGTCCATGCCTGCCGGCCAAACCCAGACCAGCGGACACTGCCAAGGGAACCGACAAGGCCGTGTCATTCATGCAGGGAATGGCCGTAAAGCCCGCCTCCCGAATGGCCGACGCCATGGAGACGACCAAGGTCGCCATGCGGGAGTAACCCAAATTCGTCTCGATACTTGCGGCGAGGGGACTCTTCGAGCGAAGCTCTTCCTTGCGCATGGTGACGATGACCACTAACGCCCGGGTAACGGAATCCGGGATGATGAGTTCATCCTCGTCCTCTTGTGGTTGAGATACCGGTCGGAATTCGATCCTCTTGCACCGAGGCTCATGGGGGGAGTATGGGTTCAACTGAACCCGCTCGTAGACCCACCGCCGCTCCAAGACGGCCACGCCCGCGGCGGCTGCACCGAGCCTGAGGGCCAACGATACCAACCATGAGGTGTTTTCAACTGGGGAATCGGAAAGCCTTGAGGACTCCAATGAGTTTTGGTCAAGACCCTGAGGACTCCAAGAGAGTAGTCCGCGGTTTTCACGGCCTTCCCCATACGGACCGATCAGAAAATTGAGGACCCGGGCCCCGGCCAAGGAGGCCAACGCTCTTTGACGCTCGGGGTCCCCGCGGGCCATCTCCAAGGCACGCCGCCGATAAACCTCCACCCAAGGTTCGCCCAGTTTCCGCGAGAGACTGTGAAAGGCGATTTTCGAGGCGTCGAAACGTTCTTCCACCGAGACAAAACTCCGATCAATGGATCCGAACGGCGGAGTTCCTTATCCTCCCGCCACCATCTTACCGAATAAGGACGGCCCACCAGCTGGGTTTATGGGATCTCGAAGACCACCTCCAAGACCTCGGCGATCTGATCGATCCTCTCCCGCACATTGCGCTGCCAATCCAAGGAGACCGACTGCTTGGTCCGGATGGTGACCAGACCCCGGTGCGCTTGGACCTCCACTTCGGGTTTCACATCGAGGAGAGAAGCCTTCACCTCAGCGGCCAAGGCCAAGTCCTCCAGCCGCTTCTGAGACTCGGGGGTGGTCCGAAACTGCTCCATCCCTACGGTATGAACGATGAGATGTGCCGCGTCCTCCACGGAGATCCGGCTGATATTGATGACCAAATCGTAGAGGCCTGGATCCGCCGTGTCGATCCCATAGAGTTGAAGACCCCACTTCCTCCTTTGGTCATCCAGTTTATGGATGAATCGGACGGCCTCCTTCCTGGAGACACCATCCCGATCCATGACGAGCTGGATCCTCTGCTCCATCTCCGCGATGATCCTCACCTTTAGCACATGGGGGATGTCCTTGAGAAAGAAGTGCCCGGCAAAGCCCTGATAGACCACGTTGTCATTTCGGCACTGCTTCAATAGAGCCGCCTGGATGTAATGGACATACTTGGACCGGCTTTTCAAGATCCGCTCCAAGATGGATGGGGTCCCCTGGATGGCCTGATAGAGCATAATCTCCGGGACGTTGTATTCCTTGGAGGCCTGGAGAAGGATATCCCTCGCAATGCACTCGTAGCCCAATTCCCGAGCGACCCTCTCGGCCACCGCCTTTCCGTGGCTATAGGAGCCCCTCGAGATGGTGATGATGGACATGCACCGCCTCCTCTAAGTGGGAATGGACAGCTTCACACCAAGGAGAGAAGCCTGTCTATTCGGCCCCCTCGCTCTCGGAGGGGGAAAACTCCCCCCTCTCCTCCCCGCAACCCATGGGTGGACAAGGACAACTTAGACCCTAGCCTTATTCACCGTCAAGCCATTTCTTCCACTGGATTCCCGGGTGGGGCTTGACGACGCGGCCTATCGGGGTAGACTTGCGGGAAGCACCAATACGGATCCCGCTTCACAAAGGAGACCCTTCAACAACGAGGTCTCGCAGTCGGCGGTCCACGGAAGGGCCTGCACCGCGCTACAAATTCGTGAGCTTCTGCATGTATGGAAGGACTAAGGAGAGGACAATAACATGAACCCTGCAGAGATCTGTTTCATGACAGCCAAGGAACTGACTTATGTCATCCAGCGCAAGGAACTTTCCGTTCGTGAGGTCATGGAGGCCCACCTCTCCCAGATAGAGAGGATCAACCCTCAAGTCAACGCCATTGTCACACTCCTTCCCGAACGGGCCCTACAGGGCGCCGATGAAGCAGACCGAGCCCTGAGCAGGGGAGAAAGAGTGGGCTTATTACATGGACTTCCCATCGCTCACAAGGATCTGATCCTAACCCGGGGGATTCGGACCACTTTCGGCTCTTTGGCCTTCAAGGACTTCGTGCCCGATCAGGATGCGCTTATCGTGGAGCGGCTTCGGTCCGCAGGGGCCATCACCATTGGAAAGACCAATACACCGGAGTTCGGGGCTGGCTCCCAGACCTTCAATTCCGTCTTCGGGGTCACGCGAAACCCCTACGATCCCACCAAAACCTGTGGGGGAAGCAGCGGCGGTGCGGCTGTGGCCCTGGCTTGCGGGATGCTCCCCATCGCCGATGGGAGTGACATGGGGGGATCCTTGCGGAATCCTGCCAATTACTGCAACGTCGTGGGGTTTCGTCCATCACCTGGGAGGGTCCCAGTATGGCCCAGTAGTGCGGGATGGTTCACCCTAGCCGTGGAAGGGCCGATGGCCAGGACCGTGGAGGATGCGGCTTTGATGCTTCGTGTCATTGCAGGTCCTGATCCCCGCTCCCCCATCTCTTTGCCAGAGTCCGGGGAGGTCTTCGCCGCTCCCCTGGAAAGAGACTTTCAAGGTGTCCGAATCGCCTGGAGCCCTGACTTGGGAGAACTCCCGGTGGATCCTCGGGTTACCCACACCATCGAGGCGCAACTTGAAGTCTTCGACTCCCTGGGAGCCACAGTAGAGCCTGGACATCCCGACTTCTCCGATGCCGACGAGGTCTTCAAGGTCTTGAGGGCCTGGTGGTTCGAGATGGCCCTCGGCTCCCTCCTGGAGCGGCATCGCCATCAGCTTAAGGACACTGTGGTCTGGAACATCGAGGAGGGAAGAAGGCTCACAGGCATCCAGATCGCTCGTGCCGAGATAAAGAGGACGGCCCTCTATCACCGAGTTCGAGAGTTTATGGAGACCTACGAGTTCCTCCTCCTCCCCGTAAGCCAAGTTCCCCCCTTCGATCTCGACATGCCTTATGTCGAGGAGATCAATGGGNTCCCCATGGAGACCTATATAGATTGGATGCGATCCTGCTACTATATCTCTGTCCTTGGGCTGCCCGCAATCTCCGTACCGTGCGGGTTTACCCCCGAGGGCCTCCCTGTAGGCCTCCAGATCGTGGGGAGGCACCTGGCGGATCTCTCGGTCCTGCAACTGGCCTACGCTTTCGAGCAAGCCACGGGTTTCTGGAAGAAAAGACCGGAGATGTCCCCCCATAGGACCCTTGAGGCAAGCTCTACCAAGGCAATCACTCCTCACACCCTCCCTCTCCAGGGCAGTGGTCGGGAAACAAAAGCGGATTTTTTGTCTTGACAAGCCCCCTGTACCTTTGTAATAGAAAACTATCTCCCCGAATAATCAGCTTTTGTCCAATCATTACATCGTTGCAAGGCTGCAGGTGAAGTGTCTCAGCGCGCGCCCTGAGTCAAGGGGCTGCCACCTCTGGGCATCGGAAGGAAGGGCTCATGGTGGGGCTCTTCTCCAAGAAAGGAGGTGATATCGGGCGCATTCCGTACCATCCCTCTCGTGTCTTCCCGCCACAGAAAACCTGAAAAAAAGGAGGAGTGCCATGATGAAGAGACCAGCGATTGGGGCGGTTGTCTGTGGATTGCTCATGACCCTCTCCCTTCTCTCGTCTTCCGTCTACGCTACGCCTTTTCTGGATGTGGCAAAACAGACGGGGGTCACGATCCGACAGGAAGGCGAGGTCCTGATCTGGGAGGGGCCCGTCTCCGGGAAGATGAAACCTCAGGGGCCCCTAGCTGGAAAGACGATCGGGGTCATCATCGCCAGTGAGTTCAGCGACTTTCAGGCCTACTATCTGGCCTCCTACGGGAGCGAGTTCGGGGGGAAGGTGGAGTTCCTTTTGGTCGATTGGGTCAAATGGAAGTTCACTCGGCCCAACGTGAGCACTAAAGGCGTCCATGGTATGTTCGGACTAAGTGTGGACCCCATCCCGGTGATGGCCCCCGGATCCCGCCATCACTGGAAGCCTCTGGGCGAAGCGGACCCCAAGGCCTATGACGTCCTTGTGATCATCGGAGGACATTCCGGCGACATCATGATGACCGAGGACAAGGTCATCGATTTCATCCGAACGGCCTACGATAACGGGGCGGTCATTGGAGGAATCGGAGGTGGAATCATCCCCCTAATCACTGCCGGTCTCATGGATGGAAAGCTCTGCACGGGCAACCGCGTGGTCTCGTTCATGCTCAAGAAGATCGCCACTTTTACAGGCGCCTCGGTGGTCCGAGACGGAAGGGTGATCACCGCCCGAAGCACTGTGGATACCCCGGCCTTCATGCGGGAGCTGTGTAAGGCCCTGGACCCGAGCTTCGTGCCCAAACGGAAGGGCATCCTCGCCGGGAAGCGGGTCCTGGTTATCGCGGGTGAGGACTTCGAGGACATTGAGCTCGCGGTCCCTGTGATGGAGTACATTTACCGAGGGGCACGCGTAACGCTTGCTACGTTCCCGCCCCCTATGCGGGCTCGACCTCCGTTGCTGGGTCTGAAGGTGGTCCAGGGCAACTTCGGGATCTCCGTCCCCCTCCAGGAAATCCCGGAGAGCTACTATGACATCAAGCCGCTGAGTCAAGTAAATATGGAGGATTTCGATGTGCTCCAGATCCCCGGCGCCTTCTGTCCATGGAATATGGTCATGGCTGGGGAGCCCATCGAGTTCTTGAAGAGGGCCTACAAGGCTGGAAAGATCCTAGCCTTTATCTGCCATGGCGCCATCCCGGTGGCGGCTGCGGATCTGGTCAAAGGCAGGAAAATCGCTGGCTGGCTCGCCTGTAAGGACGCCATCAGGATCATGGGGGGAACCCACAACTGGGATTGGTCTGCGGTGATCGACGGCCAACTGGTCAGCGGAAGGGTGCCGGATGATGTTCCGGAGTTCTTGGACGCCATCACCGAGGCCTTGCTGAGGCAATAAAGAGGGAACCTTCCCTGCCCGATCCGGGGTCTCGGGTACATTTCCCCGGATCGGGCCTTCCCGATCCAAACCCTCCCTCGGGGGTCTGTGGCGGTCGAGCATCGAAGGAGTCCTTCAGGAAGCTGAAATCTCCCCCATGTGGCCCAAAGACATCAAGACCTCCTTTTTTCTTGGGTTTTTCCTCGTTGGGCTTGGGTTGAATTTCTCCGGCTCACAAGTCCATTCCCAACGCCTCTTCCCTGTAAGAGTCCGGGACTCTTGGGGTTACATGGACATGGAGGGACGAGTCGTCATCGAGGCGAGGTTCCAAGAGGTTGGGGACTTCTCCGAGGGATTGGCCCGGGCCAAGCACGGCTCTAGGTGGGGATTCATCGATCCACAGGGGCAATGGATCATCCAGCCCCGATTTGAGGAAACCGGCGAATTCAAGGAAGGGATGGCCCCGGTCCTTCACAATGGAAGGTGGGGATTTGTGGACTTCGCCGGACGGTTTGTAATTCCCCCCCAATTCAACTTGGCCTTCGGGTTCTCCGAGGGGGCGGCGGCAGTCCAGGTGGGAGGTTGCTGTGGGGGAAAATGGACATTTGTCAATACACGGGGAGGATCGCTGACTTCACAGCACTTCTCATGGGTTGGAGATTTCTCCGAGGGATTGGCCGCGGTTTGCCAAGAAAGGAAATGGGGTTATATCGACCCAACAGGANAATTCGCCATTGATCCTGTTTTCCTCCGGGCGGGAAGGTTCCGGGAAGGGNTGGCCTGGGTTCAAGTGGAGAACGAACGAGCCTACGGGTTCATCAACCCCAAAGGAAGGACGGTCATCCCACCTCGCTTTCAAGGGGCGGGGGATATGCATGAGGGACTGGCTAGAGTCAAGATCGGGAAACGATGGGGATATATCGACCGCATGGGCCATGAGGCCATTCCCCCTCGGTTCGAGCGGGCCCGCGATTTCCAGGAGGGACTTGCAGCGGTCAAATTCGAGGGACGCTGGGGTTATATCCGGAGAGATGGACAATGGGTCATCGCCCCTCGCTTCACCGAAGCCGAGTCGTTTTCACAAGGTCTGGCTCGGGTCTGGCTTGGGGACTCACTCGCCTATATAGATCGAAGCGGGGGACTTCGATGGCCCCCCTCCTCTGAGACGCCGCCGTAGTTACAGTCGCCTGGAATTCCCTCCTTCTCCCTTCCTTACCCCCGCAGTCTGCGAAACGTCGTCAGTATCAGGAAGTTTGTCTCTCTTTCTTGCTTAAGGAACCCAATCTCCCATCTCTTCACTGATCGGTTCGTTTGCTGCCCCTCATCCCCTCTCCTTCGGATTCGGCCAGGAAATATTCCACGATCTGAAATAGGACAATGGGATCGAAGGAGCCGACCATTCTGTACCCGTTGATAAAAATCGTAGGGGTCACCTGGACCCCCAAGACCTTGGCCTCCTCGATGTCAGATGTAAGTCTTTGGGCTGTTTCCGGCCTGAAAGCGCAACGTATCAACTTCCTTGGATCCTCCCCACGGCTGGCTACGGCACGCTTCAGATTGTCCACAAAACGCTTGTCTGTATTCCAGAAAAGATCTTGCAGTTCCCAAAAGAGCCCGACCTCTTGAGTGCATATGGCCAGCTTGGAGATTTTACAGGAATCCACATGGAGGGTTTTGCCGACAAGCGGATTACAATCCTTGTCCAGAGGGTAGTGTTTGAAGTAGAGGGCCACGTCTTTGGGATATCGTTTCCTTACGATCTCGAGGACGGAGGCCATTTTCTTGCAGTAAGGGCAACGAAAATCGCTGAACTCCACGATCTTGACCTTGGCCGACTCCGCCCCAAGCCGAGGAACCCCCTCCAGGGAGATCGCCACAGGCTTCTGCTTGCGAAAACTCTCCAAGACCCTCCGAGCCGTTGTCTTTTCCCCCTCCACGAAGTGGAACCTCAGCAGCCCGATCATCACGATGCTGAAAAGGATGATCACCCCGTTGGTGCTGTGATAGAGTCGAATGACCACAGGATCAATGCGGTCCTCCTCTCCCTGCAAGAAGATATGCCGCAACATCCCCCGTACAAGCGCTGTCATACTGGCCTGGGATCCTTGCTTGCTGAAAAAAAGGACCCCGAGATTGACGATATACGTGGCGATGCAGATGAGGCATATCTTGCGTAGGATCACAAAGCCGACAAAAGCCAGATACATGTCGAAGAGGACCGAAACCGAGGCCAAGCCAAAGATGAACCGAAAGGAGAAGGCCGAAAGTCGACCAAGAGAGAGGCCGAATGTGGCAAAAGAGAGGATAAGGAGATAGACCACTGCTCCCACAGCCGCCCAGGGGATGTCGAAGATTTCCGAGTAGACGCTCGAGGCCACAGCATCGCAATCCACCAGCTCGCTGATCTGGCAGAAGCTACCTTCAAGTTGTCTCCCCGTGAGGATTCGGTAGTGGGAAAAGGTCAGATAGATGCTCGACGCGAGCCCCACCAGGGCCAGGAAAAGAATCAACAGGAAGTATATACGAGTGCCCCCCTTATCCGACTCCATGCCACTCCGTCCTCCTCTGGGCCGTAAGGTCGCCTATTTCCTCACCCTCCTGGGACGAAGAGTGTATGGTCACCACCGTGCATCAACTACGGAATCTCTGTCAAGACTCTTCCCATCGACTTTCTTTCCAAGGCGTTCCACCTCCATGGCCAAGGAGTTCGTGGTCACTTTTCCCCTAAGCTTCCCGAAGAGGTGATCTCCCTGGCTCGCATCCGCCCAGACCGAAGGACGGTCCATGCGCGGTCAAAGAGAAAGACCCATACGGCCATGCCCAAGAGCAATAAGTCTCTCAGAATATAGAAGATATCCACGGTTTCCGAGCCGCGCGAGGTGCTGAAGCACCCGCAGGCGATGTCCAGGCCCCTGGCGAGGCTTGAGGTCAAGGCCAAAAAGAAGAGGCTCAGAAGCCCTGAAGCCAGCAACGAGGCACCTGGGATCCAGATTCCCAGAAGGAGGCATGTACCCGTTACAATCTCCACCCAGGGCAGGATGATGGCTACGGGGTTGACCGCCCAACCCGGAAGAAGTCGATAGTTATAGACCGCCTGGGCGAATCCTCCCGGGTCCAAGACCTTGATTGAGCCCGCATATACGAAAAGCCCCCCCAGAAAGAGTCGAAAGATCAGGGCGAGAATCATCCCTGGTCTTCCTTGTCGGGGTAGGGAGGATGTGGGGCTCATTCTCCTTTCTCCACCGGAAAACCGGCTTGTCTCCAACGGCCCCAGCCGTTGACTAAGATGCGCACCGATTGAAGACCCATGGCTTGAAGTTTTCGTGCCAACTGGGAGCTCAGCGGACAGGCTGCTCCATCACAGTAAGCGATGGGGACCAGGCCGCTCTCGGACAAAGATCGGATCTCTTCGGCGAACTCGGCCGCCTCCTCGGGGACGATATTGAGGGCTCCCGGCAAATGGCCCAGCTCGAAGCTCGCCCGGTCTCTGGCGTCGAGAAAGAGGGAACGGCCCTCCTGATACAGTCTCCATGCCTCCTCCAGAGAGATTTCAGGAAGGCCCTGGAGGTGCCGGGCGGAGACTGCTTCAGGATTCCAGGACCCACTCCATGGGAGGCCCGCAGGCCTGATGGCGTTTATTCCTCCGCCGAGGAGGCTACCCACAAGGAGGAGCCCAGCCGCCTGAAGGAGTCCGCTTCGAAGGCGTCTTCGGATCTCCGTGCTTGAAACCGCCATCGCCGACCTCAACCATCTTTGAAATCTTTGAAACTTTGAAAAAGAGGAACCCTCATGGCGGACGAGAGTCTCCCGGTCCTTTGGAAAGTCACCCCTGTCTTGAGGTTTACAGAAAAAACCCTCCACAAAGGCACTTTGACAAAAAGACGAAGGCGGAAGCGTTCAGCAGTCTCCGTATCATCCTTTCACGAAACCCAGCTTGCGAAGCATCTCTTCCATGGCCTTCCGGTCCATGTAGCCCATATGGCGCTTGACCTCTTTCCCATCCGCATTGAAAAAGATCACAGTGGGAACAAGTTGGATGCGATGCTTTCTGGCTAAGCCTTTGTGTTCGTCGACCTCAAGATAGAGGACGTTGAGCCGATCGCCATGGGCGTCCTTTACAGCCTTGAGGACCGGCCTTAATCGGATGCACGGGATGCAAAGATTAGAACCGAAGTCCGCCACCGTAGGACGGCCGCTTTTGAGGGCCTTGTGGAACTCCTCCTCGGTGGCGGAAGGGATGACCGGCGGGGATGGGGAGGGGAGTCTCTCGGGATAGGTCTGAATCGCGGCGTTTGTATGAAGCATGCCGATAAAGGCCCCCACGGATTCCTGCTCCTTCTGAGCCCGAAGGATGCCCCGGAGGACCTCACGGACCTGCTCAAGGGAGGCCCCTTCCATTAGACTTCGGTTGGCGGCATAGAACGCCTCGATCTCCTCGTCCGCGACCTCGACTCGACCTGTCCCTTCCGAGCGGAGGAGTTCCTCCAAAGCCTTCTGGACTCGGGGATCGGACCTCCTGTGGAGATCGGCTGATTCGATCAAACCCCTGCGGCAAGCCTCTTGAAGGAGAAGGGTCATCAGGATAAGCCGTTGCAGGATCTTTTGGGGGTCATTCTGGTAGAGGAGACGCATCTCCTCGGGAAGGCCTTCCATCTCCGCCCGGTAATCCTCCAGTGTGATCTCTTGGCCATTGACCTCGGCCAGTACGACCTCGGAGGAATCCTCTTCGGCGCAGCCTATAAGAGAGGAAAACAAGGCGAGAAAGATCAGGAAAAAAGCTCCTACAGACCATGGGGTTCTCTCGGGACTGGATAGGCTGGGCATAGAATGGGGCTCCCTTCAAGAATTCACCCTAATCTACTCGAGAACGTACTGCTAACCAGATTACACCATGGAGGGGAAACGGGCCAGGCATTCCGCCGCACCCTTTCGAGGCCCTGTTCCTTCATCCCATAAGCGTCGGTTGGGCATTGTTCGAAGGCCTGCACTCCCAATCAACCCAGAGATTACCGGAGCCACGTCTTGATCTCTTCCGCAGACGGGATCTTTCCCACGGACTTTACCTGCCCGTCGATCACCACAGCCGGGGTGCCGAAGACCCCGTATGATGCGATCTCCTTGATGTCGGTCACATGCAGGATCTCCGCGTCGATCCCTAGGGATTTTACGGCATCCTTGACGTTCTTCTCCACGGACTGGCACTTGGCACATCCGGGACCTAGCACCTCGATCTTCATGACTCTACCTCCTTATTTCCAATTGCTATTTGATATTGACTTCCCATGCCCCTGCGGAGCATCCCTGATGGATGAAAATGTTCGCTTATCTCGCCCACGGCGGGAGGTGCCCTGAACGAAATTGAGGGGGTAGGGGCGACTTCAGTCGCTCCCTTCTGGTCCGGGAGGCTAAAGCCTCCCCTACCCATTCAAGACTCAGGCGGATGCGCCTTTAGTCTCGTACCCCCAGCCCGAGTGAGGGGAGGTTATTTTCTAACTAAATTCCTATATACTCATTCTTCATTAAAAAA
>MTPG01000070.1 GCA_002010915.1 Desulfarculaceae bacterium JdFR-97 | reverse complement strand
TCGTCTATCTGGTTGATTTCGTTCATCTCGTTGATTTGGTCTTGGTTGGGTAGGGGAGGCTTCAGCCTCCCCGAAGGGGGCGACTGAAGTCGCCCCTACCCGAATAAAGGCAAAGACTCTCGCATCTGGGCAAGCATTTTCATCCATCAGGGGTGCCACGCCCAGGCATGACATGGGAAGTTACGATGAAACTTCTTCTGGCCTTTGTCCCCTTCCACCCACCCACCTCCGCGCCTTTCGGCCTCGCATGTCTCAAGGCCGCCTTGCAACGGAAAAGTTCCGGCATCTCAGTCTACACTATGGACTGGAACCTGGCCTTCTTCAGGAGATGGCTCCTGCAGGAGACCCCGCACCTCTGCGACTGGGATCCCGACCACCTCCTCCATCGCCTTTGCCCACACCTGCTCGTGGAGGAGGGGCACGGAAGGCGTCTTTGGGAAGCCCTCACCCACTTGCCCCGATCCCATCAAGAGCGCATTCAGTACATGGAGGGAGTGAGACGCTTGGACTTCATCTTTTCCGTCCTAGCGGCCTTCTATCATCGCCTCCTGCGACCCTATGTGGAGGATAGGGCGAAATTGGCACCCGAGTTTCTCGAGACCCTCTTTTTCTATGAGCTTTCGGAGATTTCGAAAGAGCAGCCTGATATTGTAGGATTTTCGATTCTGGCCGAGCAGAACCTCATCTATGCCGTGGCTCTGGGCCGTGTGGTGAAGGAGAAGCTTGGGATCCCCATCGCCCTTGGTGGATCCCTGATGAGTCACCTCGATCCTGAGGAGATCTTGAGGGCATTCCCCTGGATCGACCTCGTCTTTCAGAGAGAGGGGGAGGACTCCGTCTCCTTGTTTGTCGACGCCTGGCCCCTCTCTGACCATCGTGCCTTGGAGTCGGTCCCTGCCATCACTCACAGAGACCCTCAGGGAAGAATATGCGTTCACTCTCCTGCAGACCCTCCTTGCCTTCTCCATCTGCCCTTCCCTGACTTTTCCGGGTTTCCCCTGCGGGAATACTTGGCCCCTGAGCCCGTCCTACCCATACAGACGAGCCGGGGCTGCTATTGGGGTAAGTGCACCTTTTGCAGCCACACACTCCCATATGGAAAGGGGGTCCGCCATCGCCCGCTGGTGCAAGTGGTAGACGAGATGGCCGAACAGCAGGAGAGGCATGGGGTTCGAAGCTTTCTATTCGTGGATGAGGCCATCTCCCCTCAGAGGCTGCGGGAACTGGCTCGGGCGATACAAGACCGAGGACTCAGGGTCCTTTGGGGGGCGGAAGGCATCCGACCCGAGGAGGCCTTCCACGAACCACTCCTTGAGGAGGCCTATGAGGCGGGCCTCCGCTGGATCTACGTAGGGATGGAGTCTACCCTACCGCGGACCGTGGAACGGATGCGAAAGGGCACCAGCACGGAGTCCGCCTTCCGTCTCATTGGTGCTTGCCAGAAAGCGGGAATCACGCCCCAGCTCTCCTACATTATCGGATTTCCGGGAACCACCGAAGAGGACCTTCGGGCGGAGGAGGAGACCTTTCGCGAGTTCGCCCTGGACGCATCCCCCTTCGTTCTGCTGAAGGGATCCCCCATGGCATGGGAACCTGAGCGCTTTGGGATCCGCATTGAGGAACCCGAAGTGCTCCTCCACACCACTCGGGGGCGAGTGCACGCACCAAGGCTCCACTTCACCACCAATGAGGGACTCTCCCCCCTACAGGCTCATGAGCGGCTAAAGCGAAGGATCGGGGCCTCTCGTCGCAGAATGCGACCCCATCTGGGAGAGATCCATGCCGTGCTCCTCGCGGATACCGACTTTTTTCAGGATGAGGAAAGACCTCCAGAGACCGACTTGCTGGGCGAGCTCCTGGATCGTCTCCTTGACCCTGCCCGGAATGATCCTCGAAGGGCACTCCATGTAGCCGGGACTTTGGAGGTATATGGAAAACCCGAGAAGGCCCTCCATTGGATCCTCAAGAGACTGGAAGAGGAAGAGCTCCACCCCCTGATGAGGGAGAAACTTTGGGTCCATCTTGCGGCCCTATGGAACACCACGGGCCGCCCCGAGGATGTCCTTCACTTGGTGAAGATGACCCTTGAGGACTGCTCGTCTGCCAGGTCGGCGCTTTTGGGTCAGGCTTTTAGGGCCTTAGTCCATCGAGGCCGTGCTGCGGAGGTCATCCAAACGGGCCTAGAGCTGTTTGCCGCAGGCTACGAGATCGAAGGGTTCCACTACCTGATGGGATGGGCCTATGAGAGGATGGGGCGTCCTCAGGAGGCCCTGGATGCCTACCGGGAGGCGGAATTGCGGTATTGGAACGAACCGGAGATCAATCGGGCCCAGGCCCGCTGTCTGCTCGTCCTGGGGAGACATCGGGCAGCCAGGGAGATGGAGGCGAAGGCCCGGCGAAAGGAGGCAAACCTATAGGGCCTGCTTTTCGGCACCCTTGCGTCTGCTGGAGGAACAAAACGATAAGGTTCGAATCTAGATGGATCATGTTGCCCGGGCCGCGTGGCAACGGATCAAAGAAGTCCGCAGCGCTCCATCTTCTTGCGCAAGGTGGTCCGCGTGATGCCCAGCATCCGGGCGGCGCGAAGCTGATTACCACCTGAGATTTTTAAGGCGTTACGTACAAGTTCGGTTTCGACCTGCTCTACGATTCGATGATAGGAAGGGCCTTTCATCCTTTTGGGGTCCTCGAAGGCCTGGGCCAGAAGCCGTTGGAGACGTCGGGAGAAGTCTTCAGGGGGAGGCCCCTGCCCCTCCTTGGCGAAGGTGGCCAACGGAGGAAGGTCCTCCATGGTGATAGTCTCTCCACGGCAGAGGATCAGGGCCCGGCGGACCCAGTTCTCCAGCTCCCTTACGTTTCCAGGCCAGTCGTAAGCCTGAAGGGTCCGCAATACATCCCGGGAGATTCCGGTTACCCGGCAGGCGCACTCCTCCCGAAACCTCAGGGCGAAGTGCTCCACCAGGGCGGGGATGTCCTCCTTTCTCTCCCGCAAAGGAGGCAAAGAGATGGTGACCACATTGAGTCGCCAATAGAGGTCCTCTCGAAACCTCCCCGATTCCATGGCCATTTCGAGGTCCTGGTGGGTGGCGGCCAGGATTCGGACGTCCACCCCGATGACCTCCTTTCCTCCCAACCGCTCGATATGCCGTTCCTGGAGGGCTCGGAGGATCTTGGTCTGGGTGGAAGGGGTCATGTCCCCGATTTCATCAAGGAAGAGTGTTCCGCCATGAGCCAGCTCGAACTTTCCCTCTTTGCGTCGATCTGCCCCGCTGAACGCCCCCTTTTCGTACCCGAACAGCTCACTTTCCAGGAGGGTCTCAGGGATGGCGGCGCAGTTGACCACAACGAAAGGATCGTTCTTCCTGACACTGTGTACATGAATGGCCCGAGCTACCAACTCCTTGCCCGTTCCGCTCTCTCCTCTGATCAGGACGGTGGAGTCCGTTCCGGCGACCTGCCCGATAAGTTTATAAACCTCCTGCATGGGAGGGCTCTGTCCGATGAGCTGAGGACCCGGGTAGACTGGGGAGGCGTCGAAGAGGTGGATGTCCTCCCGGCTCCTCCGGACGAGGATCCCCTTCTGAATCAGTGCCTCGAGCTGATCGCCATCCAGGGGCTTGGTGATGTAGTCGAAAGCCCCCTCCTGCATGGAACAGATAACGGTCTCCGTGTCCCCGTAAGCCGTCATGATGACGGCCACGGCCTGGGGGTCCATTTCTTTCAAGGCCCGAAGGGTCTCTAGGCCGGACAGGCCGGGCATCCTTTGGTCTAGGAAGACCACCGAGGGGCGGTTCAACTCGTAGAGCCGCAGCCCCTCTTCCCCACTGAGGGCGGTCAGGACCCGATATTTGGAGCCGAAAAGACGCTGGAAGGAGTAGAGCACACTGGCTTCATCATCCACGACCAGAATGGTTTCCATCCCTATTCCCTCCTCTGGGGAGGTAGATGCGAAACAAGGCCCCCCCATACGTACCATGCGTGAGTTGAATCCTCCCCCCATGTTCGGCAATGAAACGGTGCGCCACGGAAAGACCGAGGCCTGTTCCCCGCTCCTTTGTGGTCACAAAAGGGTCAAAGACTCGGCCGGTAAGGTCTGGAGGAATCCCCGGGCCCGTATCTTCCACTTCGAGAGCGATCTCCGAGGGACTTTCGTGGCTTAGGATCCGTATCCAGAGCCGTCCCCCCTCGGGCATGGCCTGCACTGCGTTGAGCACAAGATTGACCAGGACCTGCTTGATCTTGGCGGGGTCGATCCATACATAGGGATCCGAATCCTCCAGATCCCTATGGACATGAATCCCGCCTTGCTGAAGATGTCGGGAGAGGAGGGCCAGGGCCTCGTCGGCCACCTCATCAAGACGGCGCCACTTCCGTTCCAGAGGTACAGGGCGCGCGAAGGCCAGAAAGTCACTTACCACTTGGTCCAATTGGCTAACTTCCTGGAGCATGACCCCAATGTCCTCCTTCAGCTTCCGAGGATCCGGATCCCTCTCCATGGCCTGGAGGATCATCTTGATAGAGGTAAGAGGGTTTTTGATCTCGTGTGCCAGTCCCGCACTCAGGGTCCCCAGCGCGGAGAGCCTTTCGGTGCGAGCCAGAGATTCCTGGGTCCGGCGGATTTCCTCCAGGGACTCCCGGATCTTTCGGGACATCACATTCAGGGTGTGGGCGAGCTGGCCGATCTCGTCCTTGGCCGGGACTTCTACCCGCTCGCCCCAATGGCCCAATGCCAAACGTGAGGCGCCCTGAGTGAGGATTCGAAGGGGATGGATGATTCGATGTGCGAGCCAAAGCCCAATGAAGACCCCCCCCAAGACGATGATCGCCACGTAAGTGACCACCTTGGACCGAAGATCGCCTAGGGTGGTGGCGACGGATCGGTTGGAGACACCGATGCGCACAGTCCCGACCCGGTGGTTCTGAACGAAGACCGGCATGACGATATCCAGGGTGTGGGGGTCGTAGTAAGACACCAGAAGCTTTCGTGTCTCCATTGCGGTCCGAAGCTGACCTCCCCCCGTGAAGTAGGGTCCGCTTCCCATCCTCTGTTTTTCCACCAGGATCTCCCCGGCTCGGTCCAGGACGAGGACGTATTGGACAAACGGATCCCCTTCTGCGGAATCCTCATCGAGGTAGTTCTGGATTACTTCATAAAGGCCGAAGCGGTCCTCGTAGAGGAGGGGCTCCACACATTGGGTGGCCAGAGTCCGCGCGATTTGGATCCCCCGTTTCTCCAGCTCCTTTTGAAGGGCCTTGCGTTCGTGGTCCAGGAAGAAGGTGGTCAGGATGAAGATGGTCCCGACTCCAAGCCAGATGATGAGGAAAAAGATCCTGACCCGAAGGCTCCGGTACCACGGCATCCCGGGTTCCAGGGTAGGCGAAGCCACAAATCCACCCTTTCAGGGGCCAACCAACCGAAGCCCCGATTTGTCCCAGACCCTCCGGGCCTCCTCATAGAGGTCCTCATAGGGCACTACAAAGCCGTCCACACGGAGGCGGTCCAAGATCCTCCTGCCTTTTGGCTCCTTCCCCATCTTTAGGAGGGCCTCCTGGAGCTTGGTCGCCCAGGGTTCCGACAAAGAAGGACCGGCCGTCATGGGAGGGGCTCCGAATGGTCTCGATACATGGATGATACGTGTTTGTGCAACGACCTCCGGCTTCATTGCCAGGAGGAACTCATAGACATGGCTGTCCACCGATGCGCCGTCTGCCAGGCCATGGGCCACGGCCTCGACGGCTCGATCGTGGCTGAAGGTATAGAAGAATCGTCGGAAGAAGGCCTCGACTCTCGATCCCAACCGGGCCACCAGGTAGGTTGGATAGATCCTGCCGGTGAGAGAGAGGGGATCCGTGAACGCGAAGGTCTTCCCGCGAAGCCCCTCCAGGGTCTCCACGGAAGAGTCCCGATGGACGATGACGAATGCATGGTACAGGGGTCTCCCCAGGATCACGGGAGTGGCCAGTACCCTGGCCCCGAAATCCTGCCGGGCCTCCAGGTAACCTCCAGTACATAACCAAGCGAAGTCAAGCTCTCCGTAGCGAAGCAGCCGGTTGACCTCCTGATAGCTCCTTCGCTGCTTCAAGACGATTTCTCGATGGATACGACGAGAAAGATAGCGGACAAGTTCTACATAAATGCCGAATGTCTCTTGGGGTGAGATCATGGCGGAGACGGAAAAACGTAAGGGGGAGGACGCTCCTTCCAGCGCCTCTCCCGGATTTCCCTCTCTTGCCATGAAAAAGAAGGCGAAGATCAAGATGAAAAGAACTAGCTTTTTCATGGGAGCTGCCATTCCCCGCCCATGCGGGGCACCCTGGAGCCATGGAAGTGTCGAGCACAAGCCTGGGTTCTGCTCCAAGAGAATGGGGAGGAGAGGGTGCTTTTTCCCCCTGCACCTCACGCCATGTGCTTTGTACCGGGCGCTTTGAGCCCCCCTTCGTTTGACTTGCTTTTCAACACTAACCCCCTTGGTGAACGGAAGTCGCCTATATCTCTATTGAAATAGTAGACTTTATCGGGAGTTTACCATAGAAAACCATGATTTTTCAATGGAAATGATTTATAGTAGAAGATATCGTGTGGAGTGGAGTTCAATGAAGACGGCTCTCATGAGATCGGCCCTTCGCATCCAGGAAAGGATGCCACTTAAAGGTGACAGGGCCTCTCCCACAGGCAACGAGAAAGGAGCGGAAAATGCGGGGAAAAACAAGCCTTTTCACCGAAGACCTCGGACATCCGATCAGGCATAGAGTTTGCTTTTTTAAATTCAGTTGAACTGATGCTTGAACGAAATGGAATGTCGCGAAAGGAGGTGGTGGTTTCTGCTGCGAGACGCCGGAGTGTCTCGGGAAACTATTTCAACTTGAGGAGGAANGTTATGAAGAAAGGGATTTTGCTCGCATTGCTGGCGGTTTTGGTTCTGGGATGGTCCGGGCTCGCTCTGGCCGCAGACGATGTATTGGCTGGCGAGAAGGCCTGGAAGGCAGAACTCCAGAAGGTCATTCCCAAGGATCGCATTCTCAATGTAGAGCAGTTTAAGGCCTTGTACGAGAAGGTGATGGCCGGAGAGGAGAAGGCCTATCTGATCGATGTCCGCACCCATCCGGAATTTTATGCGGGTCACATTCCGGGGACCGATCATATCCATTCCGGCCACGTCTACACCATTCCCAAGAAGATCAAGGATCCCAACGCCAAGATCGTGGTTTTCTGCCGAACGTCTCATCGATCCGCCTATGTGGCAGGAATGCTGATACGTTACGGCTACAAGAACGTCTGGTGGTACAACGAAGGTATTCTGGGATGGATCAAGGCAGGCTATCCGCTGGCCAACCAGTTCATGGGCAAGTTCAAGGTGGTCGAGTACCACAAGCAGTTCACCGGTGATAAGGATCCTTACCGAATCCGCGAGTTTCATCCCTACTGAGATTCAGCAATCACGAAGAAGAGAAAGAAGGGCCCTTGTTTGGGCCCTTTTTTAATGCTCGGAAAACAAAAGTTTAAGCTTGTCTTTTTCGAATCCTGGAGGGGGCCATCTCGCAGCGCTCTTGCTGCACCTGCAAAAGAACGATGGCACCAATTACCAAAAACCCTCCTGAAATCTGCAGCGTCTCCATGGTCTCGCCCAAAAGGAAAAAAGCCATGAATCCCGCCGCGATGGGCTCCAGGGTGGCCGTGATGATGGCCCGAGTGGAGCGGATGTAGTTGATGCCAACATAGTAAAGGCCGAAGGGAAGGATCGTCCCCACCACAGCGATGTAGGCAAGCCACCCCCACTGGGAAGGGGTAAAGCCGGCCTTCAGGTAATGGAACGGCGGCACCAGGACATGCCAGGTGGCGGCGGAGAAGGCTAGGGCATAAAAGAGAACGGTCCATGGCGAATAGCGGTGCATTCCCTTCTCACCCAGCAGGGAGTAGCTGGCGAAGGAAATAGCGGCCCCCAGGCCCCCCAAGATCCCCATGCGGTTCATCTTGAGCAGGTCGAGGTTGTATCCACCCACCACCAGGTAGCACCCCCCGAAGGCCAGGAGCAGGGCTACCATTTTGGAGACGGTGAGCCTTTCTCTCCAGAAACAGACGGCGAATACAGCCACTAGGATAGGGGCCAGGTACTGAAGGAGTATGGCGGCCGCCACGTGGATCTTGCTGATGGCGTAGAAATAGCTGATCTGCATGGCAGCCATGGCCCCCCCTCCAAGGAGGAGAAAATAGCCCAGATCCTGCCTGCGAATCCGGAGAAGATAAGGGGCCTTGAGCCAGAAGGAGGCAACCAAAAGGGCAGCCGAGAGAGTCACCCGCACTTGGACCAGTTCGTACGGGGTCATCCCCCCCTCAAAAAGGGCCTTGCCCACTGTGCCGCAGGAGGCCCACATGAGGGCAGCAAGCACCGCACAGGCATACCCCTTGATCTCGTCCCTTCTTCCGGGATCCATGTCCACCTCCTGGGTCGCCCCTTATAGCATCCCCCCCTTGGGAGGTCAACACGGGATGGATTTCTCCTGGAGATGGTCTGTCCGGAGGTGAAGGGATGCCCGTGTGGAAGGGATCCCCATCAAAGGGCCCAACGATAGAGAAGATTGAGGTTATCCGTGATCAGGAGGATCCCCATCAAGATGAGGAGGGCGCCGCTGGCCAAACTCACCGGTCTCATCCATGGGCCAGCCTTTCTAAGGAGGGGAAGGAGATTCCCTAGGGCGAATCCCACTGCCACAAAGGGGAGGGCGAATCCCGTAGAGTAGAAGGCCAGCAGGAGGACCCCCTGGGAAAGGGTATCGCGAGTGCCGGCGTAGGTCAGGATGGAACCAAGAATAGGGCCAATGCAGGGCGTCCATCCCGCGGCAAAGGCGACCCCCACCATAAAGGCCCCCAATGCATGGGTCGGCCGGGCGGAAAGATGAAGCCGTTTGTCCAGTTGGAGGAACCTCAGGCGGAACGCTCCAAGCAAATGAAGCCCGAAGAAGATGACCAGGCCTCCGCCGATCC
Organism: Desulfarculaceae bacterium JdFR-97; assembly: GCA_002010915.1. Lineage (GTDB taxonomy): Bacteria > Desulfobacterota > Desulfocorpusculales > Desulfocorpusculum > Desulfocorpusculum > JdFR-97. The sequence continues at coordinate 42,321 of MTPG01000070.1, read as the reverse complement.
AGTGAAGAATCCGTTGATAGCGAAACACCGCCCGCCCCAAGGTGCTGGCCGTGGCCCCCATCAGGATGAAGACCACAGAAAAACCCGCACAAAAGAGGATCACGGGAAGCAAGACCTCTCGGCGGGCATGATGATTTTCGAGGATCTCCTCCACCGTGGCCCCTGTGATAAAGGAGAGATAGGCGGGCAGAAGCGGGAGGACGCAGGGAGAGAAAAACGAGAGCACTCCCGCCCCGAAGGCCAGAACCCAGGAAATCTCCGGCTGCATCTTGACTCCCGGACAAGCTCCTCTCTCGCCGTCAACCCAAGCGAGGGGAAAAACAGCAGTTCCGTCTTTCCTTTCATTCATACCATCACAGATCCGCCTATCTGACAAGACTCTCTCCAAGTAGGAGATCCGTCTTGATCGCCCTTTGGCTTTCCCCTATCATGGATCAAAGAGAAAGCCCGAGGTTTCCTGTCACAAACCGTCGGAAAGTAATAAGGAAACCAGGGCCTCGCCCATCGCCTCTTTTACACGAGGGTTCCTTACATGCCCCACTTCCTGACGCCATCACTCCGAAGAAGGGCGAAAGCCTTGATCTTCCTCCTCGCGTTCCTTCTGGCGGGTGTCTCTTGTACCCCCACTCTCCAGCGGGCCGAGAGGATCCTTACCCCCTCCATCAAGAGCGAGAAAGAGATGGGAAGGGAATTCGCGGAAAAGGCGTTGGAGAAGCTGGAATTGGTGGAGGATCCTCGGGTAATCGAGTACATTGCTCAGATCGGCGGCCCCATCATAGAGGCGGCTCAACCCATGTCTTACCAGTTCCGTTTTCACGTGATCAAGGGCCCCATCCTCAACGCCTTCGCCGTCCCCGGAGGTCACATCTATCTATACAGCGGTCTGCTGCTGAAGGCCAGAAATGTCCATGAAGTGGCTGGCGTGATAGCCCACGAGCTCTCTCATGTGAAACATCGACACACGGCCCGTATGGTGGGGAAGGGCACCCTTGTGAGTCTGGCGACCCTGGCAGCCATTCTGGCGGCCCGTGGGCAACGAGCCGTGACCGCAGGGGCCTTGGGTGCAGGGCAGGCCCTGCAGTTGAAATTCAGCCGCGAGTTTGAGGCACAGGCCGATCGCTCCGGTCTCTTCTACCTTTATCAAGCCGGATACGATCCCTACGGTCTCTTGGACTTCTTCTCCCTGCTCCTACGGGAACAGCGCTTCTCCACCTCTCGCATCCCTCCCTATCTGCTGACCCACCCGGTGACGGCCGATCGTCTGACCCAGATCGAAAACCTCATCCGCATTCACAGATTGAAGGTCCGTCACCCCAGAAAGCTCCCAGACTTTCATCGACTCCAGGGAATCCTCCTTCCCCAGGTGGAAAGATCCTCTCAGGTCATCCCCTTTCTGAGGCGACGCCTCCAGGAAAGCCCTGACAATCCTCGGCTCTGGCATCAGCTGGCCTTGGCCTACGATCACTACGGCTGGATCGAAGAGGCTCGTCAAGCCCTGAACCGGGCTTTGTCTCTGGACCCCGAACTCGGCTCCGCTTGGATGGATTTGGGATCCCTTGAGGCCCGTCTGGGACAATGGGAGGCAGCCGCATCCCGCTTCCGAAAGGCCTTGCAGATCCGGCCGAACGGAGCCCGGGTCTACGTTAGCTGGGGAGAGATGCTCCTCAAGATAAATCAGCCTGGAGAGGCCGAACGGATGTTCCGGAAGGCACTGGAGCTCCAGCCTCGTCTCATCCGGGTTCACCGACTGCTCGCCCGGGCCCTCAAGGAACAAGGCAGGGAAGGAAACTATCACGAAGAGATGGCCTCCTACTGGGAGAAGATGGACCACATCTCCGAGGCTCTCCAACACCTCAAAAAGGCCGGGAAACTTTATGGCGAAAAGACGCCCGAAGGTGAACGGATTCGGAGGAAAATCGAGTCGATCCAGTCCTCCTGAAAGAAAGGAGGTCTTCGTGCCATGAGAGCCACACCTCTTCTGGTAGCGGCCGCTTTGGGCTTCACCCTCGTCGTTCCTTTCCCCTCACATGGATCCGATGAGGACTACAGAAAGGGGGTCCAGCTGGCCAAGGAGCGCAGGTATCGGGAAGCTCTGGTGTATCTTGACCGAGCCGCAAAGGCCGAGCCCCATCGTGGAGATATCCATTACAACCTGGGAAACGTCCTCTTTCGTCTGGGAGAGTTTCCTGATGCGGCCAAAGCCTACCGCAAGGCGATCAGCCTGAACCCCCAAGACACCGATGCATACTTCAATCTCGCCATGACCTACAGTGTCATGGACCAGATGGAAGAGGCCCTGGAGGTGTTGGAGGAACTCCTCCGCCACGACCCCGAGGATGTGGAGGCCCACTACCGGCTGGCGTTGGGATATTACTCCCTCGGGCAGTGGAAAAAGGCCCAAGAGCATATCTTGAAGGCCAAGGAACTCCACTTTCCCGTCCCTCCTGCTTTGGAGGAAGCCGTGCGATCCCGCCTCTCTCCGGAATCCACGCCTGGAAGAAAAAAAGGACAAGACCATTAACCAAACGATTTCATCATTGCGGGAGAAATAAATCGTGGATCAAGCCGTCCGGGGAAAGGGAAATGAGTCTTCGACTGGTGAGGAAGCTCTTTGGAAGATTTCCTCGAATCTTAGGAGTGTTCGAGGGCGAAGCTCCCGGATATTGACGGCTTTTCGTGAATCGGTGAGGCAACTCCTATGAAAACAAGGGTTTTGGCGCAGGGACTGGCCGCACTCTTCCTGCTGGGGGTCTCCACATGGGGGACAATCTCCCGAACGGAACCTTTTGCATCCTGGTACTATCCACTGGCCTGGTGGTCCTATATCCTCCTGGTGGACGCCCTGATCCTGGCGATCCAGGGCCACTCTCTCTTGAGTCGGTCGCCCAGAGGTTTTCTTTACCTGGCCGCGGTATCGGTTCCCCTCTGGTTGATCTTCGAGCTCTGGAACCTGTCCATCAAGAACTGGTACTATATTCGGGTCGCCCATCTCCTCCCCCTTCGGTGGGCGGGCTATGCTGTCTCCTACGCCACGGTGCTCCCAGCCCTCTTCGAGACCGCGGAACTCCTGGAGGTGTTGGGCCTATTCCGTAAGACCCATATTCGACCGGTCCGACTCCCACCTAGCATGATGGGGTTTCTGGTCCTGACTGGCTTTTCCTTCATGGTCCTTCCGCTCCTCATCCCGCGATATACCTTCCCCATGGTCTGGTTGGGCTTTACTCTCCTTCTGGAACCCTTCAACTACCTTTGGGCCGGAGGAAGCCTCTTGAGGGATCTTGAAAAGGGAAGGGCAGGAAGACTGCTCAGGTTGCTGACAGCGGGCGGGATCTGTGGTCTCCTCTGGGAGGCCTTCAACATCCGTGCCCTGACCAAGTGGATCTATACGGTCCCCTTCTTCGAAGGGCTCAAACTCTTTGAGATGCCCCTGCCGGGGTTCCTGGGCTTCCCCCCCTTCGCTGTGGAGTGCTTTGTGATGATCCAGTTTTTGGGGGTCCTCCTGGGACGCCCCCTCTGGGGAGATGAGGAGCTCCCGCCTGACGCCCGAAATCCCCTTCCGGCCGTCATCGGTCGGAGCTCTATGGCGGCCGCTGTGGCCTTTTCGTTGATCCTCTTCGTCCTCCTTGACCGCCATACTGTCAACTCCCTCAGCCCCAGGATCGAGTCCCTCCAGGATCTGGCCCCTCAGGAGGTGAAGCGGCTGAGGGAGGCAGGAGTAAAACGGTTGGACCTCTGGATCTTGAAGGATGGTGGACGAATCCGGGGAGAGACGGAACTGTCCCCTCAGTCCCTGGACCGATGGAGGAGGATCGCGGAGATGTGCACGCTTCGAGGAATCGGCACAGAGAACGTAAGGCTTCTATTGGAAGCAGGNATCGCCTCGGTCAGGGACCTTGCCCGCCAAGACCCTCAGGAGCTCGCATCGAAGCTCCGGGCGATTCAAGCCAATAAGGGATGGGCACGACAGCCGCCCAGGGACCCGCAGGTGAGGATCTGGGTGCGGGGAGCCCGAAGAGTCTGTGCAAACCCTAAGGGATCCTGGGGGATCCGATGTCTGTGAGGTGAANCCGTGGGAGAGATCAAAAGCACCATCGACCTCGTGATGGAAAAGACCAAGGGACTGAGCCTGAGCGAGGAGGAAAAACGTCACCTGAAAGAGGAAGAAGAAGCCCGAAAGGCCCAGGTCCACGTCAAGCGATACTTAAAAGGGGATCTCGACCTGGAGCAGCTGTTGGACCAAGGAAGGGCTTCTTCCAAAACAGCACAAAAAACCATGATCCACGCACTTGTGGAGGAAGGGCTCAAGCCAGGACGGGAGAGCTTCTCCAGGGCACTCTCGGCCTTGGAGCGATGGAATCCGGACGGACCCAAATCCTCCCTCAAACGGCTCAAGGATTTCTCCCTGATGTATGCCAAGGCCCTCCAGAAGCAAAAAAGGAAGGTCAAGGCCCAATTATGGGAGGAACTCGCCGCACGGGGGGTGGAGGGCTCAGCTGTAGAGCCCAATGTCCTGGCGTCACCTCTCTGGGAAGAGACGCTGAGGAAGATGGAGCGGGAGGTTCGATCTCAGCTTGAAGGCATTCGAGAGGAGGTCCTTCGAGATCTCTTGGGGTCCCTCCACTAGCTCCTCGGACGAATCGTCACCTGGCCAATAGAGGGCGCATACAGAGAGACTTCCTGCAAAGGGACCGGGGCTGACACCTGAAGGAAGGCTCTTCCATCATGAGGGAGGAGCCGGAGGGCCCCGCAGAGTCATAGATAAGCATAATAGGTCTCCCGGATCATCTCGAAGTTTCGTTGGATCCGTTCGTATCCTACCACCGGATTTCCATGGCCGGGCAGGAGGATCTCGGTGTCCAACTCGGCGAGACGTTCCAAGGACCGGATCAGGGCCTTGCCGTCTCCCCCCGGAAAGTCCGTCCGGCCAACCCCCATCTCAAAGACCACATCTCCGGTAAAGAGGGCCTTCCTGGCCGGCCAGTAAAGACAGATGGAGCCGGGGGAATGCCCTGGTGTCTCTAAGACCTGCAGTGGCTCCCCTCCCAGCCGTAGCTCCCCCTCCTTCAGCAGGATGTCGATCCGAAGTTGGGGGGGAGACATCCCCATCATCCGGTAGATCTCGCTTCCTGTATCCCGCAGGAAGGCCTCTTCGCGGATTCCTAAGGCCGTCCAGACCGGCCGATGGGCAAAGGCCTGCATACCCTCTACGTGGTCCGGGTGGGCATGGGTGCAGATCACCCCGTGGATGTGGTCCTCATGGATCCCATCCATTCGAAGGGACTGAACCAGCTGGTTCAGGAACTGAAGATGCCCCGGGTCGATGAGTACCGTCAGCCCCGCTCGGATCAGGTAACTGTTAGCGTTGTTGACCGTGGGGTTGGTCCATGGATAGGCATAGATACCATCGACGACTTTCATGTGTCCCCTCCCCCTCCTTTGGAGATGGCCGAGGGCCATGAAAACAATTACAGGGCTCTAGGAGAATAGGCCTTCTGAGGCGTGTCCCTCCCCTCCCTGTGGTGGAGTCGGAGGCTGGCTGGCCTTAGCGACCCTCGCAAATAAAGGCTGCACCCCGCTCGATGGCCGCCTTGTTCAGATCGAAGAACTTCTCCTTGCCTTTGGTGGCTTCCGCCATACCTCGGACGGCCTCCTCCACCTCAAGCATCCCGGTCTTGCCCACCAAGGCGCCAAGCATGACCATATTGGCGGCTCGATCGGAGCCCACCTCACGGGCCAGTTTCACAGCGTCGACCCGCACCTCGGAAACGTCCGAGCGTTGGGGAGAGACCTCGATGAGGGAGGCATTGACAAAAATGAGCCCTCCAGGTTTGACCGTGGGCTCGAAGCGCTCCAAGGAAGGGGCATTCATGGCCACCAGAATATCGGGTTGGGAGGCCACGGGAGAGGCGATCTCCTCGTCCGATAGGGTGACGGTGCAGTTTGCCGTACCTCCCCGCATCTCGGCCCCGTAGGCGGGAAGATAGGTCACATTGAGCCCCTTGAGCATGGCCCCATGGGCCAGCACATAGCCCATCAAGAGGACGCCCTGTCCTCCGAATCCCGCGAACGTAGTCCTTACCATCATCCTCCATCTCCCGACTCGGTGAGATCTTTGATCACTCCCAGAGGATAAGTCCGCTCAAGCACCTTCTCGATCCACATCCAGGCTTCCTTGGGGCTCATCTTCCAATTGGTTGGACAGGGAGAGAGGATCTCCACCAGGGAGAAACCCAGGCCCTTCATTTGAATCTCAAAGGACTTGCGGATGGCCCTCTTGGCCCTGCGGATATTTTTGGGGGAGGTGATGGCGCACCGTTCGATGTAGACTGTACGGGGACAAACGGCGAGCATCCTGGAGATATCGATGGGATACCCGTCCCGATCGAGATCACGCCCGCCAGGGGTCGTAGTAGACCAAAGCCCCTCGATGGTGGTGGGCGCCATCTGTCCTCCTGTCATCCCATAGATGGCATTGTTGATGAAGACGGTGCTGATCTTCTCTCCCCGGTTGGCCGCATGAATGGTCTCGGCGGTCCCTATGGCGGCCAAATCCCCGTCCCCCTGGTAAGTCAGGACCAACTTGTCCGGCTGTACCCGCTTGATGCCGGTGGCCACGGCCAAGGCACGGCCATGAGGCGCCTCCACCATATCGAAGTTGAAGTAGTTGTAGGCGAGAACCGCGCAGCCCACGGGGGCCACGCCGATGGTGCGCTCCCGAAGCCCCATCTCGTCGAGCACCTCGGCCAAGATCCTATGGACCACCGAATGCCCACAACCCGGACAATAGTGGTTGGAGGTATCCTTGAGGGACTCGGGCATGCTGTAGATACGTTTCATGGCGGCCTGGCTCATACTTCAACCCTCCTTCCCACGCGGCCGTCTCCTGACATCACGGATCGGATGTAGTCCTCCACTTCGGCCGGCGTAGGGATAGGGCCCCCCGGAATCCCGTGGAAGTAGATCTCGGAGCGCGCCCCCACCGTGAGGATCACGTCCTCCACCAGCTGGCCTAGACTCAGCTCGAAGACGGCAATCTTGATCCCGTTTTGGGCCATCTGGCGCAGGGCTTCTTTGGGGAAGGGCCAAAGGGTAATGGGCCGAAACAGTCCTACAGGGAGCCCCTCCCGACGCAGGCGGTTGACGGCGCCCTTGGCGATTCGGGAAGCAGTCCCATAGGCCACCACGACCACCTCCGCCCCCTCTGTCTGGTAATGCTCAAACCGGACCTCCTTGGCCGCTATCCTATCATATTTCCCTTGGAGGTGGAGGTTGTGTTGGTATAGGACGGGAGGCTCCAAAAAAAGGGAATAGATGGCCCGCGGAGGACGACCTTTACACCCATCCAAGATCCAGTCCTTGGGGGGAAGGTCTTTGGGATCGATGGGATCAGGGAAGACCACCGGCTCCATCATCTGGCCCATCAGACCGTCTCCCACCAGCATGACGGGGTTGCGATAGGTATCGGCCAGTTCAAATGCGAGAAAGGTGAGCTCTGCCAGTTCCTGGCAGCCTGACGGGGCAAGAACCGGCAGCCGATAGTCCCCGTGTCCCCCTCCCCGGGTGGCCTGGAAATAGTCCGCCTGAGAGGGGGCGATGTTCCCCAGTCCGGGTCCACCCCTCATCATATTGACGATGACTGCTGGAAGCTCCTGCCCGCATAGATAGGAGATCCCTTCTTGTTTGAGGCTGATCCCCGGAGATGAGGATGAGGTCATAACCCGAGCTCCTGCTGCCGAGGCCCCGATGACCATATTGATGGAGGCAACCTCGCTTTCGGCCTGGATGAACGTGCCACCCACTTCGGCCAGCCTGCTGGAGAGATACTCGGGCAGCTCGTTCTGGGGTGTAATGGGATAGCCGAAGTAGCATCGGCAGCCCGCCCTTACGGCGGCTTCACCCACCACATGAGCACCTCGCATAAGCATGCGTTCACTGGGCACGTCTCACCTCGCCGAACAAAGCCTTTCTTCCTTGGCCTACACAGCCAAAGGAAGTCTTCATTTTATTCGAGCCCCTGACGACCGTCAAGGGCCTTGCCAAAAGGCCTTACTGTGGTGGCCTCTAGGTCTTGGCGGAGAATTCCGGCCGCCTTCGGGTCCCAATGAGAGTGGGAGGATCAACTACAGCGGGTAAAACCGCAAAAACGACAGACCTCGCATCCCTCGGTGTGTTCCAAGGCCCCTCCACAGTCCGGACATGTCCCCACCACCCCTCCATGCCAGGATACAGATCCGTTTCCGTGCGCTCTCTCCCCTCGTCTCGTATCGTTCAGGTGATGCTCCAGAACGCGCGCGATGGCATCAGCGCATGACAACACCATCCCGCCTCTGCCCCAAAGGGGCGAAGGACAGCGGATTCCCCTCATCTGTTTGATAATGGCCTCCAAGCTCACCCGGGAGCGGAGTGCCAGCGATATGAGCCGTCCGATCCCTTCGATCTGCGAGGCCGCACACCCGCCCGACTTCCCCATCTGGGCGAAGACCTCGCAGATCCCCTCTTCATCGTAGTTGACGGTCACATAGAGCTTCCCGCACCCGGTCTCAATGCGCTCCGTCCTCCCATGCGTGACCACGGGTCTCGGACGAGGCGCGATGCGTGGTGCCGGGGAGACGGCCACGCGCTCGGAGACCCGCACCGAGGGGGGAGGGGGTTCCGTCAGGGCATGGGGCATCTCGGAGGGAGAGGCCTTGCAAATGTTGAGGACTTGGGTCTCACGGCTTCGGTCCCGATAGATGGTCACTCCCTTGCAACCCTGCGCATAGGCAAGCAAATATACCCGTTTGATGTCCTCTGGGGTGGCGTCGTAGGGGAAGTTGACGGTCTTGGAGACGGCATTGTCCGTATAGGTCTGAAAGGCGGCCTGGATCTTCACATGCCACTCCGGGGAAATCTCGTGGGCCGTCACAAAGAGTCTCCGAATATCGTCTGGAATCTCCGAGAGTTCTCGGATGCCCCCCGCCTCAGCCACCTTCCTCATCAGCTCCTTGCGATAAAACCCCCGCTCCTTGGCCAACTCCACAAATATGGGATGGGTCTCGACCAGCTCTTCTCCGTCGAGGACCTTGCGGATATAGGATACAGCGAAGAGGGGCTCGATCCCGCTGGAACAACCCGCAATGATGCTCAGGGTGCCGGTGGGGGCGATGGTGGTGACCGTGGCGTTGCGAAGCGGGGGTGATCCATCGCGGGCGTAGACGCTCCGAGCGAAGTTAGGAAAAGGACCTCGCATCTCGGCCAACTCTGCCGAGGTCTCGCGGGCCTTATCGCGGATGCGCTTCATGATGCGCCTGGCAAGGCCGAGGGCCTCCTCGGAGTCGTATGGGATCCCCAATCGGATAAGGAGGTCGGCAAAGCCCATGACCCCCAGGCCTATCTTGCGATTGGCCTTGGTCATCTCCTCGATCTGGGGTAGAGGGAACCGGTTCACATCAATGACGTTATCAAGAAAACGAACCGCACATCGGACCACCCGATCGAGACGTTCCTCGTCCAGGACCCAGCGTCCGTCTTCCTCCCTCTTGATCATCTTGGAGAGATTCACGGAACCCAGATTGCACGACTCATAGGGCAGCAGGGGTTGTTCCCCGCACGGGTTGGTCCCCTCGAAGGCCCCGATTTCCGGGGTCGGATTGTCTCGATTGATGCGGTCCAGGAACAGGATCCCCGGATCCCCTCCCTTCCAAGCTTGGTGCACGATCTCGTCGAAGAGCTCGCGGGCCGACACTTTGGCCGTCACTTTGCCGGTATGAGGATCAACGAGGTCGAACTCCTTCCCCTCCTTAAGGGCCTCCATAAAGGCATCGGTCAGCCCGACGGAGAGGTTGAAGTTGTTGAAGCAACGCTGATCGTCCTTGGCATAGATGAACTCGCGGATGTCCGGGTGATCTACACGGAGGACCCCCATGTTGGCCCCTCGGCGTTTCCCCCCCTGTTTGATCACATCCGTGGCCGTATCGAAGACCTTCATGAAAGAGACCGGGCCGCTGGAGACACCGCCCGTGGACGCAACAGTGCTCCCTTTGGGCCGAAGACGGCTGAAGGAGAACCCCGTCCCTCCGCCGGATTTATGGATCATAGCCGTGTGCTTGACGGACTCGAAGATGCTCTCCATGGAGTCCTCCACTGGAAGCACGAAGCAGGCGGAAAGCTGCCCCAGTTCCTTCCCCGCGTTCATGAGAGTTGGGGAGTTGGGGAGGAACTCCAGTTCCGTCATGATTTGGTAAAACTCCTTCTCGGCCCGCCGAGGATCCTCGTCCACTTGGGCGACTGTCTGCGCCACCCTTCGGAACATCTCCTCAGGGGTCTCGACCAGGTTCCCCTCAGAATCCCGGGTGAGATACCGCCTCTCCAGGACCCTGAGGGCGTTGTCCGTCAACTTCAATCGCTTCTTCCTTCCTTTCGCCATGACCACTCCGAGAAAACGGCCTATCTCCTCTCCAGCCCCCCGATCACTGGAAGGACGAAAAAGAAGAACCCCTCAAATCGAGTCGCTCCCTCCCAATGGAGGGAAGCCGAATCAAGGGCGAACTGGAGCATAGTCAGTATATATAGGGTCCAATCGGGGATCAAGATACTAGATTTTGTTGCGGCTCCTTAACGCCCCTTCATATCCTGCCTCGAAGATCTGGAGGCTCCGCTCCCTGGAGGGACCCTGAAAGAGCACTTCCATGGCTGTCCGCAACTCCCCATACCCCACGGGTTCCTTCTCAAAGCCTGCGAAGTAACCCAACAGTGCCAGGTTGGCGGCGCGTGGTGCCCCCATCTCCAAGGCCACCCTGCGGGCAGGGAAGAAGCGGAAGACGATCCCCCTCTTTCGGAGAAAACGATCCAGTCCGGAAAAGAGCGACGGAGAATCAGGGGCGTCGACGTAACAGGTGGACCCGAAGCCAAGGTAGGAGAGGTTTCGATAGGCCTCCACCTCATCTAAGGAGAGGAGGAAATGGGCCCTTCCCGCCCTGACCAAGCTGCTTCGAGCCCGGCCGATCCGCAGGTGAGAAATCACAGAACCTCCCCGTTGAGCCATCCCATGGGTCTCAGCTCCCAAAACCGAAAACCCCTTCTCCAGAGCAGCCCGAGCAAGGAGTCCGGTCATAAAGAGGATCCCCTGCCCCCCCAACCCGCTTAGGATGATGTTGATGGGCTCCATACTGGTTCCTCTTCCCTTTCGTGGCATGAGCGTTCCTACCCCTTATGAGGGGCTTCTTGGCCCGCTTCCTCCTTCACCTCTACGATGGATTTGTTCGGGCATACCTGCAGGCAGACCCCACAGCCCGCGCACAGGACAGGATCAATGGCCGCCCTTCCAGCCTCCTCATCGAAGAGTATAGCAGGGCACTCAAAGCGCTCGATGCATAGACGGCACTCCTTGCACGTCTCTAGGATTTTGAGGCGCTTCTTCTGAGGAATTGCCTCTTCACGGTAGGCTAGCACGCAGGGATGTCGGGCGATGATCACCGCGATACCCCCTTGGGGCTCCCTTACGTAGTCCCAGCCTTCCTTCAAGGTGCGGACCAAGGAGGGGATCTCGTAGGGGTCCACGATGCGAAGGAATTGAACCCCGCACCCCTCAACGACTCGTTCCAGAGGGACGGCCTTTCCAAGGCTCCCGTCCGCTCTTACGCCCAGCCCTGGAGTCGGCTGCATACCCGTCATGGCGGTCACTTGATTGTCGAGGATGACCAGGAGGAAGCGGGCGTCGTTGTAGACCGCGTTGAGCAATCCCGCTGTGCCCGAGTGATAGAAAGTAGAATCTCCGATGGTGGCGACGATGGGCCGAAGCTCTCCGTCCTGCGCGAAGGCCTGAGAAAAACCGGAGGCCATGGTGATGGCCGCACCCATATCCAGGCAGGTATCCACTGCACCCAAATTGAGCCCTAGGGTATAACAGCCGATATCCGAGGTGAAGATGGCCTTGGGCAGCGCCTTTCGAATGGCGTAGAAGGCGGCTCGATGCGGGCAACCAGGGCATAGCGTGGGCCTTCGAACGGGCAATTGGAGACGCTCCATCAGATGGAACACCTCGGGATCGGATGAGGCCTCCAGCGGATCCAGCCCCACATCTCGTAGGGCTCTGTCGAGGACCTCGGCGATCCTCTGGGGGATAAGCTCACCCTCCCAAGGCACGTGGCCCGACAGTCGACCCCATACTTTGCGACGATCTCGGAGGAAGACCTCCATTACCGCGTCCGTCTCCTCCAGGACCAGGACCTTCTCACAACGAGAGAGGAACTCCTCTGCCAAGGACTCGGGAAACGGATATGGTGTGCCGATTTTGAGCACTGGGACCTCCTTCTCCCGCCCTTCCTCCTCCAGGAGGTCTTTTACCACGGCGAAGGGGACCCCACCGGCTATGATCCCAAGGGGCACAACCCCTTCTGCAGCGGGATCGGACCCATTGAAGCGATAAAGAGTGGCAAAGCGTTCCTCTATCCTCTTCAGTTTCCCATTGAGTTCTTCATGGAGCTTCAATCGAAACCGGGGGGTCGCGGCCCATCTTGTGGGATTGCGCTGGAATTCCGCCCTTCGAGGACGCGGTGGGATGGGATCCCAGCAAAGGTCCTGCCGGGCGTGGCATACCCGGATGGCAGGACGAAGAATCACGGGGATCCGGAACTCCTCGGAGATCTCCATGGCCGTGCGGACCATCTCCCGCGCCTCCTCCGGGCAGGATGGATCAAAGACGGGGACCTTGGCCGCTCGGGCCAGGAGACGGGTGTCCTGTTCGGTCTGAGAGGAGTGGGGGCCCGGATCGTCGCAGGAGATGACCACCAAACCCCCTACGGTCCCCATGTAGGCGGCGCTCATCAGGGAATCCAAAGCCACATTAAGTCCCACCTGCTTCATGCAGCACGCTGCTCTCTTCCCGGTCACCGCAGCCGCAAAGGCCACATCCAGAGCCACCTTCTCGTTGACGGACCACTCCACATAGAGGGGGAGCCCCTCGGATTCCGCGATTCGGTGTGCCTCAGGTAGGATCTCGGAGCTGGGGGTTCCAGGATACGAAGAAATCACCTGGCATCCGGCCTCCAGCAGACCCAGGGCTATGGCCCCATTGCCCAGGAGAAACTCCGTCCGACTGCTCCTCGACACTGCTCCCTCCCTTTCCATGAGTCCGAATGAAAGCCCCCTTTGTACTTCCAAGGGCATACCACCACGCTGAGCCATCAAAGAGCATAACGGTCCTTTGAGATAGGATCAAGGTGGTGGACACAAGAAAGGAAGGAAGTACGGAGGGGGACTATCTTCCCCCTCCCCTAGGGGACATCCCCTTTTAGAAACGAAACTCCACACCGGCCAATGCAGACAGGCCGGGGGATGTATAGCCCAGTACCTCCTCGTAGTCCTCGTCGAGAAGGTTCCTCGCTTTGGCGAAGATACGGATCGCCTTCAGCGGGCAGCGGCCCGGTCTTTCTATGGTATACGAGGCGGCCAAATCCAACAGGAAGTATTCCTTGTTCTCCATGCGCTGGCCGACGAAGGTGTAAAAGCCGAACGGCCCCGGAGCAACGGTGAAGAAGGTATCGTCCCGATCCCCCACATAGGTGCCGTTTAGGTGGAGATTAAGCCCCTTCCAGAGCCAGTCCACGAAGAAGGAGGCCGAATGGTTGGGCCGTCGGAGGAGCTCCTTCCCTTTGGCGAAAAAGAGGTTGCTCAGGCCTCCGTCATCGATCACCTCTGTGTCCACGAAAGTATAGCTCCCTCCGAGGGTCAGACCAAACCCGGGCTTCACCCGGGCCATAAACTCCACCCCCCGGCTTTCGGCCTCCTGGACGTTGAACCAGTTGGGAGGAAGCACCGGAGGAGGAGGAAAGGGCATGGGTACAAAGGCAATCAAATCTTCGAAAACGTTTTCAAAATAAGTGATCCCCAACTGGACCCGGTCTCCCATCAGACTCTGGTCCACCCCCACCTCCCAGGAGAAGGACCGCTCGGGCTTGAGGTCGGGATTCCCCACGGTCCCGAATCCCCCGAAATTCTCCAGGAAGGTGGGCTCCTTGATCCCCGTTCCCACAGCGGCGCGGAGCTTGGTTCCCGTCTCTCGGATCTCCAGGGCGACGGATCCCCTGGGGTTGACGTCGGTCCCGAAGGCGCTATTGTCCTCCACCCGAAAGCCCCCGGTGAGGTGGAGTCGGTCAAAGAGGGTTACCTGCTCCTGGAAATAGTAGGCCCGATTTGTGCGGTCCGCCTCTGTGACGGAGGAAGCCGTGAAAACACCAAAGGGCAAAGGCCCGAACCGAAAGGTGGAGCTATTCTCCAGGTCCAGGGCCTCCCGATCCCACTCGAACCCCAACGTGGTGATGGAACGGAGAAACCCCAGACCTTCCCAGCGAAGGTTCATGTGGTAGTCGAAGGTAGTGCGGGTCTCCAAGGAGTCCATCTTGCTCCCCGGCGGTGCGTCGAAGGCCGTCTCCGTTGGGTTCGGCGGATCTCGGAAGTCCTGATCCAGCCAATGGACTCCGAAAAGCACGACGTGTTCCCACCATGGGAAAAGGTCGAATCTCGCCTGGGCGCTGGCCACCGCCTCAAGACGATCTTGGTACTGATCCGGGTCCAGACCCGGGAAGATCCGATCGGGACGGTCCCCTCCGTTCTCGGTAGGAAACTCGAAATGACTGTCGTGGACTCGCGCAGTTAGGGTCAAATCCAGATCTTCTCGAGGATAGATGTCCACCCTCCCGCTGAAGGTGTTGTTGAAGAAGTCGTTGTTGACCTCCAGGATCCCCTGATCGTCCGTTCGGCTGAAGGCCAGGGAGTATCCGAGAAGTTCGTTTCCCCCCGAGATGCTGATCTTCTGTTCACCAATATAGGCCCCGTTTTCCGAGTGGACACCGTGAGCCGTGGACAGACGAGCTGTGGGTTTCCCCATGCCCCGCTTGGTGATAATGTGAATCACCCCTCCTATGGCATCCGAACCGTAGAGGGCACTCTGAGGTCCTCGGATGATCTCGATCCGCTCGATGTTGTCCGTGGTAAGACTGGAGAAATCGAATCCCCCTCCCGCCTCGTTGACCTGCACACCATCGATGAGGACCAATGTAAAGTTGCTCTCTCCGCCTCGAGGGTATAGCTCTGCAAGAGCTCCACGTGATCCGCTTTGAACCAAGGTAAAGCCCGCCACATCCCGCAGCAACTCTACCACATCTGTGGCTTGGCGCCTCTGGATCTCCTCTTCGGTGATGACCGTTGCCGACACGCCCAACTCGCTCACCGGCACCTCGGTCCGCGTCGCCGTCACCACCACCTCTTCCAGGAGGGGCTCTTCCTGGGCCCACGCCCAACAGAGGAGGGCCACGACCCACATCCAGAAGAAGAGGACAACCCTCACCACCATTATTTTGGTATTTCTGAACCTCATCCCTTCCCTCCTTGGCCAGATCCTTCAATACCTTTGCCGAACCTTCGGGCCTCGATTCCATGAGTTGCTCAATGGAGCAGCTCGCGCAAGGGGGATCCCCTCTCCCTCTGAATCTGAATCCATCGGAGAACCGTGGAAGTCTCCATACCTTCGGGCACATCGATACTCAGCAATGGAACTCCCAGCTCCCGACAAAGAGCACTGGCCTCATAGTGCATCCGTTCTTCCAGTCTCGGAAGGGGTTCCTCCGGGAACTCCACGAAATGTACGGGCCCTTCCCCCCAGCGGATCCTTGCTAACCCGCGAGGCCGGCATCCCTCCTCCAGGAAGAGGCAGAGAAGCACTTCGACCTCTTCCGCCTGACACACGTAAATCCGATGAATCCGATCCTCCCACTCTGTAATCATGCTAGGCCTCCCTGTCCTCGAGGAGTCCGGAATGCCTTCGGGATCGAGGGTAGAATAGAGAGGATGCATGAGGAAAGAAAAAACCCAGTCTTCCGGAGAGGACTGGGCAGAAGAGGCATCCTCCACCGTCTCAACCGCGAAGACGTCCGTGAAGCATGCCCGGGCAGGTCTTCTGACTCGCGGATCCCTCTACTCGCCGCGCCTTCCCATCCCGCCTGGTGCGGAACAGTGGCCCTTGCGGCTTTCGTCCCCGCTTACAGCGGCGGGCCCGTGACGGATTCTCACCGTCTTCCCTTTTCAACCGCAAACGCGGTACCCGGGCACGGCCCTCGATGAATTGTAGGGGCCATTCTATGGGGGATTCCATGGGATGTCAAGGGAGATAACAGATGGACCTTTCCTAGCTTCTGACGGCTTGTGGACCCATATGGGGCATGCTATCCTGATGTTTCAGAAGCGATGGGGCACCCCCTCATGGGTCGGGATCTCACTGCCTGTGACGACTTCAAGGATGGCTTTAGATCGGATACAGGTGGGCTGCTGCGGATTCCCCGTAGCGAGGAAGAGCTACTATGAACACTTCGGTCTTGTGGAGATCCAGCAGACCTTTTACCATCTGCCGGAGATATCCACGGCGGCCCGATGGCGTGCAGAAGCCCCCCAAGGATTTCGGTTCACCATGAAGGCCTGGCAACTCATCACCCACGAGCCCACGAGCCCTACCTACCGACGCCTTAGGAGAAAGATCCCCGAAGCGGATCAAGAGCGGTACGGGGCTTTCCGTCCCACAGGGGAAGTACGGAGGGCTTGGCTGGATACGCTTGCCTTTGCCGAGGAAGTGGGGGCCATGGTGGTGGTCTTTCAGTGCCCCGCAAGTTTCACTCCCACCGACGAGCATGTCTCCAATCTGCGCAGATTTTTCCGCTGGGCCCCTAGAGGAAAAAGGGTCTTCGTCTGGGAACCTCGAGGGAATTGGCCCCAGGACCTGATTCTGGAACTCTGTCGGGAGCTTGACTTGGTCCACTGCGTGGACCCTTTTCGGTCTGTCCCGCTTTGGTCCCCCGGGCTATCTTACTGGAGGCTCCATGGAATCGGAGGATGGCGGCATCAGTATCGAGAAGAGGAGTTGGAAGACCTCTTCCAAAGGGCCTCCTCCATGAAGGTGATGACTTATTGCCTCTTCAACAATGCCACCAGCTACCAAGACGCCCTCCGCTTCCAGGAAAGGGTGAGACACCGCCAGCAGTAAGGAGGTAGGGGCATGGAATGGCTGACGGTCAAGATGGAGATTCCCGAAGGTTGCAACTTGATTTTAGGTCAGTCGCACTTCATAAAGACGGTGGAGGATCTTTATGAGATCCTGATCAGCGCGGTTCCCCAAGCCAAGTTCGGCCTCGCCTTCTGCGAGGCATCGGGGGCCTGTCTCATCCGATCGGAGGGCAACGACGAGGATCTTCGGGGGGTGGCCATCCGTAACGCGGAGAGGCTCGGCGCTGGTCATTCCTTCGTGGTCCTCTTGCGGGATGCTTACCCCATCAATGTGCTCAATGCCATCAAGCTCTGTCAGGAAGTCTGCAGGATCTTCTGTGCCACGGCCAATCCCGTGGAGGTGATCCTGGCGCAGACCGAGCAGGGGAGGGGAATCCTGGGCGTGGTCGATGGTTTCCCGCCCAAAGGGGTGGAAAAGGAGGCGGACATCGCTTGGCGCAAAGACCTCCTGCGCAAAATCGGATACAAGCGCTGAGGGAGTCCTACTACAGACCGACCTCCAAGATGATCTGGCTCCAACCGCGCATCCCGCGCAGATGGGCCAAGGCACCCAAGAGGGTGTCCCTGACGAGGACCCCGGCGAATCCCCTGTCCATGTGGAGGTCTACGGGGCGGTCGTCAACGTGTAGCTTTACCTTCTTTCCCTCGATCTGGAAAACGGCTGAGCGCGCGTCCTGAGTCCCTTTTAAGGAACGAAGTATGGCCTCACAGACGTTACCAAGGAAGGTCTCCACAAAGGGATTCAGCCCCACCAATTTCCCGTCGACCCGAAGCACTGCTTTCATGGATTTCTCCTTATCACAAGGCTCGTCGATATGGGAAAGGTCTTGGGATTCTGAGTCCTCCCACCAACTCACCTTAGGCCAAAAGGCCAAGGGTTGACAAGCCCTAGAGGCAGACCATGAATCGAATCTTCGCACACGGATTCCTGAGGGTCGCCCTCGCCGCATTGGTGGTGTCCCTCTGGGCGGCCCCTTGCATGGGCGCCGAGGAAGAGGATTTCCTCGAGGTCCAAGTGGGCGAGGTGATCCGCGATCCCAGGACCAATCAACCCATCGTCATCTTGACCGATCTCGGAGGGAACCGCGGGATGCCGATCTGGATCGGAGAAGCGGAGGCCTTTGCCTTACAGGCCGCGCGCCTCCATCTGCGCCATCGTCGACCTCTCACTCACGAGCTCATGGCAGGGATCCTCCAATCCCTTGAGGCCCGAGTTCTGGAAGTGCGCATCACCGAGCTCAAGGAGAACATCTACTATGCGCGCATCCGGCTGAGATCGGAATCCGGAGTCGTGGAAGTCGACTCCCGTCCCAGCGACGCCATGGTCCTGGCACTGAGGATGGGATGCCCCATCCGGGTTTCCCGAACCCTCTTCGAGGCCCAATCTGCCCCACTGGAAAAATCGACCCTGGAACGCTACGGTCTGGAGGTCCAGCCTTTGACCCCCGAGTTGGGAAAGGCCCTGGGATTCGAGGGCAAAGGACTGCTCGTCTCCCATGTGATATCAGGAAGCCAAGCCGAAGCCGACGGACTGAACCGGGAGGACATCCTCATCCGGGTGGCAGGAAAACCCGTCCACCAAGTGAAGGACCTGACGTCGGCCTTGGAGGAGACCGAGAAGGAGGTCCGGGTCTTCCTCTTCAGGAAGGGCCGGACCCTCACGCTCTCGCTTCACCCCGCCGCAGCCCCCTAAAAAGGGAGGCTCGGGGATGGGACCTTCTTTCGGTCCATGCATACGGAACGTCATGACACGCAAACCCTCCCCAGCCTCGAACCAAGACGCTCCCTCCAACTTACAAGCCGAGATCCTCACTTCCTCGGGCCGTTCCCTCCGGCTCTACCAAGAGGACTGCCTGAGGGGGATGGCAGAACGGTTGGAGGCGGGAAGCGTGTCGGTTATCGTAACCTCTCCTCCCTATAACCTAGGCATCGCGTACGGCACCTATGACGACACGATCCCAAGAGAGGAATTCCTCTACTGGATCGAGGATTGGGCCCTTCGGGTCAAAAAAGTCCTCCACCCGGACGGATCCCTTTTCCTGAATCTAGGCTCCCGACCCGCGGATCCCTGGGTCCCCTTTGAGATCTTGAGCCGCCTCCGTCCTCACTTCGTGCTCCAGAACGTGATCCATTGGGTCAAGTCCATCTATATCGAGCATCAAAGTTACGGACAAAGGGTGGAGGTCAACGTGGGACATTACAAGCCCATCAACTCTCCCAGATTCCTCAACGACAGCCACGAATACATCTTTCATCTGACCCGGCACGGTCACGTCCCTCTGGACCGATTGGCCATCGGGGTGCCGTACAAAGACGAGTCAAACGTGGAAAGGTGGCAAGGGGCCCGTAAGGGATTACGATGTCGCGGGAACTGCTGGTATATCCCATATGAGACCATCTCCAGGAGGGATCGTGATCGGCCTCATCCCGCCACTTTCCCTCCATTGTTGGCGGAGATGTGTATTCGGCTGCACGGCGTCTCCAGGACCTCCTTGGTGCTCGACCCCTTCATGGGGATAGGAAGCACGGCCTTGGCCTGTATCACGCTGGATATCCCCTTCGCAGGATTCGAGATCGACCCGGACTACTTCCAGGAAGCCCTCCGGAGGATCCAGGGAGCCGCACGCCAGGGCTCCTTTCCTTGGGCCCGGGGTGGCCAATAACCCGGCGGCCCCACGGATGCCTCTCGAACCTAGTCCATCTCGATGAGGCCCTTCTGGGCGGTCCTCCCAATACTTATCACGCCTGGGCGTGACACCCTCGATGGATGAAAATGACCACCGTATCGTGTGTATTCCGCTTTTGCCCGACTTCAGCCTTCGGCGACTCCATGCCGATCCGCCTTACACCGCCCCTTGGAGAGCTTGAAGCCTCCCAGGACCAAATAGACGAGATGGACCAGAACGGTATAGACGAAATAACCTCCGGCCCGGGTGAGGGAAAGCTACTTTCTAACTAGAGTCTCGGAAGGAGGAGGAACCGTGTCACACGCTGACCCCTCCCCTCTGAGGCGGGAGTGACTTTGATGTCCCGCTTCGATCCCCCGAGGATACGATCCCAGGACCTTCAGAAACAGGACCGCCTCCCGAAGCCTCTGGATCCCACGGGCCACGGGGGGATCCGCAA
The DNA here is from genome assembly GCA_002010915.1 of Desulfarculaceae bacterium JdFR-97. GTDB lineage: Bacteria > Desulfobacterota > Desulfocorpusculales > Desulfocorpusculum > Desulfocorpusculum > JdFR-97. The sequence goes on along the minus strand of MTPG01000070.1, from coordinate 22,164 downwards.
GATGTCCCTCCAGATCCAGGAAAAAGACGTATTCCCAGGGCCTCTCTCTAACGGGCCTGGACTCGATGCGAGTGAGGTTGATCCCTTCATCGGCCAGGACCTCAAGGGCCCTCGCCAGGGATCCGGGTCGATGGGGTAGACCCAAAAGAAGGCTCGTCCTGTCCCGCCCCGTGGGGGACGGTCCACCCCGTCCCAAGATCAAAAAGCGGGTGAAGTTGTCCTTCCAATCCTGAATGTCGCACGCCAAGACCCGCAGGCCATGAAAGGCAGCCGCAGAAGCACTCCCTAAAGCCGCTGTTCCGGGACGACGGGATGCGATTCGTGCGGCTGCTGCCGTGCTGAAAGTCTCCACCACTCTGGCATGTGGCAGATGTCGATCCAGCCAACGACGGCATTGCCTGAGAGCCAAGGGATGGGAGTAGACCTCCTGGATCTTCCCCAGCTCTTTTTCCCTGGAGAGAAGGACTTGGATGATGCGCAGGATATGCTCCCCGATGATCTTGACATCGGTCCGCATGAGGCAGTCTAGGGTCGCTGTGAGTCCTCCCTCCAGCGAGTTCTCCGCAGGGACCATGGCGAAATCCGCCTTCCCCCTCTCCACTGCCCGGAAGAGATCTTCCACATGCTCCATGCTCAGGAAGCAGCAGCATTTCCCGAAACATTCCACGGCGGCCTGATGCGTAAAGGTTCCCTCAGGTCCCAGATAGGCGACCTTCGGGGGCGCTTGAATGGCCCGACAGGCCGAGATGATCTCCCGAAATATGGACTGGACCGCATCGGGAGGCAGGGGGCCCGCATTGCCGGAGATCAGCGATGAGATGACCTTGCTCTCCCTGGCCGGGTCCCACAGGGCCTTTCCATTTCCCTCTTTGAGCCTGCCGATTTCCTGGGCAAGGCTCGCCCTCCGGTTGAGAAGATCCAAAATGGCCCGGTCTATCCCGTCGATGGCCGAACGGATCGCATCCATCCGGGAGCCCACCCTTGCCCTCTTCATAGCTCCCTCCCCAAAAGGCGGGCAAGAGGACGCAGTTCTTCCATCAGCTCTCGGAAACGATCCGGGCGCAGAGACTGGTCTCCGTCGCAGAGGGCGGCCTGGGGACAGACGTGCACCTCCACCATGAGCCCATCCGCCCCCACGGCCATAGCTCCCCTAGCCATGGGGATCACATAACGCCAGTTGCCCACGGCGTGGCTGGGATCCACGATGACGGGCAGGTGGGTCCGTTCCTTGAGCACCGGGACCGCACTCAGATCCAACGTGTTGCGGGTGGCTGTCTCGAAGGTTCTGATCCCCCGCTCACAGAGGATGACCTGAGGGTTCCCCGAGGACAGGATGTATTCGGCTGCCAGGAGAAACTCCTCGATAGTGGTCATCATGCCCCGTTTGAGGAGGATGGGACGCTTCACTCGCCCCAGTTTCTTGAGGAGGGAGAAGTTCTGGACGTTTCGGGCCCCTACCTGGAGGATGTCCGCTGTGGAAGCCACAGCCTCAATATCCTCGGGGTCCATGACCTCCGTGACCACAGGAAGACCGGTGAGCCTGCGAGCTTCGGCCAACACCTTCAGGCCTTCGTCTTGCAGGCCCTGGAAGCTGTAGGGAGAGGTTCTGGGCTTGTACGCACCGCCTCGGAGGACAGCCCCGCCAGCCTCCTTCACAATCCGGGCTGTGGCCAACAGCTGATCCGGGGTCTCCACCGCGCAGGGCCCGGCGAAGACCACGAAGCGGCTCCCCCCTCCGATCTCCACGTCCCGTACTCGAATGCGAGTGTCCTCGGGATGACGGACGCGGCTGGCCAGTCTGTAGGGAGGAAGAACCCCCTCGACACCCCCTTTTGCGCCCGAAGCCCCATCTCTTAGGATCCCTACGCCTTCAGAAGACAACCCCATGGTTCACCTCCTGAAAAACAAAGGCCATGGGGATCTCCCATGGCCTGAAACATTTCGGGCCATGGGCGGCCGATCTTCCGTCCGCCCATGGCCCCGACTATCGGTCTTCCTCTGGGGAGCTAGACTCTCAGGGCCCCCGGGCGGACGGAGCGGAAATAAAAATAAAAGTAGCCCACCGATCCGAGAAATCCGCTGCTTCGTCCGCCCATGGGGATGTGCATTTCCAACTCCTTCAAGAAGTGTTATTTATCCAACCATACGGATGCTCTCATGTCAAGCCGAAAAATCCTCCTTCTCCATGGTTCCGCGTGCGAACCACCATAGCGCCATGGCATAGGAAGCGACTCCAAATCCCGACACGCTCCCCACGCATACGTCGGCCAAAAGAGAGGTATGACGGAAGGGCTCCCTGGCGTGCGGGTTGGTGAGGTGGACCTCCACCACGGGCACACTGCAGCAAAGAACTGCATCCCGGATGGCCACACTGGTGTGGGTATAACCTGCCGCATTGAGGATGATTCCGTCGGCCTGGTGTCCGGCACTCTGGACGATCTCCACCAGTTCCCCTTCATGGTTTGACTGGAAAAAGTCCACTTCAACCCCCAACTCCAAGGCCACTTTCCGGAGATACTCCTCCAACTGCTTCAGGGTGAGGCTCCCGTAGATCTGGGGCTCCCGTTTCCCCAGCATGTTGAGGTTGGGTCCGTTGACGATCAGGATCCTCATGGTCTTCCCCCTTCCAGAGCCATCTGCGCCAGCAGGGCGTCGGCCAGCACCAGGGCCATCATGGCCTCGGCCACCGGCACAATGCGCGGGCAGAGGCAGGGATCGTGACGGCCCCGAATCTGCACTGTGGTGGGATTTCCTTCCATGTCCACTGTCCGCTGGGGAAGTGCGATGGATGGAGTGGGTTTTACGGCCAGGCGAAGGACCACGGGGGCTCCTGTGGAGATTCCGCCCAGGATCCCTCCTGCGCGGTTTGTGGCAAAACCTTCGGGCGTGATCTCGTCATTGGCCTCGGATCCCCTCAAGGCGGCGAGGCGGAACCCTTCCCCCACCTCCACCCCCTTCACCCCTCCGATGGAAAGCATGGCAGCGCCCAACAGGGCATCCAATTTATGGAAGACAGGATCGCCCAGCCCCGGAGGAACCCCCTCAGCCACCACTTCCACCACGCCTCCTATGGAGTCTCCTTCGGATCGGACTCTCCGAACCAGCTCCTGCATCCTGGGAGCAGCGTCGGGATCCGGACATCGGAGAGGATCCTCCTTGGCGAAGTCCGGATCGATCCTCTCCGCCGCTACAGGTCCCACCGCCAGGGTATAGGCCCGGATACAAATCCCCTTGGGCTCCAAAAAGGCCTTGGCCACGGCCCCGGCGGCCACCCGGCCCACCGTCTCCCTCCCCGAAGCCCTTCCACCCCCCGGTTGAGGGGGAAGGCCGTATTTCCGGAAATAGGTATAGTCCGCGTGCCCTGGTCGGAAGGCTCCCTCTAAGCTCCGGTAGTCCTCGGGGCGAGCGTCACGATTTCGAATCAGAAGGGCGATGGGACTCCCGAGAGTCGCTCCCTCTCGGATCCCAGAGAGGATCTCCACCCGATCTGGCTCATCTCGAGCCGACACAAAGGGAGAACCACCAGGCCTCCTGCGATCCAACTCGTGCTGGATCCGATCGACCGTAACGATCACCCCCGGAGGGATTCCCTCGATGACAGCCCCCACAGCCGGACCGTGGGACTCCCCGAACGTAGCCACCTTCAGGTAACGCCCCAAGAAGCTCCCCATCCCTCTCCTCCCGTAAGGGCGGACTTCAGCTCCTCTCGGCTCACGTCATCCACCACCACTGGCCTCCCCCGTCCTTCCAATAGGACGAAGACGATCCGTCCCGAGCGCGACTTTTTGTCGTGCGCCATAAGCTCCCACGCCTCCCCTACGGACGGAAGCCGTATCGGCCTTCCCGCCAGTCCCTGTAATGTACTTAAGATCCTTCGGGCCTCCTGCCGGGGAAGGAGGCCCCTTTCCTCGGAGATTCTTACCGCCGCCATCATCCCCCACGCCACCGCGGAGCCATGGGAAATTCGAAACCCCTTCCAGGTCTCGATGGCATGACCCAACGTATGGCCGAAATTTAGGATCCTTCGGAGGCCTTTCTCTCGGAAATCCCGGGAGACCACCTTCACCTTGGCCTCAACACCCCACTCCACAAGCTGCTTCAGCAGAGGAAGGTCGCCTTCAAGGAGGGACCGGAGTTCCTCCTCCACGAACCGACTCAGTGGAGGCGAGACCACAAGGCCCATCTTGTAGGCCTCCACGATCCCATCCCGAAGCCGGGACCGAGGCAGACTCCCCAATGCCTGCACGTCCAGGACGACCCCTTCGGGCAAGGTGAAGGCCCCGATCATGTTTTTGGCTTTCCCCAGGTTGAGGGCGGCCTTGCCTCCGACCGACGCATCCACACAGCCCAGCAAAGTAGTGGATACCAGCACAAAGGGGATTCCCCGTTTGTAAGTGGAGGCGACAAAGGCACCCAGGTCCGTGACCATCCCCCCTCCCAAGGCGATGAGGAGATCCTCCCGCTCGATTCGACGATTAAAGAGCTGCTGGTAGATGCGTTTCGCACATCTCAGACTCTTGCTGCCTTCCCCTGGGGGGATTGTGAGGAGATCCACCTCCACCAGCTCCGGGCGATATCGAGGAAGGACGAGCTCAGCCACCCTGGTGTCCGTCAAGAGCACAGCCCGCCTTTCTCCCACAAGGGCCTTGAGCGCTGCTGGGGCCTCCAACGTGGAGAGAACAGGACAGGCCCCTTGAGGATGGGGCCAGGAGATCCTGACCTCATGGAAGAGCCTTGTAAGAATCTCCTGCACCACCTCTGAGACACCCTTCCCGTCTACGGAGACGGCCAGATGGCAGTCTCGGTAGGCTGGAAGCCGCATCCTGTAGAGCTCTTCCACCGCAGCCTCGTCCCTCCACACGGGCCTTTGGGCCCTCTCCGCGTCATCCATGCGCTCTCGGCAGGTCTGCAGGTCGGCCTGGAGGAAGACGATGGTCCCCGACCGACGCATGCACTCTCGATTGGAGGGCTCCGCAGGGAGACCTCCGCCTGTGGCCACAACCAGCCGTTCCTTTTTAACTAGCTGCCTCAGCAACCTCCTCTCGGACTCACGAAAGGCCCCCTCGCCCTCGGAGGCGAAGACCTCCGAGATGCTTCGTCCCCACAGTCGCTCCAGCCTCTCGTCCATGTCCACAAAAGGCCGGCACAAGGCCTTGGCCAAGGCCCGCCCAACCGTGCTCTTGCCCGAGCCCATGAATCCCGTCAGATAGATGTTCCCCTTCATGCCGCACTCCGGAGGATGGCCAGGAATCGATCCCCATCCACATTCGTCCCGGTCCAGAGACGGAAGCTGCGTGCTGCCTGATAGGCCAACATGGGAAGACCGTCAACAAAGGGAATCCCCTGCCTCTCAGCCAGTTGACCCCACAGGTTCTCTTTTCGGCCGTAGTTGAGATCGAACACCAGGCAACAGTCGGGCATCCTCAGCCCCTTTATCAAGGATGCAAGCTCCACTCCCTCCTCCGGTTGGGAGACCGCTGTGGTGTTGATCAAGATCTGCGCACAGGGGGCTTCCTCCGGAAGGCGGTCCAGGGGGATCAAATCGGCCTGGAAACGGCTGGCCACCTCGGCCCCTCGGGCGAGGGTCCGATTGGCCACCACGACCCGCCGGGCACCCAGCATCCGGACACCCAATATCACGGCGCGGGCGGCCCCTCCGGCACCCACCACGAGGACGGATTTCCCCTCCAGGGAGACCCCTGTCCTCTCCACGGCCTCCATAAAGCCGCCTACATCGGTGTTCTCTCCCCGAAGAATCTCTCCCCGACGTACGAGGGTGTTGACCGCCCCCAGAGTGGAGGCGACCTCGGAGATCTCGTCCAGGTAGGGCACCACGAGCTCTTTGAAGGGGATGGTCACGTTGGCTCCATGGATCCCCAAGGCGCGTATCCCCTTCATGGCGTCACCCACCCTCGAGGGGGCCACGGCAAAGGGGACGTAGAGGCCGTCCCAGCCCACCTCCTTCATGACTGTGTTGTGCATCAAGGGAGAGAGGGATCTGAAGACCCGTTCATCCCCCAATAGGCAGTAGACCTTCAACTCGCTAGCCTCCGGAGTGTCTCGTGGAATTCCGGATAGGAGATCCTCACCGACTCCTCCCCCTTGATGCGTGGCTCTGCACCTGTGAGCATCGCCGCGATCCGCAGGGTCATGGCCATACGATGGTCGCGGAAGGAGTCAAGTTCCTCAACGGGGCGAAGGGAAGTGGGGCCTTCGATCACCAGGTCGTCCCCCTCGATTCGGATCTCGGCCCCCATGGCCCCCAGTTGGGTGGCGATGGCAGAGAGCCGATCCGACTCCTTGAGGCGCAGTTCTCCAACGCTCCGAAATCGGGTCGGACCCCGCGCTTGGGTGGCCACGAGGGCCAGGATGGGAATCTCGTCCACCAGTTGAGGGACCTCGGACGGAGAGACCTCGCAACCTACCAAATTTGGGGAAAATCGGGCTCGGATCCGACCCCAAGGCTCTGGTTCTTCCCCCCAGAGTTCGATCTCTACATCTGCGCCCATGCGTCTCAACACCTCAAGGAACCCGCATCTCAGGGGGTTCAGCAGGACTCCCTCGGCCTCCACTTCGCTCCCCTGCCCCACGACGGCAGCACATAGCAAGAAGGCGGCCGATGAAACGTCTCCTGGGACGTAAAAGTGGCGTGGCAGTCGGGGCGTGGATGGGACCACCCGCCACACTTCATCATCTCTCTCGATCTCCACGTGGCATAGGGAAAGCAATCTCTCGGTATGGTCTCGGCTAGGCACGGGCTCCTTCACCAAGGTCGCACCCTGTGCCTGGATCCCAGCCAAGAGGACAGCGCTTTTTAACTGCGCGCTGGGGACGGGGAGGGTATAGCGTATGCCTTGCAGGGCTCCGCCCTGAATCCGAACCGGAGCCGATCCTCCGTCGCAGTGGATACGGGCCCCCATCTCCCTCAGGGGAAGCGCCACCCGCTCCATGGGCCGCCTGCGCAGGGAGTCGTCTCCATCCAGGAGGCGTTCCCCCTCCACCCCGGACAGGATCCCCATAAGGAGTCGCAGGGTGGTCCCCGAGTTGCCGCAATGGATGAGATCGGGCCCGCAAAGCCGGCTTTGGATCCCCTCCAGCATCAACTCGGACCCGCTTCTCCGTGCGGGAACTCCTAGGGCGGCCACAACGCGAAGGGTGGTAAGGGGGTCCTCCGCGGAGGAGAAATTCTGAACCGCGCACCTTCCCTTCCCCAGCAGGGCCATCAAGGCGATCCGATGGGAGATGGACTTGTCGCCGGTCGGACGGAAGGACCCCCTAAGCTTCACCGACCTCCTCCTGCCAAAGAGCGTCCTACAGCCCGAGCCACCCGATCCAGCATCTCCATCAGTCGGACGAACCCCTCTTCGGTGAGACTCTGACGTCCGTCGGAAAGGGCCTGTTCCGGCTCGGGGTGAACCTCGATCATCACCCCGTCGGCCCCGGCCGCCACCGCCGCCAAGGCCAAAGCGGGGACGAGTTCCCTTTTTCCCGCCGCATGGCTTGGATCCACAATGACGGGCAGATGGGTCAGTTGTTTCAGGACGGGAACGGCGGAGATGTCCAGCGTGTTGCGGGTCTCGGTCTCGAAGGTCCTGATCCCGCGCTCACACAGGATCACCTGAGGGTTCCCCTCGGCCAGGATGTACTCGGCGGACAATAGGAGTTCCTTGACCGTGGCCATCATCCCCCGCTTGAGCAGGACCGGCTTGTCCACTGATCCTACAGCCTCGAGCAGGGCGAAGTTCTGCATGTTGCGGGCTCCGATCTGGAGGATGTCCGCGTATTGGGCCACCAGGGGTACGGCCTCCGGCGTAAGGACTTCCGTGACCACGGGGATGCCCTCCTCTTTGGAGACTTCGGCCAGGTACTCCAGGCCCTCCCTGCCCAAGCCCCGAAAGGAATACGGAGAGGTCCTCGGCTTGAAGGCCCCCCCTCGAAGAAAGCCCGCCCCACTTCCCTTAACGCTCCGAGCGATCCGCATGAGGGTATCTTTCGATTCGACAGCACAGGGACCGGCGATCACCACAACGGCCTCTCCCCCAATGCATTGAGACCCCACCTGGATGAGGGTGGGCTGAGGGTGAAAGCTTCGAGAGACCAACTTCCAGGAAGTCCCAAAGGTCTCGATGGATTCCACGGCCTCCATCTGGGAGATACGCTCCCTAATTTCCTCAGCGAGCCTCTGGTCCATCTCCTCGACGACACCCAGCACCACACGGGGGCCCCCAGAGAGGATGCGGGCTTGGACCTCGAATCCGCGCAGCACCTCGAGAACGCGAGCGATCTCCCTCTTGGAACAGCCCTCTCTAAAGATGACGACCATGGGAATCTCCCACTATGGATTCACGGGCGAGAAACCCGCCTCGACCTCTCCACACAGCATGATCCAATTGTAGGTGAAGGAACAGTGATTGTCCAAATAAGGACGACCCTCGCTCCATTTGCAGGTGCTATGCAAGCCGCCGGGATTCTCCATGGGTCAGACTTGCCCGCGCGGACGACCTACAACCAGGGCCCTTGCCGACAAAATCCCACCACAACCAGGTTCCCGGACGTTTTCCACCTCCTGGGGGTGCATCCCCATGTTGCTTCCTGTAGAATGCGGGGGTCAACCCTTGGACTGATGGGTCTGGGAATCCCCCTTCAAGTAAAGGAAGACAAACAGGTTTCCCAATCCCACCAAGGCGCCGCCGATGAAGAAGATACTGTCGATCCCCAGAAAGTCCATCAATAGCCCAGAGACGATGGGAGAGGCGATCATTCCCAGGCTCCAGCCTGTATCGGTCACCCCGATGACGGATCCCATGCCGATCCTTCGGCCCACCCGTGCGGCCAGGGCCAGCCCGGACGGGAGAGCCAGACCTCCTCCAGTACCCATACAGATATTGAGTAAAAGAAGGGCCCCGAACCCCCTGGCCAAAGGCATGGAGGCTACTGCCGCGCCAGACAGGAAGGCCCCTCCGAGGATAAGATAAAGGGGTTTCCAGCGGTCCGCCGCAGCTCCCCCTAACCTCTGTAGAGAGGCAATCACCAAGATGTTGAGGCCCAAAATGACCCCCACCTGTCCGCTGGTAAGGTGGCCTTTCAGTCCGAGGAGGGGCAGGAAGGTATAGACAGACCCTTGGCCCGCTGCACTGATGAATCGCAGGAAAAACAAGCCCTTCACGATCCGATTGGCCAGGACCTCCCTCATGGGTGCTGGCCGCCGAGATACCTCGGCCCCCACGCTGCGCCCCGAGGGGATAAATACGGCCACAGCCACGAAGGTCACCAACGCCAGCCCGCCCATGCTCAGAAAGGCCACCTCCATCCCAAAGGATTCGCGGATCATCCCCCCTAGGATGGGGCCGACCCCTAATCCAAGCATTATGGCCATTTGGAGGGTCCCCAAGTAACGACCCAGCCGGTCTTTGGGAGCCAAATCACCGGCCAGAGCCATGGCCACGGGGATCACGAGGACGGAGGTAAACCCATGAAAGAATCGTACGGCCATGAGCGTCTCCACCCGCGCGGCCAGGATGTAGCAGACCGACACCACGGCATATAAGAGGAGTCCCGAGCAGATCAAGGGCTTCCGCCCTCGCAAATCCGACATCCTCCCCACAAAGGGGTTGAAGAATGCGCGGGCGATGGAGAAACTGGAGATGACGAGTCCGACCTGCAATCCGGAGGCTCCCATCTGACGCGCGTAGACCGGCACCAGGGGCCAGACGATGCCCATCCCGATCATGGCCACCCAGACCGAGGAGGAAAGAAGGTAAAGGAGGCCGGAGGAAGAGAGTGGAGTGGTCAAAGGCATGATGCTCTTGTCCTGCTGGCTCAAAGGCCCCCTCGCAGTGAGATTTCGGTCATGGTAGCAACTCTCCGGGACAGGGGAAAGTTCTGGCAGGCCTGTTCACCCAAGCTCGGGACCTCGAAGCGACCTCCGAACCAAGAGGGGCCTCGAAGCCATGGTTAGGAACTCCTTGACCTCTCTCTTGGTGCCCATGCCCACGCTGTTTGCCGTGGGCCCGTGGACACAAGATTAAGGGGAAAAGTGGGAAAGATTCCTGAAAATTGGATCTGGAAGGCCGTAGGTATTCTAAGGTGGACCCTTGGGACGTCTTTGTTCTTTTTGGGCCTCCTTTTGTTTCGAGAGTTGGGAAGCCCCAGACCGAACCCGGAGATCCTCATTATGACCCTCATTTTGGCAGGAGGGGTCATTCTCTGTATGCATAGGGGAATCAGAGCCCTTGTGCGTTCCCGCCCTCACAGACTCCGCACCTCGGTGGTGGAGGCCGCGCGAAGGGACCCTTGCTTCCGTCAAGCCCCGTCCAGGGCGGTGCTTCTGGAATTCCTCTTGGAGCCCGACCGTCAGCATCTGGACTTCTTTCCTCTGCGCGCTCGTCTCCCCCGTCTTCTCATTGGAGTCGCAGACCGAATCCTAGGTGATGTGGAGCCGAGGAGGGCGCTGGAGAACGCGCTGGAGCGCTGCACCCGGGTGCTAGAGGAAGGACGAAAGGTCTGGATCCACAGGAGTTCGGCGGATGGAGCACGATCTCCAGAAAACCAAAAGGAGGAAGATCCCACCCATATGCATCAGCTTCTCTTCGTCTTGGTGATCCTCATCACATCCCTGTATCGGCTTCATCTCATCCTCTGGGGAAGGCCACCAAGGGCGATCTCCCGAAGACGGCTGGGCCGCCTTCGAAGAAGTTGGCTCCCTTTTTGCCTCCTCATTCCCACCCCCCGGAACTTTCCTCCGGAGGTCCCCCTGGCTCATGAGGAGAGTGCCCCCCAACGGGTATCCTGGGGGGACACGGAGGAGGCCCTACTCCAATGGATCCATAAGGGAAGCCCTGGGTCTGAGGAGCGACTGATCGAAGTCCTTTTGGGCCCGTCTCCCTCCAAGGTCGCGCCCGGTGAGGACAACCGAGGCAATAAAAGGTAGGTTCCATGAAGGATCGTGAAGCGGTAGTGGGTTTTCATTATGCTGAAAGGAGCAAGGCTCAGTTCCTCCTTGTCCACCGTCTCCTTGAGGTCATGGGAAAGTTGAGCGGAGAGGAAGCCCGGGGGGGTCGGGCGGTCGTTCTGGCTTGCATCGATGGAATCCGTGGAGATCTTCTGGCCGGAAGGAGTCAGTTTCCCCACATTCAGTGGGAACGAGCCCTTCAGTGGATCCAAAGGCTTCGGGATGAGACGGAGAGGGGGGACATCCAGGCGGCCCTGCAGGCCCTCTCACGCTGCGTCTCTTCGGTGACCACCATCAGCCACCTGACCATGGAGGTGTTGCTTGCAAGAGGGATCCTTTAACCCGCATTATTCACCACCAGGAGAACAATGCGGGTTATTAGAAAATAGCTTTCTCTCACCCGGGCTAGGGGCTCGAGGCTAAGGGCGCATCCACCTACCCTTGAATGGGTAGGGGAGGCTTCAGCCTCCCGAGGGGGGCGACTAAAGTCGCCCCTACCCGAATAGGGGCATCGACTCTTGCATCTGGCAAGCATTTTCATCCATCGGGGGTGTCACGCCTGCGGCCCCGCCTGCGGCCCCGCCTGCGGCCCCGCCTGCGGCGGGGCATGGAAAGTTAGTTAAAACAAGGGGGTATTTGCTTTTCACGCCTGTGGTATTTTTTCCGCGGCTCTCGCGCTGGCTCAGGAGAGATTCCCGGAAGGGCCATCTTAGAACATCCGGGGGTTTGGGGGCAGAGCCCCCAACTGCACCGGTTCTTCATAAATTATCCGGGTTAAGTGACATTGGGACGGATCTCCATCCCTCCCTGTCCTGATGGCGGCCCTGTACAGCGGGGCCGCACAAGACACCAACAGAGGCCCGGCACAGCCTTGAGAGGAGTCTATACATCGTATCCTGCCCGTTTGTAGTTCTCCATGGCCCTCTCCTTTAGATGGCTCCGCTCGGGCTTTTCGCTGGCCTTGTCGGCCAGTTCCGCGGCATGGCTGAACATCCCCTGGCGCTCATACTCGGCCACTTTCCTCTCCACAGGATCGCGACCGGAAGCGGCTCCTGGCAAGATTACCCGAGTAAGGGAGATGCACCGCTTCACCGATGCCCCGCAAGCCGGACAGCGAGTCACCGGAGGATCCTTAAGCCCCTGAAGGACCTCGAACCCCTTCCGGCAGTGAGGACATCCCTTGGTGTCCCCTGCTAGGCGGTATTCATAGATGGGCATGGTTTCCTCTCCCTACACCTCAGCGTGGTCTTTTCGCGGCGCCTACGGGCCTGGCTCCGGAATCCTCGGACGCCGTCGATCCCTTTCTCATCCATAACTCCCAGAGGGGACGGATTCTTCGTAAGTCCCGGCGAGGAATCCTCCCCCACGGGATCCCTTCAGGTTTGNCCACAACGGGCTTGCAAGGTAGGATCCTTTCGGGCGTAACGATCCAGTCCACGGGGACATCTCCCTCCTCCATGGGCACGGACGGCAGGAGCTGGGCCTCGTGGACAAGGGCCACCACAGGCGTCTTCTGGGAAACGCTTCCCATCTCTCTGAGAATGGCGTATTCCAGATCGAAAAAACCCATTCCTTTGCCCAGCCTCCCTCCCCGCGGATCCACTGCCACCGCCCCGGTAATGAGCAGATCGACCCTCCCCAATGAGCCAGGATGGGCGGACACCCTCTTTCCGAATCGGNCGATACCTCCCGATCGGACCGCATGCAACCAGCGGCGCGGAGGAAGGGAGTCTGCGGTTAGGACGAAGAACCCTTCCCGCAGGCCGGGGCTGGCCAACAACAGGCGTTTTCTGTCCATCAGGGCGTTGAACCGAACCTGGAACAAGGCCTCATCCGGAGGAACCATGAGACATCGGGCCCGTACNTAAAGAGGCCATCTTCGAAGTCGCTCAGCCGCTCGGTTCTGGCCCTCGAAGGGAGGGATCCTCCCGTGCGGATGGGTACTCAGCCCCTGGTGCTCGAGGAGATCCCAGATTCGTCTCCTGACCTCTTCCTTTGGAATGGATGCCTCCGCAGAAGACTCCCTTTTCATCCCCGCTTCCTCCTGGAGCGGGCCCGATCCAGTTTGGCCTTAAGGGCCGCCTCTCCCTCGGCCAGATCCCGAAGGTCACACTCCACCATCCAGTAGAGGGTCCTCTTCATCACATCGATGGCGTCAAGCGCCTCCTCGACCTCCTTCTCCAAGGGATGATCCCCGGCCCATTGAAGGATCTCCACCTCCTTGTGGTCGAGTTCGTCCAGGACTTCGTGCAAATCCTCCCATCGGTGAGATCTCCATTGGCGCACCCCTTCGATCTGATAAACGATCAGATCCTCTTCCACCTCATCGCAAAGTGGGATACCTGTGGGTCGGCGAAGACGTCTTCCGCAGTCGGGACATCGCTGCGCGTGGAGTCGATCCCTTCCCATACCGTACAGCTCCTCCCGTGTCAGCAGAGGGCTCGACTGCCGAGGATAGAGCTCGGTTCGCGACTCCCAAAGGAGAAAGAGGACGGCGGGCCAGGAGGGGGGAATCTGCATCCCCCCTTGCGGGCGACGTCGATATCGGATGCGCCAGTTGGACGGAGTCCCGGACCATGGCAGGGTCCCGGAAGTCATCCCCGACAGGATCTCCTCGAAGAGGGGACGCTTCCATGGATCCGATCCGAGATAGGCCGTGTAGATCCGTTCGAACAGGTCGGCTCTCCCGCATTCGGCCAGGGCCCGAGCCACTACGAAATCCAGCTCCGGGTCCCTTGACAACGTCCCCTCGAGGAGCTCAATGGCCATGGGCAGGGCCATCCGCCCCAAGGCCCCGTAGGCGAAGACCCTCGTTCGAACCCTGTGCTCCTCCAAGACCTCCGAAAGGCGCTCCAAGGCCGCCTCCCCGCACTTGGACAGGCCCTCAGAGGCCGCTTGGACCAACTCCAAGTCGGGGGCCTCCCGCAATACCCGAATCAACTGCGGGACCCCTCGCGGATCCGCCAGCTCCCCAAGGAGAACCACCGGCCAAAGAAGATCCAGCTCCTCCTGGCGTTGGCTCAGGTCCTGCCTCGCCAAGAACTCCACGACCGCCGGAACGGCCGTCCCTCCCATGGCCAGGAGGGTCTCCATGTCTCTCACCGGCACACCCCATGGATGGGTGGCTATCAGCGTAATCAAAGACTCCGCCTCCCAGACCATTCGGCACCTTCCTCATGCTTTTTTCCATTTTATCACGCAGGTGTGATAAGCTTCCATCCAGAAGAAACGTTCCTCAAGAGGGTGCATCTCTCCTGAAGGAGCGCTTCGAGAAATGGAGGGATAGTGTCCATGCAGGAGTTGGTCCTCGCCGTTGCCTTCGCTGTTGGAGTGTCGGCCGTCTGCTCCCTTTTCGAGGCCGTCCTCTACGCCGTACCTTACTCCTATATAGAGGCCGCGGCCCGCAGGGGTCTCCGGGGAGGACTCCTCTTCAAGCGGATGCGGGAAAACGTGGAACGGCCCATCTCGGCCATCCTCACCTTGAACACCATCGCCAATACCTTCGGCGCCGCCGTGGCAGGAGCGGCCGCAATGGCCGTCTTCGGCAAGGAGTGGCTGGGACTCTTCTCTGCGGCCTTCACCCTGAGCATCCTTCTTTTTTCGGAAATCCTCCCCAAGACCATCGGTGTGCGTTACAGCAAGCCACTTGCGTTGATCGTGGCGTGGCCTCTGAGCGCTCTCCAGTGGATCCTCTGGCCGGTGACCCAGGTGACGGCTTGGATCGCCAAAGGGTTGGGCTCCTCTGGGGCGCCCGAAGGGATTTCCGCTGAAGAGATCCGGGTAATGGCCAGGATGGGGCGCCGTGTGGGGGCACTTCGCGAGGTGGAGGAAGCGGTGATCCGGAACATCCTCGCCTTGCGCGATGTCAAGGCCAGAGAGATCATGACCCCGAGGACCGTGGTATTCAGCCTGGAGAAAGGCCTCAGGCTGGAGGAGGCCCGGGCACGATCTCCTGTGTGGCCATGGCCCCACAGTCGTGTGCCTGTCTATGACGGCGACGCGGAACGGATCGTGGGGATCGTCCAGAGACGAGAGGTGCTGGCCGCTATGGCCGACGACCGAATGGATCTTAGACTGGAGGACCTCATGCGGCCCGTCCACTTCGTCCCCGAGACCCTCGCCGCCGACCGGCTGCTGCAGGACTTCATCAAAAAGAGAGAACATCTCTTCGTGGTGGTGGATGAGTTCGGTGGGGTCTCCGGGGTAGTGAGTCTCGAGGATGTCTTCGAAGAGATCCTGGGACAGGAGATAGTGGACGAGTCCGACACCGCCGAGGACCTTCAGAAAGTGGCTCAACAGCGCAGGAGGAAAATTCTGGGGGAAAAAGACGGGAGAAATGGAAAAGAATGAAGGTCCTAGTGCTCGTCAACCCCAGGGCGGGAAACAACCTCGGTGAGGTCTGGCTCAATCGCCTGGACCGCGCGTTCCGTACAGGGCAGTGTGGGACCGAGGAGTGGACGGTGGAGCCCACCCAAGTGGGCGATCTTCGGACTCAATTGGCCAGCCGGACTTCCTGTGTGGACCGCGTCATCATCGTGGGAGGGGACGGCACGGTCAGCGGTGTGCTCAATGCTATGACATCATTGCGGATCAAGGTCCCCGCCGGGATCATTCCCCTCGGAACGGGAAACGACCTCGCACGCAGCCTGGGCCTGCCCACGGGCCGCCCCTGGAGCCTGGCCGAGGTCATGGCCTATATCCGGTCCGACCGCACCGTCCCCCTGGACCTTTGGTCCATCAACGGAACGCTCACCTTCAACAACTATCTCAGCGTAGGTCTCGATGCCCAGGTGGTCAGAGGTTTCTCTCGGATCCGCCGATGGATTCAGAAACACCCCTTTTGGGGGCGTCGGGGGATCTACTTCTCGGTCTATCTGATGGTGTGGCTCGCCCATCTGGGGGGTCGTGTCCCGCAAGGGAGCACGCTGATCTGGATGAACGAAGGAGGAAGCCTCCAAAAGAGAACCCTCTCGAGAGTCCGGGTGGTCTCCCTCACCAACACCCCCTACTACGCTGCTGGTGCACTGATGGATCCCGAAGCTCAGATGGGAGACGGGCTGTTTGAGATCACCCTCTTCCCTCACATGCGCGCCTATGCTGAGATGATGGCCATGCGGATCCCTCATCTTGCTGGAAAGGGGATCCAAATGCGATGGTGGAGGGTCCGGGCAAAAGAGGCTGAGCTTCGACTCGGTCGGCCCACAAGCGTCCAGGCCGACGGGGAGGACATCACCGACTCCGTCTCGGAAGATCCCATCCTACGGATCTCCCCCTCGGCCCGCTTGCAGATCCTCCTTTTGCCCGAAGACCGTGGTTGACAGGGCCCCGAAGCGGGCCCTATAATTTCTCCGATCGACGAATGACGGCCCACCCCCATGGCCAAGACCAAGACCTACTATATCTGCCAGCACTGTACCCATCGATCCCCCAAGTGGATGGGACGTTGCCCCGACTGCGGGTCCTGGAATAGCTTGGTTGAGGAGATAGAACCTCCTGCCCCGCCAGGGAGGAGGACCTGGTTCGGCTCCGGGGGTATCTCCCATCCTGTGCCTCTCCTGGAGATCCCCGAGGAGAAGACACACCGAATCCAGACCGGCATGGCCGAGGTGGACCGTGTCTTGGGCGGAGGGTTAGTGGAGGGCTCGGTGATCCTCCTTGGCGGGGACCCTGGAATCGGCAAATCGACCCTCCTCCTGCAGATGGGATATCACCTTGCCTGCCGGAACGTGCCTACAGTCTACTTGAGTGGAGAGGAATCGCCTCACCAGATCAAGATGCGGGCTCAAAGGCTGGGCCTCTCCAAGGAGGGGATCTGGATCCTGTCCGAACCCAACCTGGACCGGGCACTTCAGGAAGCCCTGCGTTTGGAGCCCCGGCTCCTTGTGGTGGATTCCATCCAAACCCTATATACCGAAGGCCATCCCTCGGTTCCTGGAAGCATAGGCCAACTTCGAGAGACCACTGCCCTCCTGACAGCCGCCGCCAAGGGCAGGGGCATGGCGGTGGCCCTCGTGGGCCATGTCACCAAGGAGGGGACGCTAGCTGGTCCCAAGGTCCTTGAGCATATGGTGGATACGGTCCTCTATCTGGAGGGGGACCGTGGGCATCCCTTCCGGGTCTTGCGGGCTGTTAAGAATCGGTTCGGCTCCACGGATGAGATCTGTATCCTGGAGATGAGCGAGGGAGGGCTTGTGGAAGTGCGGAATCCCTCGGAGAGGTTTCTCTGTGAGAGGCCGACAGGGGTTTCGGGGTCTGTGGTGCTGGCCAGTGTGGAAGGTAATCGTCCTCTGCTGGTGGAGCTTCAGGCCTTGGTCTCTCGAAGCGGCTTCGGGATGCCCAGGAGGGCCACCATGGGGGTTGACGGCCAACGGGTGGCCCTTTTGGTCGCCGTGCTTGAGAAACGGGCCGGACTCTCTCTCGCTGATCAGGACATCTACCTGAATGTGGTAGGGGGGTTGAGGGTGGAGGAACCCGGCGTGGACCTGGGGATCGCCTCGGCCATTGCGTCCAGCTACCTCAATCGGGCCCTGGATCCTCAGTTGGTCCTGTTCGGCGAAATCGGGCTGGCGGGCGAAGTCCGCGGGATCCAGAGAGTTGGAGCCCGAGTGAAAGAGGCGCAACGCATGGGATTTCAGCGGTGCGTCCTCCCCAAAGGAAACTTGCCCCAGGCTCGTGAAGAGACGGACATAGAGCTGATCGGAGTGGAGTCTGTGGAGGCCATGATGGAGCAGCTATTTTGAGAAGGGAAGACATCCGGCGACTTTCGGACCTTGCAGGATTACGGAGAGGACGTCTGCGGACCTCACTCCATGGAATCTTTCTCCGCCTCAGCGGGCGATGGGTACTTACCGCTGCGGTGGGGGGTCTCGCTCTTGCAGCCGGGCTGTGGTGGTGGTTCGTACATGGGTCTTCTCCCCCCAGAGAATCCCAGGCCTCCATTCCCGAGATGAAAGAAGAATCCGTACCCCCTCTGGTGGCACTCCCTCTGTCTCTGCCCCCGTCCCCTCCTCCTTATCAACGCCGTATTGAAGTCCAAACCCGAAGAGGAGANACGCTCTTCGATCTCTTGTGCAACGCAGGGATCCCCGCCTCGAGGGTCCATGAGTTGGTAGTGGCTGCCAAGCCCGTGCACGATCTGGCCCGCCTCCGGGACGGGACCTCCATTTCTTTGGACTACGACGAACGAGACGGCCGGATCCTCCGGCTGGAGCTGGACCTGGATGGAGAGAGTCGCTTGGTGGTGGAGCGACGCGAGGGGGAACTCCACGCCAGAAAGGAACCCTACGCCTTNCAGATCCGACACCGAGTAGTCCAAGGGGTTATCGAGGACTCTCTCTTTCTGGCCGCCGACGAGGCGGGACTCCCCCCGGCCCTGACCCTGGAGTTGGCCGAGATCTTCGGTTGGGACATCGATTTCCATGTGGACATGCGAAGGGGAGACCGGTTTCGGGTCCTCTTCGAGGAGAAGTACCTGGATGGAAAACCGGTCCGACACGGGAGAATCCTGGCCGCCGAGATTCACAACCAAGGGAAGACTTTCTGGGCCATCTACTTTCAGGGGCAGAACAGCCGCGCTGACTACTATGACATGGACGGCAGGTCGCTTCGGAAGGTCTTCCTCAAGTCACCCTTGAAGTTCACCCGCATCTCCTCCAGCTACAGCCGTCGGCGCCTCCATCCCATCCTGAAGATCTATCGTCCCCATCTGGGGGTGGACTACGCCGCCCCTCTCGGGACCCCGGTGCGAGCCATCGGCGACGGCAGGATCGTCTTCGCTGGGTGGAAGGGTGGATACGGACGCTTCGTCAAGATCCGCCACAACAGCACCTACACCTCCACCTATGGCCACCTCCACCGCTTCGCCAAGGGCATCCGAAGCGGAAGGTACGTCCGGCAGGGTCAGGTCATCGGCTACGTGGGCAAGACAGGCCTGGCCACCGGCCCTCATCTGGACTTTCGGCTCCTAAAGAACGGCCGATTCGTCAACCCCTTAAAGGTGAACTTTCCCAGTGCCGACCCCGTACGGAAGGCCGACCTCCCCGAATTCCGTCGTCAAGTAGAGACATTTCTCGCGTGGCTGGAGGAGAAGGGGCCTTCCTTGGCCCGGACCGAGCAGGAGAAGAAGGCCGGTCTGTAACCACCACATTCTGACCTTCGAGAGCCCTTTTTCTGGTTCGCGNATTTCTGAAGATGGATTGTGTCCCCCATCCACTCCCGTCCACCTGACGACATCGGCAAAGAGAAGGGTAAGGGNCTCTCCCAGAAGATGATCTTTTGCGACCCGAAACAGGAAGCCGGCCTGCATTATTCACCATCAGGGGAATAATGCGGGATAACCACTCCCTCCCCACCTGCAACCTCTTCATATCCAACCTCCTTTACAGCCCCAACCTGGCTGCCATGTCCTTGTAACCTGGGCCATGGCATAGACCCCGCCTGCTCGAGGACCGGACGGCAGCCCGGGGCCCCATTTCCCTTTTGCAACAAACGAAAAGTTCATTCAGAACCGATGTTCCGGTCCACATGTAGGGGCCACCCCATGGTCGCGATCCATCCCGGCCGGGAGGCCGTTCCTATTTACCCATTTTTGCTTTGAGCTGAAATGGGTAAAGCTCTACGAGCCGCGCTCTAAGATAATTGCTTTAATGAGTGCACGAGTACGCTCCAGTTCGTGGGTCAGGTCGCTGGCTTCCCACTGCGCGGCTGCTTGCTCCCAATGCGAGCGCGCGGCGGCGAGGTCCCCCCTGTCACGGCAGACGCTGCCCCAGGCCACGTGCGTGCGTGCTGCCTCAACCCTATGTTGCCCAGACTCCAACAGGCGCAGGCTTTCCGTTAACTGGGCCTCGGCTTCATCCCAGCGTGGTGGGGCCAGCGCAGCTAAAGCCTGTCCCCGCACCTGGCGGGCCAGACCTTCTGCAAATATGCCGCCCATCTTTTGGGCGATGCCGATGGCTCGCTCGGCCAGGGCGAGGGCCTCTTCGACACGCCCCATGCCCAAGGCGATTTCGGCGTTGATGGCGGCGATCCAGTCGGCAGCGATAATCTGCCCACCGAGCTCCTGTGAGACTGCTTGCGACTGTGCCATGCTGACTACGGCAGCCTCGAAATCCCCGGCGCGGCCCTCGGCCCAGCCTCGCCAGGCGTTTCCCAGACAGACAAAGATCCGTTCATTGGACTGTTCACCCGCTTCCGCCCCCTTGCGACCGGCTTCTATTGCCTGGGGTAGATCTCCAGCATAGATGTAAGCAACGCTTAGGAAGACATTAGTCATTGCGATGTCACCGAGAGAATTTATCTCCTTGGCCCGGGCGACGGCCCGTTGCGCCTCGGCCACCCCTGCTGCGCAGTCTCCTGACATCGAGAGCGCATAACTGCGATGGCCCACCGCGCGAGCCCATTCCGGCCACTTACCCATTTGCGCCGACGCCGGAATCGCCTTACTAAGCAGTGCCTTGCCTTTGTCTAGATGTCCTTGAACTACCATGACCGCACCGATTGTAAGGTAAGGGGTGACCAACAGTTCCGGATCATCCAACTCCTCCGCCATCTCCATTACCTGCTGGAAATACCCGATTGCTTCATGCATTTTGTTGGCTCCATAATGGATACGCCCCATCCAGTAGTGAATGCGCGCCAGGCGCAGCCGGTCGCCACCCGCTGTCCCGTCGGGACCGGGCAAATTTTTCGCCAGGCGCTCCGCCTCAGTCAGGCGTGTCATGTTCTGCTTCAGGGGGTCCGCACGCCAGGATGAACTAACTTGCTTGATCAGCACATCCACGCTCCGCCGCTGGTTCTCTTCCGTGTCCGGCAACTGTGCCAGGGCTTCCAACGCCCGCGCATAGTGCAGCCGGGCTTCGGCGTAAGCATACATGCGGGCCGCGGCATCGCCGGCCTGCACCAAGTACTGGTAAGCTTTCTCATGGGTTTCGCTCTTTGAATAATGATAGCCCAGCATCCCGTAGAACTCTTCCAACCTATCCGCGTAAATCTGCTCTATGGCCTTTCCTATCCTTTCGTGAATTTCCCTTCTCCTCTTGTGAAGTAGACTGTTATAGGCAACTTCTTGGATTAAGGCATGTTTGAAGATATACTCCAACTCCGGGAAAAGCCTCTTCTCGTAGACGAACTCCAAGCCTTGGAGGTTGAGGAGGTAAGATTTAAGCTCCTCTCGCATACCCGTTATGGTCTGAAGAATGCGAAAGGCAAAGTCTCTTCCAATGACGGATGCAACCTGCATGGTCCGCTTTAAGTTATCTTCTAATCGATCCATTCTTGCGGCGATGATACCCTGGATGGTAACAGGTACCTGAATATCTGAGGTCTTCCTACTTAAAACATATTGATTAACCTTCCTGTGAATGGAGCCGTTCTCCAGTAAAGTGTGAGTGAGTTCCTCCATATAGAGAGGGTTTCCTGACGCTCTGCCAAGGATGAGTTCTCTAAGTTCTGGAACAACCTCGCCTCCTTCGAGAATGGCTTGCACAAGCTCAGCGCTTGATTCAGCGGTCAGTTGATCCAGACCGATTCTGTTGTAATAGGATTTGCTCCCCCANTGATGGGTATACTCTGGCCGGTAGAGGAGGATCAACAAGATATTGGCATTGGCCAGCCATCCAATGAGATAGTCCAACAACGCCTCCGTAGTCTTGTCGACCCAGTGAAGGTCTTCTACAGCAAGAACAAGTGGCTTATCCTGGCTCTCCCGAACAAATAGGTCCCGAATGGCCTCAAAGGTCCTCTCTCTTTTCTGTGCGGGTTCGAGTTTTAAATAGGTTTCATCTTCTACCTTTAGAGATAGGATCTCCTGCAATGGCGGCAGGACGCACTCTAATCTCTCATCAAGTTGGAGAACCTTATCCATTATCTTTTTCTTGATGATAAATTCACGATCTCCATCTTTGATCTCAAAGTAGGATCTTAAAATATCAATTATAGGTAGATAGGGCATAGAGCCACCGTAATGGAGGCACCGCCCTTCGAGATAGGTGAAGTCATCCTGAGGCAGTCGGTTCCCAAATTCCAGAAGGAGCCGGGATTTCCCCACACCGGCCTCACCAACCAGCCCTACCACCTGNCCTGACCCTGATTTCACCTTTTCAAAGGCATCCATAAGGGCGGCCATGGAGTTTTTTCGACCCACGAACCGGGTGAGGCCCTTGGCCACCGAGGCCCCGATCCGGGTCTCCACCTCACCGGCCTTCATCAGCTCAAAG
>MTPG01000106.1:35000-54485 GCA_002010915.1 Desulfarculaceae bacterium JdFR-97 | reverse complement strand
CTTCTCCATGGCGTAACCTCCTCTCTTACGGCCCTCAGGCCGCTTCTTTCTTCCACCAGGAGATTACGCCATCTCCTTTTTCCACGAAAGTCGGGACGGATTCTGTGGTGACCTACCCGAGGCACTTCTCAGGCTTTCCATCACAGAAAGCTGGTCAGTGTATTTATGGCGATGGAGCACTGAGATCTATTATTTTCATGCCTCCGAGCCCCACAGGTGCTTCGAGACCCTTAGAGCCGGTTCAGCAAGATGGTAGGGATTCTTCTTTTCAAGCGTGACAGAGGAGATTGCTCGTGGAGTGAAGTTTGAATACCATCTTAAGGTATCAGATGCGGATGGGTCTCCATATTCCTCCCGCGAACCAAAGCCGGGAGAAGGGCTCCTCTGGGGCTGTAATTTCTCGCCCGACCTTCCACTCCACCTCCTTCCCGTGTTGGCCGTAGCAGGGGTCCCATGGTAAAAGGAGAAGTGCCCCCTCCCGCAGGGGGATCAATTGGGGAAGACGCCTCTCCCCCCAAGGTCTTTGCCCTGCCTCATGGAGGAGGCCGTCCAAATCGGAAAAGGCGAGCAGTTCTTTAAGCGTGACCAGAGTAGGAGGACTCAGGGGGATCTCCCCCCGGAGGTTGCCGAGGAGGGCGTCTCTCGGGGGCATCCAAATTCCGGCTACAGCCTCTTGATGGTCCGGGCGGCATTGCTGCTCCGCTGGCATAGGAGCCAGAAAGAACCTCGTGTCGTATCGGCGTCTTCGTATTTTGGGAGTAATCCAATGGGACCACCGTCGCAGGGCCGAGAGAGCGATGGGAAATCCGCTATTTTCCACGGCAACCCTAAACCTTCCTTTCTCCTCTCTCTGGTGAGGTTGAGGTTGGCTTTTCTCCCTTTCCGAGTTTTCTGAAGGGCGGACCAAAAGGACTCCCGCCTCCTCGAAGGTCTCACGGACGGCGGCGATGGCGTAGCCCACCACATCCTGCAGGGAGGAGAGGCCACTTCCTCCCAAGCGGGCTTCCATCTGGGATGGGGCAAGGTCCACACGAGGGAGCCAATAATCCAGGAGCCGGTCTTCGGTGTCTACTCTTCCCCCAGGGAAGACGTAGCGGCCCGGCATAAAAGAGCTCCCCTCGCTCCTTTTCATCAGGTAGACCTCGATGCCACCGAGACCTTGTCGGGCCAAAATGACCGTGGATGCCGGAATGGGACGAGGAGCCTCCTCCATAGAGGAGGACATTACCACGGGGGAAGGAGGATCACAAGACGTGCCTATTGGTCTGGGTTAGAGTTTGACAGGGAGGTGGAGGACAGGTAAGGTAAGCAAAGAGGATCTACAGGGGGAGGAAATCCATCCCACCGGAGGTTTTTCAAATTTTCAAGGAGAAAGCGCATGAAAAAGGGCATGATTTTGGTTTTTTCTTTATTGTTGGGAGTTACAGGCCTCCTCTTCTCGGCTGATGCCGCTGAAAAAGAGTCGAAGGCCTTGCAGCAGGTCCCTGATGTGGTTGCCAGGGTGAACGGGAAGCCCATTAGTGGAGAGGCCTACAGTACACTCTACAAACAAAGGGAAATGGACCGCATGGGGACCGGCATGGCGGGAGAGCCCGTATCTCCTGAGGCCATGAAGCGGGCCACCCTGGATCAGCTCATCGTAGTGGAGCTGTTGACCCAAAGGGCAGATGAGATCCAGCTTCATGTGGAACCTCAAGATGTAGAACAAAGGCTGAAGAAGATCGAGGAGCGAGTGGGAGGAAAGGAGAAATTGGAGGAGGCTCTTAAGGCTCGGGGGCTGACGCTTCAGCGTTATCGGAAAGATGTGGAGAAGTCTTTGCGGATCCAACGGCTCTTCGATCAGGAGGTCTTGAGCAAGGTCAAAGTGGAGCCTGGAGAGGTTCGAGAATTCTATGAGGCCAATCCTCAATATTTCCAGGTCCCCGAAGAGGTGCGAGTACGTCATATCATTGTTCGGTTTCCTTCCAATGCTACAGATCAACAGAAAAAAGAGGCCTTGAAGGTTATCCAAGAGGCGGCCAAGCGGATTCGAAACGGGGAGTCTTTCGAGGAGGTGGCCAAAGAGATATCCCAGGATGGGTCCGCCCCTCGAGGGGGGGATTTGGGCTACTTCCCCCGAGGGAAGATGGTCCCCGAGTTCGAGAAGGTGGCCTTCTCCCTGGAGAAGGGCAAGGTCAGTGAGCCCATCGAGACCCGTTTCGGGTACCATTTGGTGAAGGTGGTGGATAAACGCCCAGCCCATCTGGTCCCCTTTGAAGAGGCAAAGTCAAAGATCGAATCCTATCTGAAGCGCAAAAAGGGGCAGGATGCCGTGAGGGCCTATGTAGAGGACCTCAAATCCAAAGCCAAGATCGAGACCGTGGAATTTTGAAGAAGAAGCGGCATCTCTAATCCTTGCGATGATTCTGAAGGAGCGCCTGAAGGGCTGTCTGTATGGGAATGTGGGGAGACAAGGCTTTTTACCCTAAAAGGGAAAGAGGCCCTTCTCTCCTACATTTTGGAGATGGGCCTCTCTGGTGGAGCTGATGGGGATCGAACCCACGACCTCGTGAATGCCATTCACGCGCTCTCCCAGCTGAGCTACAGCCCCACAAGATATTGTAATTATATTGTTTTGGGTCGGTTTGTCAAGGCGTTTCTTCATTGACAGCTCTTGGAGCTCCTTTTTATAATAGTGACGAGTGCGGCGTTGCGGGCCGGAGTGGTGGAATTGGTAGACGCGGGGGACTCAAAATCCCCTGGGGTTCACCCCCGTGAGAGTTCGAGTCTCTCCTCCGGCACCAATAAAATTAAGGGGTTGTGGGATTAAGCGCCACAACCCTTTTTCTTTAATAGGGTTGCACTTAAAATGAGAAAAATTGTAGGAAGAGACGACGCAAGAGGAGGTTGTTTTCCCGAATCTTAGGAGGAAGAGGGAAGATGTCGGCGCGGTTTTATAAAAGGAAGGACGGAGAGGGTTATCGAGACCTGGTAGAAGGGATTCGTTTTAAGACTCTGGTCTACGGCGAGAGGACCCTCCTTGCGGAGTTCCGCATCAAGGAGGGCGCAGTCCTTCCGGAGCACAGTCATCCTCACGAACAGACCGGATATCTGGTTTCGGGGCGAGTAGTGTTCCGAGTGGAAGGGAGACGGATCGAGGTGGGGCCAGGAGACAGTTGGAACATCCCCGGGAATCTCCCCCATTCGGCCGAGGTCTTGGAAGACGCTGTGATCATCGAGGTCTTCTCCCCGGTCCGCGAGGAGTATCTGGACTGAGCATTCCATCCAGATTCCCTAGAGTTCATCATCGCTGACCCCCAGGATGAGGCGAAGCACCAGATTGGCCTGATGATGAGCTGCGATGCCCACCCTAGGGGCCATCAATCCCTGACCCGGTCTGGCTGCGCTGACCTGATCCCCAACGATGTAAAGGCCTTGGGCGATCCGTTCCGTCCGGATGGTGTTGTTGGGCCCGTAGCCGGCCAGCCCGGAGGCCGCCACAACCACGTGCCCGGGCATGCGGTCCAGCACGGTGGAGATGAGCATCTCCTTCATGTCGGCCCGGTCGAAGGCCTCCACCACAATGGGGGTTCGGGCGAAGATGTGGGGAATGTTCTCTGGGTCCAGCTGAACGCAGTGTCCCACCACTTCGATGTAAGGATTGACCCGAGACAGGTTGACCTTCATGGCCTCGACTTTCGACATGCCGATCTGGTCGATGAAGTATTGTTGCCGGTTGAGGTTGCTTGGTTCCACGACGTCGAAGTCCACCAGGACAAGATGACCGACCCCGACCCTGGCGAGGGCCACGGCCACCGATGAGCCAAGGCCTCCGAGTCCAGCGATTCCGACCCAGGCCTTTTTGACTCGCTCATGAACCCCCGGAGTGTGACGGGCCATCATCTGGGCCTCTAGTTCTTCTCGGGAGGGGATCTCGCCTCGACGGATCAACACCACCTCATCCCCATCTTGAAGGGGGATGGCTTCTGCCTTGGGAAAACCATTGTAGATGATGAGATCCGCGTCCGGCTTGAACCGATCCCTCAATCCAAGGAGGTCCATGGAGGGGTCGAGCTGGTGCCACCGTTCGTTGATTTTTACTCGGATCCTTTTCATTCCTTCACCTCGAACCTCCTGGTGAATGAGGGCGATCCCGTGGGCTTCACAGAAATGTCTGCGGATCGACGTCCACCTGGATCCGCACGCGGCGGCTGGCGGCGCAGGAGGTCAGCTCCTTCAGGATCCGCCGAGCAGCCTCCTTGAGCGGGGGGCGCGTCCTCCCTTTCAGGAGGAGCTGCCATCGATAGCGGCCTTTGAGGCGGGCCAGTGGAGAAGGAGAGGGTCCGAGACAGACCATCTCCTCGGATGCCTGGCAATAGGCCCGAGAGATCTCCCCCAGACGGTCGGCCGCCCGTGTGGTGTCCTCCTCGCATGTGCCGGTCACTCGAAAGAGGATCAGGTGCCAAAAAGGAGGATATCCGGCTTCTCGGCGGGCCTTCAACTCCCTGAAGGCGAAGCCCAGATAGTCCTGAGAGGCCGCACAATGAATGCTCGGATGGTCGGGGCGATAGGTCTGAACGATGACCCTACCCGGTCGTTCTCCCCTTCCGGCCCTGCCCGACACCTGAAGAAGCAGTTGGAAGGTGCGCTCGGCTGACCGGAAGTCCGGGAGATTCAGGGAGAGATCGGCCAAGACCACGCCCACTAGAGTTACGTTGGGGACATGATGTCCCTTGGTCACCATCTGGGTTCCAATGAGGATGTCGGCCTCTCCCTTTCTCCAAGTCTCTAGGATCTCCTTATGGGCGTGCTTCCGGGTGGTGGTGTCCCGGTCCATCCTCAGGATCCTCGCTTCTGGGAAACGCCTTCGGATCTCCGCCTCCAAGGCCTCGGTGCCGAACCCGAGGGTCCGAACCTCAAATCCCCCGCATGAAGGGCACATTGCAGGAGCTGGACGTTTTCCCCCGCAGTAGTGGCACTTCAGGACTCCTTCGGATCGGTGATAGACCAAGGATACCTCGCAGCGACTGCATCGCAGAACCTCCCCGCATTCGGTGCATACCAGCACCGGTGCATATCCCCTCCGATTCAAAAAGAGGAGGGACTGCTGCCCCCGGTCTAAGGTCTCCCTCAAGGCCGTCTCAAGGGCCGGGGACAGGATGGCAGGCCCATCCGAGGAGGAGCGAAGCCCCCGTAGATCCACCACCTCCACCGGAGGCAGAGGACGTCCGTCGATCCGCTCAGGAAGCACCAGGCATCGGATCTTGCCCGACTGCGAGTTGTGAAAGGTCTCCAGAGATGGGGACGCGGACCCTAGGATCACGACTCCGGAGGAGAGCTTCCCCCTCATGAGGGCCATATCCCTGGCGTGGTACCGGAAGCCTTCTTCTTGTTTATAAGAAGCGTCGTGCTCCTCGTCCACGATGAGCAGACCGAGACGTCTGCAGGGGGCGAAGAGGGCGCTTCGGGCCCCCAGGACCACCGGGAGCTCCCCCTTCCAGATGGCCCGCCACATGCTCGACCTCTCGGAGGGGGAGAGTCGGCTGTGGAGGACCGCGATGCGGTCCCCGAACCGGGATCGAAACTCGCTGATCATCTGAGGGGTGAGGGAGATCTCCGGGACCAGCACAATGGCTTCCCTGCCAGTCTTCACACAGGCCTGGACGGCACGCAGATAGACCTCGGTCTTTCCACTTCCCGTCACACCCCAAAGGAGGAAAGGAGCGAAACGGCCTTCCACAAGGGCCTCGTGGATCGGCTTCAGGGCTTCCCGCTGATGAGCCGTAAGGACAGGGGACGGGGGCGGAGGGGAAGGGGAAGGAATAACCGAGTGGGGACCCCCACGCCGAAGGCGCACGAGGCCTTTCCGCTGAAGACCCTTGAGGCTTGAACGGGCGCCGGGCAGAGACTTCTCCAGGATGGAGACTGCGGTCTCCCGGCCGTGGCTTAATTCCCGAAGGACCCTCCACTGCTTGGTGCCGAGGTGTTCTTCTCCTGTTGCGAGGCATCGCCTTCCTTGGGAGGTGATGGCGGCCCATAGCCGCGTGTCTCCACCGACCCCCGGCGAGGCCTCAAGCCGGATATTCACCCAACCTTGTTTCCTCCATAGAGATATCCGTTCCTCAGCCCGGTCGATCCCCCACAACTTCTCCAGTCTCTGGAATGGAATTCCATTGGGCGATGATTCCAAGAGCTCGAGCCCCTCTGGAGGGTGAGAGGAACGTAGAACGCGGCGCCCCATCTCCGTGAGCGTCAACCGTACGCAGGCCCTCCTTCCCGTCAGTGCCGAGAGGGCGGTTTTCAGGATCCCTCCCAGTGGATGAAGATAGTAGCCCGAGGCCCAGCGATACCAACGAAGCTCGTGGGGGGAGAGGACGGGCTCTTCCTCTACAAGCTGCAGGATCTCTTTGGTGTCCCGGGAAGGAGGGCAGAGGGTGGGGCCCAGGACGACTCCTAGGATTCGGCGCCGTCCGAAGGGGACCCAGACCAGACATCCCTCGCGGACCCTCCCTTTGAGAGAGGAGGGGAGCTGATAGGAGAAGCTCCCTTCCAGAGGAAGGCTCACGGCCACGTCGTAAAGGTCAGATGGGGACGATCCGTCCATGGCCCATCTCGGATTCATCCTCTAGAAGAGTGAAGGTTTCTAAAGGTCCTCGCGTGGTTCCATCCTAGCAGAGGATCCAATACAGGACAATGTGGGGTGCAGGGTCCTTCCTTGCCCCCCTGGAAACCAGGTCCTTGTCGCGTGGGGACAGACTCGGACCGGTGAGGGGTCACCCAAGTTCTGAAGATTTTTGACCGACTGCACGAGGAGAAGGCGAGGCGAGGGCCTGTGGGACGTTCCGCTGTGTCGGGGTTGACTTTCCCTGGAAACTACGGTGTACTCGGGCCGCATTTCGACTCTGGGATGGAGAGATGCCCTTTGCCCTGAGGAGATGGTTTCGCCTGAGTGCCTTTCGGGTCAGCCTCTTCCTCTCTTTTCTCCTCTGTCTGATCTATCTTTTTCGACCTTCCTTCCTGGAGGTCTTTGAGCTTAAGGCTTATGACCTTCGCATGCGTTGGAGAGGTTCTCTTCCTACGACGGGCCGAGTTGTACTTGTGGTCATTGATGAGAAGAGCCTGGAGGAACTGGGTCAGTGGCCCTGGTCCCGCATCTTAATGGCGCGGCTCATCGAGATCCTCTCGGAATACGGGGCACGGGTGATCGGATTGGATGTGGTCTGGCCCGAGCCGGAACGTCGCATGGGAGTGCTAGATTCTCTGTACGGGGCCGCTGAGTCCCCCGAGCACTTACCTCTACTTCAGGAAATCCAGAGCCGATACGAGGCCCTGGCCATCAAGCACAAGGAGTTGGACGAATTCCTGCGGAGTATCTCATCCAAGATCCAGCCCGATCGAGTCCTGGCCGAGGCCATCGCCTCTTCCGGGCGGGTAGTGTTGGGCAACTTCTTCATCATGAATCCTCAAGAGGTCCCCCACATCCAAGAAGACTCCGGGCAACTCCCTCCCCTGATCCGCCAGAGCGAGTATCCCTTGATCCGCAAGCCTCGGTCCCTTCGGCAGGTCCCTCATCTGCCCAGGCCCTTCTTTATGAAGGGAAACATCCCAACCATTGCCAACGCGGGAAAGGCCTTCGGGTTCTTCAACATGGTCCCCGACATCGATGGGGTCGTCCGTTCGGTCCCCCTGGTGATGGAGTATCGAGGGTATTATCTCCCTCCGCTCTCATTGCAGACCCTGCGGTATGCGGGAGATCCCGACCGATGGATCCTTCACCTGGAAGAATTCGGAGTGGCCGGGATCCAAAGGGCGGAGCAATGGATCCCCACTACGGAAATGGGGTTCTTTTACATCAATTATCGAGGCAAGCAGGGAACTTTCCCTTGGATTTCGGCGGTGGATGTGCTTCGACATCGGGTGGATCCCTCACGGATCCGGGACAAGATAGTATTGATCGGAGCGGTGGCCACGGGGATTTTCGATCTTCGAGTGACCCCCCTTTCCGCCATCTTCCCCGGGGTGGAGATCCATGCCAACATCATCGACAATCTCATTGAGGGGGATTACATCATACGGCCCGAGTGGGCCGCTTTGATGGACCTCCTCTTTTTGCTCCTGATGGGGATGGTCCTGGGATGGGCTTATCCCCGGATGCGCCCCGTTTCGGGTGGGATCGTGATGCTGGCCCTCTTCGTGGGTAACCTCTATGTCAACTCATGGGTTATGGCCCGCTGGGGATATTGGCTCAACGTCATTTACCCCAGTCTCTTGATCCCGTTAAGCTTCCTTGGGGTAAGTCTATTTCGATACATCCATGAAGAGAGGGAGAAACGCAAGATCAAGGGAGCCTTCCAGTTCTACGTCACCCCAGCGGTGGTCAATGAGATCCTCAAGGACCCGAAGGCCCTGAGATTGGGGGGGGAGCAGAAGGTGCTCACCGTCCTCTTCAGCGACATAAGGGGCTTTACTTCCATTTCAGAGTCCCTCTCGCCGGAAAGGCTAGTCCACCTCCTGAACGAATACCTGACTGAGATGACCGGTGTGGTCTTCCGGTACGGAGGGACCCTGGATAAATACATCGGGGACGCCCTGATGGCCATCTACGGGGCCCCTCTCCCACAGGAGGATCATCCCTTGAAGGCCTGTCAGACAGCGCTGGATATGATGGATGAACTGAAGGCCCTCCAGAAGAAGTGGGAGGATCAGGGGATGCCTCGCATCGACATCGGTATCGGCATCAACACGGGAGAGATGGTGGTAGGCAATATGGGGTCGGCCAAAAGGTTCGATTACACGGTCATAGGGGATTCCGTGAACTTGGCCTCGCGACTTGAGGGGCTCAATAAGGCCTACGGGACCCATATCCTGATCAGCGAGTTCACAGAGGAGAGGGTTCGAGGGGAGTTCCTGTGCAGAGAGGTGGACTGGGTCAGGGTCAAGGGAAAGGCCAAGCCGGTGAGGATTTACGAGATCTTGGGGCGTAGGGGCGTTCCTGCCGAGGACGAAGGCTGGTTGCCCGACTTCGAGGAGGGTTTGGCACTCTATCGAGAGAGGGAATGGATCCGTGCTGAGGAGTGCTTTCAGAGGGTCTTGGATAAGAGGCCGGAAGACCCCCCTTCGCTTCTCTATGTGGAGCGATGCCGACATCTCAGACGGTTTCCTCCTCCTGCCCATTGGGACGGGGTGTTCGAGTGGGAGGTAAAATAGAGCTTAGGGATTCAGGAGGATGGAGTCAGCAACCAGGAGAGGGAAGGGCGATGGATAAGGAAGAGACATTTGAAGTCCGAAGGGCACTTCTGAGCGTTTCGGAAAAGCGGGGGTTGACGGAGTTCGCCTTGGAGCTCCAAAAGTTGGAGGTCGAGATCGTCTCCACAGGGGGTACGGCCCGAACCCTCAGGGATGCGGGCCTGTCCGTTGTGGAGGTCTCGGAGGTGACGGGGTTCCCAGAGATGTTGGAAGGGAGGGTCAAGACCCTTCACCCGCGGATCCACGGGGGGATTCTAGCCCGGAGGGATCGGAAAGGGCATATGATGCAGCTCCAAGAGCATGGGATTCGTCCCATCGACCTTGTGGTGGTAAATCTCTATCCTTTCGAGCGCACCGTGGCCAGACCCGGATGCACGATGGAGGAGGCAGTGGAGCAGATCGACATCGGAGGGCCGTGCCTGATCCGGGCCGCAGCCAAGAACCACGATGCAGTGGCTGTAGTGGTGGACCCAGACGACTATGGGGTGGTGGCCGAGGAGCTGCAGAAGTCTGGGGGAAAGATCCGGAAGGCGATGGCACGGGCCCTTGCGGTCAAGGCCTTTGAACTTACTTCCAAGTACGATGCCGCCATCGCCTCCTATTTGAGGGATCGGGTAGAGTCCTACTAGGTCATGAAGGGCGGGGTTCCACCTGGGTCGCGGAATTCGTAAAGGAGGTTTCCATCCATGAAGGTGCTGGTCGTAGGCGGAGGGGGCAGAGAACATGCCCTGGTGTGGAAGATTCGACAGAGCCCCCTCGTGGATGAGGTATATTGCGCGCCGGGAAATGCCGGGATCGCCAGCGAAGCCCATTGCCTTCCGATCCCCGCCAACGACGTGGAAGCCCTGTTGGCCTTTGCCCAAAGGGAGGGGATCGATCTTACCGTTGTAGGTCCCGAAGAGCCCCTGGTGCGCGGACTTGCCGATCGCTTCGAGGAAGAAGGACTTGCCGTCTTCGGGGTGAGTGCAGGGGCGGCCCGCCTGGAGGGGAGCAAGGCCTTTGCAAAGGAGCTGATGAGGAGATACGGGATTCCTACCGCGGAGTTCGAGGTCTTTTCCGACCCCGAGGAGGCCAAGGCCTATCTGAGGAAGCGGGGAGCGCCAGCGGTGGTCAAGGCCGATGGTCTGGCAGCGGGAAAGGGTGTCTTTCCGTGTAGAACCCTGGACGAGGCCCTGGAGGCCGTGGATCGCATCATGGTGGAGAGGGCCTTCGGTGAGGCAGGCCAGAAGGTGGTGATCGAGGAGTTCCTCGAGGGAGAGGAGGCCTCATTTCTGGCCATCACCGATGGGGAGGCAGTGGTCCCCTTTCCCAGTTCTCAGGATCACAAGGCGGTCTTCGACGGGGATACAGGGCCCAACACCGGGGGCATGGGGGCGTATTCCCCCGCTCCCGTGGTCACCCACGAGCTTCACGATCAGGTCATGGAACGCATCATGATTCCTACGGTACGGGCCATGGCCCGAGAGGGGACACCGTACCGCGGGATCCTCTATGCAGGCCTGATGATCAGGGGGCAGGAGGCCAAGGTCTTGGAGTTCAATGTCCGTTTCGGTGACCCTGAAGCGCAGCCCCTGGTAGTCCGTCTTCGAAGCGATCTGGTGCCTCTGCTTGAGGCGGCCCGTGCGGGGACCCTGAAGGAGGCCCACGTGGAGTGGGACTCCGATGCAGCGGTCTGCGTAGTTATGGCGTCCCAAGGATATCCTGGGCCCTATCAGAAAGGGGTGCCCATAGAGGGACTGGAAGAGGCTCAAAGGATGGAGAATGTGGTGGTCTTTCACGCTGGGACGGCCGTCCAGGGTGGCCGGATCGTCACGGCTGGTGGGCGGGTTTTGGGAGTGACAGCCAAGGGCCGGGGGATTGGGGAGGCCGTCGAGAGGGTCTATAAGGCCGTTGGCAAGATTCGATGGGACGGGGTCCATTATAGGAGGGACATCGGGAAAAAGGCCCTGGATCGTCTGGGAGGCTGGAGTGGATGAACGTGCACGTGTACTGATCGTAATGGGGAGTGACTCGGACCTTCCTGCCATGAGAGAGGCGAAGGAGGTCCTGGATCAGCTTGGAATCCCCAGTAGGATAACGGTGGCCTCGGCCCATCGGACGCCGAGACGTGCCCTGGATCTGGCCGAAAGAGCCCTGGAGGAAGGGATCTCCGTAATCATAGCCGGGGCCGGGGCCTCGGCGCACTTGGCCGGAGTGATGGCGGCGCATACGATCCTACCGGTCATCGGGGTGCCTCTTGAGGGGTCTCCTCTCCGCGGATGGGATGCCCTCCTTTCCACCGTGCAGATGCCTCCCGGCATCCCGGTGGCCACCATGGGGGTGGGGAAGAGCGGGGCGCGCAACGCGGGCATCCTGGCCGCTCAGATCCTGGGGCTTTCGGATCCATCCATTCAGGAGAGGCTTCGGAGATTCCGGGAGAGGCTAAGGCGGTCCGTGGAGGAGAAGGCCGCTCGGGTGGAAGCTTCTTCCGGGGAGACCGACCCCGGTGCCACTTCGTCCTGAGCCCCATGAATGGAAAGGAGCCGGGTAAGGAGACCCCCCCCCTTCGGTTTCGATTGAGGGAAAAGGGGCCGTGGAGGCTTGCTCTCCTCAAGGCTGTGGAGGCTCTGAGGAAAGATAGGCTCGTCGTCTTCCCTACGGAGACATTCTATGGGTTGGGGGCGCACGCCCTTCGTAAAGATGCCCTTGAAGCCGTCTTCCGGCTCAAGGGCAGGCTTCACTCTCTTCCTCTTCTTTGCCTCATCGACGGGCTCGACCGTCTGGAGATGGTGGTCGAGGCCGTTCCTGCCCATGTGGAGCCGTTGATCCCGAGGTTCTGGCCCGGTCCCTTGACCCTCGTCCTTCCACCCAGAGAAGGCCTACCATTGGGCCTTTTGGGGTCCAGCGGAGGGGTCGGTGTCCGTTGGAGCTCCCACCCNGTGGCCCAACAATTGGTCCGTCTCTTGGAAGCTCCCATCGTAGGCACCAGCGCCAATCTCTCTGGAAGACCGCCTCCGACCAGGATCGAGGAGCTGGATCCCTGCATCGCACAAGGAGTGGATGTCATCCTGGACGCTGGGAGGACCCAGGGGGCACTTCCATCCACGGTCCTGGATTGCACCCGATGGCCCCCCAGGATCCTCCGTCCGGGGGCGATTTCCTGCTTTGAGATCGCAAGCGTTCTTGGGACCCTCGTCGAAGAGGATCCAGATTAGGCTCCTCCGACCACGGCCCCTTGACACCTCCACGGGGTTCTGGTAGGGAGTCACGATTATCCGTCCTTTGGTATCGCTAAGATGTATGAGGTCTGGAGGGAGCTCCTTCTCTCAGATGGACTGGGAAAGCAAGTCCGAGGAGAGCCCCGTTTTTAACCATTCCCCCATTGTGGCTCTAGATTTGGACATATCGGTCGTGGAGAGGGGGGCCAGATCTGGTTAGGGCCTGGGGGTAAAACCGGAGGGAATTGCACAAAATATCAAGATGTTTTGCGCAGTTTCGCTTGAAACCCCCGTCTAACTCTGCTATCCTGACGACGCTGTCTCACAAGGGGCACAAGCCATGGGTTACCCGAGATTCGGCACTTGAAGGGAAGGGGCTCGAAGCCATGCTGGATTTCATCCTAGGGCTTTTCTCCAATGACTTGGCCATTGATTTGGGTACGGCCAACACCCTAGTCTACGTCAAAGGTAAGGGGATCGTCCTCATGGAACCCTCGGTGGTGGCCGTCAGGAGGGACTCCCGAGGGATCAAGAGGGTAGTGGCCGTGGGAGAAGAGGCCAAGCGCATGTTGGGTCGGACGCCAGAAGAGATCGAGGCCATCCGGCCCATGAAGGATGGTGTCATCGCGGACTTCGAAGTCACGGAGACCATGCTTCGTCATTTTATCACCAAAGTGCACAATCGAAGCAGTCTCGTAAGACCTCGTATCATCATCTGTGTTCCTTCGGGGATCACCCAGGTGGAGAAGAGGGCGGTCAAGGAGTCGGCTGAGTCCGCC
Organism: Desulfarculaceae bacterium JdFR-97; assembly: GCA_002010915.1. GTDB lineage: Bacteria > Desulfobacterota > Desulfocorpusculales > Desulfocorpusculum > Desulfocorpusculum > JdFR-97. The sequence continues at coordinate 41,284 of MTPG01000106.1, read as the reverse complement.
GGTGCTCGGGAGGTTTACATCATCGAGGAGCCCATCGCCGCGGCCATCGGAGCGGGGCTTCCCATTACCGAGCCTACATGCAATATGATCGTGGATATCGGGGGGGGCACCACCGAGGTGGCCGTGATCTCCCTCTCCGGGATCGTTTACAGCAGGTCGGTCCGGGTCGGCGGCGACAAGATGGATCAGGCAATCATTCAGTACATCAAGAGGAAGTACAATTTATTGATCGGGGAGAGCACTGCCGAGACCATCAAGATGACTGTCGCCTCGGCTTATCCCATGGATCAGGAAACCACCATCGAGGTCAAAGGGAGGGACCTCGTGGCGGGGATCCCCAAGACCCTCACCATTGGATCGGAAGAGATCCGGATGGCCATTGCGGAGCCACTGAACACCATTGTGGAGACGGTGAAGATCGTTCTGGAGCAGACCCCTCCGGAGTTGGCCGCGGACATCGTCGACCGGGGGATCGTCTTGACTGGCGGCGGGGCACTGCTGAAGAATCTGGACTCCCTCCTTCGAGAGGAGACAGAGCTTCCCGTCACCATAGCGGACAACCCCCTCACCACCGTGGTTTTGGGCTCCGGAAAGGCGCTGGACGACCTCCATCTGTTCAAAGAAGTCCTCCTTCGATCCTAAGCTTCGTCCGTCCTCCCGATCCGGCCGATGAGATGTGGTTCCGCAGATATAAGGCCTTGTGGATCTCCACCCTGCTCATTGTAATGGCGATGGCCGTCTTCTCCGCCCATCGTCGGGCACTCCTTTCTCCCAGTCCCTTCGAGGAATTCCTTTTTACGCTAATGAAGCCCTTTCAGTGGTCCCTTACGCGGGGGACGGAGGCAGTTCGTTCCATTTGGAGCGGGTACGTCAATTTGGTCCATGTACAACGGGAGAATCGACACCTCCACCGACGATTGAGGGAGCTAGAACAAAAGCTTACGGATTACGAGGAACTCAAGGCTGCAAATGTGCGGCTGCGGCGTCTTTTGTCCTTCCGGGGGGATCTAGGTGTTCCTTCCATGGCTGCCCAGATTATCGGTGACGACTCGACGGGTTGGTTTCGGACCGTCCTCATCGACAAGGGGAGACGGCATGGCGTGGCCAGGCGGATGCCTGTGGTGGCTCCGGAGGGAGTGGTGGGACAGACCATCGAGTGCGCATTGGGGGTGTCGAAAGTTCTCCTTATCACAGACCGAAATAGTGCTATTGACGTGATGATCCAGCGGAGTCGAACCAGAGGGATCCTCGAGGGGAAGGGCGAAGAGGATCTCTGCACCATGAAATTTGTGGCCCGTACCGCTGACGTGAAGGAAGGAGACCGGGTCATTACCTCTGGCTTGGGGGGAATCTATCCCAAGGGCCTGCTTGTAGGGCGGGTCGTGGCGGTACAGAAGCAACCTTTCGGTCTCTTCCAATCAGTGGAGGTTGCTCCTTCGGTCAACTTCGGGCGTTTGGAGGAAGTCCTGGTGCTCCTCCGGAGCCCGGAGGCTGAGGAGGGGCTTTCAGCGGCAGAAGGCTCGTAGAGGGAGGAGAGAGGGTCGAATCATGGATGCGTTGAGCCTCTATGGGTTGGGGCTTTTCTGGATCGTGCTCCAGACGACCCTCTTGGGACACGCTGGCTGGTCCGAGGGCAAGGCCCCCCTTGTTCTCTCCACCGTCATCTATGCCGGGTTTTATCTGGAGGAGATCCGAGGCCTTGTCCTGTCCTTTTTCCTGGGCTATAGCCTGGATGTCTTCTCTGGGTCCGAGCCTGGAATCTCCTCCATCCTAATGGTCCTCCTCTGTTTGTTAGGGCAGCAGCTTCGGAAGGGCATCGTGGTGGAGGGGGCTTTTGCCGTGAGCTTGGTCTCTTTTGTCTTGGGGGCCCTTTACGGGGCGTGTTGGGCGCAGGTCTACTCCCTCTTTCAGGGAGATCTAATCCCTGACGGGGTTGCCCTATGGGAGGCCTTTAGACAGGCCGTGATATTGGGGCTTGCCGCCCCTTTTCTCTTTGAGGCGGCCCGCAAGGTCCATCGTGCTGTTTCCAAGGGGAGAAAGTTCTTCCGAAAGGCAGAGTAGGGCGCAGGATGGAATATCTCCGTCCAGATGAACAGGAAGGCATGGAACTTTGGAAGGGCCGGTTCCGTTGGGCCTTGGTTCTAATCGCTGTCTCCTTCCTTGTCCTAGGGTTGCGCCTATGGCAACTGCAGATCCTCCAAGGGGATCGTTTCTGCCGACTATCGGATGAGAACCGCCTCCGCCTTCGACGGATTCCCTTTACCCGAGGGATCATCTTCGATCGGAAGGGGAGGATCCTTGCGGACAATTCTCCTTCATTCCGTCTGCTCGGTGTTCCCGCCGAAATGCGGGATGTGGAAGCGATCCTCCGTCATCTAGACGGCAATCTGAAGTTGGACAAAGAGGAAGTCCTTCGGAAAGTGAAGCTGGCCCGGAGGAGATCCCCGTTTCGTCCTATTCCCCTCCAGGAGGGTCTTTCATGGGAAGAGGTGGCTTGGGTGGAGAACCATCGTTTGGATTTACCCGGAGTCTGGGTAGAGGCGGAGCCCAGAAGATTCTATCCGTATGGACCGTTGGCTGCCCATCTACTGGGATATGTCGGCGAAATCACGAAGGAACGGCTCCGGAAATGGAAAGAGAGAGGTTATCGGGTGGGGGATCGGATCGGAAAGCGAGGGTTGGAGTCGCGGCTGGAGCCCTTCCTTCGGGGACGAGACGGAGGTCTCCAAGTAGAGGTGGATGCCCAAGGTCGGCAGTTGATGGTCCTCAATGAGGTGGATTTTCAGCCGGGAGCCAATGTAGTTCTGACCCTGGATGTAGAGATCCAAAGGCTGGCCGAGGAAGCACTGGGAGATCGGGCCGGTGCCGTGGTGGTGGGGGATCCACGGACTGGGGAGATCCTGGCTATGGTGTCCCATCCGGCCTTTGATCCCAACCTCTTTTCCAAGGGGCTGCCTCCTGAGACCTGGAAGAAGCTGATTCGGGATCCCAAACATCCCTTACAGAATCGAGTCACTATGGGGCTATACCCACCGGGTAGCACCTACAAGATCGTCACCGCGGCAGCCGCATTGGAGGAGGGGGTTGTCGATTTCAAGACCAGGCTTTACTGCCCGGGTTATTACCGAATGGGAAGCCGCGAGTTTAGGTGTTGGAAGAAGTCGGGGCATGGGTGGCTCCGGTTGCGGGATGCCCTCATACAGTCCTGTGATGTCTTTTTCTATCAACTGGGAGAAAGATTGGGAGTGGACCGGCTCGCCAAATATGCTTGGGGATTCGGCCTTGGCAGTCCCACGGGGTTCGACCCCGACGAGGAAAAAGGGGGGCTGGTCCCCACTGCGGAATGGAAAAAGAAGAAGTTCGGGTCCCGATGGCACCCTGGGGAGACCCTTTCCCTGGCCATTGGGCAAGGGTTCAATCTGGTAACCCCCCTGCAACAGTTCGTCCTGATCAGCGCGGTGGCCAATGGAGGATTCATCCGTACCCCTCGGGTGGTTCACCACATCGAGTCGGCCCAAGGCATTCCCCTGGGCCCTTGGGGGCGGTATGAGATCCGGAGGGTTCCCGTCAAGGAACGCACCTTGGCTTTTCTTCGAGATGCGTTGAGGGCTGCAGTGGAGAATCCAAGGGGGACGGGACAGCGGGCCCGCCTCCCCGGGGTGTCCGTGGCCGGGAAGACCGGAACCGCCCAGGTGGTGGAAGTCGGAGAGGACAGAAAGAGCAGGGAAGAGCTTCCCTATCATAAGCGGGATCACGCGTGGTTCCTTTGCTTTGCCCCGGTGGAAGCTCCCAGGGTCGCCGTTGTGGTCTTGGTAGAGCACGGAGGTCACGGTGGGGCGGTGGCTGCTCCCATTGCCCGGAAGATCCTCCAGGGCTACTTTCAGAAATACAGAAAGGGGGAAGAGAACCTTGGGGTTTAGGCCGCTCGCCTTGCCGAGAATGGATTGGTGGATCGTGGGGTTGACCCTGGTATTGAGTGGGTTGGGGATCCTCAACCTCTATAGCGCCACAGCCACTGTAGGTTCGGGAGGCTCCTATCCTGTTTATCTCAAACAGGCGGTCTTTCTGTTCATCGGACTTTGTCTGGCGGGCTTGTCGATAGCCCTAGACTATCGACGCTGGATAGATTATGCTTATCTCCTTTTTGGCCTATGTATGGCTCTTTTGCTCTTTGTTTTGCTCTTTGGGAAGGCTGTCTCCGGTGCCCAGAGATGGGTCTCCTTCGGCCCGGTGACCTTTCAGCCTTCCGAAGCCTCCAAGCTGGCCGCCTTGTTGATCATCGCCCGATATGTTCAAAGAAATCCCTCCATGACGGGGATGTACGGGTTGAGGGAGTTGTTCAAGCCCCTGGCGATGGTGAGTGCCTTGGCCGTTCTCATTGCTCTGGAGCCCGACCTGGGATCGGCGGTGATGGTCTTATTGATCTGTTTCTCAACCTTGTTGTTTGCAGGGCTCCGTCTGAGATCCATCTTGAAGTTGGTGCTCGTGGCCCTGGTAGCTCTACCCCTTCTATGGCAGGCGCTGGAGCCCTATCAGAAGGAACGGCTGTTGACCTATATCGATCCCCAACGGGACCCGTTGGGGACTGGGTACCATGTGACCCAATCCAAGATCGCCATCGGATCCGGCGGCTTTACGGGGAAAGGGTTTCGCAAAGGGACCCAGAGCCAGCTTCACTTTCTCCCCGAACATCATACGGACTTTGCCTTCTCGGTATGGGCGGAGGAGTGGGGCTTTCTGGGGTCCATGGTCCTCCTCGGTCTTTTTTTTCTCCTGCTGGCTTACGGCCTCCATGTGGCCTCTCGAGCAGGGGATTCCGAGGGGAGGGTGCTTGCCTTTGGAGTGGTCTCCTACTTCTTCTGGCCCGTGGTTGTCAATGTGGGGATGACGCTGGGGCTGATGCCGGTGGTAGGGGTGGCGCTTCCGTTCATCAGCTATGGGGGCTCCTCATTGGTGACGTCGCTCATCGCGGTGGGGGTGCTCATCAACATCCATATGCGAAGGTTTCTCTTTTAGTCTGAGCGAGGGCTAAATGGCCTTCTCTTTCTAGAGTCTTAGACTTTTCTCCGAAATTAGCATCTAACTAAACGCCAACTTGTTTATCCAATTTCGCCTTGGCCTACAGAGAGAGGAGAGGCCCTTCAGTGGGGCCCGGATGCAGCCAGAAGCCTCCGAATGGTGGCTTTGAGGTTGGTCAGATCAGAGCTTTTTACCTCATAGGCATCGGCGAGTTCGGTGTCGTGGTCGTGCCTAAAGGAGCTGAAGGCGGTCACCATGACGATGGGGAGATGAGGACGGGCGGCCTTCAATTCTCTGAGGACCCGGAAGCCGTCCATCTCGGGCATCTTGATGTCCAGGGTGACCAGGTCAGGGCTGTAACGTTCCACTAGATCCAAGGCCTCTTTTCCGTTTGAAGCCGAGAGGACCTCGTAGCCCTCGCTGTGGAGTTCTTCCTCAAAAAGGAGCCGGATTGCCTCGTCGTCATCCACAACAAGAATCAGCGGCCTTTGGGATTGCGCATTGAGTGCTTTATTCAATGTCGTTCCCCCTTTGCCAACTCGAACTCTCCAGCCGTTTACATTGACAGGTAATTGGCTGCATGCTATAGAAAACCGATGTTATTAAGTGGCACTATAACTATATACGTGGAAATAGTCAAGAAAGACCCATCAAAGATCGGAGGGTTGAAGGAGGAAACGTGGTGAGGAGGCGAGGGATTCCCTTGCTCTTCGCATGGCTTTTGGTTGTGGGCCTCCTGGGCGCATGTGCCGTTCCTCAAGTGGAGGAACAGGGAGCAGCTTCCTCCCCCCGGATCGAAAGCATGATCAAGATGGGTGACGTGCATCTGCGGGAGGGGAGGTTTCGGCAAGCCATGAAACTCTATTTGGAGGCGGAAAAGCTGGCCCCCGAAGATCCGGAACTGAAGTTTCGTATAGGGTTGGTCTATGCGGATTACTACAAACGCCTTGAAGATGCGGAGCGCTACTATAAGCAGGCCATTCAGTTGCGAAAGAATTATTCAGAGGCTTACAATAATCTTGGACATGTCTATCTCCGGCAGCGCCGGTGGGATGATGCCATCGCCATGTTCGAGAAGGCCCTGGACAACCTCTTTTATCGAACTCCAGAGAAGGCCTATTACAACATGGCCGTGGCCTATCGTAACAAGGGGGACGACGAGAAGGCGTTGGAATACTATCAGATGGCGCTGGAGTTAAAGCCTCAATTCGTTCCCCTCTATGTCGAGGTGGGGTTGTTTCATCGGGAAAGAGGGGAATCTCTTA
>MTPG01000106.1:0-30000 GCA_002010915.1 Desulfarculaceae bacterium JdFR-97 | reverse complement strand
GGAACCGCCAAGACAACCAGGAGGTTGGCTTAGAAGCAGCCATCCTTTAAAGAAAGCGTAACAGCTCACTGGTCAAGTGGGTCCGCGCCGAAAATGTAACGGGGCTCAAGCATACTACCGAAGCTGCGGGATTCCGCCCTAGGGCGGGATCGGTAGGGGAGCGTTCCAGTCGCCTGTGAAGGCGGACCGAGAGGACCGCTGGAGGCCCTGGAAGTGATTATGCTGACATGAGTAGCGATAAAGCGGGTGAGAAACCCGCTCGCCGGAAGCCCAAGGTTTCCTGAGGAAGGTTAATCCGCTCAGGGTTAGTCGGCCCCTAAGCCGAGGCCGAAAGGCGTAGGTGATGGGAAACGGGTTAATATTCCCGTACCACCCGATTGGCGTTTGAGTGATGGGGGGACGCAGAAGGGTAGGCCATCCGGGTGTTGGACGTCCCGGTTCAAGCCCGTAGGCGGACCCGGCAGGCAAATCCACTGGGTCGTTAACGCCGAGAGGTGATGAGGATCCGCTATGCGGAGCAAACTGGCTGATCCCATGCTGCCAAGAAAAGCCTCTAGCGAGTCAATCGGGTGACCGTACCGCAAACCGACACAGGTGGGCAGGGAGAGAATCCCGAGGCGCTTGAGAGAACCCTCGTCAAGGAACTCGGCAAAATGGCACCGTAACTTCGGGAGAAGGTGTGCCCCCATTAGGTGTAGTAACTCGCTTACGAAGCCGAAGGGGGTTGCAGTGACCAGGCTGTGGCGACTGTTTACTAAAAACACAGGACTCTGCTAAGTCGCAAGACGACGTATAGGGTCTGACGCCTGCCCGGTGCTGGAAGGTTAAGGTGAACCGTTATCTCCGCTTCGGCGGGGAGAAGCGGTGACCCGAAGCCCCAGTAAACGGCGGCCGTAACTATAACGGTCCTAAGGTAGCGAAATTCCTTGTCGGGTAAGTTCCGACCTGCACGAATGGCGTAACGACTGCAGCGCTGTCTCGACGAGGGACTCAGTGAAATTGCAGTGGCGGTGATGATACCGTCTACCCGCGGCAAGACGGAAAGACCCCGTGCACCTTTACTACAGCTTGACAGTGAATTTCGGTATGGCTTGTGTAGGATAGGTGGGAGGCTAGGAAGTCTCGACGCCAGTCGGGATGGAGCCGTCCTTGAAATACCACCCTGGTCATGCTGGAATTCTAACTCGCGGCCGTGAATCCGGTCGGAGGACACTGTCTGGCGGGTAGTTTGACTGGGGCGGTCGCCTCCTAAAGAGTAACGGAGGCGCGCGAAGGTCCCCTCAGGCTGATTGGAAACCAGCCGGAGAGTGCAAAGGCATAAGGGGGCTTGACTGCGAGAGAGACATCTCGAGCAGGTGGGAAACCAGGTCTTAGTGATCCGGCGGTTCCGTATGGAAGGGCCGTCGCTCAACGGATAAAAGGTACGCCGGGGATAACAGGCTTATCGGGCCCAAGAGTTCACATCGACGGCCCGGTTTGGCACCTCGATGTCGGCTCATCGCATCCTGGGGCTGGAGTAGGTCCCAAGGGTTTGGCTGTTCGCCAATTAAAGCGGTACGCGAGCTGGGTTTAGAACGTCGTGAGACAGTTCGGTCCCTATCTGCCGTGGGCGTAGGATATTTGAGGGGTGCTGTCCCTAGTACGAGAGGACCGGGATGGACGAACCTCTGGTGTACCAGTTGTCGCGCCAGCGGCACAGCTGGGTAGCTATGTTCGGACGGGATAACCGCTGAAAGCATCTAAGCGGGAAGCCCACCCCAAGATAAGATATCCCTTCCCCGCTTCGGCGGGGACTGAAGACCCCTCGAAGACGACGAGGTTGATAGGCCGGGTGTGTAAGTCCAGCAATGGATTGAGCTAACCGGTACTAATCGGTCGTGAGGCTTGACCACAAACCTATCTCCGACGTTGGAGGCGATGAGGGAAAGCCGGATTCAATTGTCGAAGTCTTCTTTGGAAAGCGTTTTCCGGTGGCGATAGCGGAGGGGAAACACCTGTTCCCATCCCGAACACAGAAGTTAAGCCCTCCAGCGCCGATGGTACTGCTCTGGAAACGGAGTGGGAGAGTAGGACGCTGCCGGAAAACCTCTTTAGGCCCATCCCCTTGGGATGGGCTTTTTGTTTGCGAGCTAGATGAGCTTGAATTGAGGACTCCTCCGGCCGATTCTACTTAATTTTGGATAACCTTTCACCCCTTCGTGCCCTGTCCGGTTTGGCTTCACTGGTTTTGGCCCAGCCAGGCATCCCATCCCTGACTTCTTCCTCTCACCCTCGCCGCGTCTTGGTGTTCAGCAGTGCCGGGTGCTTTTGTTTTGCAAAAGGCTCCTTTTTATGCTAACGTTTTCCAAAAGTTATGGTATCTCCTCTTCCATCTGGGAAGTGGGAGCCCTCGGATGACAGGAGGCGTTGCGATGTCAGGACATTCCAAATGGCACAGTATCCGGCATAAAAAGGCGGCGGTGGATGCCAAACGGGGGAAGATCTTCACCAAGATCATCAAAGAGATCACGGTAGCCGCACGCCTTGGCGGAGGGGATCCGGATGGAAATCCCCGCCTCCGTCTGGCCATTGAGAAGGCCAAGTCCGTCAACATGCCCAAAGAGAACATCGAGCGTGCCATTAAAAAGGGGACGGGCGAACTCGAGGGGACCCATTACGAGGAGTTTCAATATGAAGGCTACGGCCCTGGAGGGGTGGCTGTCCTGGTAGAGTTGATGACGGACAACCGGAACAGAAGCGTTGGAGAAATTCGCCATCTTTTCACCAAATACAATGGAAAACCCGGTGAAGCCGGATCTGTGGCCTGGATGTTCGAGAAAAAGGGCCTCATCCTGGTCAAGAAGGACCAAGTGGAAGAGGATCGATTGATGGAGATCGCCTTGGAGGCAGGAGCAGAGGATATCAAAGAGGAGGGGGACCTCTGGGAGGTGCATACGACCCCCTCAGATTTCGAGTCAGTCAAGGAGGCCCTGGCCGCAGACGGGATCGTCCCCGTCTCAGCCGAGGTGACCATGGTCCCCCAGAACACCTTGCGTCTGGAGGGGAAAGAGGCGGAGCAGATGCTTCGCCTCATGGAGGTCCTCGAGGATCACGACGACGTGCAAAACGTCTACGCCAATTTCGATATCCCCAATGAGATTATGGAGGAGATAGGAGGGAAATCGTAAAGGATGGCGCGCCCGAAAGGATTCGAACCTTCGACCCCAGCATCCGGAGTGCTGTGCTCTATCCAGCTGAGCTACGGGCGCGCACTTATCTCTTTTTATCATAAGCGCAGGGAATTGACAATGTTTTTCACCTCCTTGCGAGGATCGGCCTCTTCGCCATGGTGGTGATGGGGGTAGATCCGGGCTCCACGGCGACAGGTTTCGGGGTGATCTCCGTGGAGAGGGGGCGGCTCTGCCATCGAGGACACGGGGTCCTTCGGGTCAACGGATCCGAGACCTTGCCACGTAGGTTGAGCCGCCTCTTCGAAGGATTGAAACGGATTTTGAGAGAACACAAGCCTGGGGCCCTGGCAATAGAGGCCATCTTTCATGCTCGCAATGCCCGCAGTTCCTTGATCCTGGGCCATGCCCGAGGGGTGCTCCTTCTGGCCGCCATTCAGGAAGGGCTGGAGCCAGTCGAATACACTCCTCTCGAAGTCAAGCAGGCCCTTACGGGTTTTGGACAGGCCACTAAAGAACAGATCCGTTACATGGTGCAGGCACTTCTCTCCTTGAAGGAACCCGTGCCATTGGACGCCTCCGATGCCTTAGCCGTGGCCATCTGCCACGCCCACTGTTTGGGGATGAGGGAGGTGGGAGGGAGGCGTCGATGATCGCTTCGCTTCGAGGGAGGATCGTTCAGAAAGGCCCGGAGAACCTTGTCTTGGACGTCCAAGGAGTGGGGTACCGGGTCCATATCCCTCTCAGCACCTTCTATGATCTCCCGGATGTGGGTGAAATGGTGACCTTACACACCCATCTGGTGGTTCGTGATGATGCCTTGGAGCTGTTCGGCTTTCTGAGCGAGTCAGAGCGCCAGGCCTTCTTGAGCCTCCTGGAGGTGGCCGGTATAGGACCCCGTTTGGCCCGCAACATTCTCTCTGGAATCAGGCCTCATGAGCTGGCCCAAGCCGTGGCCCAGGGGGATGGGGGACGTCTGAGGGCCATTCCGGGAGTGGGCAAGCGAACGGCCGAGAGGATCTTGGTCGATCTCCGCGATAAAGTCGGGAGTCTTGAAGGAGATGTCCAAAGGACGGGATTGGAGAAAAAGGGGCGGGTTCCGGAGGACGGGATGGAATTGGAGGTCCTCTCTGCCCTTATGAATCTTGGATATCGAAAGAACGAAGTCCGTCGTGTCATCAACGAGGCCCGGTTGGCTATGAAGGGACCGCTCACTGTGGAGTCCTGGGTGAGGGAGTCCCTGAGACTGCTCGCCAAGCCTTCTGGATAGCGAGGTCTCATGGAAGATCGGGTGATCAGTCCGGAAGCCGGGGTCGAGGACATAGGGCTCGATGTGAGTCTCCGCCCCCTGTCCCTGGACGAGTTCGTGGGTCAAAGGAGGCTGGTGGAGAACCTTCGGGTCTTTATCGAAGCGGCCCGAGCTCGAGGGGAATCCTTAGATCATTGCCTCTTTTACGGACCTCCGGGGTTGGGGAAGACCACCCTGGCCCACGTGATCGCCAAAGAACTCGGCGTTCAGGTGAGGGGGACCTCTGGACCAGCCCTGGAGCGTGCAGGAGATTTGGCCGCCATCCTGACGAACCTGGAAGACCGTGATGTCCTCTTTATCGACGAGATCCATAGACTGAATCCCTCGGTAGAGGAGACCTTATACCCGGCCATGGAGGATTTTCAGCTCGACTTGGTCATCGGTCAGGGGGCCGGTGCCCGGACCGTCAAATTGGATCTTCCACACTTCACGCTCGTGGGGGCCACCACCAGGACAGGTCTTCTCACATCTCCTCTGAGGGATCGATTCGGGATCACCGCCAGGCTTCATTTCTATGACCGGGAGGAGCTTCTGGAAATCATCCTGAGGTCCGCCAATCTACTGGGGATCGAAGTGAGCCCTTCGGGGGCCGAGGAGATCGCTCGCCGGGCTCGAGGAACGCCGAGGGTGGCCAATCGACTGTTGAAACGGGTAAGGGACTTCGCACAGGTTGAGGGTCAAGGGGTCATCACGCAGCGCGTGGCCAAGGAGGCCCTGGATCGGCTGGATGTGGATGACATGGGCCTGGAGACCATGGATCGGATGATCTTGAAGGCAATCATCGAACGATTCGACGGGGGCCCTGTGGGAGTGGAGACTATATCGGCCGTGGTCAACGAACAGAAGGATACCATCGAGGAGGTCTACGAGCCCTATCTGATGCAGTGTGGTCTGATCCGAAGGACGCCCAGGGGCCGCGTTGCCACGGCTCGAGCCTACCGACATCTGGGTTTCTCCCGTCCCGAGGTGGGACAGAGCCGTCTTTTCGATGAGGAAGGATGAGGGTCCTGCTCCATATCTGCTGTGCTGTCTGTGCCTGTTATCCCATTCAGTGCCTGAGGTCCGAAGGGCATGAGGTGAGGGGCCTCTTCTTCAATCCAAATATTCACCCCTACCAGGAATTCAGACGCCGGTTGGAGGCCCTTCGGATTCTGGCCGAACATTGGGAGATCCCGGTGATCTTCATGGAAGACTATCCCCTAGAGGAGTTTCTGCGACGTGTGGCCTTTCGGGAAGGACAACGGTGTCGGATCTGCTACCAATGGAGGATGGAAGTTGCCTCCCAAGTGGCACGCCGGGGCCGATACGATGCATTCACCAGCACGCTCCTCTTCAGCAAGTTCCAAAACCACGAGAAGATCGCCGAGATCGCCGAGGAGGAGTCCCGAAGGCGGGGGGTCCCCTTCCTCTATGAGGATTTTCGAAAGGGATGGAGGGAGGGGCAAGAGACGGCTCGGTCCCTGGGGCTCTATCGCCAGCAATACTGCGGATGCATCTTCAGCGAAAAGGAGCGTTTTTCCCCAAGGTCCTCAGACGAACTCCGGTAATTAGGAAAGGACCTTTTTCCTCTTCAAGCCTCCTTCAACATTAGGTTTGCCGTAGGCCCGGACCTTCTGGCCCTCTCGGTAAGAGCAGATGGCCCCGGATCTTTAACGGTCAAAAGATGTTGCAAAAATCCCACATATCGTTCCCGTTTCTGTGGGGAAAAGACCACACTACGATTCGAGACTGGCCACAGGAGAGTCCCCCATCTAGGTAATCCCTTGAAAGACAAGGGGATTTTTAATGCTCTCTGGTACAAACCTTTCCTCCCTAGATGGCATTTTTGTTGCATAAGTAAGAAGATGAACTGGTTCGACTCTGAGCGGAGGAGAGGATGCATTATCAGAGGACGTTGGGTGCAGTGGTGGAGTGCAAGGGGATCGGCCTCCATTCCGGACGTGTGATTCGAATGAGGATACACCCCGCTCCGGAAGATCATGGAATCGTCTTTCTTCGGACGGATACCTCGGATCGGGTTTCCATCCCTGCACGATTGGATTATGTGATCGATACGACCTTGGCGACCACCTTGGGAAGAGATGGGGTGGTGGTGTCCACGGTGGAGCATCTCCTTTCAGCCTGTTTCGGGATGGGTGTGGACAATGCCTTGGTGGAGCTGGATGGACCAGAAGTCCCCATTATGGACGGAAGTGCAGCTCCTTTCGTCTATCTGATCAAGAGCGCGGGTACCCGGAGACTCTCCTCCCCAAGGCGTTTCCTGGTCATTGAACGCCCCTATCGAGTGGTGGAAGGGGAAAAGAAGGCCGCCATCTTTCCCTCCAAGGAGTTGAAGGTATCCTTTTCTATCAACTTCTCTCATCCTATCATTCAGGACCAGGCGTTGGACTTCACGTTTTCGGACCGAGCCTATGACCTGGAGATCAGTCGGGCCAGAACCTTCGGCTTCTTAAAGGAAGTCGAAGAGATGCAGAGCCAGGGATACGCCTTGGGCGGCTCCTTGGAGAACGCCTTGGTCCTGGATGACTACCGCGTTCTTAATGAAGAAGGGCTGCGCTATCCCGATGAGTTCGTCAGACACAAGATCTTGGATTCCCTCGGGGACCTCTCCCTGATCGGGCTGCACGTATTGGGTCATTTCCGGGCCTCACGTGCCGGCCATACCCTCAATCATCGACTGATCCAGAGGGTGCTGGCCGACCCGAGCGGCTGGAGGGTCGTATCCCTCCCTTATCCCGAGGGGATTTCAGAGCCTTCCCACGAATGGCGCCCCGGGGTCGCTGTGGGCCCCATACCCAAGCCCGCATGATCTCCATTGCCATTTTTTCCCGCCAAGCGGGGTCGATCCCAAAAGGGATCCTTGCCTCCAGGAATTGCCTTCTCCTGAAAGGGGGAGTGGTCCTCGCTTTTTTGCACCAAGGAACATGAAGAAATCCGTATCCACCGGGATGACTTTGTACCGATACCGCACCGATGAGCCTCCTTAATTAAGGAGGAGTATTTTCCTCTTGGGGGGGAGGAAGGGTGGGGTCCCAAGTGACACCTAAGTCCTGGAAGGGGTTCTGAAGGAGCCGTTTGAAGAGGCCGATGAGTCCTTCTCCAAGAGATCGGAATGGGATGGGTTTCACGCGGGGGTCACGGAGAGGGCCCTGGACCAAGAAGTACATCCCCAAGACGCTTCGGTCCTTTCCGGCTAGGTAATGGCGGATGACGGGGATGGCACTGACCACCCGATCCAGACCGACGAATGGATGGAGCCCCACCTTATAGTCACATTGACCCGTGGTGATGTCGAGGTCGCCTACCATGGTGATTCCCATGGCCTCACTGTGGATCCGGAAGTTGTCCGTAGAGGCCACCCCGTCTTTGAGATCAAAGGTCGCCCGGATCTTTCGAAAGACCATTCCCTCTCTGGAGAGATCCGGAAGCCGGCCCGTGAGGATCTGAGAGACGTTCAGAATGGAGAGGATATTGGCCAGAACCGGAAATTTGCGGATGACTCCGCGGTCCACTTCCATCTCGATGTTGCCGGAGTGTCGGACGGCCTTTCGGCCCCGAAGCCGTCCCTGGACGCCGAACTGGAGAAAAAGGTTGCCTTCGACCAGTTCCTCCCTGAACCCCAGGGCATGGAGGACAGCACTGGTGTCAGCACCATCTACCCCTCCGGCAAGCCAGAAATGCCCTTCAGCGTCCAGATTTCCCTCAACCGCCACATCCCCTCCGGCCAGGCGTGCCGAAGAGTCCAAGAGATTCAACTTTCCTTTCTCGACACGAAGCCTTCCCTGCGCCTCTTCGAATTCCAGGTCCAGCATCTTCACTTTGGAGAAGCGAAATTCCATCTCCGAGGAGTCGAATGTGTTCAGCCATTGTTGGAACGGGGCGGAGCTCAGGCGGGTCAGCTCGGAAGTAGGAGAGCCGGATGGGACCCGAGGGAAGAGCCAGGAATCCAGGTCCATCCTCTCTCCTTCCACGCGTCCCCGAAAGGTGAACCCTGTCTCCTTTCTCCTCAAGCGCCCCCAAAGGAGATAGTCCCTGCCCATAAGGTTCAGGACCAGGGGGTCCATCTGACTCCAACCTGTGGTCAAGATCACATTGCCCGAGCGGATCTGGGCCTTATGACCTAGGAGCCTGGCGTCGAGCCATACGTCCTCGGGGTGGATGCTGACGAGCCAGTGGCTTTGCTTAGCCAGGTGAAATTCTCCTTCCAGCTTCACTCGTCCCCCATGGACCCATGAACGCAGTTTGGGACTGTGCGAGATCAGCTCGTCGATCGGGATCCTTGCAGCCCTAAAGCGGATCCACTTGCGTTTGAGGCCGCCTCCCCACCATCCTTCCGCCTCTATATTTCCCCAAGGTTGTTCTAGACGACCTTGAACAAGATGCCACGACCCGTCGGGTGTGCGTTGAAGCATCCCGTATAGACGAAAGGGAACTCGGGCGGGCTTCTTCCAGGTTCCTCGTACCTCCATCTCCACGGAGGTAAGGTCCCAATGGAGCTCAAAGATGGGGGACTCCCGGGATCCTCTAATGGTGAACGTCAAAGGGGTAGGGGCCCCGGCCTCGATCCGTAGATGGGGTGCAAGGGGATCGAAGACCCGTTCCATAAGAGGCTGGGGGATCCGGGCGCGTCCTTTTAGGTTCAGTTCCTGATGGGAGCTCTCCTGCATATCCAGAGCACCTTCCAAGAAGATTTCGGCACCAGCGAACTTCCCCTGGAGGTCCGAGATCAGGACCCCGCCGGGTTCCGCGCTCAGTTGCGCCTTGGAGATCTCCCAGGTTTGGTGGATGCCCGGGATCACTCCCTTGATTCCTTTGAGATGGATGAGGGCGCGGTATTGGAGGGGCTCATCCAGGAGGAAGGACTTGGCCAAGGACAGGTCCAGTCTACAGGAGCCTTGAAGGGATTCGATCTTTCGAATGCCCCTATCTCCTCCTGTAAGCCGGCTGTATAGTTCGATGAGATCGAAGGGCTTGAGCTGAATAAGGAAGAGTCCTTTCAGACGAGAGGTCGACCCGATCTCCGTGATTTCCGCCTGCATCCGTTGAAATGGGCGGCCTTTATAGGTGCCTTCCAGTTCCCGGAACCAGACTCGATCCCCTTCCCAGAAGAGCCTCCCTCGGAGGTCCTCGAGAGGGGGGAGGCCCGGGTCGAAAAGGAGCCGTGCCTTTCTGAAGGGCATCTCCATGCGCAAAGTCAATGGCCTCCCTTCCCTTTGGCCCCCATTTTTTCTCCACTGAAAGGTGAAAGTGGTCCTCCCTCCCTCCCCTCCTTTCAGATTATGCCGGAAGAAGGAGAAGAGATCCTGGCCGACCAGTTCCCTTCCAAGATAAGGGATGATCTGCTCGAAAGAGAAGGATGCCCCGTAGAGGGTCCCTCTTATGCCCGATACCTTTCCCTGGAGTGATCCATCGAGTTGGATCCGTCCGGCCTGCACCCGAAAGGAGGAGATTCGCCACTGGGTCGGGCTCCATTGTCCCTTGGCTTCACCGCTGCAGAGTTGAGTCCGAAACGGGACGGCCAGCTTCCCAGGCCAAGAGATGGAGAACCGTGTTATCTTCCATTTCCCCGTAAACTTCAAGGCCCCCAAGGCTCCCTCAACCCGGAGGGACCCACTCGCATCCCCCTCGAGCCGAATGGAGTGGTCCTTGGCCGCAGGGGGAAGCGGAAGTCTGGCCAAGGGCATCTTCTCCCAGTCCATGGCCATCCGGAGTTGTCCCGCTCCCTCAAGGGTCCCCATTATTCGGAATCGCGCCAGGCGGTCGGTCCGCCTCCAGACCGCTCCTTTGCCCTCAAAGGAAAGGGCTTTTTCCGAGGGGAGAGGTCGAAGACGCACGTGCTGGAATGCCACCATGGGCCCGGAAGGCCCTCCCAGAAGCATCCGGGCCGCTTCGATCTCTATGGATCCAAAAGGCTCCAGTAGCGAGAGGGCCTTCCCCACAGTGTCTCCTTCCTTGAGACCGCCTATGGGAGGAGTGGAAAGGACAAACTGCGGGCCCTTCAGTCGCACGGATTGAAAGGAGATCCTCCCGTGAAGGAGATCTTGGATGGATATTCGGGCAAGGAATCGGGGGATGCCTATACTCGAGGCTCCCCGAGAGGGCGCGGTGAGGGTCAGATCCTCTCCCAAGATCTCGACCCCTCCCCGCCACCGAATCCGTAGCCCTGAGAGGGAGGCCTTCCATCCCGTCAACTCCTGTATCTTCCAGCACACTAGGTCCTTCACCTTGGAGGATTGAGACCATAGAGGCAGTCCAATCCAGAGAGCCGCGCTCATGAGGAGAAGAACGGTCAAAATGCCTAGGGTGATTCGGATCCAGAGTCGAAAGGCGCGCTTCAAGAGATCACCTTTGGCCCAAGGACGCCGGAAAATTGGACGCAAACAATGAGGATGCCTTGGTCGCGATGCCTTTCCAAAAGGGTTTCGCTTGCCAAATTCTTAAAGGTGATCCACCATACGAGGCTTCGGGGTGCTTGGCGGATCACGACGGTTGCCTTTGGAAATCACGAATAGCCAGTTGCCTTCTTGCATCGGTAATAGGATACTGAAAAATTGTGATGAAGGAAACGTCCGGTCAAAAGGGGAAAATTAAGGAAGAAGGGTCAATGGTAGTGCTTGACATTCCAAAGTGGAGTGGATAGGCTAAGACCAGCTTTTTTCGCCTACTTATGGAAATCCGAGATGCCAGTAGAGCTGATAAAAAGGGTTGGTTTTCCTTTAACACGGAGGATTGATTAGCCATGAGACGGGTCATCTGCTACTTGGGTCTGTTTCTCGGCTTGGTTTTTATCATTGCCTTCCAGAGTGCATGGGCATCGGATGTGTCCGAAGTGCTTTTCACCAAGGGGCTTATGTACTATGACCTGGGACGATACGATCTTGCTGTGCAAAACCTTCGCGAAGCCGCTCGTGAGGATCCTGCCAACTTGGAGATTCGGCGATATCTCGCCATGGCCGAGTCCAAGTTCCAAGGAGAGCCCTCCCCCGTTTCCTTCTACGAAAAAGCCGTCCAGAAAGCCCCCTCCTCTTTCCGCACCCACCTGAACCTCGCTGTCGTCCTCTATCTCCATAACCAATGGGATCGGGCAGCACAATCCATCGAGAGGGCTGCCCACCTGGCCCCTGATAATGGAGAGGTCCTCTTCTTCCGGGGTCTGATCCGTCTCAAGCAAGGGGCCTGTAAGGGTGCAGTGGATGACCTGAAGAAGGCTCGAGGCCTGGAGCCCAGGTTGGAACAGGGGAGCCTCTACTACGAGGCGATGGCCCGCCTCAAACTCAGGGAGCGCCGCTCCGCTCTCCTTCTCTTCAGGGAGGTCATCGGGAAGAACCCCATGAGCGCTTACGCCTCGGAGGCCGCGGTGATGGTTCGCTCCGCCGAGGTCAAGCGTCTTTCCGCGAAATTGACTGTGGGCGTGGAATATGACACCAATGCCACTCTGGAGGGAAACAGGAATACTCTGGGGGTGCCCTTGGACCTTCCGGACAAGGAACAGATCCGGTTTCCCGTCTCTGCTCTCTTGGATTATCGGTTCTGGGATGTGGGGGAGTGGTCTTTTGGAGGGCGCTACGGGCTCTACACGAGTTTTCACGAGGAAAGCAACGATATGAACGTCATAAGCAACACGGGGGAACTCTACGGCGTCTGGAAACACGGCCGTTGGTCGGTCCGCCCCTTTTACTACTATCGTTCCGTTTTCCTCGACAACGACCACTACTCCGATACCCATTCCATCGGGAGCAGCGTTATTTATTACAGTCCATGGATGAACCTGGCACCGGAACTCTTCGTTCGTTGGCGACATCGGGAGTATCATTTCCCTACCACCGGTGCAAGCGATCCCGACGAGATGAACCTCAGGGGAGAGTTCAACCAATACATGCTCCTGCAGGGAGGTCGCGGGTACCTTCGAGCTGGTGTCGGTCTGGAAGGGAACCGAACCGACGGGGAGAACATCGACTATCGAGCCCTTCTGGCACTGGCGGGATTTCAGTATCAGCTTCCGTGGTCTATGGTCTTTCAGTTCGATTTCGAATATCAGG
The DNA here is from genome assembly GCA_002010915.1 of Desulfarculaceae bacterium JdFR-97. Taxonomy (GTDB): domain Bacteria; phylum Desulfobacterota; class Desulfocorpusculales; order Desulfocorpusculum; family Desulfocorpusculum; genus JdFR-97. The sequence continues at coordinate 17,485 of MTPG01000106.1, read as the reverse complement.
ATCGGCAATACGATCATATCCACAGCATATTCAACAAGAAACGTAGGGATCATAGATATGCCTTTTCTTGGCAGGTGGGAAAGGCCCTGTGGGGAGGATTTGAGGTGAGGGGACGCGTCGCTCACATCCGGAATGACTCCAATGTTGGAGAGTTCGACTACGACAGACAGGTATATTCTCTTCTGTTCAGCTGGAATTATTGATGATTTTCTTAGCCAGGAGGTCGCCTCATGGTCTTCGGTCGGAGAGGGAGATGGTTAGGGGTCGCCTTTGCGATCGTTTGTTTCGGGATCTTGGGCCCTTCTGGGGCTTCTGGCGCGGTGCAGAAGGTGGGAAAGATCGTGGCCATCCGGGGGAAGGTGGAGATCTTCCATCCCGGGGAGAAGGGCTTCAGGCCAGCAAAACTCTACGAGGACGTCTTCGTCAAAGACCAGATTCGAACGGGCCCGCAGTCCCGGGCCAAAATCCTCTACGACGACGACAGTCTGACCATACTTTCCGAGAACTCCTCCATCGAGATCCGAGAGTATCAGCTTACCCGGGACAAGAAACGTAAGAGGTCCTTGATCGGACTTCTGGCCGGAAAACTGCGGTTCATCGTGACCAAATACCTTATCAGGAAGAAGGCCAACTTCTTCGTCCAGACCCCCACGGCGGTAATGGGGGTGCGGGGCAGCGACAGCGTGGCGGTCTTTAAAGGAAATACCACCTACGCCTACCACCTCTTCGGAGACCTGGAGATCACCAATTCCATCACAGGTGAGAAGTTGATCATCAAGTCCGGCGAGTGGGCCATCATCCATCCCGACGGCTCCATGGAGACGGGGGTAATCTCCACCGAAGAGCTGGAGAGGCTCCTGGAGTTCTTCAGCACACTTCCCGACGAAGAGCAGAGGAAGTATTGGGAGAAGTTTCAGGATGAATTGGGAGAGATCCTTCCTGAGCCCGATCGAGAGCCAGAACAATTTATCAAAGAACCATCCGGGCCAAAAGGTATTAGAGAGGACGGGTCGGGAGGTTACTATCTGGAAACCCCTGGGGGCAGACAACAATAAACCTCATTGAATGTTGATCACTAAAAATAAGTCAAGAGTAATTTCCCGAACTTGAGTAGAAGTACTTTTCAAGACAAAAAGCCTTTGGAATGGACATGGACTTTACTTCGTGACGGGGAGAAGGCTCCAGAGGACGATCGCGGTATCACCGCCACTGAGGAGTAGAGGGGATATGTAATCAAGATTTGGAAGTAGAAGGGGTAAGAAGATTCACCCCCTGGAGGCTTTCCCTTTCCAAGGATGAAATTCCTGCCCTACATTATTCACTAGGCAGAGATAAGAGGATGTGGTCATCTGAAGCGGACTGATTTTCTTGTAGCAGGCCTGTAGCATTTTTCGCCAGTCTTTCTTCCAAATGTAAAATTCAAAAAGAAACCTCGTAGAACCTCCTGGGGTTTGGGGACGGAGGCCCCACCGTTTCCAGGTTCTCGAGAATTATCCGAATTACAGGATCACTCACGCGCAAGCCTACCCAGCAGAATCTCCCGGTCTTTCCTGGGCAATTGACCGGATTCGGACCAGCGGGGTAAGATGAGTTCCGCTGTCGAGACCCTAGGAATCTCCTCGAGGAGCCGGAACCGGTCCGCTCAACGGGGAAAAAGAGAGGAGCAGTCTTCCATGAAGTCTACGCCTTACAACTTGGTGATGTCGGCCCTTTTCGCAGGGAGGAAAGGGGATCGTCCTCCCGTGGGGAATCCCACCTCCATCGTCTGCCAGGAGCTTATGGACGCCTGCGGAGTCTCCTTTCCTCAGGCCCATCTGGATCCTCAGGCCATGGCCGAGTTGGCCTTGGCGGGACACGAGATCGTTGGCTTCGATACCGTGATGCCGGAGTATAGTGTGCATCAGGAGGCTGCAGCCCTGGGCTGCCAGGTGGATTGGGGGGATCGGGATCGGATGCCGGATAGCAAGAACTTCCCTTACGAGGACTTCTCCGACGTTCAGATCCCCGAGGATCTTCTGGAGCGGCCTTCTATGCGGGTAGTCCTGGAGGCCCTCTCCATCCTTCGGCGTCATGTAGGGGGCAAGGTGGCCATCGTGGGGAAGGTGATGGGGCCCTGGACCCTCTCCTATCATATGACGGGGACCCAAAACTTTCTGCTTCAGATAGGCCTGGGCGAAAAAGAGAAGGTCAACCGGATGCTTCGACAACTGGCACCGGTGACCGTGGCCTTTGCCCGCGCTCAGTTCCAGGCCGGGGCTGACGTGGTGGTCCTGGCCGACCATGCAACGGGCAATCTCATCAGTCCATCCCATTATCAGGAGTACCTCCTCCCCATCCACAAGGAGATCACCTCTCAGATCGAAGGGCCTCTGATCCTGCATGTCTGCGGGGATTGCGCCGACCGACTTGAGCTTTTCGCTGAGGCCGGCTTCGATGCTTACCACTTCGAGTGGCAGGTGGACGCTCGAATGGCGGTGAAACGGGTCGGTGATCGGATCTCCTTAGTGGGGAATATCAACAACCCCCAGGTCCTCTACCAGGGGACCCCGGAGGACGTCTACCGACAGGCCCGTTACGCCATCGAGGCCGGGGTTCACATCATCGGCCCGGAGTGTGCCATCCCCCTGGCCACCCCCCTCGAGAACCTTAAAGCCATTGTGGAGGCCGCCCGGGAGGGATATTGAAAGGGCCCACCCGTCAGAAAGACCGNTGTTCCTTGGAGGAGGATAAGGATGAGCGAATCAATGGAGCGAATCCTCGCGGCTGTGGTCGAGGGGAAACATTCTGAGATCGAGCAATGGGTTCGGGATGCACTTTCCGAGGGCATTGAGGCCCATCGGATCATCGACGAGGCCCTCATAACTGCCATGGACGAGGTGGGCCGGCGTTTTGCGGACCATCGGATCTACGTCCCCGAGATGTTGGTTTCGGCCATGACCATGAAGAAGGGTCTGGAGATCTTGAAGCCCATCCTCAAAGGTCAAGGGACCCGAAGTCAAGGGGTGATCCTGATGGGTACTGTCAAGGGTGACCTTCACGACATCGGCAAGAACCTCGTCATTATGATGCTGGAGGGTGCCGGATTTCAGGTGGTGGATCTGGGGGTGGACATGGGAGTGGAGCAGGTGATCCAGAAAGTGGAGGAGATCCGCCCACACATCCTCGGTCTTTCGGCCCTGTTGACCACCACCATGCCCGAGATGGGGAAAGTCATTGAGGCCTTGAAGGACAAAGGGCTCCGGGATGGGATCAAGGTGATGGTAGGAGGTGCCCCAGTGGATCGCTCCTTTGCGGAGAAGATCGGGGCGGATGGCTATGGGAAAGACGCATCGGAGGCGGTCCAGCTGGCGAGAAGCTTGGTGGGTGGAGAGTAGGGTGGAACCAAAGAAGAGGGCCAACTCAGGAGGGAGTGTTCCCTTTGATCCGAGAGGGAAAAGATCATGAAGATCGTGGTGTTGGATGGATATACTCTCAACCCTGGGGATCTCACGTGGGGTCCCCTGGAGGAGATTGGGGACCTGGATCTCTACGATCGGACCGACCCCAGGCATGTAGTGGCTCGCGCCAAGGAGGCCGACGTGATCGTCACCAACAAGGTCCCCCTTACAGCGAAGATGGTCGAGGCCTTGCCCCACTTGCGATATGTCACAGTGACGGCCACCGGATATGACATGATCGATCTGGAAGCCACCGGAAGGAGGGGGATTCCCGTCTCCAATGTCCCGGAATACGGCACCGACTCGGTGGCGCAGTTCACCATGGCCCTGCTGCTGGAGCTCTGCCACCGAGTGGCCCTCCACGACAAGGCCGTAAAAGACGGAGAATGGGCGTCCTGCCCGGATTGGTGTTTTTGGAAAACGCCCCAGATCCTGCTGAAGGGACGCACAATGGGGATTGTGGGCTTCGGAAGGATTGGCCGAAGGGTGGGAGAGTTGGCCCATGCCTTCGGAATGGAGGTGATGGCCTATGACGTCCACCGCGGTTCTGAACCATCCTATCGCCCCTTTTCCTGGGTTTCCTCTCTCAAGGATCTCTTCTCCAAGGCAGATGTCATTACACTGCACTGTCCCCAGACCCCGGAAAACGTTCGATTCGTCGATGGGGAGTTGATCGGCTGCATGAAGAGGGAGGCATTCTTCATCAATGCAGCCCGAGGGGGGTTGGTGGACGAGGAGGCTCTAGCTCAAGCCCTCAACGAGGGAAGGATCGCGGGGGCAGCGGTGGACGTGGTTTCCGAGGAGCCCATCAAGGCGGACAATCCCCTGCTTGGTGCACGAAACTGCTTGATCACGCCCCATATGGCCTGGGGGAGCCGGTCAGCCCGTAAAAACCTCATGGATACCACAGCGGCAAACATCCGGGCGTTTCTCTCCGGAAGGCCCATCAACGTGGTCAACGAAAGATACCTAAAGGGAAGGGGTATTCCCGCTTGAAGACGAAGGCGTCTTTGGGGAGACGCCTTTATGCAGCGTTCCTCACAGGACGGGCCTCATGGAGGGGGTCGTCCGCTCTACTGCTGGGATTCGGATCCAGGCTGGAAGGTGGGAGACTTGAGAAAATACTTCCCCTGGCCCGTCCTCCCCACGATTCCTTGGAGGACTAGGTATTCCAGGGTCTTGGGCCTGTAGTCCCGGAGCCCCAGGCGGATGAAGGGTTGGTGGGCATATGGGAGCTCCACCGCAGAGAAGGGATCCATCGCCCCCTTTTCCTTGAGGTCCCGAAGGATGAAATCCGCGGCCCGACGGATCTTCCATGCCATGAATCGCCGACTGAGCAAGATCACCCCGACGAAGAACCCCAGACTTAGAACCACCTGGTAAAATTCGTTCATGCCCCTTGTCCTTCGAATCGTTTCCTGAGCCGATTTTCGGCTTGGCATGATACCCCATTCGAGAGAAAGGTTCCACTACGCCGTGAACGAAGATAACCGCCCTTTGTGTTCAAGGTGTAGAATATTTGCTACATATAGTTGTAGCCTTTTGTCAACATTCTCCCCTCGTGGGGATCCCATGCCTTCTCATCTTCTTGTAGAGCAGAGTGCGATGGATCCCCAGGAGGCGGGCTGCCTTTGTCTTGTTATTTTCGCAGGCGGCGAGTGCCTGGAGGATAGCGTCCCTTTCGATTCGGGATACAGCATCTTTCAAGGGAATGCAAGAAGCAGATTCCATTTCGGAGTCATGCGGTCGGAGAGGAAAGGCGAGGTCCTGGATACGGATTCGATCCCCTTCCAGGGAGCAAAAGGCGCGCTCCAATACATTGGAGAGCTCGCGGACATTGCCCGGCCAGTCGTGCTGCATTAAGACCTCTTGGACCTCTGGATCCAACGTCACCTCGGGTGAGGCGGCGCTTTCCGAAAGTTGCTTGAGGATGTGGAAGGCTAGAGGGAGGATGTCTTCCTTTCTGTCTCTAAGGGGGGGGATGTAAAGGGGAATTACGTTCAACCGATAGAAGAGGTCCTTGCGGAAGCGTCCCCGTTTGACCATCTCCTCCAGGCTCTGGTTGCTCGCTGCAATGAGCCGGAAATCGGATTGAATCACCGATGTGCCCCCTACACGCTCGAACTCCTTCTCCTCCAGGGCCCGTAAGAGCTTGGGCTGCATGGTCAGAGGAAGNTCCCCGATCTCGTCGAGAAAGATCGTTCCGTGATGTGCAAGCTCAAACTTTCCTGGTTTTCCCTCGGATCGGGCNCCAGTGAAGGCACCTCTTTCGTATCCAAAGAGTTCGGACTCCAAGAGATCTTTTGGGATGGCCGCACAGTTAATCCGAATGAAGGGATGGAGCCTTCGAGGACTGGCGTGGTGGATGGCATGGGCGAAGAGTTCCTTGCCTGTGCCCGATTCGCCAGTGATGAGCACGGGGAGGTTGGTGCCCGCTGCCTTGAGGGCCTCTCGCTTCAGGCTGCGCATGGCCTCGCTGACCCCCACGATGCTCTCGAGCGTATAACGCGAGGACCAGATGGAAATAAGCTCTTCCTCGTAGTGCCTCACCTTGGACTCCAGCAGCGAGAGCTTTCGGGCGAGGGCATGAACGTCCCGGACGTCCTTGAACATGACTTGACCGAAGACCGCCACCACCCGTCCGTCGCGCTTGATGGGGATCCTTTGTACCACCATATTTTGTCCGCGGATTTTCTGAGTGTGATTGATCTCGGCTTTGCCTGTCTTGGCGACGATGTGCATGCGGGTGTTGTTGATGACTTCGGTGACGTGCCTACCAATCTGTTCATCCGGATTGACGCCTAGAAAACGGCCATAGGGGCGATTGAAGTAGAGGATGTACCCATCGGAATCAGTGACCACCACTCCATTGAAGATGCTGTCTAGGACGAGGTCATAGAGTTCAAGACGCTCCAGGAGGGCGGATCTGTCGAGCTGCGATAATGTGAATCCGCGCAAAGAGACGACAGAGACCCCTTCTTTTCGAGGGAAAGAGGGCGTCTTCATCACTTCCTCCCGTGGTGGAAGAAGATGTATCTTCGTTGATACAGCCAGAAGGCTAACACGCTGGCCTCATCCTGGCAAGTTCCTCTGCAGAACGAGCTAACCAAAACCTTATACGAGCTCGATGAAGGAGGGATGTCGACCTAGTAATACTGTAATTTCACCGAATTGGACTATAATCAGGGCCTCATCCGTGGAGTCCTTAAAGAGAGAAACGTATAAAAATTGGCCAGCTTGGTTCAAATTGGTCCGCCCTTTGCGTAAACAATTAAAATATCCTTTTCCCAGGCGCTAGGAGCCGATCTCATGGAGATAGAGGAGCCGGAAATCCGCAGGGAGGATATCCTCGTCCTCCTGGACGATGATTTCCATTCTCGACATGTCTGCATAGTCACGGGGGTGGGAAGCGGGATCGGAAGGGCCACCGCTGTAGCGGCTGCTGCCAATGGACTAAAGGTGGTCGGCCTCGATACGAACGATGAGGGGGGAGCCGAGACCCTTATGCTCGCCCGCAGATTGGGTGGGCAGATGCACTTCATCAGGACCGACCTTTCGGACGATGTCCAGGTGGAGGCCGCAGTCCAAGAGGCTTCCCAACTGGGTTCCATCAAGTACCTTGCCAATATCGCGGGGATCCAACACATCGATCCAATAGAGAACTTCCCCCTGGAGACCTACGACCTCATGCATGGGATCATGTTGCGGGCTCCTTTTTTTCTGTCCAAACTCGTCATTCCTCACATGAAGCAGACCGAGGACGGCTGCGGTGTGATCGGCAATATGGCCTCTATTCACGCCCATGTCTGCACCCAGAACAAGTCTTCCTACAATGTCATCAAATTCGGTCTTCGGGGCCTGACCCAGTCCATAGCCGCCGAGGGAGACGGCAGGATTCGAGCCTTCAGTGTCAGCACGGGATTCGTCAAGACCCCGTTGGCCCTCAACCAGATTCCCGCGCAGGCCAGGTCGAGGGGGATCAGCCCGGAAGAGGTAGTTCGAGATGTGATGATGGGGCGGTCTCGCATCAAGGAGATGATGTCCCCCATCGAGGTGGCCAACCTCTTCGTGTTCGGATTTTCCCGCTACGCCAGATACCTTAATGGAGGAGACCTCCTTTTCGACGGAGGTGTTGTCTTAACGTATTAATGCTCCAAGGAGTTCTCCGGTCTTGGATCGGTAAGGCGTGGACCGTCCTTAGGGCCGAAGCTGACGCCCGGTTCTTGCGGATCTCATCAATCGTTGCGGTGGCAGGGATACTTGTTCACCGAGGAGAGGGTCGTACCAGCACCGAGAGCAGGAGGATTGCCATGAACATAGGCTCTTTGTTCTGCCGACATGCACGCTACCGTCCGAAGCAGACGGCAGTGGTCTTTGAAGGAACGCGCCTAGTGTACCGGGCGTACAATCGGGAGATCAATCGGGTGGCCCACGCATTGCATGATCTGGGCATCAGCAAGGGCGACAAGGTGGCCACCATTTTGCCCAACTGCCTGGAGCTACTCGAGACTTATTGGGCCTGCGCCAAGATAGGAGCGGTGGTGGTCCCACTCAGCACGCTCTTGGAGGGCAAGGGCTTGCTGTCTTTGCTGAATGATTCCGACGCCAAGGTGGTGATCACTTACTCTGGTTTCGTCCAGACATTGGAGGCCATTCGCTCAGAACTTCACGGGATCCAGGAGGATGGCTGGATAGTGATCGATGAGCCAGAGAGTCCCGGATATGTGAACTTTCATGTCCTCAAGGAGGGATCCAGCCATATGGACCCCCAAGGTATTGAGATTCAGGACGAGGACCCGTTCAACATAATTTACAGCAGCGGCACCACCGGCCTCCCCAAAGGGATCGTGCATACCCATTATATTCGAGCCATGTACGCCACCCTGTTCGCCTCGGCCTGCCGGATGACTCCGGAGAGTGTGGCCCTGCACGCTGGCTCCATTGTCTTCAATGGGGCCTTTGTGACCCTAATGCCAGCGGTCTACCTCGGTGCCACCTATGTGCTCATGCGGCAGTTCGAGCCTTCGGCATTCATCGAGGCAGTGGAGAGCGAACGCGCCACCCATGTAATGATGGTCCCCTCCCAGATCGTGGCCATGCTAAACGCTCCCGACTTCGCGCCTGAGCGCCTCGCCTCTCTGGAGATGATCCTCTCTCTAGGGGCCCCACTCCACCGAGAGCACAAGGAGGCCCTGGCGCGTCAACTCCCGGGGCGGTTCTATGAGCTCTATGGACTGACCGAGGGCTTCATGACCGTGCTGGACAAGACCGAGTATCCGGCCAAACCGGATTCAGTGGGGGTCCCGCCGCCTTTCTTCGAGATGATGATCGTGGATGATGCAGGACGAGAACTGTCACCCGGAGAGGTGGGGGAGATCGTGGGACGAGGTCCCATTCTGATGCCCGGATACTACAAGCGTCCGGAGCAGACGCGGGAGGCCGTGCGCGACGGTTGGCTCTATACCGGCGACTTAGGATATGTGGACGAAGAGGGATTCCTCTACTTGGTGGACCGGAAGAAGGATATGATCCTCTCCGGGGGGGTCAACGTATATCCCCGGGACATCGAGGAGGTGGTGGTTCAGCATCCCGCGGTGCTGGAGGCGGCCGTCTTTGGCATCCCTCACGAGAAATGGGGGGAGACTCCACTGGCGGCTGTAATCTTGAGAAAGCCTGGCAGTGTCAGCGAGGGGGAATTGAAGGAGTGGGTGAATGCCAGGGTTGCGGCCAAGTATCAGCGCGTACACAAGGTGGTCATCATGGAGGAGTTCCCGCGAAGTGCGGCCGGAAAGACCCTCAAGCGGGTGATGCGGGAGCCCTACTGGGCCGGGAAGGAGACGAGGATTTAGGCCAGAGGCGGCATCCCAAGGCGAATCCAGTGATCCGCAGTGCACGGGGCGGGAGGCCAATCATTTGTTGGAGATCCAAAGGGTTTCGAACCGAGCCAGGAGGGGGTGATAGGACAAGGGGGAGGCGTGGGATTTCTAATCTATCTGTACGAAAAAAAGGAGGAATGATATGAGACGGTTGCCCATCGTAGCGCTCTTGGGTATGGTGACCCTGGCCCTGATATGCAGCGTAATGCCAGCGGAGAAGGCCTCGGCCGAAAAGACCATCCGTATCGGTTGGACAGCGGATATGCCAGGGATCGGCGCAACCTTCTACAAGTCACAGAAACAGGCCCTTGAGCTCTTCATAGAGGAGACCAATGCGGCAGGCGGGGTGCTGGGAAGGAAGCTGGAGCTGGTGATCCGAGACTCCAAACTGAAGCCGGACGTGGGGGCTACGGTTGCCCGCGAGCTGATCCTCCAGCAGAAGTGCGACTTTCTGGTGGGGCCGACGAGCAGTGGGGTGGCACTGGCCGTGACCAAGGTGGCCAAGGAGTTCAAGAAGATCGTCTTTTTCCACACCTCGAACACGGAGAAACTGACCACCACGGATTTCCATCCGTATATGTTTCAGGTGGTCCCAAATACGGGTATTGAGGGGCGCGGCATAACCCTTTTCCTCTCCAAGAAGCCCTACACGAGATACTCCTTCATCGGTCCTGACTACGCCTATGCTCATAGCCAGTGGGACAGCTTCAAGGCGAACCTCAAGAAACTCAAGCCGGACGCCAAGATCCTCGACGCGGTCTGGACCAAGCTGGGGGAGACCAATTTCGCCCCCTATATCCCCACCCTCATGGCCCGCAATCCGGAGATTATCTATACCAATCTGTGGGGTGGTGGGCTGAGCAGCTTCATCAAACAGGCCAAGCCGTACGGGCTCTTCAAGAAGGCCAGCATTACCTCCCTTTACGATCTGGATCTCTTGAGGGCCGCAGGGCTCGACATGCCCGAGGGACTTCTGGGCTACTGCCGTTGTCCTTTTTACGCCATCGACACCCCGGAGATGAAGGCCTTTGTCAAGAAATTCTACGACAAGTACAAGGAATGGCCTTCGGATTGGGCGTGCATGGCCTATGACGGGATGCTGGCGTTGACCGAAGCCATCAAGAAGGCCAACAGCATAGACTCCGATGAGGTAGTTAAGGCCATTGAGGGACTGGAGTGGAATTCACTGCGGGGAAGGAGATATATCCGTCCCGAGGACCACATGGCCAATGTGGGCATCTACGTGGGGTACACGGGAAAGGATCCCCGATACAAGAAATTCCTTATCCTGAAGGACGTGGTGGAGGTCCCTGCCGAGAAGGTCTGGCTGCCGGTGGAGGAGGTGAAGAAGCTGCAAGCTGCGGGCAAGTAGGACTATCGTGAGATCGGTTTTCCCTGCACCCGGGTGGAGCGGAGCCTCTGCTCATCGGCCGACTAAGGCCCTTAGAAGAAGCGTTCGGAAAGGATCATGACTCCCCAATTCTATCTCTTTTTGCTCGTCAACGGCCTCGCCCAAGGGATGCTCCTTTTTATCATCGCATCCGGGCTTACCTTGGTCTTCGGGGTGCTCCGGATTATCAACTTCGCTCATGGCTCCCTGTATATGATCGGCGCGTTCCTCGCCTTTTCCTTGAGCACAGTCTTGGAGGAAGGCTCGTTGATTTCCTTCATGTTGTTGCTGCTGCTNGTGCCAGCAGCCCTCATGATTGTGGGGTTGGCGCTGGAGACCACGCTTTTCAGACGCATTTACGACCAGGAACATCTGCTTCAGCTTCTTTTGACCTACGCTCTGGTCTTGATCCTGGACGATACCGTTCGAGTGATATGGGGAGGTGACATCCGAAACGTACCTCGGCCGACGGCCTTTTCCGGATCGGTGGACTTGTTGGGATTGTCGTTTCCCATGTACAACGTGTTCATCCTTGGGGTGGGGCCTCTCATTGCCTTGGGGCTGTGGGGGTTACTTTACCGAAGCAGGGCTGGCAACCTGATTCGGGCTGCGGCCTCTTACCCAGAGATGTTGGGGGCATTGGGCGTGAATGTCCGCATGGTGATGACGTGGACGTTCTTGATGGGTTGCGGATTGGCCGGAGTCGGTGGGGTCTTGATGGCGGCCCTGGCCAACATCGATCTCGGAATCGGGATGGAGAAGATCATCGAGTGCTTCGCTGTGGTGGTCATTGGCGGGCTGGGCAGCGTGTGGGGGGCGCTTCTGGGGTCCTTGATTATCGGCGTGGGGATCTCCTTCATCCAGTTGCCCTTGAGCCGTTTGGCCGTGGTCTTCCCCTATATCGCTATGGCCCTCGTTTTGATATGGCGGCCATGGGGATTGTTCGGCAGGCCCGAAAGATAGTATCCAAATTTGAACGAGAGGGTCATGAAGGATCTTCGGTCCCATGCGAGGAATCGCAATTGGGTGGCTGCTGTAGTGGTGGTTGCGGCGCTTTTCGCTCTTCCTTTTATCCTCAACAGATTGGGGAAAATCGGGGAGTATTGGATCTGGGTCTCAACTGAGATCATCATATCGGCGCTTTTCGCCAGCAGCCTCAACTTGATCCTGGGTTTCGGGGGGATGGTGAGCTTCGGCCACGCGGCCTTCTTCGGCGTGGGGGCCTACACCGTGGCCCTGCTCATGAAGAAGGGAGGGATTCCCTTGATCCCAGCTCTGATGGCAGCCCCGATGATGGCCGCCATCATGGCCGCCGTGATCGGCTGGTTCTGCGTTCGCTTGATCGGTCTCTACTTCGCAATTCTGACCCTGGCCTTCGGCCAGCTCCTCTACATGATTGTCTTTCAGTGGTACAATTTCACCGGGGGAGACGACGGGATCCACGGTATTCCCAAGCCTGCACTGTTGACCCCGGTGAATTACTACCTGTTCTGTCTCGTCATCTTTCTCGTCTGCTTCCTGCTCATGTGGATGATCGTCAACTCCTCTTTCGGGCTTACGATTCGTACGATCCGAGAGAATATGGACCGAGCCAAATTCATAGGAATAAACGTCAAACGGTTTCAGTGGTTCAACTTTATCATAGCCGGCGCGTTCGCGGGGCTGGCCGGTGGGCTTTTCACAGAGCTCAACCGTTTCGCCCAGACGGATTTTCTGCACTGGAGCAAGTCCGCCGAGCCCATCTTGGCCAGCTTGGTGGGCGGGATGTACTCTCTGGTGGGGCCGGCACTCGGGACGGCGGTCTTGATGTTCCTCAATATCTTTCTTCAGCAGATTCACCAGGATCTGATCGAAATCTGGGCAATGATACTGGGGTTTATTCTCCTGCTGGTGGTATTGTTCGCTCCGGACGGACTGGTGGGGCTCTATGGAAGGATACGTGAACGGATCGATTCCTTTGGGGCCATTTAAGCGGGGTTCAATGGATCGAGACCAACCCATACTTCAGGTGAAAGACCTCTCCAAGGCCTTCAACGGCAATATGGTTATCCACAAGGTCCATTTTTCCATCACAGAGCGGGAGCTTTCCGCCATCATCGGGCCCAACGGTGCGGGGAAGACGACCCTCTTCAACCTGATTACGGGATACCACCTCCCCGACCGGGGGAAGATCCTCTTCCGGGGGAAAGAGATAGTCGGGATGCAGCCTTACGATATCGTAAGACTAGGCATTGCTCGGGCGTTCCAACGAACCAATATCTTCCCCAGACTCACTGTGTTGGACAACATTGTGAGCACCATCATCACCAGTCAGAGGAGGAACCTGGATTTCTTCAGGCCGGTGAGCGGGCGGCGAGGGGTTCATGAAAAGGCCTTGGAGATCCTGGAGAGCGTGGGATTGGCGGATTTGGCCCATCAGCAGAGTGGCATGCTGGCACATGGAAATCAGAAAAGACTGGATATCGCCGTAGCTCTGGCTTTGGAGCCGAAGCTGCTCCTGTTAGACGAGCCCACCGCAGGGATGAGCCCTGAGGAGCGCTGGAGGATCGTGAAGCTCATTCAGAGGCTCTGGGACCAACTGAAGATAACCATGGTATTCATCGAACATGACATGGATATAGTGTTCGGGATCTCCCAGAAGATCCGAGTGCTTTGTTACGGATCCTTGATAGCCGAGGGAAGCCCTGAGGAGATCTCCAAAAACGAGAGGGTCATCGAGGCCTATCTGGGGGAGGAGATCTCGTGATGGAACTGGAGGTCGACCGGATAAACACGTTCTATGGCCTGAGTCACATCCTGTTCGACGTCTCCCTGAAGATCCAAAAGGCTGAAGTCGTGGTGCTTCTGGGGAGAAACGGGGCGGGTAAGACCACAACCCTCCGAAGCATCATGGGTTTAACGCCTCCGAAATCCGGGGCCATCACCTTTCGAGGTGAGGATATCACCGGTCTTCCTCCATACAAGATCGCGCGCATGGGGATAGGTTTTGTTCCAGAGGACCGACTGATATTTCCCGATCTGACCGTGGCAGCAAATCTGGACGTTGGACGAAGAAGCAGACCGAACCAGGGGAAGAAATGGACTCTGGAGAGGATCTACCAGCTTTTTCCGGTCCTGGAGAAGTTCTCTGATCGACGGGGAGGGACCCTGAGCGGGGGGGAGCAACAGATGCTCACCATCGCCCGCACACTCATGGGGGATCCGTCGTTTCTCCTCTTGGACGAGCCCTCGGAGGGACTTGCCCCCCTCATGGTTAGGATGCTGGGCGAGACTCTCGATCTCATAAAGGTGGAAGGCATGACCATCCTCCTGTCCGAGCAGAACATCAAATTCGCCTCAAAGCACTCGGACCGAGCATACATAGTGGATAATGGGGCCATCAAATACGAGGGGACCATGGCCCAGTTGGAGAGGGACGAGGAGGTCAAGAAGCGCTACCTGGCTGTATGAGGATCCATGGCCCGAAGCAAGAGGCCTTCTTGTCCGGGGAGGTCCCATAGGGGGGTGGCCCATCGCCGTGTTGGAGACAGCACGGCGTCTTTCGTCGCTCCGGAGGGGATGAGGAGGGCGCAGATGCAGACCATCGACGATATGCTCCACAGCGCGGCCCGTTTTCGTCCGGATGGGACGGCGGTGATATTCCGAGACGAAAAGTTGACCTATGCGGGGCTGGACCGACAGGTAAACCGTCTTGCCCGAGGACTGCGCCTTCTGGGAATTCGTCCAGGGGATCGAGTGATGGTCTGGTTGTCCAACTCGATGGAATTCGTCATCGCCCATTTTGCCGTCATCCGGGCCGGGGCTGCGGCGGTTCCCCTCAATGTCATGTATCGAGCCCACGAGATCAACCACATAGGAAGGGACACAGGATGTCGGGTCATCCTGACCCAGGATTCGCTTTGGAATGAACTGGCCCAGGAGGAGCTGGACCTGCCGGGATTGGAGGAGGTGGTCATCATCGGCGAGCCCATGGAAGGGACCAGAGCTTTTGGGGATATCCTTTCCCAAGACGATACTTGGGATCCGGATTTCGAGGCCTCACTGGATGACATAGTCAGCATCATTTATACATCGGGGACTACGGGACGACCCAAAGGGGCCTCACAGACGCACCGTTCCATCCTCGCGAGCGTCCTTGGGTGTTGCGTTCAGAACAAATTCTGTGCGGACGATCGGTTGCTTTGCGCATTGCCCCTTTTCAACAACTTCGGGCTTAATGTTCTCCTCATGTCAGCGGTATGGGCCGGGGCATCTCTGGTGGTGGTCGATCGGTTCGAGGCGAGAAAGGTCCTGGACCATATCTCCCGCCACCTCGCCACGTATTTCGCCGGCACACCGACCATGTTCAACTATCTCCTCGATGAGTTCGTCCCCGGCAGAGATGACCTCTCTTCTTTGAGGGTGACCAACTCGGGGGGGGCCCGTTGTCCTGTGGAGATCATCCGTGAGGTGGAGGATAGATTCTCGGTAGTGCACCTCGATGGGTACGGACAGACCGAGGCGTGCGGTTTCACTGCCCTCAACCCTCTGGTGGGCATTCGCAAGGCCAACTCCGTGGGTCTGCCGCTTTCCAACATCTGGATCCGCATTCACGATGACGAGGACCAGCCGTTGCCTCCCGGAGAGATCGGGGAGGTGGTGGAGCGCGGAGAGGTCTTTTCCGTCCACGGGTATTGGAACCGGCCGGAGGCCAACAAGGAGGTGTTTCGGGGAGGATGGTTTCACTCCGGAGATCTCGGCTATTTGGACGAAGACGGGTACCTCTATATTGTGGATCGCAAGCAAGATCTGATCATCACAGGGGGTCAGAACATCTATCCCGCCGAAGTGGAGGAGATCCTCTACCAGCATCCAGCTGTGGCCCTGGCGGCCGTGGTGGGGGTGCCGGACCCGGTAAGGGGAGAGTTGGCCAAGGCCTACATCGTCCTCAAGGAGGGGACCTCGGCTGGCGAGCGCGAGATCATCGACTTCGTTCGGGGGCGCATCGCCAAGTTCAAGGCCCCCCGGATGGTGGAGTTCGTAAAAGAGCTTCCCTTGGGGCCCACCGGAAAGATTCTCAAGAGGGAGCTCCGGAACCGGCATGGAAGGGATGGGGGGTGATGGCGTTGTGTTGAGGCCTGGACGATCGTACGATGAGGTTCGCACCGCCTTTCAGTGGGAGATCCCCGAGACCTACAACATCGGGGTGGACATCTGCGACAAGTGGTCCCGGGATTCGAGACGCCTGGCCTTGATCTACGAGGCCGACCCGGGTCGCATCGAACGTTACACCTTNCGTCATCTGAAGGATCTCTCCAACCGGTTGGCAAACGGGCTTCAAGCCTGCGGCATTTCACGGGGGGACCGGGTGGGCATCCTCCTCCCCCAGCGCCCCGAGACCGCCGTCGCCCACATCGCCGTGTACAAGCTCGGTGCCGTGGCAGTTCCCCTTTTCACCCTCTTTGGGACCGATGCTCTGGAGTATCGACTGGGGAACTGCGGGGCCAAGGGGATCATCACCGACGATGTTAACCTGCCTAAGGTTCTGGAGATCCGGGATCGACTGGAAAAGCTGGATGTGGTGGTGGCCGTGGGAGGACCCAGAGAAGAGGGGGTCGTGGACTTCCATGGGCTCGTGGAAAGGTCGTCTGAGGCATTGGAGCCCGTCCGTACTGCAGCAGACGACCCCGCCCTGATCATATACACATCGGGGACAACAGGCCCCCCCAAGGGTGCCCTTCATGCCCACCGGGTCCTCTTGGGACATCTGCCCGGAGTGGAGTTCCCCCACAATTTTTTCCCGCAGAAAGGAGATCTATTTTGGACCCCCGCTGACTGGGCCTGGATCGGGGGATTGATCGATGTGCTCTTCCCCAGCTGGCACCACGGGGTCCCGGTTGTAGCCCACCGCGCCCGAAAGTTCGATCCGGAACAGGCCTTTCATCTTATGGCCAAGCACGGCATTAGAAATGTCTTTATGCCCCCCACGGCTCTGAAGATGATGCGACAGGTGAAGGATCCTCGGGGTCGGTACAACTACAGCCTGCGCTCGGTGGGAAGCGGGGGGGAGACGCTGGGAGAGGAGCTTCTCGAATGGGGACGTGAGGTGTTGGGCCTCACCATCAACGAGTTTTACGGACAGACTGAGGTCAATCTGGTGGTGGGGAACTGCGCGGAGATCATGGAAGTTCGGCCGGGCTCCATGGGCCGGCCCATCCCGGGACACGTGGTGGAGGTGGTGGACCCTTACGGCAACCCCCTCCCGCCCGGAGATGAGGGGGAGATCGCGGTTCAGCGTCCCGACCCCGTAATGTTTCTGGGCTACTGGGGAAGCCCTCGAGCCACAGAAGAGAAGTTCGTGAAGAGTTGGTGCCTTACCGGGGATCGCGGCCGGAAGGATACCGACGGCTACTTCTGGTTTCTGGGCCGCGCCGACGACGTAATCACATCCGCCGGCTACCGTATCGGCCCCTCCGAGATCGAGGAGTGCCTTCTCAAACACCCTGCCGTTGCCCTTGCAGCTGCTGTGGGAAGTCCCGATCCGGTCCGCACCGAGGTCGTCAAGGCCTTCATCGTGCTCAAACCCGGGGTGGTACCGGGTCCGGAATTGGAAGAGGAGATCCGCTCCTTCGTCAAGATCCGGCTGGCGGCTCACGAGTACCCCCGGGAGATAGAGTTCGTGGAGGAGCTTCCCTTGACGGCCACGGGCAAGATCAAGCGAAAGGAACTCAAAGAACGTGAGATCCGGAAAAAGGCGAAGGGATCCGTTTCTCATGATCTCATTTGATCGGGACTGCCCCCCC
>MTPG01000105.1 GCA_002010915.1 Desulfarculaceae bacterium JdFR-97 | reverse complement strand
AAATAGTGACAGGGCCTTGTGAGACTGCTTCCGGGCCAACTTGACCCTCTCCAAAAGACCCACTATGGGCTCCATACAATCACCTCCTGAGGCCGGTTTGCCCAAGAGGCTAACACGTCGGATTGTCAGATCAGGACAAACTCAAAAGGAAAACCCGAAAGAGGTTAAGGAAGGTTTGGTGTAGCCTCAATGACTCCATGGGGAGAGAAGGAAACTGAAAGATGAGAGAGGGCAGACAGGGAGATCTTAGTTGACCCATCCAGTGCAGCCGCAGGGAGTGATATAGGCGAATGGACAAGAAATGGACAGGAAACGGAAAGGCAACGGCGCCGCGTGTTTCTCGACGCTCTTTTCCATGTCCCGAATGCTTCTACCAAACAGGCTACTGGACCGGGCTTTTTGCCCCGGGGATGTGGTAAGATATTTACTTTGGATCGAAAATTCGATATATTAAAAAACTTAAAACAGCTCTACCAGGAGTCTGGTATGGACAAGGAAAAATTGGAGTACTTCCGGAGACTCTTGAATGAGCGGCTTGATGCCTTGTTGAGCGATGCGGCCAAGACCGTCAATGAGTTGACCGATGACGAGGAGAATTTCCCGGACCCCACGGATCGGGCCACCGTGGAAAGCGATCGAAATTTCCTCCTCCGAATCCGGGATCGGGAGAGAAAGCTGATCATGAAGATCCGGGAGGCACTCAAACGGATCGATGACGGAACTTATGGGATTTGCGAGGAATGCGGTGAGGAGATTTCGGAGCAGAGGCTGATGGCTCGGCCCGTGACCACCCTTTGCATCGACTGCAAGACCACCCAAGAGGAAGATGAAAAGCGACGCGGCCAGTAAATGGCGGCCTAGGCACGTCGCATCCGGGCGAGAGGTCCACTGGCCGATGCGGGACGCTGCTTCCCCATGGGTTTCGCTCGATCTTCGAGATCTCCTTGGGATGTGATACCCTTCCTTATCCCCAGACGCTCCTTCCATTACTCATGCGCCCAAAGACCAAAGCTGGGTTTCGAGCATCGAAGACCGCTCCACGTTGGTGGCGGTTGCGTCTTCAGATTTCCGGGTGGCTTGAAGATCCCTTTGCCTCCTTTCTTCAAGATCAAGGGATCGCGGGGGTGGAGATAGAGACAGAGGAATCCCAAGGGATTTCAGTACTTGTGGCCTATGTAGAGAGTGCCGAGAGTTTGTATGGCCTGGAAGGGGCCCTTCGGGGCTATAAGTGCTCTTTGGAGGACCTTTTCGGGCGGTCCGTTCACTGTCATTGGACGGTGGAGCCCTTGAAGGATGAGGATTGGCGTGAGGCATGGAAACGCTACTTTCGTGTGAATCGTGTCAGCCAGCGCTTCGTTGTGAAACCCCCCTGGGAGACCTATGAGGTCCAAGGCCACGAGGTGGTCCTGGATATCGATCCGGGGCAGGCCTTCGGGACAGGGCTCCATGCCAGCACCCGCCTCTGTCTTCAAGGTATCGAGGAGATCCTGGAAAATCCTCGCCTCCCTCATCCACGGACTGGTCTGGACGTGGGGACCGGGACGGGGATTCTGGCCATTGCCATGGCCAGGGTGGGATTGGAGCAAGTCGTGGCCATCGATCCGGACCCTGAGGCCATCGAGGCCGCTCAGCACAATGTCTCCCTCAATGACGTCTCTGAGAGGGTCCGCATCAGGCGCATCCCGGTGGAAGGTCTGAGGGAAGGGGAATTCGACTTGGTCGTGGCCAATCTCACCGGTCCGATCCTGCGAAGATCGAGCCACGTTCTCCGACGCCGCCTGTCCCCGAACGGTATCCTCTTGGTATCGGGATTCCTGGAAGAGGAGGTCGAGGCGGTCGAGAGGCCTTTCCTTCGCCGAGGCCTGAAATTGCTGGAACGCAGGTCCGATGAGATGTGGTGCGCCCTTTGGATGAAATGTGGAGGGTGAGATGCATCGCCTCTGGGTCCCCGAGCCTCTTCGGGAGGGAAATCGCATCCGGCTGAAGAGCCGCGAAGCTCGACGGGTCCGCAATGTCCTCCGACTGGGAGTGGGAGACCGGATCCGTATCTTTCACGAGGGGGCTATCGAGGCAGAAGCGGAGATCGTCGCTTGCAGTCAGGGGAGTGTGGAACTTCAGGTACTCGACGTGACGGAGGTCATCAGGGAGTCTCCCCTGTGTGTTCGTCTCTTTCAGGCCCTCCTCAAAGGAGTTCGGATGGATTGGGCATTGCAGAAGGCCACGGAACTGGGGGTCCATGAGATCGGGGTGATGATGTCCCGACGCTCTGTTCCGAGACCGGATGGATTCCGATGGGAAGAGCGCCTTCGTCGGTGGCGAAGCATTCTCATGGAGGCCACTCGGCAGTGCGGTCGCACGCAGATTCCCTCGCTGAGCGGTCCGTGGTCAGTGGAGAGCCTTTGTCAAAGGGCTGGGCAGGACCTTCGTGGACTCCGACTGGTTCTCTGGGAAGGCCGGGGAGAGAATCTGAGGGCGGTGCTGGAAGGCATGGGGCAGAGACCGAGGGAGATTTGGGTTGCAGTGGGACCCGAAGGGGGATGGGAGGCGGAGGAGCTTTCCCTCCTGGAGGACATGGAGTTTCGGCTCGTTCGGGTTGGCCCACGAATCCTTCGTGCGGAGACCGCGGGGCCGGTGGTCCTCTCTATCCTCCAATATCTCTACGGAGATCTGGCATGAAGGGGTGGACCTTTCCACCTTTTGAGGAGATGCATCCATGGCCCCTGCTGCGGCCCGCTTCTGCGGGCAGGCTATTCCTGGCCCTCCTTCTGGACGGATGTCTGCTTCTGGGTTTCAGCGGGGTCGCCCTCCTTTTGACCACTGCCATACTCCTTCATCTCTCCGGAAATGCAGGACACAAGGAGTGGTTCCTCTCTGCACCTTGGTATTCATTGGGGGGAGGACTGCTCTGGCTGTTGACCACCTTTCTGGTATGGTGGGGATATTATCCGCTGCTGCGAGCCGCATGCGGTCAGACCCTGGGGGAGCGGATTGCAGGGGTTCGCTTGGTCAGTATGGATGGGAGTCCTCCTAAGCTCTGGCAGGTACTGGGAAGGGGTGTGGGGGCGTTGCCCTCCCTGATGCTGGCAGGAGCGGGCTATTTGTGGGCCCTCACATCAGTCCAGCGAAGAAGCTGGCACAGTATCTTGAGCCGGACCCGAATGGCGGAGAACTGGCCTTCCTGAGGCATCCCGCTTCCCGGCCAGATCGTCTTGAAACCAGAACTCCCTTCTGATATGGTTAGCTAAATTATGAATCGGGCCCAGAGAAGATATCCCTGTCGTGTTGCCTCCATCGACATCGGGACCAACAGCGTTCGACTTCTTGTGGCGGAAGTGGAGGCGGAGGGGGGTCTTCGGCGTCTCTATATGGATCGCCGTATTACCCGACTGGGCGAGGGGTTGCAGCGTTTCGGAGTCCTAAGCCAAGAGGCCGTCCGTAGGACCCGAGAGGCACTCCTCGCCTTTTCGCATGCCCTGGAGGACTGGTGCGTCCAGCGGACCTTAGCGGGGGCGACCAGCGCTGTCCGGGAGTCCCGAAACGGGGAGGCCTTCGTCCAGATGCTGGAGAAAGAGATGTCCATCCCCATTCGCGTCCTCAGCGGAGAGGAGGAGGCTCGCTGGACGGCCTTGGGGGTCGAGAAGAGGTGGATCCACCCCCCCTCTCGGTGGACCCTCCTGGATATCGGAGGGGGGAGCACCGAAATGGTGGATGTGGAGAATGGCCGCGTGCGGAAGACTCTGAGCCTTCCCATCGGTATGGTGAAACTGACCGAGGAGGCCATCCTTGGAGATCCTCCCACGAAAGAAGAATTGACGGCGTGCAGGCGGAAGGCCGGAGGCCTCATTGGAGAGTGTCTCCGAGGAGATCGTGCCGCAGGAGGATATTCACGGCCCTCTGTCGTGGGAACGGCGGGGACCATCACGACCCTGGCGGCCCTGGACCTGGGGTTAGAGGTCTACGACAGCGGAAAGATCGACGGCCATATCTTGCGCCGGGAGGCGGTCCATAGCTGGTGCAATCGGTTGGGAGCCATGACGAGCGAGGAGAGGGCGAGGCTGCCAGGCATGGAGTCCGGTCGGGAAGACGTGATCCTTGCGGGCAGCATCTTGCTGGAGGAAGTGATGGAGGCTTTGGGGACGGAGACCGTGGAAGTGACCGACTTCGGCCTTCTGGAGGGTATTGCAGTCGTTGCAGCGCGAGAGGCCGAAGCAGACCCCACGGGAGCAGCAGCGGAAGGTCGAAGCCCAATCGCCGAACCTTCCTCCCCAAGGCCCGTTTGAATCCCATACGAAAGTGGATGCGGAGAGGATCATGCTTCAGGAAGACCTTCGAGACGGATTGACCTTCGACGACGTCCTTCTTATCCCTGCAAATTCCGAGGTGCTTCCTCATGAGGTGGACGTTTCTACATGGCTTACACCCTCCATTCCACTAAAGATTCCCCTCATCAGTGCGGCCATGGACACCGTTACCGAGTCCAGAACAGCCATCAGCATGGCCAGGGAGGGGGGTATCGGAGTAATCCACCGAAACATGAGCATCCAGGCCCAGGCCATGGAGGTGGACAAGGTCAAAAAGTCCGAAAGCGGAATGATCATCGATCCCATTACGGTCCACCCGGATCAGAAGATTCGGGAGGCCATGGAGCTCATGAGCAAATACCGCATCTCGGGAGTCCCTGTCACTGTCAAGGGGAGGTTGGTGGGGATCCTCACCAACCGGGACCTTCGTTTCGAGACCAACCTGGAAAAGAAGGTCTCCGAGGTGATGACCAAAGACAACTTGGTGACTGTACCTCCAGGGATCACGTTGGAGGAATCGAAGGTCCTCCTTCACAAGAACCGGATAGAGAAGCTCCTCGTGGTGGATGATGATTATCAGCTTAAAGGCCTGATCACCATCAAGGACATCGAGAAGACCATCAAGTATCCCAATGCCTGCAAAGATCATCTGGGGAGACTTCGCGTGGGGGGGGCGGTAGGCACATCTCCGGATACCATGGAGCGTGTGGAGGCCCTTCTGAAAGCGGGTGCGGACGTCATCGTGGTGGACACCTCCCACGGTCATTCCTCAAGAGTCATCCGGACCATCCAGGAGATCAAGGACGCTTACCCGGATTGCCAAGTGATCGCTGGTAATGTGGCCACGGCCGAGGGGACGGAGGCCCTGATCGATGCTGGTGCCGATGCCGTAAAAGTGGGGGTGGGGCCCGGCTCCATCTGCACCACACGGATTATCGCAGGGGTGGGCGTTCCTCAGGTCACGGCCATTGCCGAGGCCTATAAAGTGGCCTTGCGAAAAGGCGTGCCCATCATCGCCGATGGGGGAATCAAGTTCTCGGGGGACATCACCAAGGCCATCGCCGCAGGGGCCCACAGCGTCATGATCGGAAGCCTCTTGGCGGGGACCGAGGAATCTCCCGGGGAGACGGTCCTCTTTCAAGGGAGGACCTACAAGGTCTACCGGGGCATGGGCTCCATAGAGGCGATGAGGGAAGGAAGCCTGGATCGTTATGGTTTAACCGGAGAGGAATCCTCCAAGCTGGTCCCAGAGGGCATTGTCGGTCGTGTCCCCTATCGTGGCCCCCTCTCCTCCACAATCTTCCAATTGGTCGGAGGCCTGAAGTCCGGGATGGGATACCTGGGATGCCGCACTTTGGATGAATTGCGGACCAAGGCGCGCTTCCTCCGCATCACGCCCGCGGGGCTGAGAGAAAGCCACGTTCACGACGTCATCATTACCCAAGAGGCACCCAACTACCGTATGGAAACACCTTGAGTCGACTTGGCCGAAGTCATTCGGCTGTCCCGGCGCCTTCTGAAGACGAGCTCCCTCGATGAGGTCCATTTCGGACCCCCTTGATGGGAAGGAAAGCGATAGCCGTTTTCCCGATTTTCCCCTCGAAGGAGGGCCTCCCTAAGAATCTGCGGAGGAGAGAGAGGGCTTCAATGAGAAAAGACCCCCATCGTGACCGGATCCTGATCCTGGACTTCGGTTCTCAGTATACCCAGCTCATAGCCCGGAGGATTCGGGAGTGTCGGGTCTACTGCGAGATCCATCCCTTCTCCTTCTCAGTGGAGCGGATAAGAGCCTTTAAGCCCAAGGGGATTGTGCTCTCGGGCAGCCCGGCCAGCGTCTACGACGACCATGCCCCTAGGCCATCGCCGGAGATCTTCTCGTTGGGGGTCCCTGTCCTCGGAATCTGCTATGGAATGCAGCTTCTCACCCAGATGTTGGGAGGGAAGGTGGGAGCCTCCTCCCGAAGGGAGTACGGTCGCGTCGAGATGGAGGTTCTGGATGACTCGGATCTTTTCCAAGGTCTCCCGACGCGCCAGATGGTCTGGATGAGCCATGGAGATCGGATTGAGGCCGCCCCCGAAGGTTTTGAGGTGATCGGGAGATCGGAGAATTCCCCCATCGCGGCCTTTAGGGATCCCACCCGTCGTCTCTACGGACTGCAGTTCCATCCCGAGGTAGTCCATACCCCAAGGGGCAAGGCGATTCTGAGAAACTTCGTCCGTAGGATTTGCGGCTGTCGGCCCACCTGGACTCCAAAGTCCTTCATATCCGTCGCCACCGAGGAGCTGGCTTCCCGTATCGGTCCCGATCGGGTGCTGTGTGCCCTCAGCGGCGGGGTGGACTCGGCGGTTACCGCGGCGTTGCTGTTGCGGGCCGTGGGTAGGCAGCTCGTCTGCGTCTTCGTGGACAATGGCCTTTTGCGGCAGGGGGAGGCCGAAGAGGTGGTCCGGGTGTTTCGGGATCATTTCAAGGCCAACCTGATTCATGTGGACGCCCAGGAACATTTTTTACGACGCCTCCATGGGGTAACGGACCCCGAGAGGAAGAGGAAGATCATCGGTGAGGAATTCATCCGGGTCTTCGAGCGCGAGGCTCGGGGGCTCGGAAGGGTCCGGTTCCTGGCTCAGGGTACCCTCTATCCGGACGTCATCGAGAGCGTATCCTTTAAGGGGCCGTCGGCCACCATCAAGAGCCACCACAATGTAGGGGGCCTTCCGGAAGTCATGGATCTGGAACTGATCGAACCCCTTAGAGAGCTCTTCAAGGACGAGGTTCGAGCCGTGGGGAGAGAGTTGGGACTTCCAGAAGGCATTGTCCAGCGTCAACCTTTTCCTGGCCCCGGCTTGGCCATCCGCATCGTGGGGGAGGTGACGCGGCAGAGGTTGGAGACCCTCCGGAGGGCGGATGCCATCGTCATCGAGGAGATCCGCCGGGCCGGGCTCTACAGCAAGCTGTGGCAGTCCTTCGCCGTCTACCTCCCCATACGGTCCGTAGGGGTGATGGGAGACGAACGGACCTACGAGGAGGTCATCGCCATCCGGGCGGTCCATAGCCTCGACGGCATGACCGCCGATTGGGCTCCCCTACCTCATCGTCTCCTGCAAAGGCTCTCCAACCGAATCATCAACGAGGTGAAGGGGATCAATCGGGTTGTCTACGACATCTCATCCAAACCCCCCAGCACCATCGAATGGGAGTGATTGTCCGATGAAAAGGGCTGGATTCGTCCATCTGCACGTCCACAGCGAGTACAGCTTGCTCGATGGGGCCATTCGATTCAGAGAGGCCTTGGATGCGGCCAAGCGGTTCTCCATGCCTGCCCTGGGCCTCACCGATCACGGAAACCTCTTCGGCGCGGTCTCCTTCTACGAGGAGGCCATCAAGGCGGGCATCAAGCCCATCATCGGCTGCGAGGTCTATGTGGCGCCTGGGAGCCGCTTAGATCGAGGCCCTGCCGAAGGGGGGCAAGAGATCCATTACCACCTAGTGCTCCTCGCCAAGAACCGGAAGGGGTACCGAAATCTCCTGCGGTTGGTCACCGCAGGCTACCTGGAGGGGTTCTATTACAAGCCGAGAGTGGACAAGGAACTCCTTGAGCGGCACCACGAGGGGCTCATTGCCCTGAGCGCTTGTCTCCATGGGGAGATCCCGCATTGGATCCTCAGGGGTCGGAAAGACAAGGCGCGCCGAGTGGCTGAATGGTTCGCCAAGACGTTCGAGGGGCGTTTTTATTTGGAACTCATGGACAACGGCCTCCCCGATCAGGCCCGCGTCAATACGGTCTTGCTGGAGATGTCCAGAGAGATAGGCATCCCCGTGGTGGCCACCAACGACTGCCACTATCTTCGACGGGAGGAAGCCCGGGCCCATGACGTCCTCCTCTGCATCCAGACGGGAAAGACTCTTGAGGACGATAAGCGGATGCGCTTTCAGACGGACCAGTTTTACTTCAAGAGCCCCCAAGAGATGGCCTCCCTCTTCCAGCATGTTCCCGAGGCCCTGGAGAACACCTTGGTCATCGCAGAGCAGTGCAACCTGGAGATGGAGTTCGGCCGTTACCACTTCCCCCGAGTCTCCGGAATGGGAGAGGATCTGGACCACCGACTTCAACAGATGGCTCGGGAGGGATTCCATCGGAGATTGGAGGAGATTCGCGAGCGACATCCGACATGGAACGAAGAGACGGAGCAACACTATCGTCAAAGGCTAGAGAGGGAATTGGAGATCATTCAAGAGATGGGCTTCAGCGGCTATTTCCTCATTGTGGCCGATTTCATCGATTACGCCCGGAGGGAAGGAATCCCCGTGGGGCCGGGGAGGGGATCCGCCGCAGGAAGCCTGGTCGCCTACTGCCTGCAGATCACAGACATCGATCCCATCCGCTACCAGCTCCTTTTCGAGCGGTTTTTGAACCCCGAGCGTCGAAGTATGCCCGACATCGACATCGATTTCTGTATGAACCGGAGGGACGAGGTCATCCGTTACGTGGCACAGCGTTACGGAGAGGACCATGTGGCCCAAATCATCACCTTTGGAAAGATGAAGACCCGAGCCGTGGTGCGGGATGTGGGACGGGTCCTGGGGATGCCCTACGATGAGGTGGACCGCATCGCCAAGATGATTCCGGAAGGGATGAAGATGAACTTGGATAAGGCCATGGACCAGGAACCCCGTCTTGCGGAGATGGCCAAATCCGACCCACGGGTAAGGGAGCTCTTGGAGATCGCTCGAAGCCTGGAGGGGCTTGCCAGACACGCCTCCACCCATGCGGCCGGGGTGGTGATCTCCGATCGGCCCATTGTGGAGCACCTCCCCCTTTATCGGAGTCAGAAGGGGGAGATGTTGACCCAATTCGACATGAAATGCGTGGAAAAGATCGGGTTGATCAAGTTCGACTTCTTGGGGCTTCGCACACTTACCATGATCGAGGACACCCTCCGGTTGATCCGACGTAAGGGCGAGGAGTTGGACATCCGGCGCATTCCTTTGGACGATGAGGACACGTACCGCCTCCTATGTTCCGGGGATACGGATGGGGTCTTTCAGTTGGAGAGCTCGGGGATGAAGGAACTGGTGATGCGACTGCGCCCCGAGTCGTTCGAGGACCTCATTGCCCTTGTGGCTCTCTTCCGGCCCGGTCCCTTGGGGAGCGGCATGGTGGAGGAGTTCATCGGGAGGAAGCATGGGACGATTCCCATCCACTACGAGCTCCCGCAGCTGGAGCCCATCCTGAAGGAGACCTACGGGGTCATCGTCTATCAGGAACAAGTGATGCAGATCGCCTCCACCGTGGCGGGTTACTCCTTGGGACAGGCTGACATCCTTCGAAAGGCCATGGGCAAAAAGGACCTCAGCGTCATGGAGGAACAAAAAGGTTACTTCATCGAAGGAGCGATCAAGAACGGAATCCCCAAGGATGTGGCCGAGAGCCTCTTTGATCGGATCTCCAAGTTCGGCGAGTATGGGTTCAACAAATCCCACAGCGCCGCTTATGCCCTTGTGGCCTATCAGACGGCCTATCTGAAGGCCCACCACCCCGTGGAGTTCATGGCTGCACTCCTTAACAGCGAGAAGGACAACACCGACAAGATCATCCGTCACATCGCGGATTGTCGGGAACGTGGAATCGAGGTCCTCCCACCGGATGTCAATGAGAGCGAGTGGGACTTCACTGTAGTGGAGGGGAAGATCCGCTTCGGTTTGGGAGCGGTGAAGAATATCGGGAAGAAGGCCATCGACGCCATACTGGAGGCCCGAAAGGAAGGGCGATTCACCTCCTTGCAGGAATTCTGTCATCGGGTCGACCTTCGAAGGGTCAACCGTCGGGTCCTGGAGAGCCTCATCAAGTGTGGAGCCTTCGACTCGTTAGGGGGACATCGGGCCCAGTTGATGGCCGTTCTGGATCGGGCCATGGAGGAGGCCCAGAAACTACAGAGGGCCGAAGCCTCCGGTCAGATGAGCATCTTTGGGGGAGGCAGCAGGACCTCCATGATCCCCCCTCTGGTACTCCCCGAGGTCCCCAAGTGGAGCGAGGCCCAGAGGCTGGAGTTTGAGAAGGAATCCTTGGGCTTCTATGTCACAGGACATCCCCTGGAGAGGATCGTGGGAGAGGTCTCGGGCTGGGTCAATGCGGATACCGAGGCCCTATCCAGCCTGCCGGACAAATCCGAGGTGCACATCGTAGGGATGAAGCGGGCCCTCCGAGAGGTGACCACGCGGCGTGGAGAGCGCATGGGCTTTCTCACTCTGGAGGACCTCAAAGGATCCGTAGAGGTTATCTGTTTCCCGGAGGCCTTCCGGATGGCCCTGCCTCTGATCCAGGAGGACCTGCCCCTGTGCGTTCAAGGGCAGGTGGAGCATGGGGAGGATCAAACCAAGATCATTGCCTCCAAGGTGCTCCGGCTGGAGGAGGTCAGAAATCTTCAGGCCCCACCGTTGCACATCGTCCTGGATGGAGAGCGGCTGGAAAGGGACGATCTTTGGCGGTTGCGCCAGCTGCTGGATCGACACCCTGGACCACGCGCCCTTCGCATCCATCTGCGGGTGGAGGGAGGGCATGAGGCGGTGCTGGAACCGCGAGAGTCCCTCCGAGTGGAGGTCTCGCCCGCCTTCCACCAGGAATTGAGGGATCTGTTGGGGGGGCGAGGCAATGTTCAGGGTCTCTGAGGAAGACGGAACCGACCGCTCGCGCGGGCGGACGTTGAGGTGGACGGATGGTTTTGGAGTTCGAAAAGCCACTCCTCGAACTGGAGAGGAGAGTGGAGGCGCTTCGGGCCAGGGTCGAGGCCGGCAATGCCTCGCCTCGGGCCCTCAAGCGCTTGGAGAAGCGACTAGAGCACCAGCGCCGGAAGGTCTTTTCCAAACTGAGCCGGTGGCAACGTGTGCAGCTTGCCCGTCATATGGACCGGCCCCACAGTTTGGACTATCTTCGTGGAATGTTGGAGGAATTCGTGGAACTTCATGGGGACCGGATGGGGCATGAGGATGCGGCCGTGGTTGCGGGTCTGGGGAGGCTTTCGGGGGTCCCCCTTGTGGTCCTTGCACACGAGAAGGGCCGGAGTCTTTCCCAACGTCGGGAGCGCAATTTCGGGATGCCCCATCCTGAGGGAAATCGCAAGGCACTCCGGATGATTCAACTGGCTCGACGTTTCTCTCGTCCCATCCTCTCTCTGGTAGACACTCCCGGGGCCTATCCGGGAGTTGGGGCGGAGGCTCGCGGACAGGCATCGGCCATCGCCGCCAATCTCCTGGCCTGGGCCGAGGCCGATGTACCCACGGTGGCGGTGATCATAGGTGAGGGAGGAAGCGGGGGAGCCCTGGCTTTGGCCATGGCGGATCGGGTTCTGATGATGGAACATGCCGTCTATTCGGTCATCTCCCCGGAAGGTTGTGCTGCCATTCTCTGGCGCAACGGCGAGAAGCGGCAGGAGGCCGCCGAGGCCCTTCGCCTGAGCGCCCGGGACGCGCTGGAGCTGGGATTGATCGACGAGGTGGTGGAGGAGCCAGCGGGAGGAGCCCACCGGGATCCTTCTAAGGCCGTGGAGGCAGTGAGAGATGCCTGTATCCGGCACCTTCGAGACCTGCTTCCGCTTGCCCCGGATGATCTTCGCCAGAAGCGCTACGAGAAATACCGGGCCATGGGGGTCTTCGGGATCGAGGGGGGGAGATGAGCCTTCTGTGGATCATTATCAAACTTCCGGCCATCCTCTTGGCCATCACCGTGCACGAGTACGCCCACGGTCGGGCAGCCTACAGGCTTGGAGATCCCACGGCCCGTCTTCAAGGACGCCTTACCTTGAATCCGCTCCGTCATCTGGATCCCCTGGGTTTCCTGTGTCTGTTACTGGCCGGTTTCGGATGGGCCAAACCCGTCCCCGTCAATCCTGTCTATTTTCGAAACCCCCTCCAGGGGATGATGTTGACGTCGGCAGCGGGCCCGGCGGCTAATCTGACGGCTGCTGTGGCGCTCGGAGTTCTGCTCCGCCAGCTGGGACCTATGGAGGGACTCCTGCTCCCTCTGCTTGCGCTTTGCGTCTTTTATAATCTAGTCTTGGCCCTGTTCAATCTCCTGCCCGTGTACCCCCTGGACGGATCCCATGTCCTCAAGGGCCTTCTCCCGCGCCACTTGGCACTTCGATACAGCCAACACGAGAGGACGTTCATGATGGGGCTCTTCGTGGTGGTCGTGCTCGATGTCTTCTTCGATACCCGGATTTTTGGGAGGCTCTTGCTCGGACCTACGTTGGCCCTGTTTCGGGTCATCGGGGGGGATGTAGGTGCGCTCGCCCTCTGGCAGGCCTTTGGGCTCCATTGAGGGACCGTCCTTCCGCCCCCTCCGGGGGCGGGTGAAGATGAGTTAGTAGGGAGGTCAGAAAGGTGGATCGTGTCTTCAGCGGGATTCAACCCACAGGCGAGGTGCATATCGGCAATTATCTGGGGGCGATCAAGCACTGGGTAGAGCTGATCGACCAATACGACTGCATCTATTGCATCGTGGATTACCATGCCATGACCGTCCCCTATGAACCCGGGGAGATGTCCAGAAGGATCCTAGATGCGGCCTTGGTCAACATTGCATGCGGCCTCGATCCGGAACGGTGCACCCTCTTCGTCCAGTCCCATGTGCCCGAGCATACGGAACTGACATGGATCTTCAACTGCGTCACCCCCATCGGCGATTTGGAACGGATGACCCAGTTCAAGGAAAAGGCCAAGCAGCACCGAAAGCACGTCAACGCCGGGCTCCTGGACTATCCGGTCCTCCAGGCCGCCGATATCCTGCTCTACAAGGCCCACTACGTGCCCGTGGGGGTGGACCAGGTCCAGCATGTGGAGCTGACACGGGAGATCGCTCGGCGGTTCAATCAGCGATTCGCCCCGATCTTCCCAGAACCCCAGGTGCTCCATTCCCCCACTCCCAAGATCCTGGGACTGGACGGACAGTCCAAGATGTCCAAGAGCCTCAATAATTACATTGGGATGCTTGAGCCTCCCGATGTGATCTGGGAAAAGTTGCGCACTGCGGTGACAGACGTCCAGAGGGTTCGGCGAAGCGACCCTGGCGAACCCACCCGTTGCAACATCTACACAATTCATCAGGCATTCTCCCCATCAGAGGTCCTGAAAGAGATCGAATCAGGGTGTCGGAGCGCGGGCTTGGGTTGTGTGGATTGCAAGAGGCTCCTGTTCGAGCACATGATGAAGGAACTGGACCCCATCCGGCAGCGGGCGGAGTCCCTCCGCAGAGACGACGGACCGGTGAGGCGGGCCCTGATCCGTGGGGCTGAACGGTGCCGGGAGATCGCTCGCGAGGTCATGAAGGAGGTCCGCTCTTCCGCAGGTCTCCTTCCCCTGGACGCGATCTCGTAAGGTCCCGGTGATATAGGCGATGAGACAGGAGATCCCCGCCATGGGGTAAGGGATGCGCCTCCAGGGTCCATGGAGTGTACGGTCCGGGTCAAGGTCTTTGAAGGCCCGTTGGATCTTCTTCTGCACTTGATCCGAAAGAACGAGATCGATATCCACGACATCCCCATGGCCTTGATCACACAGCAATATCTCGAATACCTCAAATGGATGCAGGCCTTAAATCTGGAGGTGGCCAGCGACTACTTGGTGATGGCGGCTACATTGGTCCACATCAAGTCCAAGATGCTCCTTCCCAAACCCATGGAGGTCGGTGAGGACGAAGAGGAGGAGGATGAGGACCCCAGGGCCGAGCTTGTCCAACGCCTCCTTGAGTATCAGCGATATAAAGAGGCTGCCCAAGAACTGGGTCGGAGGGAGATCCTGGGGAGGGATGTCTTTGTCCGGCCGTCTGAGGCGTCAGGGGATGAAGATGCGGAAGAGGTGTTTGGAGAGGTGAGCATCTTCCACCTTCTGGATGCCTTCCATAGGATCCTCTCGGAGCGGCGATGGCAGGACGAGGAGGCCCTGAAGGTGGAGATGGACCGGGTGAGCCTGGCCGACCGGATTCAGGAGATCGCGGACCTGGTGAGTCGCCATCCCCGAGGCATCCCCTTCGAGGTCCTGTTTCCTCCCGGAAGCAGCCGTCGCGAACTGATCTTGACTTTCCTGGCACTCTTGGAGATGATCCGCCTTCGCATGATTCGTGCCCACCAAGCCATCCCCTATGGAACCATCCGGATTGAAGGAATCCCCGGAGAACACAAGTCCTCCCTCAACCCGGACAGTTAGGACTTCAGAAGACACTTCCCTTCCCGACGAGTGCCTTGGACTCCAGGTGCGTCGATGGAGTCGGGTTGAAGGGCGGCCCAGGTGATTTGGGCTCCGATCACTTGAACTCGCTCCTTCGGGAGGGAGGTGCCTCGATGCGTTTGAGGTAGTTCCAGAGGTCGGACCCAGTGTCTAGAACCAGGATGCTCTTGTCGTCCAGGGCCTGCTCGAACACCTCCAGGGACTGGATAAAGGCATAGAATTCCGGATCCCTGCTGTAGGCCTCGGCATAGATCCGTATGGCCTCGGCGTCGGCCTCTCCCTTGATCTCCATGGCCTCGCGATAGGCCTGCGAACGGAGCTCCAAGAGACGTTTGGTCTTGTTCCCCTCGATGATGTTGGCCTGTTTCTTCCCCTCGGAGCGGATCTTCTCGGCGATGCGCTTTCGCTCTTGGACCATACGTTCGTATACCGACTTCCTCACATCCTCCACGTAATTGATCCGCTTGATTCGGACATCGACCAGTTCGATCCCGAAGGAGAGGAGTTTTTTGGCTGCTTGCTCCTGGATGATCTCCGTGATCTTCTCCCTCCCCACTCGAATGGGGACCCGCAGCTCCTGGCCCACAGCCTCCTCGCCTCCAGCAAGCTTTAGTTCTTGGGGGGATCGGTTGGTGTTGCGGACCGCCTCGATGAGGTGGTNGGAGGTGATGGCGTTCCGGACCGCGGGGTCGATAATGTCGTCCAATTTCTTCTGGGCCCAGATTTCGTTTCCCACGGTCTGGAAGAACAGCAGCGGATCCACGATCCGCCACCGTGCGAAAGTGTCGACCCAGATGAAGGTCTTGTCCAGAGTCGGGATCTGTCCCGGATCCCCATCCCATTCCAACAGGAGTTTGGGAAATCGGTTCACTTTTTGTATCAACGGGATCTTAAACCTGAGACCCGCCTCGGTGATGGGCTTGCCCACTGGTTTGCCGAACTGCGTGATGATCACCTGCTCCCGTTCATCCACCACATAGGTACCCCCACTGACCACGAAGATACCCACAAGAACGGCAGCCACAAGGATGAGAGTGGATGTGGATGGCTTTCTCATTGGGCACCTCCTTTCCGGTCCAGGTCTAGGAAGGGGAGAATGCCCTTCAGATCTTGATCCAGCACGACCTTCCGTCCTACGTTGGGGAGGGCCTTGGACATGGTCTCCAGGAAGAGCCGCCTGCGGGTCACTTCCGGAGCCTGTTTATATTCCTTCCAGATGGCCATAAACCGCTTGGTGTCCCCCTTAGCCCGGTTGACGCGTTCGATCTTATAACCCAGGGCCTCTTGGACGATTTGCTTGGCCTTTCCCTCGGCCGCGGGGATCTCTCGGTTGTATTGCTCTTCGGCCGCACGGATCATCTTCTGTTTGTCCTGGATGGCCTTGTTTACGTCGTTAAACGCTGGCTGCACTTGCTTGGGGACATTGGTGGTCTTGAGCTCTAAGTTGACCAGCCGGATGCCCGTATCCGCCTCGTCCAAGGCCTTCTGAAGGGCATTTTTGGCTTCCACGGCGATGAATTCCCTTCGGTTCAGGACCTCGTTGACGCTACGATCGCCCACCACCTGTCTGACGATGGCCTCGGAGAGGTCACGCAGGGTCTCTCGGACATTACGGACCTTGAATAGATAGCGATATGGATCGTTAATTCGGTACTGAACGATCCAAGGGACAATGGCCACATTGAGGTCCCCGGTGAGCATCAAGGATTCCGCCAAATATTGTTGAGAGGGAGCATATTCGGTTCGGACTCCAGGTCTCAGGGTCCGTAGGCCGAAGTCCTCGGTGAAGACCTTCCGAATGGGGACCTTGGTCAATCTCTCGATCCCCGCGGGCAGCTTGAAGTGGAGACCTGGTTGCGTGGTCCTCACGTATCGGCCGAACCGCTGGACGATCCCGACCTCTTCTACATCCACTTTGTACACGCAAGAGGTCAGGATCCAAATGCCTGCGAGGATCGCCAGGATGAGCCATGGGCTTGGCCCCTTGCCTCGCAACCCTTCACCGAACCAGCGGAAGATTTCCTCCGGAGAACTCTTCCGTCGGCCCCCAAGCCCCCCGTTCTGGCCCTCTCGTGGATTCCAGGGCATGCCTAACCTCCCTTTTCATGTGCCATGTGATTCATAGGGTATGCTAACCACTCTAAAGGTCCACATCAGCCCTTGTCAAGGACTCTTCATTGACAGGGACGATGAGTGTGTGATGAACTGACGAAAGGAGGGCCTATCCAGGCTCGGCCCAACCAGAACTATGCTAGGGGTTTCCCTCATGTCCCGCCGTCCTGAGGACTATTCGGATCGCTTTTACCGCAGGAGCATCTCTCCTCCTTCAGGGCTTCGGGCTTTCGAAGTTCGTTACCAACAGACAGACCTTTGGATCCTCTCCGACAGGGAGCTTGAGGAGGAAGCACAAAGGCTCATGCTCGAGGCCCGATATCAGATCGAGTCCTATGCCCGAGCCGATCCTTTATTTCTCTCTTCTCACGAGCCTCTTGCCTCCGATCCCTTGGCTCCAAAGGTAGTGCAATGGATGCTTGATGCAGGCCAGGAGGTGGGTGTGGGACCCATGGCTGGCGTGGCGGGGGCCGTGGCTCGGTATGTNGGGGAGGGGCTGAGCGCGTTGAGCCGNGAGGTGGTGGTTGAAAACGGCGGAGATCTTTACCTTCGGGTCTCGAGGGGGATCACTGTGGGGATCTTCGCTGGAGAGTCCCCTCTGAGCGGTCGTATCGGGGTGCGGATTCATCCGGATCGGATGCCCCTGGGGATGGGGACTTCCTCGGCAGCAGTGGGGCACTCCTGGAGCTATGGGGCTGCGGATGCCGCCTGTGTGCTCTCTCCAGATCCTGTTCTGGCCGATGCTGCGGCCACGGCCCTATGCAATCGGGTCGGGACCGCCGGAGGTCCTCAACAGGCAGTGCGCTGGGCTATGGGGATCCCGAAGGTGGTGGGTTGTCTGGTGATCCAGGGACGGATCCTGGCAGTCCAAGGAGAGATGGAGCTCGTGCCCATAGAGCTTCCCTCTCCCGGTCCCCTGGAAGGAGACTAAAGGAGAATCCTGTGGTGTTTTTGGCAAAGGGGAGCAACAAATTCAGCCTCCGTCGGCTTGTATTATCGACCTCTGCCAGGAAGAGGGGCTCTTGATTTCCAAGGGACCTTGTGTTAACCATGAAGCCCATAAGGGGGCCCTGAAAGATGCGGATTGGGGTGGTATCGGATACCCATTTGACGGGGGTTTCAGAGGAATTTCTCCAGGCGTTGCGGCGCTCTTTTGTGGGGGTGGATCGGCTCCTCCACTGTGGAGACTATGTGGATCCCTCTGTCCTGGAGATGCTCGAGGCAGAGGGATGGGAGGTCATTGGAGTGGCGGGGAACATGGATCCCCCCTCCATCCGCGGAAGCCTTCCAGCCACGAGGGAGGTTCGGCTCGGGCAGTATCGGGTGGGTTTGACCCACGGCTGGGGCGCTCCCACCGGCATTGAAAAACGTGTGGTCCGGGCCTTTGAGGGCGTTGACGGTGTTGTCTTTGGGCATAGTCACCGCCCTTTTTGGGGGGAGGTCGAGGGGATCTGGGCATTCAACCCCGGTGCGGCCTGTGGATGGGGATCTCCCAAAGGAAGGACCGTGGGAATCCTGGATCTCGGAAAGGGGGTTCGGGCACGGATCCTCGTGTTGGGGGAAGAGGCATCATGAGTTCCGGCCAGAGAGAAGGGCCTAAGATCCTGTGGGCCCCATGGAGGGCAGACTATGTTCAGGAACGTAGGCCCGATGGTTGTCTCTTCTGCGAGGCCTCCAGAAACGGGAAGGGTCCTGAAAATTTGGTCGTCTGGGGGAATCCCAGGATTTTTGTGATAATGAATCGCTTCCCCTATGCTCTGGGGCATATCATGATCTGCCCCCGTCGTCATGTGAGCGATTTGGAGGGGCTTTCTTCCGAGGAGGCCGCGGATCTGATGGAAGGGACGCGGATGGCCATCCGAGCCTTGAGCCGAACCCTTTCCCCCGAGGGCTTCAACGTGGGCATCAACCTTGGAAAAGTCGCGGGGGCGGGGTTCGCCGATCACCTCCATGTTCATGTGGTTCCCAGATGGACAGGGGACTTTAATTTCATGCCCGTGCTTTCGGAGACACGCGTGATCTCCGAACATCTCCTCGTCACGTACAACAAGCTTCAAAAGGTATTCCAAGATCTACAGACGGAGTCGTCCCCATGAAGATCGTTCGTTCGGTGGTGGGAGCGGTGATCGCGGTTGTGGTAATCGTCTTTATCCTCCAGAATGGGCAGGCGCTTGTCGAACGTGTGGATTTCCGTCTCGATCTGGCGCTCGTGGATCTTTCCCCTGGCCAAGTCCCCTTATACAGCATCCTCATCACGCTTTTCTTCGCCGGAGTCTTGATCAGCGCCATGGTGGCGTGGATTCATCATTTTCGACTTCGGAGAAAGTTCAAGAAAGTCATCAGGGAATTGGAAGAAAAGGAGCGGGAGCTCGATTCCTTGCGGAACCTGCCTGTGCTGGAGCGCTCTCCCCAGTCGGAGAGCCCCCCTTCGTCCTAGCTCCCTCGGAGCCCATTCTTCTCATTGATCGGAAGGACGACCCTCATGGTGATGGAAGCAGCAATCGGTGCAGGTGGCTTCTTGCTAGGGCTTGCGGCAGCGTATTGGTTTGGATGGCCCGCCCGGAGAAACGCATCCCGCTCCGCATTCCTGGGAGAGGAAGGGCTGGCCTACATCAAGGGAGTCAACTACATTTTGTCCAATTCTCCTGATCAGGCCATCGAGGAATTCGTCAAGGCCGTTCAGATCAACTCTGAGACNGTGGAGACCTACCTCGCCTTGGGAAGTCTCTTCAGGGCCAAAGGGGATGTCCACCGGGCGATCCGCATCCATCAAGGGATCATCTGCCGTCCCTATCTCGATCCCAAGATCATGATTCAGGCCCTGTTTCACCTGGGTCTGGACTATCGGAAGGCTGGTTTGCTGGACCGAGCCGTGGAGACATTCCAACAGGTCGTGGAGAAGGACCCGAAGATGCTCCAGGCCTATCTGCAGCTGGAGGCGTTGTACGAGGAGACCCGGGATTGGGAGGCGGCCTATCAGACCCAACAGAAGATCTCCAAATTGCGAAAGACCGATGACCGACACATCCTCTCTCATCTCCTGACCGAGATGGGAAAGGTCAAGTTGGAGCAGGGGGATCGAAAGGGTGCGGAGAAGTCCTTCAAGAAGGCCATCTCGGTCCACTCCGCTTGTGTGGACGCCTACCTCCATCTGGGAGATCTCTACGCGGAGGAAGGGAAGGACGCCAAGGCCGTTGAAATGTGGAAACAGATCTTTGAAGTGGCTCCGCCCTT
Source organism: Desulfarculaceae bacterium JdFR-97 (assembly GCA_002010915.1). GTDB lineage: Bacteria > Desulfobacterota > Desulfocorpusculales > Desulfocorpusculum > Desulfocorpusculum > JdFR-97. The sequence continues at coordinate 34,695 of MTPG01000105.1, read as the reverse complement.
CATCTTTCTGGCTTTCGATCGTCTGGAGCGTGCGTTCTTCCGGATGGGAAGGGTGGACGAACTGGAGAGGATCCTTCGAGATCGCAGTGCTGAGAAGGAGAGGGAATACGTCTCCAGCCTCTACTTAGGGCGTCACCTTCTGAAAAAAGGAGCCGCAGAGGAGGCCGAACAGGTCTTTCGTGAGGTCCTTGATAGATGGTCTGGGGACAGGGAGGCGCGGCGCGGGCTTATTCGGGCCCTAAGGGCTCAGGGAAAGAGAGATGCCGCTCTCGAAGAATATGAGCGGATGCTGGATGAGTGCCTCCAGGAAGGTCATCGGTTCCGGTGTCGGATGTGCGGATATCGGGGTGCCCAACTCTCCTGGAAGTGTCCGCAATGCCATCGTTGGGACACCTTGGATCCGGAATGGCAGGTGGACGCTGGTGGAGAATCGAGCGGTTGAATCCATCTGTTTTGTGGTGGATCGGATGTTGGGTGTCCTCGCTCGCAATCTCCGCATGTTTGGCTTCGATGCGGTCTATGAGCGCTCTGGAGATTTCCCCTCCCTCTTACTCAGGGCCGTTCGGGAAGGACGCTGGTTGTTGACCAGAAGGAGGGTGAAACAACCTCTTGGTTCTGACGTGGTCCTCCTGAACATCTCAGAAGACCCTCCTGAAGCCCAGACCATCCAGGTGCTGCGCGCCATGCCAGGGCCGCCGCCTCCGGATCGTTGGTTCACCCGATGTCTTCGATGCAATGACCTCTTGCGTGAAGTCTCTCCAGAGGAGTGTTCCGAGCGTGTCCCGGAATACGTCCTTTCGATCCACTCGAGCTTTCGAGAGTGTCCCCGGTGTGGACGCGTCTACTGGGGGGGGAGCCATTCCGAGCGGATGAGAAAATCCATGATCCGATGGTTGAAGGACGCGGGTCATGGGATCCATGGGGATTCGCATGGTCCCAAGAGCGGCCTTTTTGCGGGCTCGTGAGCCCCGCCACCCTGATTCTGGGGAAGGGCTCCGGGAGATGGAGGATCTGCAGGCTGGCCTGCTTCGCCTGAAGCGAAGGAGAGGCAGGCTTCTTCGTCAATTGGGAGAGCGGGCCCTTGCCGTCTTGGCAGAAGGAGGGGCTCTTGATTCAAAGGAGCCCAGAGCCCAAGGCCTGCTGAGGGAGATCCAGCGACTGGAGCGTGAGCTTCATCAAATGGAGGAGCGACTCCGAGCTAAGAGCCCATCTCCCAATGTCGCAGGGTCATCTTTGCCCAGAGCCCCTGGCACAGATTCGCGTTTTCCCTTCAGCCGGTGAACCAGCCACTCTTTGGCAGGGTTCTTCCAATCTCGGCCTTCATGAGGGGGCGCACTGGCTGGGGTCTCCTTGGATCTTGCGGATGGCGTGAGGCAGAGCGGGCAGGATCACCTCCAGGCTCTCGCGGACCGCTTTGGGGCTTCCGGGCAGGTTGACGATGAGGGTTCTTCCACGCACACCCACACACCCTCGCGAGAGCATGGCGTGAGGGGTCTTTTTCAACCCCTCCCAGCGCATGGCTTCGGCCATTCCGGGAATCTCTCGCTGGAGAAGGGGGCGGGTGGCCTCCGGGGTTACATCCCTGGGATGGAGCCCGGTTCCGCCCGTAGTGAGGATCAGGTCTACAGCCTCCTCGTCGGCCCACCTGCGGAGGGTTTTCTGGATCAGTTCCCTGTCATCCGGCACAATTTGATAGGCCGTTGATTTCCACTCAATGCCCGAAAGTAGCTGTTGGATCACAGGACCGCTACGGTCCAAGGCCTGGCCAGCAGCACACCGGTCGCTCACGGTCAAGACCGCGAAGGTGAAGGGAGTCATTCCCCCTCCTCCAGGACCACGATGAGATCTCCGGATCTCAATGTCCCCCCCCGCAGGACCCTGGCGAAGATTCCTTCCCGAGGCATAATACACTGCCCAACCTGTTGAAAGATGGCGCAACCTGTATGACAGCTCTTGCCGATCTGGGTCACCTGGAGGATCACCTTTGGGCCGATGCGAAGGCGTGTCCCCACAGGGAGTCGGGGGAGATCCAGCCCTCGGGTGGTGATGTTCTCAGCAAAGTCCCCCGGCTTTACCTGGGGGATAAGATCCCTCATCTTCTCAATGCTCTCCAAGGCGAGGAGACTGACCTGTCGGTGCCAATCTCCTCCATGAGCGTCCCCCACCACCCCCCATTCGGGAGTCAGCTCTATTTGAGGGACATTCTCCTTGGGAGTCCCCTTGGTACGACTGAGAGAAACAGCGACGACCTTTCCGGTCTGCATGAAAGGACGGTCCTTCACCTAGAACTGTCGGCTTTCTAGCAGCTTCTTGGCCCCCACCACTACCACGTTGGAGATGTTCTTGCTCCTGGCTATATCCTTGAGATCCTTGGTCCTCAGGTGTGGAAGGAGGCGAAGCGAGGCCTTGACCGGGGTTTTAGGGTTCTTCACGAGGGCCAACTTGACGGCGTAATTCTTCATCCAGTCCCGGTTATTGAGGATCTGGCGGATCACCTCCTCGTCCACAGTGCGGGAGGCCGCGATCCGTTCGACTTCCGAATCCGTGATCCGGGGATTATTGATGACCGCCACCTGAACGGATTTAACAGGGTCGCGTATCAGGATCCTACGTACTTCCTTGTTTCCCAGCAGGGCGAGTTTGATCCGCTCGGCGACGCTCATCCCTTGGATCTCGAAAAAGAGATTGGCCTTGTCCTGTTCCGTAACCGGACGGGATTCCGCGATCGCCTGGAGGGATCTCCCCTCGCGGTCCATCAGGACTCCTCGCTCTCCGACTTGGCCTGCTGGATGATCCGTTCCGTCAGATGGGCTGGCACTTCTTCATAATGGGAGAATTCCATGGTGAAGGAGCCCCGCCCGCTGGTAATGGAGGTGAGGTCGGGCTCGTACATGAGCACCTCGGCATAGGGTACCTGAGCCTTGATGACCTTAGCGTTGCCTCGGTCCTCCATACCGAGCACCCGTCCCCTCCTGCTGTTGAGGTCTCCGATGATGTCTCCCATATTCTCCTCGGGGACGACGACCTCTATATTCACGATGGGCTCCAAAAGGACGGGGTTGGCCTCCTGGACCCCCTTCTTGAAGCACATGGATGCCGCGATCTTGAAGGCCATGTCCGAGGAGTCGACCTCATGGGATTTGCCATCGTAAAATCGAACCTTCACATCGGTCACTGGATAGCCCGCCAAGGGGCCGGACTGCATGGCTTCTTGAACCCCCTTTTCCACGGCGGGGACGAAATTGCGAGGTACGTTCATCCCGGTGAGATTCTCCACGAACTCGTAGCCCTCTCCCCGCGGCAAGGGAGAGATGTCGAAGTGGACCTCGGCAAACTGTCCCCGGCCTCCGGTCTGCTTTTTGTGGCGGTAGATGACCCCCTTCTTCTCGGTTTTGATGGTCTCGCGGTAGGGGACCTTAGGGGTCTTCATGTTGACTTCGATCCCGAACTTGCTTTTGAGTTTCTCCACAGCCACCTCGAGGTGGGCTCGGCCCATGCCCTCGAGGATGATGTCCCGAGTCTGTTCATCCCGATGGAGCCGGAGCATGGGGTCCTCATCCATCAGGCGTTGCAGTGCCCCCATGACCTTATCTTCGTCCTCGCGTGTCTTGGGCTCTATGGCGTACGCGATAATGGCTGGCGGGAGGGGATGGAGCTTGAATCGGATGGGAGCCTTTTCATCGGAGAGAGAGTCTCCTGTTCTGGTCTCTTTTAGTTTGGCCACGGCTGCAATGCCCCCGGGACCAACGCCATCCACAGACTTTTGGCCCTTGCCCTGGAGAAGAAAGAGCTGTCCCAGACGCTCCTTGACCCCCCGGCTTGTGTTGAGAACCACGGTATCGGGCGAAACCGATCCGGAGACCACGCGAAAGATGGTCAGTTTCCCGGCATAGGGATCCGAGAGGGTCTTGAACACGAAGGCGGAGAAGGGCTCTCCCTCCGAGGCCTCCCTTGACTCTTTTTCCTCGGTCTCTGGATGAACCCCTTCTCGGGGGGGACGCTCGCCAGGAGAGGGAAGCAGGTCGATGATGGCCTCCATGAGCTGAACGACCCCGATGTTACGGGTGGCCGAGCCGCACAGGACCGGGAAGAAGACCCTGGAATGCGTCCCCTCCTTCATTCCCCGGAGGATCTCTTCCGGAGAAAGGGCCCCTTCCTCGAGGTACTTTTCCACAAGGGCATCGTCCACCTCGGCAATATCCTCGATGAGCCGTTCCCTCCACTCTCCCACCTGATCCAGAAGGTCTTCCGGGATGTCGTGGGCCTTAAATTTCCCCGAACCGTCCCCCTCGTAGAGGTAGGCCCTTTCCGTAACCAGATCTACCACTCCACGGAATGCCTCCTCTGAGCCCACGGGGATTTGAAGAACTAGAGGCTTGGCCCCCAGGATAGAACGTAATTCTTCGATAGTCTTGAAGAAGTCGGCTCGTTCCCTGTCCATCTTGTTGATGAAGAAAAGAAGAGGCAGATTCAGATCCAAGGCCCTCTGCCACGCCTTCTCGGTCTGGACCTTGACTCCGTCGACGGCCTCCACAACCAGGACCGCGCCGTCGGCTGCCTCTAAAGCCAAGAAGGTGTCCGCGAAGAAGTTGTTGTCGCCCGGGGTGTCGATGAGATCCAAGAGGTGCTTCTTCCACTCGAAGGCAGCCACAGATGCCCCGAGGGATTTGACTCGTTTGGTCTCTTCAGCCTCGAAGTCCATCACAGTATTTCCATCCTCCACCCGGCCCATGCGGTTCGTCACCTTGCCGTTGAACAGGAGGGCCTCCGCGAGGGAGGTTTTTCCACAACTGGCATGTCCCACCAGCACCACGTTCCGTAACCGGTTCACTTCCATAGCGGCCATCGAATCTCCTCTCCTGCAGGGAATTGGAAACCCCCGCCCTCATTCGGAGTCACTCGAAGGGAGCGTGCGCTTCCTTGGAAGAAGGCCCCTCTGGGACCGGGGGTCCGGACTTAACTTGTAAAAAGGAAATGTACTTTTTCACCAGGGTAAAGTCAAGAAATTTGTCCAGTTATCCATCACCGCCTGTTTTCTGGTGGGCCGAATACCCTTAAGGCTTGTTGGCACCAGGGGGTATGATAGAATAGAAATATAATTGAGGAGGGTGGATGTCCCGGAAACGTCCGGATGTCATTATCTACGATTGCGATGGGGTATTGTTCGACTCGAGGGCGTCCAACGAGGCGTTTTATAATCATATTCTGAAACGATTCGGACTTCCACCTCTCCGAGAGGATCAACTCGATTACGTGCACATGAGCACTGCGGAGGAGGCCATCGACTTCCTCTTCGCGGACAGCCCTTACAGAGAGGAGGCCCAGGTCTACCGCAAGAACTTGGATTATCGGCGGTTCGTTCCCCTCATGCGGTTGGAGCCCAATGTCAAGGAGGTGATCCAGCGCCTTCGACGGGCGGGTTGCAGAACAGCCATTGCTACAAACCGCGGGTACAGCATGCCATGGGTCATCCATGATCACGGCCTGGAAGGGTTGTTCGATCTCGTCGTCACCAGCCTCGATGTAGCCAAGCCCAAACCCCATCCGGAGTGTCTCTTCCGGATATTGGAGAGATTCGGAGTGCCTCCCTCCAAGGCCCTCTATGTTGGGGATTCCGATGTGGACTCTGAGGTGGCAAGACGCGCTCAGGTGCCTTTCGTGGCTTACAGGAACCCTCGCCTGTCCGCAAAGATCCATATTCAGGACCATGTAGAGCTGCTCGACCACTTGAATCTGGATCACGAGAAGGTCCCTTCNGATGGGTCTCATCCCGCTCGAATCGAGGAAGGACCTTAATCCGTCCTTAACCCTCAATCCGCCGAGGGTGTTACTTGGAATGCTTGCCTCATACTACTTGAAAATCAGGAGGAGACCATTTCAAGGATCTACGGCAACATACAGGGAATACGAAGGAGGGACGTTCGTAGGCTTCAGCGTCTCTATCGGAGGCGGATTCCTCCCACCGAGGTCGTCACCCCGGATCTGGCCCGCCAATTGACCGAGCTGTCCTGGGAGATCCATCGACAGATCGGACTCTTGGTGGATCGGAGAGGGGCGGTGGTCATGGTCCTTGTGGGGGACGATCATAAGGTCGAGATCCCCCCGCTTCAGGGCTACCGTACGGGGCCCGCCCGTCTCCTTGGCCTTCGCTTGATTCATACTCATCTTCATGGGGAGCCCCTGACACGGGATGACTTTACGGACTTGGCGCATCTTCGCCTGGATCTCGTCTGCCAGGTGGAGGTCAGACGGGGAGGGGCACCCGGTGGGCTCCAGGCGGCCTATCTCCTCCCTAGCAACCCTCAGGGCAAGCAATGGGAGGTGGTGGAGGTCGAGGCCCCAACACGCCTTTCTCTGGATCCTCTGAAACTGGCGGGGGCCTTGGAGGACGAGTTCGCACGTATCCTGAGCTCCAGGGAAGTGACTGGAAAGGGAGAGAGGGCCCTGCTGGTAGGGGTCTATCCACCAGGAGCGGACAGGGCCCGAAGATCCATGGACGAGCTTCGGGAGCTAGCGCGTTCCAGTGGTCTCCAGGTCCTGGATGAAGTGGTTCAGTTCCGTCCCCATCCGGATCCTCGTTTCGTCCTGGGTAAGGGGAAGGTGGAAGAACTGGTTATCCAGAGCAAACAATTGGGGGCAGAGATCCTCCTATTCGATCGAAACCTTACGCCCACTCAACTGCGCAATCTCTCGCATCTGACGGACCAGAAGATCATCGACCGCACGCAGCTGATCCTGGATATCTTCGCCCAACATGCCCACAGCCGGGATGGGAAGATCCAAGTGGAGTTGGCCCAGCTCAAATATCTTCTGCCCAGATTGGTGGGGAAGAACCCTGCCCTGTCCAGACTTCGAGGGGGGATCGGTCTTCGAGGACCCGGCGAGACGAAACTGGAGGTAGACCGTCGCCGCGTGCGGGACCGAATCGCCCGGCTGGAGAGAGAACTGAAGCAGGTCCAGACTTCACGAAGGGCCAGACGCTCCGGGAGGAAACGAAGCGGTCTGCCTATCATCAGCATTGTGGGTTACACGAACGCAGGCAAGTCCACCCTGCTCAATGCCCTGACGAAAAGCAACGTTCGGGTTGAGGACAAGCTCTTCGCGACCCTGGATCCCGCAAGCCGTAGGTTGCGCTTTCCCAGGGAACGTGACGTCATCCTGACCGATACCGTGGGTTTTATTCGAGACCTGCCCCCCGACTTGGTCAGCGCCTTTCGTTCTACTCTGGAGGAGCTGGAGGATGCGGATCTGCTCCTCCATGTGGCGGACGTCTCCAATCCCGATGTGGAAGAGCAGATCCGAGCCGTAGAAGCCATCTTGGCCGAGATGGGTCTGGGGGACCTTCCCACCCTCTTAGTCTTGAACAAGATAGACCGTGTGCCCCAAGAAATCGTCGACGATCTCAAAATGAGGTACAGAGCGCTGGCCATCTCGGCGCTGAAAGGGGAGGGCCTGGAGATCCTATCGGAGAAGATCCAAGGAGTCCTCTTTCATAGGAAAGAGTCCACTTTCTCCCTAGCAGAAGTCCGCTCGGAGAATGAGGAGACTATCCCCCCCAGGGATGTTTCCTCAACATGGCCTGGCAAAAAGGCAGATGTGGCGGGGGGAAGGTAAACCGCCCCCTCTCTCCATGAGGGCCCATTGGCTGTCCCCTCTCATCGGGCGATCATGGCCCTCATCATGTCCCCCGCGTTTTCCCCGTTGTCGCTGATGGTCCCCATGAACTCGATGAGGCGGATGAGGTGGAAGGTGGAGATGGGGTCCGAGACTGTATGGAGGAAGATATCGCTTTTGAGTTTTCGCTCGATCTGGTCGCTTTCGAACTCCTTTTGGCGAAGTGTGCGGATAATCCCTTTGACCCGGTCCCGATCCTGGGCCGAAAGGGAACGGAAGTAGCGGATGGCCTCGCGGACCATGAGGGGAACATGATCTACCACTTCCAAGACCTTGTCCACCAACAGCAACAGGTCGTCCACCAGAGGATCGGGCACGTGCGTCGTCCGGAAGGAGAGCCAATGGAGGGTGTCCTGAAGGGCATCCATGACCTTGTCTTGAACGCGTAAGTAGGAGAGAAAGAGGAACTTGTCCACCGGCATCAGCAAACCCCTGGGAAGGTGCCCACGGATGTTGCGCTTGACCCGATCAGCATCGCTTTCAATGGCAGTCACCTTCAAGTGGAGCTTCTCGAATTCATCGCAGTTGCCGTCCAGGTAACAGACCATGGCAGTTCGAAACGCTTTCCCTCCCGATTTAATGATTTCCGCATGTTCCAGAAGCCTCTTGAAAGGAGATTCTCGAAACATCCTGGCAAAAGGCGAACGCATGAGCTGTCCTCCAAAATTTATAAACTCTGGCCTCAATTGAGGGATGCCCCTTCCCGACTCGACCGCCCCCCTTGAGATCGGCCAGAGATTCCATAAGGGTTTCAACCCACGGCGGCTTGAAAGAACGAACTCATCAGGCCGCTCTGGAGGGTCAACCTGCGGAAGGGAAGATCCACTTGAGGATCTGAAAAAGGATCATACAGGAACCCGCAGAGACGGGCAAGGTGATAATCCAGTAAAGGCAGATTTTCCCTACGATCCGGAAATCCACCGCTGCCAGCCCCCTTGCCAACCCTACGCCTACGATGGCTCCTACCGCCGCATGGGTTGTGGAGACGGGAAGCCCGAGCTTTGATGCCACCAAGACGCAAGTGGCGGTCCCGAAGTCGACGGAGAAGCCTCGTGTGTTGGTCAAGGCCGTTACTTTGGTCCCCAAAGTCTCGATCACCTTGTATCCCCAAGTGAGAACACCGATGGAGATCCCGAGTCCCCCGATGGCGAGCAGAAAAGAGGGCACAGGTACCTGAGGGCTGACGGCTTGCGTCTTGTAGATGATATAGATGCCCGCAAGAGGACCCATGGCATTGGCCACATCATTGGCCCCATGCGCCAAGGCCACATAGCAGGAAGTCAGCACCTGAAGTCGTCGGAAGATCCCCTCTACTCCCTCTTCTCCCCTGTGTAGGATGAAGTGCTGAACCCATAGCCTTCCTGCTATTCCTAGTAGGGCGGCCGAAATCAAGGAAACCACAAGGGCCTCTCGAAACCCGAAGCCGAGTTTGGAACCTAAAGAGGTCTTAAGGAGAAGAGAAAAGACGATGATGAAGGCGGCCAGGCTTCCAAAGAAAGGTGTCCATGAAAGGGCGCTTTTCAATCGTTCTCTTTGGGCAAGAATCCGCCTTCGGATGAACTGGAACAGGAGGAAGCTCAGTAAACTGGCGAAGAAGGGGGAGATGATCCAGGATATGACGATCCCAAGGACCTTCCACCAGCGTACCACCGAGGTGCCTCCTGCGATAATTCCGAAACCGATCATGGCTCCTACCACCGAATGAGTGGTGGATACGGGCAACTGACTCCAGGTGGAAAAGAAGACCCAGAAGGACGCGGCAAGCAGGGCGGCCAGCAACCCCAAGGCCATGATATGGGGATCCGTGATAAAGGAGGGGTCCACGATGTTCTTTCGGATGGTGGTGGTGACGTGAGAGCCGATGAAGGTGGCTCCGATGAAATCAAGGACTCCCGCAATGAAGACGGCCTGTCGAAGCGTGATAGCCTGGGCCCCCACCGCAGAGGCCATACCATTGGCCACGTCGTTGGCCCCGATGTTCCATGCCATGTAGAGACCGGCTGCGAATCCCAGGATCAGCAGGATCGGATCCACGCGAACGCCCTCAATCTACTGAAGTTATGAAGCACATTGGGGAAAAAGCGGATCATCCCTCTCCCCCCGAGGGTTTGGATTCCGCTTCCAGAAGCACTATATGGAGGACCTTAGGCCCGTGGGCCCCCAGGACGAGCGTCAATTCGATATCCGCCGTCCGGCTCGGACCGGAGATCAGATGGATGGCGCTGGGCAAGCGGCCTTTATCCGTCATCCAGGACCGCACCCGGGAGGGCAGGTCGGAGACCGAGGCAAGATGTTCTCCAGGAGTGACCACGGCCAGATGGATCGGAGGAAGCAAGGAGACGGCCCGGGGCTGCCTCCGGTCTGCCCTCACAACGAGTGTTCCCGACTCCGCCAGGAAGGCGTCGGCCGCTGTGATGCCGATATCGGCCGAGGCGCACACTGGGATGAAAGGGTCGCCTTCACCGATCTCCACCCCGGCCTCCTCCAGGAGGGAGTCCAGTTCGAGGGCCTGGAGGAGAGGNTGATCCCATCGGACCGCTTTTTTGACTTCATGCTCCTGGAGGATCTGGCGGATGCATTCCCGGGCTTCGGCCTGATCCTGGACCTGGTGGACGCGGCAGGAAAGGGCCTCCAGCTCTCCTCGGAAAGCTTCCAAGGTGGAAGGATGAGACGTCCATGCAGGAAATTTCTCCATCGAAGGATGTAGACCTTCCTCTTTGCGGGGAGGGAATCCCAAAGCCAGCTCGATGGAGGTCAGGATTCGGTCTCTTTTGCTGAGCATCATGGTCCTCCCTTGCCTCCTTTCAATTGTCGCTGGATCGCTGGCCATCGCCTGGAGAAGGGCTCGGCGAGGACGGGAATGACCCGATTTCGGCCCCATCGAGCAAGCAAAGGCGGAAGCACCCTCCACTTCCCTGAGGGGGCCACCAGGGGCTGGAGGAGTCGGGCCAGCCTGGAGGCTNCATTGTAAAGGCCCGGTTTGGAGGCGACCCAGCCGTAAAGGGACAAGAGCCCTCGTCTTAATGGTGAGATGCCTGCATCCCAGAAAGGATCTTCGGTCATCTTCCATCGTAGATGGAGAAGGATCTTGGGGTGGTTGATCATCACCGGACAGACCTCGGCACAAGCCCCGCACAAGGTGCTTGCAAAGGGAAGGTCGCGGGCGAGCCGGGGGGCGATGAGCTGAGGTGTTAGGATCGCTCCGATGGGTCCGGAATAGACCCAACCATAGCTGTGTCCCCCAACTCGTTGGTACACAGGGCAGACATTGAGGCAGGCCCCGCAGCGGATACAGTAGAGTGTTTCCCGTCGATCCGAATCCGCTAGGATCCGGGTCCGCCCGTTGTCCAGGAGGATGAGATGGAATTCCTCGGGCCCGTCCCGTTCCCCTTCCTGTCTCGGACCGGTGAGGATGGAGGTATAAGTGGATTGTTTCTGGCCGGTACAGCTCCGAGCCAAGAGCACCAACAGCAAGGCCATGTCCTCCAGGGTGGGAACCACTTTTTCAATGCCCATTAAGGCCACGTGGATTTTGGGTACGGTAGTGCTGAGGCGGATGTTCCCCTCATTTTCCAAAAGCACGATGGACCCCGTCTCCGCCACAGCGATGTTGACCCCGGTGATGCCCATATCCGCACTGAGGAATTTCTCGCGGAGGGCCTTCCTCGCAATGGCGGTGAGCTCCTCGGGAGTCTGGGCCTTTTCCACGCCTAGTTTCTCTTCGAATAGCTCGGCGATCTCCTCTTTGCTCTTGTGCACTGCAGGGCCCACGATATGTGAAGGAGGCTCCCCTGCCATCTGAACGATGAACTCCCCAAGATCGGTCTCCCACACCTCGAATCCCTCGCGGATGAGATGCTCGTTGAGGGAGATCTCCTCGGAGACCATGGACTTTCCCTTGACGATCCTGCGGACCCCCCGNTCCCTGGCTAGCTCCACGACAATGCGACGGGCGTCTTCCGCACTTCGAGCCCAATGGACCACTCCTCCAGCCTCCACGACCCGGGATTCCAAGATTTCCAGGAGCATGGGNAGGTTCTCGAGGGAGCGCTCTTTGAGGGCCCGGGCGAGTCGTCGGAGGGCCTCAGGATCTTCCAGTTGCGAGAATGCCTGAAGTCTTCGGGCCGAAAATCCCAGCCCCATCAATTTCAGAGTTCCCTGGAGTCTCTGGTTCTTGAGGGCCTGTTCGGCCATCTGTGAAAAGCGATGACTGCGAATCTCCATACCGGCTCCTCTTCCCCAAGATGCGGCAATGCTTGGTTGCTGACTTTTTACCCTTTGCGTAAACGGAGCTTTCTTTTTCAGGCCGGTGGTCCGGCCTACACCCGTACGTACGTAGCCTCCCGGTCGTCAACCTCCTTGCGGGGCGCGGAGGTGGGTTCTGGTCTGCATGGGTATGCAGCCCTTCAGGAAATCTTCATGGGGCATCGGTTTGAGCCAGGACCTCGGCGATATGGACGGCCCTCACTGGGTGGCCCTGTTTTTGAAGGTATCCGCCCAGGTTCATTAGACAACTGATCTCCGCACTGACGAGGATGTCCACCCCGCAGGCCAAGATATGATGGGCCTTTTCTTGTACCATGGTCTCGGATATGGCCGGGAATTGAAGGCTGAAGGTGCCTCCGAAGCCACAGCAAAGGTCGGGGCGCTCCATCTCTACCAATTGGAGGCCGCGAACCTGTTGCAACAGGACTCGTGGCTCCTCCCTGATTCCCAAGGCCCTGGAGACCTGACAGGAATCGTGATAGACCGCCTTGCCCTCCCATCGGGCCCCAAGGTCCGTTACGTTCAAGACCCGAACCAGGAATTCCGTAAGCTCATAAACCTTCTTGCCGAGCTCCACGGCACGGTCGTACCAGCGGGCATCGTCCCGGAACAACTCCGGGTAGTAATTTCGGACCATGCTTACGCACGATCCAGAAGGTGCCACCACGGCTTCGGAGTTCTCGAAGAGCCGAATGAAATGCCTCGCCAGCGGTCGGCTCCCTTTCCGGTCACCGCTCTTGTAAAGGGGCTGACCGCAGCAGGTCTGACCCTTGGGATAGGAGACCTCGACTCCGGCTCGCACCAGGACCTTGGCCGTGGCCTCTCCCACCATGGGGTGGAATTGCTCCACCAGACAGGGAATGAACAAGTCCACCTTCAAGGCTGTCTCCTCGGTTTTCTGACTCCCGGATCGCTGACCTGGAGCGGGCGTCTTCAGAACGGATCTCAAGACGCCCGGACCGACAATTCTCACCAGTTTACATCCACATCTCTCGTTCTTCAAGGGACTTGCTGAATCCTCTGCCCTTGCTTGACAAGCCAGAGGGTTTTGCTAGATTGAGGGCGAGGCGGAAGAAGAAGGGAAGAGATGCGTTCCTACCTCATCGATGAGATATCCGCATCCGATATGGAGAGAGTCCGCCACTATCTGGAGGAACACACGGAACGTTCCCCGATTCAGGATCTCTTCTGGTTACCTCTTGGGGATTCATTTCTTACGGAGATTCAACAACAGCACGTCCAATGTCAGCCATTTTACGTGGCCATCGAGCTGGGGCGAAGCTCGGTCAAGTTCGAGCTTCTCGTCCGCAGCAGGGTGAGTTTCCGGTGCGGATGCACCCAGTACGCAGAGGACTTTCAGAGGGATTTCGTGGTTGGATTCGCCGAAAGGCTTATCCGTGAGCTAAGGATCCGGACTTGACCTGCAACCCCTTCCGCCTGTGAGGGCTTCGGAAGTGTCCATGTCTCCACCTTCATCTCCAGGGACCCTCACCTTGAAGGTGATGACCTTCAATCTCCGATTCGACAATCCAGAGGACGGCCCTCAGCGTTGGACCTATCGGAAAGAGGCTGTGATACGGACGATCTTGGAGGAGGAGCCCGATCTCGTGGGGACCCAGGAAGGCATGCCAGTCCAACTCCAATACCTGGATCGTCATCTGAAGGGCTACCGCAAGGCCTCGGCTTGGAGGGTCCGGGACGATGACCCTAGGATTCAATGCCCCACCATTTATTACCTGCGGAAGAGCCTCGTCCTGGAGGGAGGAGGGGAGTTTTGGCTGTCGGAGACCCCTCACGTTCATCGGAGTCGAAGTTGGGGAAGCGCGTTTCCTCGACTTTTCACCTTCGCCAAATTCCGTCACCGCCCGAGCGCCCAGAGATTCTGGTTTGCGGATACCCATCTGGACCACGTTTCGCAGCGGGCCCGAGAGGAGGGGGCCTGCTTGATCGCTCGCTGGGTGAAGAGTCGAAGGCTTCCGGTCGTCTTGGTGGGAGATTTCAACGATCTTCCTGAATCGGCTGTCCACGAGATCCTCACCGGCTCTGGAACTCCGCTTAAGGATACATGGAGGAGCTTGCAGAGACCGGAGGACGAAGCCTACTCCACGGTCCATCATTTTCAAGGAAGGCCTTTCGGGGGCCGGATCGACTGGATCCTGGTCTCAGAGGGTATCGAGGTCCTGGACGCAAAGATCCTCAACGAACTGCTCGATGGACCCTACCCGTCGGACCACTTTCCCTATCTCGCCGAATTGCGCCTGCCGTAAGGGCAAAATATCCTTCACTTTACAAGCCCTCTTGATCCACAGTGGAAGGCACCGTACGCTACAGAGTAAAAGAGGGAGCTGTCGGATCCCACCTTTGTCCCTGCCTCCGTCAAGCTCTTTATGGACGAGGTCGTTCGTTCTTCTTTGGATTCTGGCGCGCTCATCGTTCTGGCGGCGTATCTTGGCAGAACCGGGCAATTGAGGTCCCACGGAAGGAGATGAAATTAAGGAAACAGGCCCCGATTTCCTTCTCCATCCAAAAAGCTCCTGCCCCCTGGACGAACCCCTAAAGCGGATTAAACTAAAGAGTGATGGCGGTCGATAGAAAAGGAGAGACCAGCCGCCTCGCTATTGACGATTACGGCGTGGGCTCGGAGGGGTTTGGGTCCACGCAGGGGGCTAAGGGCAATAGAGATGCGTTGCGTCAACGATGAGGATGTCACCCGCTGGATGGAGGAGCATCAAGGGGAGATGATCTGCTGCCCTCACCAGCCGGGTCTGCTCTTGATCTCCAAGAAGGCCTGCCTGAAACGGTTCCGTGCAGCTCTCTCCAGGGCCTTCGAGAGCGTCTCCCAAGAGGATCCCTTTCATTACACCTTCAAGAAGGGCCTTTCGGTCTGCGAGGGCTGTCCCATAGGTCAGCGTCTGGACCAGGAGGATCGCGGGAAGACCTCCAACCAGGGGAAAAACTCCTCGAGAGGTCCCAACAAGAGAAAGGCCCGGGGGTGTGGAGGATAGGGGTTCTTCCACCTTATTCCTCAATCTCTAGCCATCGTTGCTCAAGAAAGGCCCGATAATTCCAGGAGTTCTTTGAGTAATCTTGACTTGTCAGGCAGGAAATACATTCTGCCTTGCTCGTCCTGGCGGTCTTCAGCCGGAGAGAAGGATGTTTGGGTCCAGGAGCCTTTGGAAAGGCTGAAAGGGACAATTCACCCCAGGGTTTGGCTCCGATCAGAGGAAGGGCGTCAGTTAGAAAATAGCCTTTCGTCTATTTCGTCCATATCGTCGTTTCATCTGTTTCGTCTATCTCGTCTATTTGGTCTNGGTTGGGGTAGGGGAGGAGGGGAGGCTTTAGCCTCCCGGACCAGAAGGGGGCGACTAAAGTCGCCCGTACCCCCTTCAATTTCGTTCAGGGCACCTCCCGAGCCGCTTGCTATTTTGATAACCTCTTTTTGCCGAGGCCTTGAAACCTCTTCGATATCCTTGTATTTTTGATTTCAGACCTTATTCATGCTCCTTACAAGGTCGGGTGAAGAGAAGGGTCTTGATATTCGAGTGGCGGAGATGGCGACATGCCTAGGCTCTTTCTGCAGACCTACGGTTGTCAAATGAACGAGCACGACTCGCTGAAGATCGCCTCTTTAATGCGGTCCGAGGGGTATGAATTGACCGAGGACCCCTCTCAGGCGGACTGCATCATTCTCCATACTTGCAGCATCCGCAAGAAACCCGAACACAAGGTCTACAGCTTCTTGGGGAGATTAAAGCACCTAAAGCAGAAACGCCCAGACCTAGTCATCGGAATCGGGGGGTGCGTGGCACAACAGGAGGGGAAGAGGCTTCTGGAACGGGCCTCCCATCTGGACTTCGTCTTTGGGACCCATCAGATCCACCGCGTCCCGGAACTGGTCCGGAGGTCCAGGGACAAGAGAGAGCGTTTCTGTGAGGTCGGTTTTGCGGCGGATCCTCCCTCCCTTCACCTATGTCCGGGTCCAGCACCCCATCAGGTGAAAGCTTATCTGACCATTATGCAGGGATGCGACAATTTCTGTGCGTATTGCATTGTCCCTTATGTTCGAGGCAGAGAACGGAGCCGTCCTCCCGAGGAGATTCTCCGTGAGGCCCGCGATCTTGCCCGTAAGGGCGTTCGGGAGGTGACCCTGCTGGGGCAGAACGTCAATTCCTACGGCCGGGGCCTGTCCGGATATCCCACCTTCCCGCAACTGCTGGAGATGCTCCACGATGTCGAAGGGATTTGGAGGATTCGGTTCACGACCTCCCATCCCAAGGACCTCTCTGTAGAGCTCGTTGAGACCATGGCACGGCTCCCGAAGGTATGTGAACACTTGCACCTCCCCGTGCAGTCGGGTTCGACGGCCGTGCTCGAACGGATGAGGCGGGGCTACACCCGCGAGGAGTACCTGGAGCGGGTTCGTCTCCTGAGGAGATTCATCCCTCAGATCTCCCTCTCCACGGACATTATTGTGGGATTTCCCGGAGAGGAGGAGGATGACTTCCTCCAGACCCTTTCCCTGCTGGAGGAGGTCCAATACGACGGGATCTATTCTTTCAAGTTCTCTCCCCGCCCGGGGACGGCCGCGGCGAGGATAACTGATACCGTGGCAGAAGAGGTCAAGGCGGAACGACTGGCGAGGGTCCAAGACCTGCAGGGATCCATTACCGAGGCCATATTGAAGCGGAGCGAGGGAGCGGTGGAAGAGGTCCTCGTGGAGGGTCCTTCCCCTAAGGGGAAGGGCCAGGTCACAGGTCGTACCCGGACGAACCGGATCGTCCATTTTCCGGGAGATCCCGAGCTCTTGAAGGGACGACTGGTCCACGTGCGAATCGTGCGGGGACTTAAGAACTCCTTGCTGGGGCAATGCGTGGAGGAAGGAGCAGGGATGTGAGAGAGCGTAGGTTCATAGACCTTCATACCCATACCTTGCTGAGCGACGGAGAATTACTGCCATCGGAGCTGGTCCGACGCGCTGTTTTTCGTGGATGTCGCGGCTTGGCCATTACCGATCATGCCGACGACGCCAACCTGGATTTCGTGGTCCAACGGACCGTTATGTTCGCCCGAGAAACGGCGGGGGCATGGGGAATCCCTGTGCTTCCCGGGGTGGAGTTGACCCATGTGCCTCCGAGACGGATCGGCCTCTTGATCGAACGGGCCCGTTCTTTAGGGGCCCGCTGGATTGTAGTCCATGGAGAGACCGTGGCGGAGCCTGTGGCTCCGGGGACTAATCGGGCGGCCATCGAGGCCGGGGCGGACCTTCTGGCTCATCCCGGTCTGATCCGCCCCGAGGAGGCAGAGGAGGCGGCCCGTCGAGGGGTCTTCTTGGAGATCAGCACACGCAAGGGCCACTGCCTGACCAACGGCTGGGTGGCCAGACGCGCCTTGGAGACGGGGGCGNCTCTTCTCTTAAACACCGACACCCACGNGCCTGACGACATCCTGGAAGCCGAATCCCGTAGTCTGGTGGCCTTGGGGGCCGGCTTAGATCAAGCGATCTTGGAGGTGCTCTGGACGGCCGCCGAGGAGATCCTGGAGAGACGTGGCTGACGGGCTCGGGACGTGGAGATGCAAAGCGGTGGACCCAAGAGAATCCTCGGTAGGCGGGGAGTCCAGGTTTTCGTCCTGGCCATCTGGGGAGTCATGCTTGTCGCTTTCATCCGAAAGGAGTACCTCGCCCCTCCGGCTGAGATCCCCTTGACGGAAGGTCAGACCGCTGAGATCCAGGACCGCAGGGAGTGGATGGGGATCTACCTGAAGGGCCGCAAGGTGGGCTTTGCTTCCACGCGGCTTCGGAAGACTCCGGAGGGGTTTCGTTTAGAGGATGAAGCCTCGGTTCGCCTCCGACTCCTGGGAGCCCCACGGGAGATCCATAGCCTCCTTACTGCCGTAACGGATGAGTCATTTCGACTCAAAAGATTCCGTTTCTCCCTCCGAAGCGGTCCTGTAGACTACAGACTGGAGGGGAGGGTGGAAGGAGAGGCGCTGCTACTGGTGACGCACACGGGGGGGCGCATGCGGAAGAGCCGGATCCCGGCGCCAGAGACACCGTGGCTCAGCCAGACGGTTCGCTACCTCTTTTTCCGAAGGCCGCTGCAGGTAGGGGATCGATTCGACATCCCCTTTTTGGACCCATTGACGGGAAGGGTCTTTCCGCTGCGCGTCTCCGTGGAAGAAAAGGAGCTTTGGGTGCGCGGCGGACTCAAGGTCCCAGTTTATCGTCTCTCCTATATGTGGGACAACCTTCGGGTCAAGTGCTGGGTCAACGAGGCGGGAGAGACCCTCAAGGAGGAGGGATGGGGAGGCTTTACACTGGTTCGAGAGGGCCCGGAGGAAGCCCTCACCCGGAATTGGGCTGATAATGAGACGCCGGATCTCATCCAAATCTCGTCCGTTCCTGTGAGAGGAGCACCCGAGAAGGCGAGGTCCCTTTCCTATTTGCAGGTCCGATTCTCCGGCCTGGACTGGGACGGGCTTCAGGTGGAGGATCACCGCCAAAGGCGACGAGGGGATCTCCTTGAGATACGACGGGAGGACGACCCACAGTCAAGGGACTGTACACTTCCTTTGAGCGGTCTCGCGGAGGCCTCAAAAGAGATGGAGCCGACTCCCCTGATTCAGAACGACGACGAGAGGATCCAGACCCTTGCAGCTCAGATAGCCGGTGGAGAGAGAGAAGCGGCGGTGGTGGCCCGAAGGATCCTCAAGTGGGTCCATGACCATCTGAATAAGGTTCCGACCGTCAGTGTCCCCAGCGCGGTGGAAGTCCTCCAGATGCGGCAGGGAGACTGCAACGAACACGCGGTCCTTTTCGCCGCTTTGGCCCGTGCCTCAGGGATTCCCACCCGCGTTGTTGCCGGTCTGCTTCTTCATGAAGGACGTTTCTACTATCACGCTTGGAACGAGGTCTACCTCTGCGGTTGGTACTCCGTGGACCCCTTATTGGGCCAAATGCCTGCCGATGCAGGGCATGTACGGCTGGTAACAGGCGGCTTGGGAAATGAGGTCCGTCTTCTTCCCACAGTGGGGCGAGTGCGGGCCGAGGTCGTGACGTATCGATGATCGAGATCGAGCACCTGAGCAAGCGTTTCGGCGCCTTCACAGCCCTCCATGACATCCACCTCACCGTTCATCCGGGCGAGATCTTGGGGTTCCTGGGCCCCAACGGGGCCGGTAAGACTACCACCATCCGCATAATCGCCGGATTGATGCGTCCTACTGCGGGCACTGTACGGATCTGCGGGTATGACATCCAACGGGATCCGGAGAAGGCAAAAGCGCTTCTAGGGATTATCCCCGACCGCCCCTTCCTCTACGAGAAGCTTACTCCCATGGAATTGCTGGAGTTCTTGGGGGGGCTGCATCGTATGGAGTTCGGCCGACTCAGGCAACGGGCGGAGGAACTCTTGAGCCTCTTCGGGCTGAGGGAATGGAAAGGGGAGTTGATCGAGCAGTTCTCTCACGGCATGAAGCAGCGTTTGGTGATGTCCGCGGCCCTACTCCATGGGCCTAGGGCCTTGGTAGTGGACGAACCTATGGTCGGGTTGGACCCCCGTGGAGCCCGGCTGGTCAAAGAGGTCTTCCGCCGGGAGGCAAGACAAAGAGGCACCAGCATTTTCATGTCCACCCATACCTTGGAGGTGGCTGAGGAGGTCTGCGACCGAATCGCCATCATCCATGAAGGTCGAATCATCGCTGTTGGGACCCCTCAGGAGCTCCAGTGGAAGGCGGGGGAGGCCGAGGCCGATCTGGAGGCCATCTTCCTCCGCTTGACGGGAGGGGAAGACGTACAGGAGATCGTGAGGGCTCTCCGCATGACGGGTTCGGATTGATTTGGAGGGGTGGACGAGAGGAGGGAGGGTCGTTCTGCCAAGGCCGGAGTCTTTGTGGCATGAACCTGTTCCGCTTGATGAAGCCTTACTTCCTTTCTGCTCGAAGACGCTTCCACAGGGATGGGAACCGGGAGCGGATCCGCTCCCTCGTCTTCTTTCTCATTGGATCGGGGTTCTGGGCTGCAACTTTCTGGGGGCTGTGGAGAGTTCTGGTCTACTTCAGAGGGATCGAGACCATTGGGGAACTTCTGGCGGCCAAGCTCCTCTCCATGATCCTTTTGACCTTTTTCACGTTGCTTGTCTTCAGCAACATGGTGACCGCCCTGTCCACCTTCTTTTTATCCCGGGACCTGACCCTCCTCTGGAGCCTCCCGATCCCCATCGATGCCCTTTACCTGACCCGACTCCTGGAGACCATCTTTTCCAGCTCATGGATGGTGCTCCTTTTTGGAACCCCGGTCTTTTTGGTCTACGGTCTGGTCTTCGACGCAGGGGCGCTCTACTACCTCGCCCTGATCCTGGCCCTTCCTCCCTTTTTGGTGATTCCGGCGGCCTTAGGACAGGGGATCGTCATGGCTCTGGGCCGCTTCGTTCCCGCACGAAAGGCCCGAGATATCCTTATCTTCATGGCCCTCTGCTTCGGTGTAGGCCTCTACCTCCTGGTGCGCTTTCTGCAGCCTGAACGCTTGGTGAACCCTGAGACCTTCGAGACTGTCTTGAGCTATCTGGCAGCCCTCCGGACCCCATCTCACGGTCTCCTTCCTAGCCATTGGATGATTCAGGTCCTGCTCCCCTTTTTGATGGATCGAGGTGGAGATCCAGCCTTCTATCTCGGGATGCTCTGGTCAACGGCAGGGGCCTTCCTGGTGCTGGGGGGGTGGTGGACCGCGTGGCATTATCCTGAGGCTTGGTCCCGGGCACTGGCGGGACGACGACTACGGACGCTGCCCAGACCCTTCACCGAGGCCTTGGTGCGGGGGCTCTCGGTATTCTTTCCGCGGCGATATCGGATGGTGATCTCCAAAGATCTACGGGTCTTTTTCCGAGATTCGACCCAGTGGTCCCAGCTGCTTCTGCTGGTGGCCCTGGTGGTAGTCTATATCTACAATGTCTCGGTCCTGCCATTGAGTCAGGAAACTTTCGGAGGTTGGTTCCTCCAGAACCTTCTGGCCTTTCTCAATACCGGCCTGACGGGATTTGTCGTCGCAGCTATAGCCGTGCGATTCGTATTCCCGGCCGTGAGCTTGGAAGGAAGGGCATACTGGATCCTGCAAAGCTCCCCCATTCCGCTGAAGGACCTCTTGTGGGGGAAGTTCTGGGCCAGTTTTCTTCCCTTGGTCCTTCTAGCCGAGGTCCTGATCGTCTCCACCAATGCCCTTCTGCGAGTCTCGGGATTTATGATGGGGCTTTCCGTGGGCACCGTCCTGCTGGTCACCATGGGTCTCACGGGAATGGGGGTCGGGATGGGGGCCATCTACCCGCGCTTTGAGGTGGAGAACGTGGCTCAGATTCCTTCCAGCTTCGGAGGGCTGCTCTATATGATCTTGGCCGTGGGATTCATCGGAGTGATCCTCCTCCTGGAGGCGGTTCCGGTCTATTTGGTCTTTTCAGCGAGGTTCTATGGAAGCGCCTTGAGTTCGGGATCCATGGCGGNCATCGCGTTTTCCTTTCTCCTTCTTGTGATGCTCTTCGCCCTGGCCCTTTGGGTTCCCATGCAGAGGGGGCTGCTGGCCCTTAAGGCTTTCGAGGAGGGGTCCTCGGGTCCATGATGAATGGTTCCACTCCAAGGGGTATTACATGAAAGAGCGAGAGATCACCATTCCCAGTGGAGGGCTTCGACTGGAGGGAAGATTGTACCGAGAGGGTCCGAGGGGAGCAGTCCTTTGCCACCCCCATCCCCTCTACGGCGGGAGTATGGACAACAACGTTGTCCTTGCGGCCGTTTCGGCTTTCCAAAAGGATGGATGGACGACCTTACGGTTCAATTTTCGCGGGGTCGGAAGGAGCGAGGGAACGCCCGGCGACGGACTCCATGAGGTGGAGGACGTGGAAGCGGCCCTCCAGATCCTGAAGGAGAATGAGGGCATCGATGAGAGGGAGACGATCCTTGTGGGATACTCTTTCGGGGCATGGGTGGGTCTCCGTGCCTTGACGGGTCGTCCCCCCCTGCGAGGGTGGGTGGCCATAGCCCCTCCAGTTGGGATCTGGGACTTTCCCATCGGCTCCGGCTTGGAGGGGGTCAAGCTGGTTGTGGCCGGAAGCCAGGATCCCTTCTGCCCTCCTGAGGCATTGGATTCCTTCTTTAATAAGCTGTCCGAGCCCAAACAGCGGGCCGTCATCCCCGGAGGAGATCACTTCCTCTGGGGAAGGGAGGCCGAACTCAAGGCGATCTTGGAATCATGGCTTCAGGAGGGGGTCTCCGTGTCCCAAAACAGAAAGGCCTTAATGAAATAATGCCAGCCGATTCCCATCTCCAACCCTTTTATACGGGTCTTTGCAGGCTAAAGAAAAAGGCCCCCACGATTGGGGGCCAAAGCAAAGGAGGTTAAGGGGATTGCTCCCTATTTTTATTTGACACCGCTNAGCCTTGTTGGGTTCCCGATAGAGGGTTTTCCTTGACACCGAGGTTGGAGAAGGGTATGTAGAGGGAAAACGGATGAAGGGTGTGCTCAGGGTCGGCCGCCCACGAGGCCCACGATCGGCGCTCATCAATTTGGTGTTAGGGGTGACATTGCGGAAGAAGCCACTTTTCGGAGGCGAAGTATGGCCGAAAAGCCCACTATCCTCATCGCCGACGATGAAGTGGGGCCTCGAGAGGCCCTTCGGTTCCTGCTCAAGGATGACTTCCAACTGCTCTTCGCGGAAGACGGCATTGAGGTTCTTAAGGCCCTCAAACACCACAGCCCCGATATCATCCTGATGGACCTTCGAATGCCGCAGCTCAACGGATGGGATGCCATCCGTGAGATTCGGGCCTCGGGAAACCGGGTTCCCATAATTGTCATCACAGGGTTCCCGGATCCGTCGGATCGGGTGAAGGTCAAAGAGCTTCAGGTCACCAAATATCTCTCCAAACCTTTCGATCTCTTCGAGCTTCAGGAGTTGCTCAAGTCCATTGTAGGCCTCTCCACCAATTAGATGCCCTCTCTTGGCTCGGGGGGCTGCCTTCTCCCCCGGACTTACCCATGGCGAGATTCTCGCTGCCACCATTTGAGGGGATCGATTATTTACATAGCTCCGCAGGAACTCATACGGGTGTTGAACACAGGAGGGCGTCCCGTGTGCTCACTGATGATATTCTTCGGCTTGCTCTGGGCTCGTCCGCCCTTGCGACGGGATTCGGATTCCCGAAATCGGCCTTACGGCCGCAGGGCCCGGAAATCCGCCCTTCGGTTGCGCCCTTGGAGTATTCACCGAGGCGGGTGCTCCGAAAAGTCTCGTGATGTCCGCTCCGGGGACATCCTTCCGTGCAAAGAGTCCGAGCCAAGTGAACAAGAGTCTTGGGAAAGCAAACAGGACGACTCCCCGGAGACCGGAATNGGAATGGGGGACCGGTCCAGTGCCGGCTCTGGGTTCCANTGTGACCGAAAGGTCTCCTCTTCGGGCTTCTGCAGACCTTTGGTGGGCTCCCTAGCCTGGGTGAGANGGGCTTCCGGGACCTTTACCCTTGGGGGTTCCCAGTGTTAGAGTGGCAACTGTTTGTTCGAGCCTCCCTCGACAACGGGTAAGGGAGAGCGGATCCATGAAAACCTCCTCGGATCAACTCATCTATGGTGTGGAAGACCTCCCCCCTTGGCCACGGACAGCCCTCTATGCCCTTCAATGGTTCATCGTATTCCTTCCCACGCTAACGGTCCTTTCCACTATCTCCACCGAGTACCTCGGCCTGATAGGTCCGCAAAGGGTCTCCTTTTTTCAGAGGATCATGGTGGTTACCGGGACGGTTATGCTCGTGCAGCCTCTGTGGGGGCATCGTTACCCCCTTTTGGACGGGCCCGCGGCCGCTCTTCTGCTCAGTTTTCTCGTCCTCGCCCCCGAGGGGATTCATGTGATTCAGGGTGGGATGCTGGTCGGAGGGTGCTTCCTGGTCCTTTTGAGCGCTGCAGGCCTCATGCGGTTTGTGGAACCCCTCTTTACGCCCAACGTCATCGGGGTGATCCTCATTCTGATCGCTGTGGCCTTCCTTCCTTATTTGGCTCCCTTGGTGATCGGTGCCCAAGGAGGGCGACAATCCGGCGATCCTCTTGTCTTCGGGGTCTCCATGCTGGTGATGCTCTCCATTGCCTGCATCAGCCATTGGCTTCGCGGCTTTCCCCGTACCCTGTCCTTTTTCCTGGGTGTGGCGGGGGGCACGGTGATCATGGGGATTTTGGGCCGGCTGGATACCCGTTTGCTTCAAGAGGCTCGGTGGTTTTCGGTGCCGCATCCCTTTTGGGTGGGATGGCCTCGTTTTTCCTGGTCGGCCACTATCACTTTTGTGATGGCCTACCTAGCCGTAATCGTCAATGCCGTGGGGAGCATCTATAGCATTGCCGAGGTGGTGGGTAAGGAGGGGCTCTCCCGCCGTGTAAGCCGCGGAATCGGAATAACGGGGCTGGGAGGGATCCTGGCCGGAGGGCTCGGTGTCTTCGGGACGGTCAGTTACGGCTTCAGTCCTGGGGTCGTCTTGGTGACCCGGGTCGGGAGCCGGCATCCCCTCGTCCTGTGCGGGGCCCTGATCGTGGTTCTGGTTTTCTTTCAGAAGCTTCTTGCGCTCTTCTCAATGGTCCCGCCCCCCGTGGTCGGGGCAGCCCTAATGGCCGGGATGGCCTCCCAGATGGGCGCTGGTATCTCCGTCCTCGCTCATCGCCCTCTGGAAGGTCGAGACTATCTGGTTGTGGGAATACCCATCCTGACGGGTGGGGTAGTCTCCATCCTGCCAGAAGGATTCTTCAATCAGTTTCCAGAGTCGATTCAGGCCTTGTTGAGGAACGGGCTTGTGGTGGGGATCGTTTTGGTCCTCATTCTGGAGCACCTTCTTCTCCCCAAGGGGGGATCGAAGGGGTCTCATCCTCCACGGGGGTGAGCAGAACCACGGCGTGAGCGGCGATGCCCTCTCCGCGCCCAACGAAACCCATCCCCTCCGTGGTCGTGGCCTTGACGCCCACACAACCCTCCTCCAATCGGAGTGCCTGAGCGATATTGCGGACCATCTCCGGGATATAGGGTGCGAGCCGGGGTTGTTGGGCGCAGACAGTGGAGTCCACATTACCGACCTTCCAGCCCTTTCCCCTAGCCAGCCGATTCGTCTCCTCCAGGAGGTGGATGCTGGAGACCCCTTTCCACCTCGAATCCGTGTCGGGGAAGTGGGTCCCAAGATCGCCCAATGAGGCGGCTCCCAAGATGGCATCGCAGAGTGCATGGAGGAGGACGTCGGCGTCAGAGTGTCCCAAAAGTCCGCGGTCGGAGGGTATCCGAACTCCGCCCAAGATCAGGGGTCTCCCCTCTACCAGGGTATGGGCATCATATCCGTATCCGATTCGAAAGGCCGCTTTCATCCCTAGGCTTTTCGTCGCTGGAGAATCCACTCGGCCACGAGGAGATCCTCTGGCGAGGTGATCTTGAGATTTTCGTAGGACCCCCGCAAGATCCTGACTTCTGCTCCCATGCGCTCCACTAGAGAGGCGTCGTCCGTTCCCTCAAATCCCTCTCTGAGGGCGGCCTGATGCGCTCTCAGGAGCAGGTCGTAAGAAAAGACCTGGGGGGTCTGAACGGACCATAGACACGATCGGTCCAGGGTTTGCCGCACACGTCCCTCTTCATCGGCCTCCTTGATGGTGTCGGTAATGGGGACTGCTTGGACGACCGCCCCGTAGCGCGCTGCGGCCTCCACACAGGAGCGGATGGCTTCCGCTTTCACCAAGGGCCGGGCCCCGTCGTGAACCACCACCAAATCCAAAGGAGGCTCCAGAGCGGTGAGGCCCTCATAGACGGATTCCTGCCGTGTGGCACCTCCGGCCACCACCTTCCGGACCTTGCGGAAACCGAATCGCGGCAAAAACCGGCTCCTCACTTCCTCCACCCGATGGGACGGGACCACAAGGACGATCTCTTGGATCAACTCAGACCGTTCGAAACAGACCAAGGTGTGGGCTAGAAGAGGTCTTCCAGCCAAGAGGAGGAACTGCTTTTCCCTCGGGCCTCCAAAACGGCTTCCGCGACCCGCCGAGGGGATGATGGCCGCCACCCGAAGATCCATGAGCCTGAAGCTACCCTTGGGCCCCTTGGGCCTGGGAGTCCGCATCCTCCTTGAGCACAGTGAAGATCATCCGTCCGGCCGTGGTCTGGAGGACGCTGGTGACGGCTACATCCACACTTTTTCCGAGGTATTGCTTGGCGTTGTCCACCACGACCATAGTCCCATCGTCCAGATATCCCACTCCCTGACCCTGTTCCTTTCCTTCCTTAATGATCCGGACCTTCATGATCTCTCCTGGAAGGACGACGGGCTTCAGGGCATTGGCCAACTCGTTGATATTGAGCACCCGGATACCGTTAAGTTGGGCGACTTTGTTCAAGTTGTAGTCGTTGGTCAGAATGGAGGCGCGGAGTTGCTTGGCCAATTGGACGAGCTTGGCGTCCACCTCCTTGATCTTGGGAAAATCCTGGTCCAGGATCTCCACCTCCATATCGTGGTGGTCCTGAATCCGTTTCAGGATGTCCAGCCCTCGACGCCCCCGGGCACGTTTGAGGGGATCGGGGGAATCCGCGATATGCTGCAGCTCCCGCAGGACGAATTGAGGGATCAACAGTCTTCGTGGAAGGAAGTTGGTCTCGCAGATATCCGCGATCCTCCCGTCGATGATCACGCTGGTATCGAGAAGGAGGCGAGAGCGTTCGAAGGATTCCTCTCTCCCCACAGAGAGAAAGGGAAAGTTCCATTCTTTCCACTTTCTCATTCCCACTGTCCATCCCAGGCAACCCAAGAGGAGTGGGACCCCGAAGAAGAGGGAGATTCGGGCTTCAACGGGGAGTTCTCCGAGGGCCTCAAAGGATCCAAGGGAAAGGCGTCCCACGAGCAATCCCACCACCAAACCCAGACTCCCTCCGGTGAGTTTCCCCCCCGAGAGCCGCATCAAGATCCTTTGGAGCAGTGCGGCCGCTGCTCCTACAAAGGAACCGGCCAAAAGGCCCATGAGAAAGTGGGACGTCTCCGATGTCAAGGAGTGAGCCAGCGCCCCACCCACCAAGGAGCCTGCAGCGATCCATAAGATGAGGGACAGGAGGGGCATGGGGTATCTTACATCTCGAAGAGGCTATGGATCTCCTGCTCTACTAGGGCCTCGTCCATTTTTCGGGCGATGGAGATCTCTTTGACAAGGAGATTCCGGGCGGTATCCAGCATTTTCCGTTCTCCGAAAGAGAGATTTTTATCGAACTTCAAAAGGACTAGATCTCGAAGTACCTCGGCGATCTCATAGACAGAGCCGGTCTTGATCTTCTCAGAATATTCGCGATAGCGGCGATTCCAGGTCTGGGTGTCCAAGTCCACATCCCTCTCTCGGAGGATCTCATAGATTTTGGGAACCTCCTCTGGATCGATGACCTGGCGCAACCCCACGTTGTGGACGTTTTCCGTAGGGATCATGATGGTCATGTCGTTATCCAGGATCCGGAGAATGTAGAATCTTTGTTCGTTTCCGAAGATGACCTTCTTTTCAATGGATTCGATCACCCCCACACCATGGGCAGGATAGACGGCCAAGTCCCCCACCTTAAACATGATTTTTACCCTCCTTAGCCGGTTTTCCTCCGCCCTCCCCAGGGTGTGATCTCATCTCATTGGAGACGAATAAGTGAAGCACTTCTTGAGGTAACGAGGTCTTTCAGAGCCTATCTCCTCAAGATCCCGCATCGGGCTCGTGTAGGCTCGGAAGTAAGTTGACAATTCTTATTATATCAAGGAAAGAAAAGGCGTCAAGCCCTCAGTAGGACCTACTTTTTTAGGTATTACATTAAATATAATAATCTAGCTAATTGAATTTGCTGGCAATATATAATAAATGAGTTACGGTAGGCGAAAGACCAGGACCCCGTTGGTTCCGCCGAAGCCGAAGGAATTGGACAGGGCGTGGCGGAGGCGCGCCTTTCGGGCTCGGTTCGGCACATAATCCAAGTCGCATTGGGGGTCTGGATCTTCCAGATTGATGGTGGGGGGAAGGATCTGGTCTTTCAGTGTCAACACGGTAAATACGGCTTCCACGGCACCAGCCGCACCCCAGAGGTGACCGATCATGGATTTGTTGGAGCTTACGGGGATCCGGTAGGCGTGTTCGCCGAAGACCCGTTTGATGGCCAGGGTTTCGGTGACGTCGTTCAGGGGAGTGGAGGTCCCGTGAGCGTTGATGTAGTCCACCTCTTCTGGGTGAAGCCCTGCATCCTCCAGGGCACTCTGCATACACCTTGCCGCGCCACTTCCATTGGGGTCCGGTGCAGTGACGTGGTGGGCATCATTGTTGGCTGCATATCCGATGATTTCCGCCAGGATTCCGGCTCCTCTCTGCTCTGCACGGCTCCATTCTTCCAGGATCAAGATCCCCGCTCCTTCCGCCGGCACCATCCCGTCACGCTTGGCGTCAAAAGGACACGAAGCTCGTGCAGGCTCCACCTCACGGGTCGTGGTGGCCCTCATGGACTCCAAGCCCGCGATAACCAAGGGAGTGATGGCCCCTTCCGCGCCCCCCGCGATCATCAGGTCGGCGTCCCCGCGCTGGATGACCTTGAAGGCGTCACCAATGGCATGGGCCCCAGAGGCGCACGCTGTCACAGGGCACACGTTGAACCCTCGTGCCCCGAATTTCATGGCCACCTGCCCCGAGGCCATGTTGCAGATGATGCTGACCAAGAATAGTGAAGAGACCCTGCTGGGTCCATGTTGAAGGAACATCCGGTGGGTGCTCTCGATTTGAGAGAACCCACCGATGGCCGTCCCGATCATCACTCCCACCCGGAATGGGTCCTCCTCCTCCATCCGGATGCCCGCATCCTGGAGGGCCATCTGGGCTGCCCCTAACGCGTATTGAACGAAAAGATCCATTCGTTTCACCGTCTTACGGTCCATGTAGAGCAGGGGATCGAAACCACGGACCTCTCCGGCCACCTTGGTGCGGAACTCGGAGGCGTCGAATCGGGTGATCCAATCGACGCCGCTTCGCCCTTCAAGAAGTCCTTTCCACGAGGACTGGACGTCATTGCCGAGCGGAGTGACGGCCCCGACTCCAGTGACGGCCACTCTCCTTTTCATGGATCCTCCTGGAGGGATTTGACTGGAGCGGAAAACCAGGCCACACGGCCCTGCTCTTTTGGAAGCTTGATACCATGGGGGGCAGGACTTGTCAATTCAAGCCGGTCCCAAGGGGAGAGTTCCCTGTGCGCCCCATGCTTCCTTGACCAAGTTTGGGCCGGAAGGCTAAGATGAGCCGCAGGAGGGTCCATGAAAAGCCCTCGGACCGCAAAGATAAGGAGGGTAAATGGGAGGCGATCCCCAAATGCGAATCCAGGCCATTGATGAGCAGATTCAAAGGCTTCTCGCCCTTCGAAGACAATGGGCTGAGAAGCGAGGCCTGAACCAAGAACAGCGGCGGAAAAGGGGGCCCACCCTGGAACTCTTGGACGGTGCCATCGAGGATCTACGGAAGAAGAAACAGGAGCTCCTGGGGGGCTCTACTACCAAAAACAACAATGCATGAGGAAACGCTCCTCATCCGAGGCCTTGTCCCTCTGCCTTGAGATAAGAAAGGCCGGGCCGGTGGAAGGTTCCTGGGGATCAAAGGAGAAAACGCCACCTGGAGCCNGGGTCAAGAAGGGAAAAACGTATGGGCTCAAACGACGGACGGGAAGACCATCTGTAGGAGATTACTGAGGGGGCCTCATGTGCCGATAACGATCCTTGCTTTTTTCTTTCAGCTGCTCGAAACGGGCGGCATGATCACGCTCCTCTTTGGTGGGTCGGTTAAGCAGCCAGCGCAACAGCAACCAGGCTACAAGGACTCCCAAGGCGATAAAGAGGTAGTTTCGATAATGGATCCACAGATAAGAGAAATCCACTTCATTAACCTCTATTCTGGGTGAGGATATCCCTTCTGTGCGAGAACATCATGGCTTTTCGGAGAGGGCACGTCTTGCCCCATGGCCTGAAAATCATCGTTGAGGCACCCCTGAGTTTTCTTCATTCCATCTAGCAGATCTGGCCGTGGGTGTCAAATTCCCTTGAATTTTCCTAAACCGTGATTACAATAGCTGCAATGGTTTCGTCTTCCGGGAGTGCCAAAAGGCTCTCCGTTGCACTTGTACCCGGTGTTGTGCCAAGGATTATCATTGAGGCCCTCTGCAGGACCTGGAGGGATCGTTTGGGCGCGGTCCCTTGAAGCGGAGCCGAGGGAATCCGCGTGGGGCCAGCATGCCTAGGGATCCATCGTCTGGCTAGTCGGGGGGCTAGAACCGCGCAGAAAGGAGGAGGAGGATCATGGCAGCATTGGTGGGCGGCATCGTTGCAACCATCCTGGGGGCGGTCCTTTTGGTGGTGTGGTGGAAGCACTTTCTCGTGATCTTGGCGGGGGGGATTCCTTTGGTTCTGATTCTGGGCGGGGCCTTGGCCATCTATATTGGGGTGGATGAGATCAAGGACAGAATGCAGCAGCAAAAAGAGACCTGAGCCTCTCTCATGAAGGGCGCTTCCATGGATCCCTAACCGGTTCTGGGGCGCCCTTCTTTGTGCCTCCCTAATTGGGACCTAACACATTCCGCCTTAACGATTCATCATCCTACTCGACCCTTCGCGTAAGGGGTGTTGTGGGTAGGCCCTTGTCCTGTAGTCCCTGTCAATAGAGACATTCGAAAGGCTTTCTCAGCATATGATATGAAATTGTTGGCCCTAAAGACGGAAGGAACGGTCCGGCCCTTTATCCATGGAGCCATGGTGCGGGCCTTCCGCGCACTAGGCGAAGAAGTCGTCGACCGTCCCGTCCCCAGAGACGAAAAGGATCTCATGATCTTGGATCGGGAGATCCGGGATTACGGGATCCGAGCCGTCTTCACCCTGGATTTGGGCGCTTCTCCCTTTTGGGTCTCACGGTTTAGAGAGATTCAATCCCGCTGGAGGATTCCCTTTCTGGTATGGTTCGTAGACGATCCGGAGGGATATGCCTTTCCCGAGGCCGCTGACCCCCGCTGGACTTTGGCCTTCTGCTGGGACCGTCAGCTCGCTGGGAAATGGAGCCCATCCCAAGGGATATCATTAGAGCACCTTCCCCTGGCCACGGATCCGGATCTCTTCCGTCCCGCTCCTGCGACAGGGACCCTCGGCGGTGTCTTTGTGGGGGCGTTGGCCCATCCCAACGCCCTTTTGGAGGAGGTGATCCAGGCGGACCCGGACATTCCACGGACCGCATGGAGGATCTGGCGGAGACACCGGACCGATTTTCGGTCTTCGCTTCGGGACTTGGTCTTGGGGTANGGGCTCAGCCAGCTCACAGAGGCATCGGACGATCCTCTCTGGAGACTCTGGCTTTATGCCTGTCTGCACGAGGCGGGCCGGATGAAGAGGAGGATGATGGTCGAGGAGATTCTAGGCGAGAGGGGCCTCGTATACGGCCCATCCCACTGGAAAAAGGTCCTTCGACGGACTCCTTACGGGGGGACAGTGACCTACGGTGATGACCTGTGCAGGATCTATAGGAGGAGCATCTTTGTCCTCGAGACGCGGCAGCCTCAGGCCCCCTCGGGCCTCACTCAACGCATCTTCGATGCCTCCGCTTGCGCCACGGCCGTTTTGGCCGAGTGGTCCGAAGAGCTTGAGCTCTTCTATGAACCGGGGAAGGAATGCCTCGCTTTCCGTAATATAGAGGAAGGGATGGAAGTGGCTCACTTTCTCCGGAAGTACCCTCAAAGGGCACGAAGCATGGCCCTTGAGGCACGGAGGCGCACCTTGGCTCGTCACACCTACCGCCATCGTGCGGAGGACCTCCGAAGGCGGCTCATGTCAGCGCTCTGATCGTAATCCCCTCTTTTACGAAAGGAGCTTCTGCTCGTACATCCTCCGCAAGGCCCGGGCCTCGATCTGTCGGATCCTTTCCTTAGTCAGGCTGAAAAGGCGGCCCACCTCTTCCAAGGTATGAGTGGAAGGAAGATCGATCCCATAGCGCAGTCGAAGGATGATCTCTTCACGAAGAGGCAGTTCAGTGAGGGCCGATCGAAGCTTGATCCGCAGGTCTCGATCGATGACGTACTCGTCGGGGCCCATATGCTGCTCGTCCTCGGTGACCTCTTGGAGATGGAGCCCCTCGTCAGTCACCGGGGCGTCCAACGAAAGCGGGTCCCGCATGATCTCGGAAAGGTGAGTCATGTCGAGATCCTCCTCTGAACAGGATTTCCCGACCTCCTCGTAAGGCCTCTCTTCTTCGGCATTCGGCTCCGTCTGGGGCTTCGGCTCCAGGGATCGCATGTACTTTTGAAACTTATCCAGCATGTGGGTAGGTACACGGATAATGCGGCCCTGTTGATGTATGGCGCGTAGCATCCCCTGTCGGATCCACCACGTAGCATAGGTGCTGAAGCGATACCCCAGGCGATAGTCGAATTTCTCTATGGCCCTCATGAGGCCGATATTGCCCTCCTGAACCAGATCCTGGATGGAGATCCCGCGTCCCTGATAGCGATTGGCCAGATAGACGACCAATCGCAGATTGGCCGTAATGAGCCTTTCCTTGATACTGGTAATCTCACGTTCCAGCCGCTCTAACTCTCCCGCATCGGCGTCTCTCTGGAGACAGCGCTCAAGCTGACTCTTCTTCTCCTCCATGGCCCGGAAGAGATCCATGGTCTGTTGGTGGGAAAGGAGCGGAACCGAGTTGACCTCTTTCATATATTGGTGAAGGGTGAACTGAGAGCCGGTCCCCATGCTCACCTCGAGAGCCGCCCCTCCGGACGAAAACTCTTTCGCCTCCGAGGAGACATACTCAGAGTGTATGACGACGTCCTCGATCAAACTGGCATCCATCATTTTCCCCCTCTCGGCATTGCCCTGCTTTTACTTATTAGACGCAGGAAAGGAAGAAAGGATTCGGATCGTTCATAGGATTTCACTTTCTTGACAGTTCTCCGAGGGATCCAGTAGAGTGAAGAGTCCTCAGGCGCCCATAGACGGTCTCCTTTCGGCCGGAAGGAGTAAGGATGAGCCGTTCCGATCCGCTTCAGTAGAAAAAGGAGGGGCGAGGTTCCGGGTCCATGGCGGACGATCTTGACGAAACTGGGTGAGGAGGAAGAGCAGAATGGCAGAGGATAGGAAGGGAGTTTTGGTGGTCGGAGGTGGAATCAGCGGACTGACCGCCGCCGTGGAGATTGCTGAGGTAGGGTATCCGGTCTATTTGGTGGAGCGATCCCCATATCTGGGAGGGAGAGTGGCTCAAAACAGCCGGTATTTCCCCAAGCTCTGTCCCCCATATTGCGGTCTGGAAATCAATTTCCGAAGGGTCAGGGCCAATCCAAGGATCCGTTGCTACACCTTGGCCCAGGTACAGGAGATTTCGGGAGAAGCAGGCGACTATAAAGTTCAAGTCCGAATGTCTCCGCGATACGTCAACGCCAAGTGTACGGCCTGCGGCCAGTGTATGAAGGTCTGTCCCGTGGATCGCCCCAATCTTTTCAATTACGGCATGGACATGACCAAAGCCATCTACCTGCCCCATGACCTGGCCTTTCCCGTGCGATACGTGATCGACCCCGAGACTTGCCTTGGTTCCGAGTGTGCCAAGTGTGTGGAGGCCTGTCCTTACGATGCCGTGGACCTCCAGATGAAGGAAGAGGTCCAGACCCTGGAGGTCGGGGCCGTGGTCTGGGCTACGGGGTGGTCGCCCTTCGACGCATCCGAGATCCCCTATTACGGCTTCGGACGCCACTCCAACCTTATCACCAACACCATGATGGAGCGATTGGCCTCGGTAAACGGGCCTACCCAGGGGAAGATCCTCCGACCCTCGGACAGAAAGCCCGTTAGACGGGTGGCCTTTGTCCAGTGCGCAGGATCCAGAGACGAAAACCATCTTCCTTATTGCTCAGGGGTTTGTTGTCTTGCCTCTTTGAAGCAGGCCCTGTACGTGCGGGAACAGGAGCCGGAGTCCGAGGTCACCATCTTTTACATCGACATCCGGGCCTTAGGTCGTTTGGAAGACTTTTTCACTCGGGTGAAAGAGGACGACCGGATCCACCTCGTCAAGGGAAAGGTGGCCGACATCCAGGAGGATGCGACGACCCGAGACCTCATCCTTCGAGTGGAGGATGTGGATCTGGGGGAGGGCTTGGAATATCGGGCCGATCTCGTGGTCCTGGCCACGGGGATGGTCCCATCCACGGCTCAGGATGATCTCCCCCTGGAGATCAAGAAAGACCAGTACGGGTTTGCCTTGGAGGAGAACGCATCTTCTGGGATCTTTCCAGTGGGGTGCGTCAAGAGACCCGTTGATGTGGCCCACAGCGTCAAGGACGCCACCGGGGCTGCGTTGAAGGCCATTCAATTCCTGGTGAGGAGGTAGTCTTCGATGGAGAAGAAGATCGGCGTCTATCTTTGCAGTGGTTGCGGTATTGGGGATGCCCTGGATCTGGAGGGGTTGTCCAAGGTGGCCACAGGCGAATATTCCCTTGAGATCTGTAAAACTCATCACTCCCTTTGCAGTGAGGNAGGATTGGCCATAATCCGCGAGGATATGGAAGAGGAGGCCCTCACCAGCTTGGTCATCGGCGCATGCTCTCCCCGTGTCCTCACGGATGTCTTCGTTTTCCCGGACGATGTCTTTGTGGAGCGTGTGAACCTTCGCGAGCAGGTGGTGTGGTGTCTTGAGCCTGGGGACGAGGACACGCAGATGGTGGCAGAGGACTATTTGCGGAT
>MTPG01000104.1 GCA_002010915.1 Desulfarculaceae bacterium JdFR-97 | reverse complement strand
CTCGAAGTTTCATTGTATGTGGTCCATGTATTCTACAGTAATTTAGCATTGAATATCAATATCTTAAATAATAATTTTGCTGAGTTAAATTGATAAGC
Source organism: Desulfarculaceae bacterium JdFR-97 (assembly GCA_002010915.1). Taxonomy (GTDB): domain Bacteria; phylum Desulfobacterota; class Desulfocorpusculales; order Desulfocorpusculum; family Desulfocorpusculum; genus JdFR-97. Next base: position 54,554 of record MTPG01000104.1, on the reverse strand, counting down.
CTAATATCTAATTTCAGCAACTTCAGTTTCGTCCAACTCTATACGTCCATCCTGTCCAATGTTAGCATTTTTCAGTTCTCTGTTGAGGCACGCTTCGGCTAAATGCTTCTGTTTAGGGGTTATTTTAACCGGAAGAATGTTGACCATATTCCTGCTCTGCTCGCAATCCCATTGCCTTACAAGCTTATCTGCCGATGATAACTCTGGCTTAATGCTCCTTGTCCACTCACCAATCAAACTTACCGCAAGTTCTTTCCTTGATCTATCGTGATCCGCTTCAATCTGCTGACGTAACAGATGAGCCTGCCACAAAACAAAAATCACCCCAATAGCAATAACCACATTCGCAACTGACGAAACCCAATTTGATGCATCCATTATTGAATCCTCCTATTGCTATCCATGATAGAGTATCTATTGCCTAACGTGATGCATGAGCCGCTTGGTTAATCGCAGGTTTACCAAGTCGGACTCCATGCGATTGTTAGGGATTAGTTTTGCATTTGTTTGGCTTTCCACCTCGCTTGGGCGATCCGGTTTTTCATTCGCTTTGCAGCAACTGTCATTAACTCATTTACGTAATCGACCGGAATAACAGAGGTGAGTCCACTATTCTCCTCAAAGACAACCCGTGGGCGTCGGGTCTGTTGGCTAAAGGCAATGTCCTGATATGGGACATAGCTTTGCACAACGCCAATTAAATTTGCCTTATCGATCGCTTTCGTACCTTGGATGCTTGTTAACTCGGGCCGAAGTACAACCGGTCCTCCGCTGTTTCCAGGAAATACAAGTGCATCCACGAGAAAGTCTTGAGAATTGGTCTCGATTACATCCCGAATTCTTGCTATACACCCTGATCTACAGATTACGTACTGCCGCGTTTGATCTACCATCTCCATTGGAAAACCAAGAATATAAACCCCATCTCCTTCTGTAATACCTTGATTCTTCAGATCGCTAATCGTGTAAGTGTGATTATCAGACTGAAAATAGCTAAACTTCATGTTCTTTTCTCTGAGGAACTTAGCATTTATAAAAACTGCGCCGAGGTCGATGTTCTGATTGGGATGAGAAATCCATAGGTCTCTTCCGTTCTTTGCTTTTAGTTTTATCTCGAAGTCCTCGCTGGCGGATCCCGTAAGTGAGTTGAACTTCACCCACATTTTTGAGTGACCTTGAAGAACATGGCGATTCGAGATTAGGAAAACGAAGTAATTTTTGGTTTTCTCATCGATTTCTTTCTCGAATATACCGTAAAGGAAACCAGTTCCTACCCACTGCCTCTTTTGCAGATCATCTCCGACACCGAGGGCAACAACCGCATCTAAGAAAAATGGTGGTAATAGTGCCATCGTATTCTTTTCCTAACAGCCTACGAGATAAGCTGCAACCTAGAGTTGGAGGAAATGGTGGACGAGTGTTCTTTCTTACCGGGATGTTCTCTGCGGGGATGATTGTGTTTGAAAGGCTGATGCGCGCTTCGCCACGTTCATCACTTCCCTCAATCAAAAGGGCGGGAGCGAAGCTGAATTTAGAGATACAATGTCTTCAGAAGGCCGATAATATCTTGTATTCGAGATGTTCTGGCAGGGATGTGAGGATGAATTCAGGAACAGTTAATCAGCAGGCCCTCGAGATGTCAAGCGCTTTTTTGCAACCGACGTCTCCTTTTTCCTGAATCCCATAATCTGGATAAGGGATGATGGACGATCACCTTGGTGTGATACGCCGGATAAACGTAACGATCAGATGAGGGGTTCGTTGAAGGTGAGAGACTCGCCGAAAAACCTTCTCAAAACAGAGGGGGAGGCTTGTCCATTGACCCCAGAGTAATCGTTACTCCTTGATATCATTAGATATACTAAAACTACTTGACGGCGAGGTCATAGGATGTCCCCTTTTACGGCAGCGACATATATGCTTGCCAGCAGCGTAAACCTGCGGGCTGTTCAGGAAATTCTGGGCCACTCACAGATGTCCACCACGCAAATATATTCACACGTCCTGAAAGACAGATTGAGGGATGAAATCAGCAAATTAAGATTCAAATGATGCGTTCAAAACGCGACCATTTTGTTCTAACTGCTTAAAATTATTAGGTGGCCATAATCATTCGTAATCAGCGGGTCGGAGGTTCAACTCCTCTCACCGGCTCCAGTATTGTGGAGAAGGCCGGCCTCATGAGGCTGGCCTTTGTTGTTTCTCAGACACCGCGGTTACGGGCCATTCGAGGGTATACGGGTTTAGGGAACCAGGACAGACGCCCGTCCCTCACCATTGGCATCGTGAATCGGTTGCCAAAAAAAACGGGAACATCCGGTAGAGAAAAAACAAAGGTCAAGAGTTTACCGAAGATCAACCCAAGAGGCTGGTGCAATTGCACGGACCCCACCCGCCACTTCAGGGAAAGACCCCTTGCGAAGTCCTCAGAGAAAAGTCCGATGAGAAGAACCAATGACAGGCGAAGTTGTAGTACTCACACCCTTTTGATTTACAAGGGTTGAAGACAAAATGAATTCAGGAGGAGCAACTCCTCCTTGCCCCTTTCAAGCACTATCAGATCCCTGGTTAGGGTGAGACGGCTCCCTTTTTTGCCATCCATCTTCATTTCAAGTCACCAATTCTTTCCCAGTCCTTTGAAGGTAGGCGGCCGAACATATCTTGAGCTCAAGGTCTTGATACTGTAAGGCCTCCCGTAAGACCCCTTCTTCTCTGTTGATCTTATAAACGATATTAGCAAATTAATATGCTATTTCAGCGGTGCAAAACTTGAGACCTCATCTTCTCAGGCGGTATACTTTCAAGTCGTGCCTGGATCTCCTTTATCCGCTTAACGATCTTCCGCATGTGCTCGGCGGTCTTATTCACTGCGACCAGGTAAGTCTCCGTGTTCTTATCGAGTTGTTGAATTCGATGCCAGCTTGCAAACCACGCTGTAATGTCATAAGCGGAGCTAATGATGTGTTGCACAGAATTAACAACAGCCTGTGCCTGGGGGCCAAGGGTCAGGCTCTGAATCGCGGAGGTCAGTCTCTTTCCAATCTCTTCCCAGCTATGCTGATCGATCTGGGCCCAGTCAGAGAAGTCTTTAGTGGCGATTAGATTTTCAAATTTCTCTAGTTCTCTTACCCGATTTGGTGAATTTCGAAATTTCCATTTCAAAAGGTTGAATAAACCGTCGCTGAGGTTATCCTTCAAAAACTCGTAGGCACGGTCTTCTGCCCGGTTCACCGCCGCTGCCGCCTCGTGTTGCCATTCCTTCCTCAATTCTAAGTCGGCTTGGACTGAACGAGTCAGTCTCACTAAAGCGGCGCGCGTCGCCTCAAGCTCCCTTCGCAGGTTCTTAAGCTCCTCAATATATTCCTCCCTTGTTGGAATGGCTTCCCTCAGGGAAGGAGGTGTTTGCCGGGTTGCGGTGGGCCGTCCTGGGCGCATCAATTCCACGGTAGGAGGCTTTGAGGGATCTAGACTCCTCAGATCAACTACCACTTTCTGGGAATAGACAGGGTTATTGCGATAATCGGCAAGGAGCTCCTTGAGGCGTATGAGGTTGTCTTCCGAGCGCTTCAGCAACCTCTGAGCGGAAGAGGTTATCTCCTGATATTGCTCTGGCGAAGTATTCTTAAGCGGCTCCGCAGAGGTTATACTCTGCCTTGCCTTGGCCTGCGCTTCCAAGTTCCGGTCCAATGCCGCAACGGCAGCCTCTGAAACCGCGGCCTGTGTCCCTACCGTCACGGAAGGGGCTGANGGGGGGGCCTCNGGAATATTTGCTATTTTGGGCAACTGCGTTTTGTCGATAAGCCCGGCCATCGCCCGTGCGCTTTTATCAGCCAGATCCCGGGCCATCTCAAGATCGCCTTCAAGGGCAGCCCCGACTGCCTGCTCAGCGAGCGCCGTGCTTCCTGCAAGCTGTTCCATTACATCATTTGTNGCCGCTACGTTCGGTTGCACTTGAATCCAATCTTCCCCTTTTCCTTCATCAAAGTCCACGCCGCCACTTACATCAAGGAACAGGTTGTCAGTGTCACCTTTTGTTTTGCTTACATAGACAATGGAAACAAATCCTTTTACTTTCTCGGGCACGGGGTTCTTTGCCGGCTTATACGGCGGTAATTTCACTTGTAGATGGTTGTCTTTGATCCAACGGGCGAAGGCGATGATCTTGGCGGTCTCTCGCATGATATGCAGGGTGGGATAAAGCTTGGCATACTCATCATATCGTTGAGTGAGCCCTTTGGCGTAACGGTTGAGCGCCTGGGTCATAAAACCTGACCGGACGCCGGTGCCGAGAGGTTCAGCCCCTATCACCAGGTCCGCCGAGGCAAAACGAACACCGCTGTTGTCGCTAAAACCGTCCATCCTCACCCTGCCAGGCTTTATCCAGTAGCGGACCGAGCCTCGACCGGGAAGTGATCTGTTTTGGCGTTCTGCTTCAGCAGTGAGAAACTCCAGCGAAAACTTATGGCCTGGAATAGAAACCGTATCAGGACTCAATGAAGTGACATATTTTAAGGCATAGTCAGCGTCGAACATCACTCTGGCCAAGGGCGAGTCGGCTCTACGGCCATAAAGAAGGACACCGCTGTACACAATCGGTAATCCCGGATACAGGCCGTGAAGAAAATCCTGAGAAAGAACAAGANTCTTGAATACGTGTAGACGCAGGGCTTCCTTTGTCAGGNATTCATAACGCTTCTCAAGCGCTGCGGCAAGCTGTTCGTCCCATCCAGGCCCTCTCCGCAAGCTGTCGGCCATCGCGTCGACCCTGGCCGGAGGGAGCCCGAGTCCCTTAAGCAGGGAACTGTAAAGAAGCGCCCAGAGTTGACGGCCTGCTGTTTCCTCGGTTAGACGTTTTGAAGCCAGGTCATTTCGGATCCTGAAGATTTCGCTTTGGACACCGAGGAGGCCGCTCACCTCCAAGGTGGTATCAAAGTTCAACGTTCCCAGCCTTGCCTCTTTCTGCATTTTTGAAAATGCTGCAACGGCCTTCCCAAATCGTTCCTCAATACCAATGCTCTTAAAGAGCTTGCCCAAAAAATTTCCCATCATTTTGTATTGTACGGGATCCACTACATTACTTTTGGGGTCAAACTCGAGGTAAGCTCGAAACTCAGCAGGCTCTATCCCCATTCCTCTCTTCATCCGCTGCTCTAAAATAAGCTTTTCCGGGATCGGATCCTTTGAATTGATGACAGCCGTAAAGGTTTTGGTCATCCACCTGCTACCGTACTCTACATCTCTACTTATCCGTTGCATTTCACGATCCATGAACTTCACAATCTCTTGGACCGTCGCTTTGGCCGATTCACGCTCGAGCGAAAACTTGGGATAAGGGTCTGCTAGGGCATCAGCAAGCAGATCATAATAAGGAATCGGCCCGCTGGCATACGTCCGGTCATAGGTTCCAATAAAACTAACATGACCTGTCTTTGGATCCACCAAGGCATAGTTGAGCACGTTTATCTCCCTTATCCGCTTGCTCAACGAGGGCGAGGGGCTATGATCAACCCGGCGGGTCGCATCAGAGAGGGCACTGTTGAAGGGAAGTTTCTGGCTGCTGAGAGCCAAACTCGTCTCTGATGCTGCAAGAGAGATCTGAATCCCTAAACGGGGACGTGTCCCCAATGGCGGTAACTGGACAACGGCACGTCGTTTTGTACCGTTTCTCTTGAAAGAAAGCAGATGCCTTCCTGCCCGTGCATTCCTAACAACAGCAACAAAATCTTCCGGGCTGGGTGCTGCTTTTCTATCAAAACTTATTATGATATCCCCGGGTCTCAGGCCAGCCCGATCAGCCGGGGAACCTGGGACAACTGACGTCACGAGCAATCCAGCCTCTGAATCTTGACCTTTTCCGGCACCGGACCCCCTTCTGTTCCTTCTCGCCCTTTTGTCTGAAAGTCTCGCTCCAGAGCGTTGTATTCTCTTCTTTAACTTTAACTGAGCAGAGGAGTCTCCCCTGCCGCTCAAAGCGGACCTCGTTTCGGGGGTGAGTGAGATGATCTCAACCCCAAGACGAGGGCGTGTATCAGGGGGTGGAAGTTGGACGATGGACCATTTCTTGACACCGTTTCTTTCAAAAAGGATAAGATGCTTTCCTTCCTTTGCCCTCTCGACGGTGCCAACAAATTCTTCCGGACTGGATGCTGCATTTCTATCTATACTCAGGATGATATCACCTGGCTTCAGACCGGCCCGATCAGCAGGAGAATCAGGGGAAACCCTCACCACTAGCACTCCGGGTCCGGTCTCTTTATGGCTTTGGTCAGATATCCGTCGTGCGGGCACCGCATCTCGGCTAACGCAAGAAAGGGAAAGTCCCAAGATGATTAAGACCACGCTTGAAAACACAGCTAGAGGAAATTTTTTAGACATTTTCGGCCCCCAAGAGATCAGTCTTTCGTCGAAAGGAGTATCGGCCTGTGAATAACGAAAAGCTGGGATTTTCTACATAGTTGGATTCATTACCCTCCCCAAGAAAAGGATGGAATTGGTCGGCCTGTGGCGGATCAAGAAGATGAAGGCATGATAGGCTTCGGGCCGATGCTCTTCACGTCCATGACAACAGCGGTTGCGGCTGTCGCCTCTGTCCCTTCCTCGTTCACGTCTATGTTTGCTCCGCGTATAACCTTTTCCGCATAGAGCCTCCTCGTCCCATCCATTCCCGAAAAATCCGCCTTCACCCGGCTGAACGCATCGACCATGCCCATGGATACCAGTGCCTTTTTCAGGTAATATCTCCATTCAAANTTGAACCTGGGAACAAACAGTCCCACCTCCTTCTCCNCTATCATGGACAGCCAATTATCGAAGTTTTCACGGGTAAGGGCGCCCTCAAGATTCAAAAGCGCACCGCGGGGCAACAGGATGACCATTGAGAGAGCGTGCCCTGCGTACGGAAGTTCTACCATCTGAAGCTNCTGGTCTGGCTCGGTGTAGGGAAACTTTCCCTCCTGGAACATCATCTGAACGTCAACTTTTTTCTCGGGTGTTACATAAAAGGAAGCAGACCTAGTTAGTTCCTTCTCAAATTGCCAAGCCCAGGTGCCTTTAAAATATATGGCATTGGTTAGAACAAGCCTCGTAAGATAATCGATATCCTTCGGCCCAAGGATGTCCTTTATCTTGTCCGCAGTATTATTTTGTGTCCATTTGTTGATCATCTTTCTGGACTTCTCGGTCTCCCCTTTAAAGTCTACTTCATTGAAGCCTCCTGCGTAGTATCTTGCTATGAGATCCAGGAATTCCTTCTTGAATCCATAGCCCCTCTGTCCCCATAAGGAGTTGGCGATGTAGAGCTGGTAGGAATCATCAGGGGGCTCTTTCAATGTCCTTAGGAGCGAAGACAGGGTGAGGTGCAACTCCTCTTGCAGAATATTGAAGCGCAGTACACGCCCCATCTGAATCTGCGTGTTTCCGCGGGCCCCGGCGTAGGTCATGGCAAGGGCGGCTGATATACTGAAAGGGGAAAGGAATATATTCTGGTTTTCGCCCTCATTCATAGCGCTTATTGTCTTGTACAGCTCAAAGGCAAACTCGTTGTTGCCGTCTACAACCTTGGGGACCGCATTTGAGACTGTCGAGGCCTTGAGAGCCTGCGCGAACTCACCGAACGGGCTCCCGCGGGGCCCATACTCGGGGATATCGAGGGCCTGCTCAGCACCCTTCGATGGATCGGCAAATACATCACTCTGGAAATCATAATCACCCCGATACTTGACTAACTGGATATAGACCTCCCGGTCTCCGAAAAACCTTTGTGCATCCGGATAAATGTCCTCCAGTTCCAACTTGGACACTTGTGCCGAGCTGCTCGGATGAAAGCCTTTCAAGCCGAAACAACTGGATACAAAGATGTCATCCGGGACGCACAATGTCCTTGGAGTAATCAGGATCATGTCGATGAAGCCTTTTCCTCCAAAGGTGCTTGATGTCTTGAGCGGATAGTAAAGCTCTTTGCTCATGAATCGGTACATCACCGGATCCACTAATCGCGTCTCGTCCGTTGTCCTTACAAAATCAAAGGCGAAGTAGTTTATTCCCCTTTTCAAATAATCGCCAACAATGCCTTCAACATCCGGATAGCTTTTCTTTGTCGGCAGTCTCTTGTCCCGAAAGAAACTATTCACCCACTGCCTGAAGCACGAAATGTCGTCGACCTTGACGACCGTGAGGTCGTGCGCCGCCAGTTTCTTGTAAAATCTAAGCTCAACGCCGTTCGTTGAAGAGGAAGACCCTTTGGTTTGGTAAAAGAATCTGAGTCTGTGTTTTTTCATCAGCTCCGCGGCGGACTTGAACACATCAGGCGGGGCAAGGCCCACCTGGGGCTCTGAAGGAAAGGGAATGAATCTGAGAACATACGTGTCTTTATCGGTCCTCAGGTCGGTCCCCAGTATCAGGACTTCTTCGTCCAAGTTATGGAGGATAATCGCCTTCTGCCCTTCTTCACTTACTTCTGCCTCGCTGGAATATATCCCGCCCATGTCGGCATAGGCCGAACCGACGACAGCCGTTAGAGCAAACACCACTGCGACTATGTGACCAACCACCCCTTTCCTCCACATACTTTTGATTTCCAACGGCCTGCCCTGAATTCCACATGATTAAATTCATGTGCATAACCGGAAACGTGGTATTCGGAAAATAGCAGCATTTCCCAAATGAACTCTTTCACCATTTCTGCTCCATGATCTCCTTGCGTTTGGCCTCGAATTCCCCTTTGCTGATCAGCCCTTCGTCCCTGAGCTTATGAAGCTCCNGCAGTTTTTGCATGGGGTCTCTCTTGCCTTGAACCGTCTGTGAGGAATCATCCGGAGACAGGCGAAACTCTCCTATTTCCATTCCCTTCCTTTTTTTCAAGTTGAGAGCATGGNAGATGATCATAAACAGCACCACGCCGATCCAAAGAACCCAGAACCCAAGCACTGGAACAAACNCNTCCGAATCAATATCCTCCCAAANGGAGGCAAAGAAGACGACCCCGAACACCAGAAATAAGGNGAAAATGCCTATAAAGACCCAAGAGACTGCCTTGNTGGGTCTGCCTGAAACTTTTACTTCCATGCTCTTTCCTCTTTTTCGATCATATGTTGCATTACATCGCTACGGTCGCTGATTCTGACCCGACATTCTTGTTTTCTGCTTTCTTCCCAAGAAAAATAGGGGATCAGACCAACCACTGACACAAACGTCACGGCCAAGAACCAGATGATCTCATTATTGCCTGCAAACTCACTCCTCAGGATATCGAAAAGTACAACAACCCATAAGATGAAGATTACCAAGAAGGGCAAAAGCGCAACTTCATATATTCCAAGATTCATTATTGAAAACCCCAAGGGACAAGTTGAGTTGCCGAAGTATAGGGGATTCCGCCTTGTGTGTCAATCGGATCGGCTATAAAATTGTTGCAGTGGGGTNTTACAAAAAACCTGAAAATAACTTCCTAATATTCCAGTCGTTTGTTCCAAATCTGCCCGGTTCTTTTTGTAAGTGCCGTGCCCCGCCTTTGGCGGACTTTCCGCCTCTGGCGGACTCCATGCTATTAACCGTGAGCCCTTCGCCTCGTGTCGATCCCCCGGCTAAGGGCGGCTATTTTCAACCAAAAGGTCAGATGGCAGGGACCGGGAAGTCAACTCCCCGGAGCTCTCCGGCAAGCCTCGGGCCATAAGCTTAAGGATGGATCCTGCGCAAGTTTGCCGGCATGGTTGGTGTCCTCGTATCCCAAGGCAATGCTGTAGAGCTGCTGTCTTCAAAAGCCCCTCTATAGAATGCTTCACACCACTGCCCCTGAGACAACCGCTCAGCCGCTCGTTGACCTTATGAATATGGTCCTGCTGACTCAACAACATCCCTCCTCCATGCGATCCCAGGCTACCCCCTTAAAAAACGACGTTGACCTTCCCTGACCGGGCAGACTTGCGAAGAACACTTGGAAAGGAAAGCTGACCATGGCAAAATCTCTCCAACAGGGTGCCTTCGCTAAAATCTGCTTTCTTGAACTAAAACAACTTTTTAGCAGGTGCCCTCTTTTTTGTACTATTACTTTTTACGAATAATCCCTGTTCGAAGAATATGAAACCTAAGTGGAGAGTTTATCAGTATGAGTAGGAAACTTATAAAACAGAACATGACCTTCTTATTAATCGTTACAATTCTCTTTATTCTGTTTGGATTAGTCCTATATTTTGAAGGGAAACAGATATATGAGAGAGAAGAAAAATGGCTACATGGGAAGGACCTCTCCCAATTGCTTTCTGCCAAGGAGATCATCAAGGTATTTTTTTCCGATTTTGGGCGGGATTTGTTCTTGCTTAGGGATCTTCCGAGCACTAAAGGTTATGTAGACAGCAATTTTGAATCCATCAATTATAGAAATGAAGTTAAGGAGATATTCTATGTCTTCTCGAAGTTCCATAAACAGTACTATCAAACCAGAATTATCGATTCTTCAGGATCCGAAATAGTCAGAATAGATAATAAGCGAGATGGCACCACTGTAATCGTCAGCGATTCCGATCTACAAAATAAAAAGCACCGATACTACTTTCAAGAAGCTATAAAACTGGATGGGGATCAAATCTATGTCTCCCCGATAGATTTGAATGTTGAACAGGGAAAAGTAGAAGTCCCTTATGTCCCGGTGATAAGGCTGGCCACTCCTTTGTTTGACTCCAAGGGAGAAAAGAAGGGGATTTTGATTTTAAATATATATTTCTCGAGCGTTCTTGAGCTTTTACCGGAGAATATGTTCATTCAGACTGAAGAAGGGAATTTGATATCATTAAAACCGGATGGAACCATCAATTTCAATAAGTCAAGCTATGATTTTAGCGATCATTCCGGCCTGTTGCGTATTTCAGATATAGAAACCATTCACTATTCTAGTGTGGAGTTCCTTCCTGGCAAGAGGTTGATCGTGGCAATATACCACAGCCATCCTTCGTCAAAAGCGGCATTACAGAGATTGATATCGGCATCCGTAATACTTCTTGCCCTATTTATTTGCCTAATATTGATTATTGGCTACATCAATATCTCGAGATTCAATGAGTTGATAGGGGCACAAAAGGCTATTATAGCCTCTCTTGCAGGGCTTACAGAAGGGAGAGATCCGGAAACAGGAGGCCATTTAGAAAGAACAAGGAACTACTCAGTGGTACTGGCAAAACAGCTGCGTAAGAACAAAAAGTACAGGAGACTCATCACCAATGACTTTATTGAAGATCTTTATGATGCCGCCCCTTTGCATGACATAGGAAAAGTAGGAATACCAGATGCCATCTTGTTGAAAGAATCAAAGCTAACTGATGAAGAATACGAAGAGATGAAGAAGCATGTTCTGATAGGAAAACAGGTAATTCATAGCGTCATTGACAGATTTAAACTCAAACAACCTTTTTTCATTATAGGTAGAAACATTTGTGCGTATCATCATGAGAAATATAATGGTAAAGGATACCCAGAGGGTTTACGAGGGCAAGAAATTCCTTTGGAGGCAAGAATCTTTGCCCTGTGCGATGCCTATGACGCAATAAGGTCGAAAAGGCCTTATAAAGATGAGGTGTCACATGAGGAGGCAGTAAGGAGGATCAAAGCTGATAGCGGTGAGCACTTCGATCCGGATATTGTGAATGCTTTTCTGGAATGTGAGAAAGAGTTCCTGAAGGTAAGCGAAACTTATAAGGATTGAAGAAACGCCCTTCGCGTGTCTGCAAGACATTGACCCCGAGATGAAAAACCTGACTTACCTCCCCCGCCATTGCGGTGGCCTCTTCTCCAGAAAGGCCCTGATCCCCTCCGCCAGATCCTCAAGCTGGGTGTTGATGGTGAGCTGGCTCTTAAGGAACTCCAGGGCGGAGACAAGCTCCATGTCCGCAATCCGATAGAAGGATCTCTTCCCCAGGGCCATTACCGCGGGGCTGAAGGAGGCCAACCTGGATGCCGTCTCCTCCACTCGCTGCTCGAACTCCTCCTTGGCAACGCAGTGGTTGATCATGCCGATCCTCTGGGCCTCCTGGGCGGAGATCCTCTCCCCTGTCATGCACAGCTCCAGGGCCTTCTTAGTCCCCACGTTTCGGATGAGCAGGGCTGTCACCATGTAGGGCCACAGGCCACGTTGGATCTCCGGCAGGCCGAACTGGGAATCTTCCGAAGCGATGGCCATGTCGCACGCAAGGCAGAGGCCCACTCCCCCGGCCAAACAATACCCCTCCACAGCGGCCAAAACCGGCTTGGGGCACTGCTGGATCTTCAGCAGGAGAGCCGCAAACTCCCCCCTACTCTCGTGCACATCCAAAAAGGAGGCATTCGCGGAAAAACTGCTCCCAAGGTCAGCCCCCACGCAAAAGGCCCTCCCCCCTGCCCCCTTCAGGACCACGGAGCCCACGTCCTCGTCTGCCGCAGCCCTCTCCAGAGAGGCGCGGATCCCGGAGATCACCTCCGTGTTGAGGGCGTTTCTGGACTGGGGGCGGTTGATGATGATGGTGGCCACGCGCTGGTCCACCCGGTAGATGACCTGTTCGGATGACTCCATATCCCCTCTACCTCCTCTCGCCACTCACGGCTCCCTCAGATTCAAGATGCGCCGTGCCTCCTGAGGGCTGGCCACCTCACGGCCAACCTCCCGGACGATCCGAACCAGTGCCTCCACCAGCTCGCCGTTATTCCTGGCCCGACGGCCATCGGGCAGATAGAAGGTGTCCTCCAGGCCGGTGCGGGCGTTGCCTCCCAGCTCCAGACAACGCCGGTGGGTCTCCCAGATCTCCTGCCTGCCGATGGCGATGACCTGCCAGTGGCTCCCGGGGGGCATCTCCTCCAGAAGGAGGGGAAGCCACTGAGGTTTGGCCGGCATGCCACTGGCAACGCCCATCACCAAGGAGATATGTGCAGGACCCTCGAACATCCTGTTTCTCTTGTACAGGCCCACGCTCCGAACGATCCCCGTGTCGAAGCACTCGAACTCGGGGACAATCCCGTTGGCCATCATGACATCCAGGAATCTCTTCACCTTCTCCACGGGATTGTCGAACAACATGGGAGGCCACGCCCACGAGCCGTTCTCCCGAAGTTTCAGATAGTTGAGGGAGCCCGCATTGCATGCGGCCATCTCGGGCTTGAAAGCCTCCAAGCAGGCCAAGGGCCCGGAGATGTCCGGCCCCACCACCCCGGTGCTCATGTTGATGATGATCTCTGGGACCCGCTCCTTGATGGCGGCCAAGATCCTCCCTACAGAATCCAGGTCCCAGGTGGGCAGGTGTCCCTTGCCCGGCTCCTGATTCCGAAAGTGACAATGGACCACCGTAGCACCCGCATCGAAGGCCTGCTTGGCGTGCTCTGCCATCTCCTGAGGTGTTACCGGGACGTTGTGGACCTTGGGATCCGTGAGCACACCGGTCAACGCACAGGTCACCACGACCTTGTCGGAACCCATCTCTACCTCCTTGGTTGGGATACCGCCTTTTTGCTCGGGCATCCGTGCGGGGCCCGGGATCGCACACCTCCCCACCTATTTTCCATCGACTAGGTGGGGGGCGTTCCGTGCCGCTTGGCCTTGGGCGGAAGCCTCTCCTGTTTATTTCGGGTGATCTCTAGCGCCTCGATGATCTTCCTTCGGGTGTCCTTGGGCTCGATGATCTCGTCCACCACCTGGGCGGTCCAACTCCTTGCCACCTCGAAGACATCCACCCTTTCCCGGGACCGGTTCAGGTATCCCTCGTACGCGTCATCCTCAATGCCCCTGCCGTAGACCTCTCGGTAGTCCAACCCGGAGGCCTCTACGGCAAACCGTGCGATGGGCCAAGCGTAGCAGAGATCCGACCCCATGCCCTTGACCGCCCCCATAAGGATGGCCCCGGCGTCAAAGTAGCACTCCCTGAGCACCACAGTGATCTTGGGGATGGTGGCCGTGGCGTAGACGTCCAGGATCTTCCCAACGTGCCTCAACAACCCCTTTTGCTCCTCCTCCTCCCCGGGGACCACGGCAGGGGTGTCCACCAGATTCACCAGGGGGATATTGTAGGCGTCAAGGACTTGAAGGAACCGGTAGTACTTGTCGCAGGAGTCGATCTCCATGATGCTTCCCGGCTCCAAGGGGTTGTTGGCCACAACACCCACCACCTCACCGTTCATGCGGGCGAAACAACAGAGCAGATTCTTGGCATATTCAGGTTTGATCTCGAGATAGTCTCCGTCGTCCACCAGCTGACGAATCACCTCACGCATATCGTAAGAGATCTCGTAGTCGTCGGGAACCACCTCCAGCAGCCCCTCGANCCCCCTGAGGGGATCATCCGCCGGCTCCCTGTACGGGGGTCTCTCCCGATAGTTGGAGGGCAAATAGCTCAGCAGCTTGCGGGCCAGCGCAATGGTATGGCGGTCGTTATCACCAACGAGGTCGCAGGTGCCGCTGTAGATCATGTGATAGTCCGCGCCTCCCACGTCCTCTCCGATCTCTTCGGAGGTGGCCGCCTGCACCATCCGCGGCCCTCCCAACCAAAGATTGGAGGTGCCGCGACTCATCAGCAAAAAATCGCACAACGTAGGCGCGTAGGCCTGCCCCGCGATGCACGGGCCCATGAGCACGTTGATCTGGGGGATCACGCCCGAGAACCTCGACTCCAGTCCGAAATACCAGTCAATACCTGCCGTGGGCACATCCCGGTAGCCCAGTCTGCCCCCCGAGGAGTCGAGCAGCCAAACCATAGGGATCCCCCAGCTGGCGGCCAACACGATCAACTTGGCACATTTTTGGAGGTGCTGACTGCCTATGGATCCCCCCAGCACCGTGAAGTCGCTGGCGTACACAGCCACGGTCCTGCCGTCCACCTTGGCGGTTCCGATGATTGCACCGTCGCAGGGCGCATCGGATTTCCTGCCGTCAATGCGCGAGCCCGTGGTGTTCACACACGAGCCCAGTTCGCTGAAGGTCCCGGGATCCACCAGGCACTCGATGCGCTCCCTGGCCGTCAACTTCCCGCGGCTGTGCTGGCGCTCAATGTACTTCTGGCCGCCGCCCTGAAGGTTCTTGCTGTGAATCTCACGAAGCCTTTTCAGGGCCTCCTCCATTCTCTCTCCCATTTCTCTTTCCTCGACTTCCGGAGTCTCTAGGCAGGTTTGATGGATCGCTTCTTCTCTGGAAGCTCCTCCCCCTTGTTGGCCGTGGCCTCCAGCGCCTTGACGATCCTTGGACGCGTGTCCCTTGGGTCCACCACCTCGTGGACCGTGTAGTAGGTCGTCCAGGCCTTCCCCATGGTCAGCACGCTGAACTGTTCCCTCAGGATTCCCAGCAGGAAGTTGTAGACCTGATCGTAGTTACCCTCCTTACGGGCCTTCTCCAGCTCCTTGTTAAATACGGCATGGACCACCGCCTCGGGTCCCGTGGGGGCGAACTCCACCGTGGGCCACGCGTAGATCAGATCCGGGAACATCCGCGAGCAGCCCATCACAATATTTCCTCCCCCATAGGAGCGCCTCAACACCATGGTGACCTTGGGACAGGTCAAATGCGCATAGGAATGCAGCAGCTTGGCCCCGTGGCGGATCACGCCCAACCGCTCCCAGCGGTCCCCTGGCACAAAGGCGGTGGTGTCCACAAGGGTCACCAAGGGGATGTTGAAGGCGTCCAGGAACATCATGAAACGGTCGTATTTGTCGGAGGAGTCCGGCTCAAAGATACCGCTCAGCTCATCCGGGTTGTTGGCCACGATCCCCGCCGCATACCCGCCAAAGCGGGCAAATCCTATGACCAGGTGGGGAGCGAACTCCTCCTTTAGCTCCAAAAACTCCCCGTTGTCCACGATCAAATCGATGATCTCGTGGATATCGTAGGTAAACCTCGGGTCATCCGGCATCACGTCCAGGAGACCCTCCTCCCTCCTTTCGGGGTCGTCCCCTGTGTCCACAAAGGGGGGCTTCTCCCAGCAACTCTGTGGCAAAAACCGCAAAAGGCTCTTGGCCTTCTCGATGGCGTCCTCGTCGCTGTCGGCTATGAGATCGCACTGGCCGCTCTTCTCCATATGAAAGGAGGCAGTGCCGGCCTGGGGGGAAGTGATCTTGCCGCCAAGCCAGAGAAAGGCGTTCGATCGACTCATGATCAAAAAGTCCGAAAGGACCGCCACCTCAGCCAACAACCCCGTGCAGGGCCCCAGAACCAGCCCAATCTTGGGAGTGACCCCGGAGTACAGACAATAGTTTCTGAGAAGCTGGGCCACACCGTTGAGGCCCACATCCCCCTCCTTGAAGCTGATCCTCTGCCCCGCGGAATCGAACATGCCCACAACGGGCATCCTCATCTTGGCAGACATCTCGATGAGCTCGGCTAGCTTCCATGCTGCCTGATCCCCCAGGGAGCCCGACATCACCGTGAAGTCCATGCTGAAGACCATCACGGGCCTGCCTTGGACCTTTCCAAAGCCCATGATGACGCCATCGCCGGGGGAGGACCTCTCCCTGCCGTCCAGCGGAGTGCGGGTATCCCTCACCACAGATCCCAACTCCTCGAAGGTCCCGGGATCCAGAAGTCTATGAATCCGCTCGCGCGCGGTGAGCTTTCCCAGCTGGTCCTGGATCTGGATTCGGTCGGGCCCGCCGCCCTCCAGACACTCGGAGCGGATCTTGGAGAGCCTCTGAAGGTATCCGTCCATCCACGTTCCCATGGAAGCGCCCCCTCTGTCCTGCTGCGGCCATCTCTCGCAGATATGTTCGGCAATCCTCTAGGTGGTGCCCGCTGGCGTTCGCCAACGCAATGTAGAAAACTTCCCATTGGCTGTCAAGCCAAGCCCCTGCCCAAAGATGGCACATTCGCTTGACACTACATACAATTCTCCTTTATAGTCACGTGCAAATCTGCCCAGCGGGATTTACATCGGATCAGGAGGCCGCGCAAGGGATGAGCTCACCAGGATCTTCTGACAAAAGGGTTGAGGTCAGGGCCCCCATGTCTGGCGTCTTCTACCGAAGGCCCGCCCCCGACCAACCTCCGTACGTGGAGGTGGGGGATTTCGTCAAAAAGCGGCAAGTGCTCGCCCTGCTTGAGACCATGAAGGTGTTTCAAAAGATCCGGGCCCCCGTGGAAGGGACCGTGGTCGAGATCGCGGCAGAAAACGAAGTCCCCCTGAAGGACAACGACCTGATGTTTGTCATCGAGACCCCCTGAGGCCATCTCTCCAAGCGCTCTCGGCCCATGGAGATGGAGGGCCTCCTTTGGATAGCCCTTCGGGACCGAGGCCCCCGGTCCCATCGAACAACTGAAGGTTTGGCGCTTGACCACTGCTTTGTCCAGAAAGACCCCAATGTTCTCAAAGATCCTGGTCGCCAATCGAGGAGAGATCGCCGTCAGAGTCCTCCGAGCATGCAGGGAACTCGGCATACGGACCGTGGCCATCTATTCCGAGGCAGATGAGCATTGTCTCCATGTGCGTCTTGCGGATGAGGCAGTCTGCGTTGGCCCGGCTGTCAGCACCAAAAGCTATCTCAACATCGATTCCATCCTGGATGCAGCCAAGAGGACGGGCGCCCAGGCCATCCACCCGGGGTATGGGTACTTGGCGGAGAGGGGAGACTTCGCCAAAGCCTGCGAGGCCGATGGCCTGGTGTTTATCGGCCCCACTCCGGAGAACCTGGAGCTGGCAGGGGACAAACTGGTGGCGAAAAAAACAGTGCATGCCGCTGGGGTCCCAGTGATCCCGAGCAGTCCCACAGGCATCGACACCCCCCAGGAGGCCGAAAGAATCGCCCAGCAGATAGGCTACCCCGTCATCATCAAGGCCTCCGCGGGAGGGGGAGGAAGAGGCATCCGTATATGTAGGGACTCGCAGTCTCTCCTGGAGGAGTTCCCGGTGGCCAAGATGGAGGCCAAGGCGGCCTTCGGCAATGATGAAGTCTACATCGAGAAGCTCATTCAGGAGCCCCGGCACATCGAGTTCCAGATCCTGGTGGATCGGTTCGGCAACGCCGTTCACTTGGGCGAACGCGAGTGCACCATTCAGAGGCGATACCAGAAGCTCATTGAAGAATCCCCCTCCCCCAGACTCACCCCTAAGATGCGCCGGTCCATGGGAGAAGCGGCCATTTCAGCGGCCCGCGCCGCTCGATATTTCAACGCTGGGACCGTGGAGTTCCTCGTGGATGGGGAGGGACGCTTCTACTTTCTCGAGATCAACGCCCGCATTCAGGTGGAACATCCTGTCACCGAGCTGGTCACCGGAGTCGACCTGGTCAAGGAGCAGATCCGCCTCGCCTGTGGATATCCCCTGGATCCGGCCCTAGAGGAGCTCCAACTTCGAGGCTGGGCCATCGAATGCCGAATCAACGCCGAGGACCCGGATCGCAATTTCCTTCCCTCACCGGGGACCGTCGAGCAGTACAGACCCCCAGGAGGCTTCGGGATCAGACTGGACACCCACCTCTATCAAGGGTATGAGCTGCCCATCTACTACGACTCCTTGGTGGCCAAGCTCCTGGCCCACGACCGCACCCGAGAGGGGGCGATTCGCATCATGCGAAGGGCCCTGGAGGAATTCACCATAAGCCCTCTCAAGACCACGATCCCTCTGCACCTGCGAATCCTGCAGGACCCGGATTTTCTCCAGGGCAGATTCACAACGGACTTCATCAAGAAATTCTACCCCGACGAGGAAGAGGAGGAGGACTGATCCCGGCCCTCTTCTTCGCCGGCTGCAGGAAGCGTCAAAAGGACAGCTCGCGTGAGGGCCAATGCCCTGATCCGCAACAAAGCAAAGGGAGGATCGGGCCGGAATGCCCCACGGCTGAATCTTCGATCCNAAAANGCGCAAAGGGCGCATCCAGGNCTCGCCATTGGACNATGATCCTCTATCCGCCATAGTCAGCAATTGACCAAACACTCCCCTGCCATCCGACCGTCTCTCTGTGGCTTCTCGCAGATGCCAGGATAGGAACCAACAATAAGTTCTTCCGGAAACCGGGTATATGTGGACCCGTCGGCTCCTCCGGATCCGGGAAAAGACCCGGTTCGCAGCCTCTCCGGTGACTTCGAGTCCCTTTAGCAAGGCCAGACCAACATCCGGCCGCTGTTGAGATGGGATAGACTCCAAACACTGGGACGAACTATTATTCAATAATCGGGAACAAGGTTCTGAACCGTAAAGGAACCTGGATCCAAGGGGGTTATATAGATCGATGGGATGTTGCACTGTTTCAAGCAATAACCCCAGCTCTTCGGCCTCAAAAGACATTACGGGGGGCAGCGGGCTNNAGCCCGCTCATCAATTTCAGTTGACCACGACCTAGTCTCCGATTTGAGCCGGCAAGGTGATCCAACCATGTCCACGAAGATCCTTATGAGAGGCAATGAGGCTGTGGGGGAGGGGGCCCTTCGTGCGGGCTGCCGGTTCTTCTTCGGCTACCCCATCACCCCGCAAAACGAGTTGTTTGAATTCATGGCCACCCGCCTGCCACAGTGCGGAGGGACCTTCCTGCAAAGCGAAAGCGAGCTTGCGGGCATCCATATGATCCTGGGGGCAGCGGCTGGCGGGGTACGCTGTATGACCTCTTCATCGGGACCAGGTTTCACATTAATGGGTGAGGGCCTGACGGCCCTGGCCGCTGCCCGTCTTCCGGCGGTGGTGGTCTGTGTCTCCAGGGCAGGACCCGGACTGGGCCGAATTGCATCTGCCCAGTCGGATTACCGTCTCTCCACCCGTGGAGGCGGCCATGGAGATTATCAGTGCATTGTGCTTGGCCCGGGAAGCGCACAGGAGCTTTATGAACTCACCTATCTGGCCTTCGAGCTTGCGGATCGCTATTCGACTCCGGTAATAGTCCTGTCGGACGCCATTTTGGGCCAGATGATGGAGCCAGTGGAACTGGACACCCTGCCGGTGATCGACCCGCCCGAAAAGGAATGGGCGGTCAGGGGTAAAGGGAAAAATCCGAGGAAGGTAATAAAGGTAGCACCCCACACGGACCAGGAACTGGTCGAATGGAACAGGCACTTGAAGAAAAAATACGAACTCATAAGGGAGAAAGAGCAGAGATATGAAGCGCAAGATATCGACGGCGCATCCTTGGTGGTGGTGGCATTCGGAAGCACGTCCAGAATCGCCCAGGATGCAGTGATGCAAGCCAGGGAGGAAGGATTGGCGGTCGGGCTCTTTCGACCCATCTCCCTTTGGCCCTTTCCGGAAAAGGGCATGAAGGAGCTAAGGCAGGCCGGCATTGAGAGGTTCCTCGTGGTGGAGGCGAACAACGGCCAGATGATCGAAGACGTTCGACTGGCCCTGTGCGGCTCGGCCGAGGTGATTCAATACGGAGTTGGGGGAGGCCATATCTTCGCGCCGGATGAAATCTACGAGCAGATTAAAATGGCAGTCCGATGAAGAAAATCTTGATGAGTGGTCGGCTGTCCTGAAAGTTTTTTCGGTTACATCGACTGCGGGGGTTCCAATAATGGCCGAATGGAAATGCGTCTTTAGATTGCCCCGTGCGATGACCGACGTGCCCTTTCCATACTGCCCTGGGTGTTCCCATGGAATTATCCACAGGTTGGTCGCAGAGGTCATGGACGAACTGGATATAACAGGAAAGGCAATCGGCATCACATCGGCCGGCTGTTCGGTGCGCAACTGGAGGCAATTCGACTGCGACATGGTGATGGCCCTCCACGGGAGGGGGCCGGCAGTGGCTACCGGCCTCAAGAGGGCCCGCCCTGAGGCCATTGTGTTCACCTATCAGGGAGACGGGGACTTGGCCGCCATCGGGACCGGGGAGATCATCCACGCAGCTTCCAGATGCGAGAGGATTACCGTGATCTATGTGAACAACGGGGTCTTCGGGGCCACCGGAGGGCAACAGGCACCAACCACCCTCATCGAACAAAAGACGACCAGTTACCCCAAGGGCCGCGACCCCAGGTTCAGCGGGTATCCCCTGAAGATGGCCGAGCTTCTCTCCATGGTCTCCCCGGATTCTTATATAGCCAGGACCTCGGTCCACGATGTAAAGCATATTTTGGCCACCAAAAAGGCAATTCGTGAGGCCTTCTCAGTGCAGATGGAGGACCTGGGGTTCGGCCTGGTGGAGATCCTCTCCGCCTGCCCCACCAACTGGAAGCTTGACCCTCTGAGCTCTCTGGAGCGGATCAAGAGGGAGGTCATACCCTATTACCCCCTGGGGACCTTCTCCTCCCCGCGCAAGGAGGCCAGGTGATGTTGGAGGAGATCCTTGTGGCTGGTTTTGGCGGGCAAGGGGTCATGTTGCTGGGACAGCTGCTCTCCTACGGTGCCATTTACGAGGGCCTGGAAGTGACGTTTTTCCCGTCCTACGGCCCTGAAATGAGGGGAGGCACCGCCAACTGCACGGTGGTTATATCCGACCAAAGAATAGGATCGCCGGTGAGGAACAGGTTCACAGCATTGCTGGCCATGAATCAGGCCTCACTGGAGAGGTTCTCTCCATTTGTAAAGCCCGGCGGCATACTCGCATACAATACAACCCTAATAGAGGCTCTTCCCCGGCGGGAGGACGTGAGGATCATCAAGATACCTGCCACCCAGATAGCCTCCGATCTGGGCAATCCACAAACAGCGAATATGGTTGCCGCCGGGGGCCTGGCGGCAGCACTGGGGTTCATCTCCCTGGAGGCCCTTTTCAAAGGCCTGTACAGGGTCCTCCCTGAACATCGGCATGCCCTCATATCCATCAACCAGGAAGCAATCAAGAGGGGAATGGAGTGTGTCTCGATTTCAGAGTGAAGCGGAGGGCCTAGATGAAGGAACCCAGACAAGCTGGGAAGATCATCATAGATCCCGAGCGATGCAAGGGATGCGGTATCTGCGTGGCCTTCTGCCCCCACGGCAGCATAACCCTTGGGGCCGAAGTGGATCATCGTGGAATCAGGGTTGCCCGGTTTCTCGACCATGAAAATAAGTGCACTGGTTGCACTTTCTGCGCCATTGTATGTCCCGATGTGGCGATAGAGGTCTACCGGAAGGGCAAGGAGAAGGCCTCTCCAGCTACGGATGGTCCGGGTTTGGATCGGGACCCTCTTGTCAACCACTTATATTGAATTTAAGCCTTCGATCTCCGCCTCCAGGGCCCTCTGGATGGAGAGCCTCTGAAGGGCCTGTCCAGGCTTCGGGAAATACCTGCCTTGCGAAGACGACTCCCGATCAACCTTTGGAGCTGGAGGGCCATCACACAGATGAAGGTGTGAGCCCGGATTCGGCATTCCACTCTGCCTCTGACGGAATGGACAGGTGAGGAGAGGCGACGCAGAAGGGAGGTGTGGGTGTATTGGGAATGTGGTTTTTTCCGGTAATCCGCCCAGTCCATATATTCAGTTTACGGATGATNCTATGCAGCCCCCCATTGGGGCGACGGAGTGTAACCGGGGCGCTGACGAAAAGGGGGACCTTCGGGCGGTGAACCGTTTGCCCGCCTTTGGGGGTCGATGATATGATGGAGCACCGAATCGGCCGATGCTGGGGAGAACGATCGAAGGTGGACGCTGGGTTGAAGCACGAACGCTCCTTTTGTCTTCAGGATCCTTCCTCCTCCCAGGATGGCGGAGAAGTGGGCGGAAGATCCATCGGAGGGTCAAAGAAAGTGCGCAGATCGGGAAGAAGACGGCCCGGATGGCTCTCGTTGCTTCTTCGCAGTGTGGAGAGCGCTCAGGCCCTTCATCGACATCTGGGGGTGGATCCAGGCTCCATTCTTCCCGTCATCCAGCGCTACCCCATGCGCATCAATCCATACTATCTCTCCCTTATCCAGAATCCCCAAGATCCCATCTGGAAGCAGGTCGTCCCGGACCCCCGCGAGCTGGAAGACCCGCAAGGGCTCGAAGATCCCCTGGAAGAGGAGAAGCACAGCCCCGTCCCCAATCTGATCCACAGGTACCCGGACCGGGCCCTCCTGATAGTCTCTAACCGATGCGCGGTCTACTGCCGCTTCTGCAATCGGAAACGCAAGGTGGGCAAAGGGCCCCCTGTGGACCCGGGGACGATCCGGGATGCCCTGGACTACATCCGACACCATGGGGAGATCAGGGAGGTCCTCCTTTCGGGAGGGGATCCACTACTTCTGCCCGACGAGATGCTGGAGGGGATCTTGACCGAGCTGAGGGCCATCCCCCACGTGGAGATCCTCCGCATCGGCTCTCGAACCCCATGCACCCTCCCTCAGAGGATCACGTGGGGGCTCTGCCGCATCCTCAAGAGGTTCCAACCACTCTTCCTCATCACTCATTTCAACCATCCCAAGGAGCTAACCCCGCAGGCGCGGGCAGCCTGCGGGCGTCTGGCGGACTCGGGCATCCCTTTGGCCTGCCAGACCGTCCTCCTCCGCGGAGTCAACGACCAGAAGGAGGTCATGGCAGAGCTAATGCAGGGCCTCTTGACCATGAGGGTGAGGCCCTACTACCTCTTTCAGACGGACCTCGTGAGGGGCACGGCGCACTTTCGGACCCCCATCGAAAGGGGAATCGAGATAGTAGACCACCTGCGGCGAAAGACCTCTGGTCTCTGTGTCCCTCACTACGTCCTGGACCTCCCCGGAGGGGGGGGGAAGGCCCCCTTGACACCCTCCTGTCTCATGGAGGTGGAGGGCGACCACTATCTTCTCGTAGACCATGAGGGAGAGCCGCGTTCCTACCCTCGAGAGACAGGCAATAGAATAAAGGCGAATTCCCGGGGATAGGCCGCGCTGCGCCAAAGTAGCCATCATCCCAGGAGAAAGGTCNATGCCTCATCCCAAGAGTCTGCTTGACTACGGGGGGGGATTCCTGCTGATCTCCCTTCTGGCGGTGCTCCTGTTCGCCTATGTGGTCCTCCGTCCCTTTCTCATCATCTTCATGGTGGCCCTGGTCCTGGCCACCGTGGCCCAGCCCGCACACCGTCGTTTCCTGAGGCTTACACACGGCCGAAAAAACCTCTCCGCCCTGCTCACCTGCATCCTGGTGGTGATTCTGGTGATCCTTCCCGCCCTGGTCATCCTCACCCTGCTGGCCCGCGAGTCCGTCCAGCTCTACGAGTGGGTCAACCAGAAGGTGCAGGAGGGTATCCTGGACCGCAGTCTCATTCAGCGCATCCTGGACCTCCAGAAAAGGCTGATCCCCTGGCTGGATCTTCAGGGCGTGGACCTGGGCAAGGGGCTCTCGTCGCTGGCAGGTCGGTTGAGCTCGCTTCTGATCGGTCTGAGTGCGGACGCACTGAGGCTCATCACCGGGACCCTCTGGAAGTTCTTCCTCATGCTCTTTGCTCTATTCTATTTCCTTCGAGACGGAGACCGATTCCTTCAGTGGGTGATGCACCTGATGCCCCTGCCCGCCAGCCTGGAACGGGAGATCTTCGCCCGATTCCGGGCGGTAAGCGAATCGGCCTTTTACGGGACGTTCCTTACGGCGTTGGCCCAGGGGATTTTGGGCGGCATTGGCTTTCTCATCGTGGGGCTGCCTCCCCTGGTCTGGGGAGTGGCCATGGCCTTCTTCAGCATGATCCCGGTGGTGGGGACAGCGCTCATCTGGGGGCCCGCGGCTCTGCTCTTGATCCTCAGTCACCGCGCCGTCTCCGGCATCTTTCTGATTGTGTGGGGGGTCGTGGTGGTGGGGATGAGCGACAACATCCTCCGCCCCTTCCTGATGCGGGGAAAGAGCGAACTCCATCCACTCCTCATCTTCTTCTCGCTTCTGGGGGGGATCTCGGCGTTCGGACCGCTGGGGGTGTTGCTGGGACCTCTGGCCGTGGTCCTCTCCATCGCCCTGCTTCAGGCCTATGAAGAGGCAGCGCGGCCCCTTCTGGATGATCTGGACAAGCGATAGGTTTTGGGGGAGAGAAGGATCAGGAGGCGGCCGACTCCTCTTTCCTGTAAAGATAGACCGGCTCTTCCCTCCGAAGGATCACCTCGGGGGTGATGATACACTCGGCCAGGCCTTCAAGATCCGGGATGCGATACATGATGTCCAGCATGGCCCGCTCCAGGATGGTACGCAGGCCGCGTGCCCCGCTCTTCCGCTTGATCGCCTCCTGAGCCACGGCCACGAGGGACTCCTCAGCGAAACGCAACTGGACGCCCTCCAATTCAAAGAGGGCCTGGTACTGCTTGACCAGGGCGTTCCGAGGCTCGGTCAAGATCTGGATGAGGTGGCCCTCCTCCAGCTCTTGCAGGGTCGCAATGATCGGAAGCCTCCCCACAAACTCCGGTATCATCCCATACTCGATGAGATCCTCGGCCCTCACATCGGCCAGAGGCCCCTGGACCGACGTGAAGTCTTGGGGAGAGCCCTTTCGAAATCCCATGGTGCGGGCTTGGGTGCGTCGACGGACGATCTCCTCAAGGCCGACGAACGTCCCCCCGCAGATGAAGAGGATGTGGGTGGTGTCCACCTTGTGGGTCTGACCTTTCATCCCCTTGGGATGAAGGTGGACCACCGTCCCCTCGAGGATCTTGAGGAGGGCCTGCTGCACCCCTTCTCCGGAGATGTCCCTCCCATTGGCCGAATTGACAACCCGTTTGGCGATCTTGTCCACCTCGTCGATGTAGACGATCCCCTGCTGAGCCTTCTCCTCGTCGAAGTCGGCGTTCTCCAGCAGCCGGAGGATAATGTCCTCGGCGTTCTCCCCCACGTACCCCGCCTCCGTGACCGAGGTGGCATCGGCCATGGCAAAGGGCACCTTGAGGATCTTGGCCAGGGTCTGGGCCAGGTAGGTCTTGCCGGAACCCGTAGGACCGATCAGCAGGATGTTGCTCTTCTCCAGGTCCACTCCCCGAACGTTCTTCTTGGCCTCAATACGCTTGTAATGGTTGTGTACGGCCACGGCCAAGGTCTTCTTGGCCTCTTCCTGGCTGATCACATACTCGTCCAAGGCCCTCTTGATCCGCGAGGGTTTGGGGAGACCGCGAAGGGCGTCGCTCTTGAACTCCTCCGCCAGGATCTCATTGCAGATCTGCACGCATTCGTCGCAAATGAAGGCCTCGGTCCCTGAGATGAGCTTGCGGACCTCGTTCTCGCCTTTGCGGCAGAAGGAGCAATGAAGGCCTAACTCGTCGTCAAGGGGGGGGGTCGGCATGGGGATCGTCCTCCAATGGATCTCCGGGCTTGGGACTTTCTTCCCTTTTATACCACATGGCCACCGTCCGGGCAAACCATCCGGGATCAAGTCAAAACCGCCGCCCTGGAGAGCTCATCCCTTCTGTGGCGCTATTTCACAACCTTCCTCCCACGAGCGTGGCTCGAGTATCTCCCGCCGTCTGAGCCTCCCGAGGGGCAAATCGCCCACGGGGGGAAGCCCCTACCGAAGGGCCCTCCTCATCCATGCAAGCCGTTCCATTCCGGTTGGAGCCAACGCGGGAGAACCCTCCATTTCAGAGGATCCGCCTTCCCGAGTCGGAGGCGTCGTATCCTCCCATGGACTCCACCGCCGAGCGAAACTCCTCGGAGGCTATGATCTCCAAAAGGAGCTGAATACCCTCGGTCTCCCAGAAGGCCTCCGGGATCACCAGATCGTACTGCTCCGTTGCAATGGGGATAAAATCGAGTCCCAGGGCCTTGGCCGCAGCCAAGACCCCCAGGCCCGCATCCGCAGTCCCGCTTCTTACGGCCACGGCCACGGACATGTGGGTATACTCTTCCCGGCCGTAGCCTCGAATCTGCGAGGGATCGACCCCCACTTTGGCTAGGTGGTAGTCCAAAAGGAGACGTGTCCCGGAGCCCGCCTGTCGGTTGACGAAGGTGATCTCGGAACGCGTCAGATCCTTCAGCCCCTCGATGCCCAGCGGGTTTCCCGGGGCGACCATGAGGCCCTGTTGCCTGCGCACCAGATGGACGAGGCGGACGGGCGTGTCCCGAAGATACCGCTCGAGATAGGGGAGATTGTATTGCCCTGATTCCGGATCCAGGAGATGGGTCCCGGCCAAATGGGCATGCCCCTTGCGGATGGCCAGAAGCCCACCGAGGCTCCCCACATTGCTCGAAGCCAGGCGGAACCCCCTTCCCAAGGATTGGAGCCGGTCGGCGATGAGGTCCAAAGACAGATCGTGGCTCCCAATGGCCACCAGGGTACGCCGGATCTCCTGAAGGGGCCGAAGGAGCTCTACCTCCACCTCCTCTCCCTCCAGGTGGCCCTCCACCTCCTGAGGGATTCGGAGGAAGCCGTCCGCCTGGGTGAGTGTGGTGATGGATCCTGCGCCTCGAGGAAGCGGGGTGGCCACGATGTGATCCCCGATGAATCCCAATCGAACCCGAACGAACTCCTCAATGCCGAGTTTGGAGGGGACTTTTCTCGAAGTGGTGGCGCGCACCGTGGGTCTGGGATCGGATTCGATCCCCAACAGGCGCGCGATGAGAGGGGCAACAATCTGCTCGCAGGAGACCACGGCGGAGACGGGGTAGCCCGGGTTGCCGATGACCGGACGATCTCGAACCACGCCGAGCACGGTGGGCTTTCCGGGCATCATGGAGATGCCGTGGACCACCACCTCCCCCATGGCCTGGATGACATGGTACGTGTAGTCCGCGGAGCCCGCCGAGGACCCGGCATTGATCACCACCACGTCGGCTCCCTCGTCCAGTGCCCTCACCACTTCACGCTGCAGTCTCTCGGGTTCATCGGGCACTACGGGGTATCGCACAGGAGCCCCCCCCCAGAGACGAACCATCTCTGCCAGGACCACGCTATTGAATTCCACGATCCGTCCGGGCACAGGATCGCGAACTTCTTCAATCTCTTCTGGGGTCAGAAGTTCCGATCCAGTAGGGATGATGACCACAAGGGGCCTGGACCTGACCCTGATGCGGGTCACCCCGGCCCCAAGAAGCGCCCCCAGATCATACGGGGTCAAGCGGTGGTTCTGGGGGAAAAGAAGCTGAGTGGCCACGATGTCCTCTCCGACCCTGCGCACATGCTGCCAGGGATAGGCCGGGGCCTCGATCTGGACGGTCTCTTTGTCGACTTCGACCACGTCCTCTATCATGATCACAGCGTTGGTCCCGGCAGGAAGGGGTTGGCCCGTGTTGACGGGGTGGGCCTCCCGACCCAGGCGAAGCTGAACGGGCCGATCCACATGGGCCCCAAAGGTCTCCTCGGCACGCACCGCAACCCCGTCCATGGCCGCGGCATGGAAAGGGGGCGAGGAGAACCGCGCAAAGACAGGCTGAGCCGTCACTCGACCGCAGGCCTCGAGGACGGACACTTCCTCCGCATCCCGCCATCCCCCCATGGGAAACCGCTTCAGGAATTCCCCGCGAGCCTCATCCAACGGCTTGATCCGGAGGTAGATCTGCCGCTTCATCCCCACCACTCCACCTCCACCAATGAGCCGCGCTCCAACCCTTCAGCTTGAGCATCAATGCGGATGACCCCCTCGGCGCGGACCAAAGTGGCGATGAGACCCGAGGCCCCCAAGACGGGTTTGGCCCATAGTTCTCCATCCCTCTCCTCCAGTGTCACGCGCACGTAGTCCTCGCGCCCCTGGGCCGAGGCAAGGTTGCGTGCAAGCCGAGCCGGGATCGGCCGCGGCCGGTGTGCGAACCGCCTACCCGAAAGACGGTCCAGTAAAGGGCGCCCTACCACAGCGAAGACAATGGATGCTGAGACCGGATGGCCGGGAAGCCCCAAAACGGGCTTGCCCCCCACACTTGCCAAGAGGGTGGGCTTGCCGGGTTTGATGGCCACACCATGAGCCAAGATCTCCGATCCATCCAGGGAGAGGATGACCTTCAGGGCATAGTCCCGGCTTCCCACTGAGCTCCCGCCGGAAAGGAGGAGGAAATCGGCCCGCTCCAACCCCTCCCGACACCGGGCCTCCAACTCCTGGGGGGAATCTGGCACGATCCCCAGATGAACCGGAATCCCGCCCCAACGTCTCACTAAGGCTCCTAGACAGTAGGAATTGACGTCCCTGACCTTGCCCGGCGGTGGAACCACCTCCACCGGCACTACCTCGTCTCCCGTAGAGAGGATGGCCACCAAGGGCCTCCGATGAACCCACACACGGTCCATACCCAGGGCGGCCAGGAGGCCCACGTCTTGAGGCCGGAGCACCCATCCCTCGGGGAGGATCCTCTCCCCGGCTCGGGCCTCTTCCCCCTTGCTGACCATGTGTTCGCCCGGGGCCACGGACTTATAGATCTCCACGGTCGATTCGTCCACAACTTGAGTGTGCTCCACCATGACCACAGCATCCGCCCCTGAAGGCAGCATTCCTCCCGTGGCGATCCGGGCTGCCTCCCCAGCACCCATGGAAAAATCGGGCTCCTCCCCCATGGGGACCTCTCCTACCACCTGGAGGAGGGCCGGGAGGCTCTCCGAGGCCCCGAAGGTGTCCGAGGCCTTCACGGCGTATCCATCCATGGTGGCCCTCGCAAAGGGAGGAAGGTCATGCGGGCAGAGGACATCCCTGGAGAGAACCCGATCCAGAGCCTCCTCCAAGGGAACCACCTCCTCGCCCGTGGAGGCAAACCGATCCATCTCGGCCAGGAGCTCGGAGGGGCTTCGCACGCGGAAAAACTCGCCCATTTCCTAAGACCCCCTAGCCATGAGCCCTCCTCGGCACAGCGCGTGAAGGGCCCGAACCGTCGCGGTTAAGCCCTNTCAAAAATTTCCGACCCCTCTCACCAAGGCCCANAAATGGACTCCTGGTGGAAAATCCTCAGGCAGGCGCCTTGCTAGCACATTCTACCATTTGGACAACGGGGCTCAAAAGAAGTAAGAGGGCATGGACATCAAGGCCCTTCGGCCACCTGGTCCATGGGGAATCGGAGGATATGGCGGGTGTCTTGATAGGCCTCCACCAGGGCCTGGACCCCTCCGACCCGGGCCCCGGAGAGGATCTCCCCTGTGATGGCGTGCACTCGGCACTCCTCCTCCAGACGCTCCGAAGGATAGGCCTCGAACATCTGGAGGAATCGACTGAATCGCACAATGTGGACAAGCTCATGGGTGGTTACATAGACCATGAGAGGATAAAGGTCGAGTCGGGGGTCTTCCTGCAGGGCCCGAAGGATCTCATGATCCTGGATGCAGACCTTGTAAAAATCGAACCGTCGGCTCCCCAGGTCACTCCCCTCCGGACGTCCCACGTAGCGAAGGATCTGGGCGAATGCCCCATCGATGATTTCCGGGCCCTGCAGATCCCTCAAGGTGCGAATATCGTAACGGGATCTCCTCCATTGGCTTGTGGAATACTTAAAATGGTTGCTGGTGAGCTCCTCGGCCAGGGCCACGGCCTCTTTGACCACGTTCATCTGCTCGCTGCTGAAGGTCCGTCGCATCTCATGGACCTGCTCATGGAATAAAAAATTGTGCCCGCGGCCCGCCGGCCCCTTGAAAGGGCCCGTTCGCCGTCGCCCATCTCCCCCGCCTGCCTTAGAGAACCCCCTTGCGGCAATAGGAGAGATATTATCAGAGAGGAGGAGCCCCTGGGTCAACCCCACCAGGGCTCTTCCTCAGGGCTGAGAGCTTGGAGGATGGGGATGCAGACACGCATCCCCATGGCTCCTATTAGGCCGGAAAGACCACCAAGGAGAAAAGGAAGAACAGGAACCCGATGAACATGATGGCCATGGCATAGCCCATGATCTGCCGGGCCTTCAGACCAGTGATGCCCAAAAGGGCCAGAGCCCAGAAAGGCTGGAAGAGATTGGTCCACTGATCTCCATAGGCCAATGCCATGATGGACTTGGGATAAGAGACGTTCAGGGCCTTGGCCGCCTCGACCACCACGGGCCCCTGAACGGCCCATTGCCCCCCTCCCGAGGGGACGAAGATGTTGACCAGCGCGGCCGAAATGAAGGTGAACAGGGGGTAGGTGATCTGGTTGGAGATCGCCACGAACCACCCGGCGATCACCACGATGAGGCCGGAGAACTTCATCATCCCCATGATCCCCGAATAGAAAGGAAACTGAAGGATGATACCCGCACAGCCTTTTGTCCCCTCGGTGATGGCCCGCACGTAGTTGATAGGCGTCCTGTGGAGAATGATCCCGGCGAAAAGGAAGGTGAAGTTGACGATGTTGAGGTTGAGTTTGAAGCCCTTGGTGACGAAGTACCATACCACGATAATCATCCCGATGATGCCGATCGCCAGGCTTATCACTATGCTGTTTTCGAGTTTGCTGGCCAGGGTATCGCGTCTCTCCACCGTGACCCCTTCCTTACGCTCCTTTACGAGCTCGTCGACGTTGTCCAGGACCTGATCGATGGGGACCATGTCCTTGGGATCGGTTGGTGCCAACAGTCTCACCAGGAGGGGAAGGAAGACCAGAAGGCAAACCCCCACGATGATGTTGAGAGGGCTGAAGAGGGTCTCGGAAACTGGGATGGTCCCGATCTCCTTTTCCAGGAAGTGTCCCTTGGTGGCCACGAGAAGGGGTGCCGATCCGGAAAACCCTCCGTGCCAGACGGCCAGCCCGATGTATCCCGCAGCCCCCAAGAGGGGATAATGCATGGGGATCCCCTTCTCATAGCCCCGAAGAGCCACCTGACGCGCCATAAGGGCCCCCACAATGAGCCCCAGGCCCCAGTTGATGTAGGCGGCGATGATGGCCACCAAACAGACGAGGAAGGACGCTCCCCCTGTGGTCTTGGGCAGGTCGGCCAATCCGTCGATGACCTTCCGCACCAGGGTGGTGGTGGCCAAGGCGTAGCCTGTAACCAAGATCAAGCACATCTGCATGGAAAAGGTAAGGAGGGTCCAAAAGCCCTTGTGCCAGTGTTTGAACATGTCGAAGAGGCTGTTTTCAGTGAAGATGATGCCTAAGATCATGGTGAGAAAGGTCAGAAGCAGAGCGAAGATAAAGGGATCCGGCATATATTTGTCAGCCCACCGAGAGAAATACTCACCCATTCTTCGGATCATAGCTCTCTCCCCCTTGAAAGAGGTGAAAGAGATCGAAACACCGAGAGGAAATCCTTGGGATTGTTTCGAACGCAGCGGGAGGGCCTCGGGAGAAACCCGTCCGATGCCCGGGGAAGAAAAAAGGGAAAGACAGGGCTCGGTCGACGGAGTCCATATTCGACTCCTGCCCGGGAGAAGGTCACGCCGCCGAACCCGATCCCGGGATTGGGCAAGAGACCTGGAAAAGAACCCAGTTCCTTTGGCCGGCATCATAGGGTGGCGGCCGCTGAAGTGTCAAGGAAAAAATCCTGGACCCCCCCATGGATTTCCCTTCGCAAATCCAACCCGGATGAACCGGTCGGTGGTTCCCATGGCTGGATCCCGAGGGCTTGACGGTAAGAGGAAAAAACCGTATTATGCTTCAACCTAATGTAACGGCGAAAGCTCCTCCGAGACGCATCAAGATCCACGAAAACAGGTCTTCTTATGCGGCGCATCTTGGCTGTAGACGAGGAGTGGACCCTCATAGNCCTCTATCGGAAGCTCCTCNAGGGGGAGGGATTCGAGGTGGTCGGTGCCCATGGAGAGCAACAGGCCCTGGATCTTCTGCAAAGGGGCAAGGGGCGTTTTGTCTTGGTGATTCTCGATATCGAGATGTATCGAGGCCGCCGACTCCTGGAGAGGATCCACAGGGACTATCCTCACATCCCTATCCTGAATTGTTCCCTGAACGATGGAGAGGGAAGACGGTTGATCCAGGAGGGGATCTGCGTCGCCTCCGTCCCCAAACCCTTTTCCATAGAGGAATTCATAGACGGAGTCCGACAGGCGGTTCGACTCGAAAACGAAAGGAGATCCGGGAAGGATCGACGAAGAGACTCAGCTGAACCCGATTTCAATCCCTCCCTTGATCGAAGAAGGGAAGAACGACGACGTCCCCTTCCTCAAACACAAGGCACCTGACCCGAGAGAGGGCCCTCCATACGAACTTTCCAATCGCACNTCACCGGAAAGAGCGCTGACCTCCATCTGGTGGTCCCTCATGCATGCCTTGTCGCAAGGGTCGACACTTAAAGGTGGATCCCCCATTGTGCGGAGAGCTCTTTTTGCTATAGTAGAATGAGGATGGAAAATCCATGGAACCCCGATCCTTGTCCACGGTACTGATCGTCGACGACGAGGAGCATTTGCGAGAGCTCTATCTCGCAGAGCTCTCAGAAGAGGGATACGAAGTCCTCCTTGCCTCCAATGGAAGGGAAGCTCTGGAGGTCCTCAAGGACAGAAGGCCCGATGTGGTGGTCCTGGACATCCGGATGCCCGAGATGGACGGAATTGAAGCCTTGGGCAAGTTGGTCTCCCGCTTCAAGTCGATCCCCGTGATCCTACATACGGCCTACTCGAGCTACCGTGATGATTACCGCTCCTGGCCAGCGGACGCCTATGTGGTCAAGTCCTCCGATCTCACAGGTCTCAAGAAGACCCTCAGAGAGGTCTTGAGAAAGAACCCCACCAAGCCATGAAGATCGCTGCTTTTCTTTTAGCCGGAGGGAGGGGCGAACGTCTCTATCCCCTCACCCGAGATCGAGCCAAGCCCGCTGTTCCCTTCGGGGGCATCTATCGCATCATCGACTTCACTTTGAGCAACTGCATCCATTCAGGAATCCGGAGGATATTCGTTGTCACGCAATACAGGTCCTACTCCCTCGAAAAACATATCCAGCTCGGCTGGAGTTTTCTCAGCGAAAAACTCAACGAGTTCGTACGCGTGGTCTCGGCTCAGCAGAGAATAGATGAACAATGGTACCTCGGAACGGCCGACGCCATCTACCAGAACCTCTATATCCTCCAACAGATCCGTCCCGAGTTGACCTTGATCCTCTCCGGAGACCACATCTACAAGATGGACTACCA
Organism: Desulfarculaceae bacterium JdFR-97; assembly: GCA_002010915.1. Lineage (GTDB taxonomy): Bacteria > Desulfobacterota > Desulfocorpusculales > Desulfocorpusculum > Desulfocorpusculum > JdFR-97. The sequence goes on along the minus strand of MTPG01000104.1, from coordinate 20,829 downwards.
AGACCTCCTCTCCTTCCATCAGGAGCGTGCCGCCCACTTGACCGTGGCCACTGTACCCCAGCCCCGAGAGATGTCCCGGCACTACGGTGTGATGGAGGTGGATCCCGAACAGCGTGTTCTATCTTTTCAGGAGAAGCCCGACTCACCCCGTGGTCTCCCAGGAGATCCGGAGCGGGTGCTGGCCTCTATGGGAATCTATGTCTTCGATACACGCCTAATGGTCCGCCGTCTTGTGGAGGACGCCAAGTCCGACACCCATCACGATTTCGGCAGGGACATCATCCCCCGCATGGTGGAAATGGGGGATCGGGTCTTCGCCTATATCTTTCAGAATCCTTCCACAGGGGAAGCCCGGTATTGGAGGGACGTAGGGACCCTGGACGCCTACTGGGAGGCCCATATGGACCTCTTGGGCGAGAAACCTGCCTTCGATCTCTACGATCCTCAATGGCCCATCTTGACCCATGATCCCCCTGCACCTCCCGCCAAGATCCTTTCCCCAACGCGCAGTCCCCAGGAAGGGATTCAAATCTCCAACTGCATCCTCTCGGACGGCTGTCTTATCCGGGCGGAGAAGCTATCGTGCTCGGTCCTCTCGCCCTATGTCCAAGTCCTCGAGGGAGCACAGATTGAGGACTCGATCCTCCTCGACAGGGTCGTTGTAGAAGCCGGCACCCGTCTCCGAAGGGTCATCGTGGACAAGGGGGCCGTCATCCCCTCGGGATGGGAGATCGGATTCGACAAAGAGAAAGACCGTCGCCATTTCACCGTCACTTCGGGCGGCCTGGTCGTCATTCCCAGGGATTGGAGAATCGATTGATACACCTCTCCGACCTCTCGGGAAGGTCTGAAGATCCGTAAGCGGGAAAATGGAACCATGAGACCCAAGTTTACTTATCGTGTAGTTCCCCGCCTCCCGGTCGAGCTGGAGCTGCTCCGGGAGCTGGCCTACAACCTCTGTTTCAGCTGGAAAGCGGAGATCCGGGAGCTTTTCCAGCGCGTGGATCCAGTGCTGTGGGAGGAATCGGGCCACAACCCCGTCCTCCTCCTCGGGATGGTGAGCCAAACCCGGCTCAAGGAACTGATCCAAGACCCGGGTTTCACGGCCCAACTGGAACGCGTAGGCCGGGACTTCCAACGCTACGTCTCCCACCCCAGGCTTCAGGCCTCCCATTATTCTCCTCATGCGCCCTTCCTTGTGGCCTACTTCTCCGCCGAGTTCGGACTGGCCCGATGTCTCCCCATCTATTCCGGCGGGCTTGGGGTGCTCGCCGGAGATCATCTCAAATCGGCCAGTGACCTCAACGTCCCCTTGGTGGGGGTGGGACTCCTCTATCAGGAGGGCTACTTCAGCCAGTACTTGAGTAATGACGGGTGGCAGATGGAGCGCTACACTCCAAACGATTTCCACAACATGCCCCTCCGACCTGTCTTGACCAGCGACGGATCATCATTGAGGATCCAGGTGGACTTCAAGGGTCAACCCGTCCAGATTCAGATATGGCGGGCCCATGTGGGGCGTATCCCCCTTTATCTCTTGGACACCAATATGGAGGAAAACCCCCCGGACATCCGAGCCACCACGGCTCGACTCTACGGGGGTGACCGAGAGATGCGCCTTCGGCAGGAGATCGTCCTGGGCATTGGAGGCGTGCGGGCGCTCCGGGCCTTAGGCTTGAATCCCACCGTCTTCCATATGAACGAAGGGCATTCGGCCTTCTCGGCCTTGGAGAGGATCCATCAACTCCGAGCCCAAAAGGGACTCACCTTCGATGCAGCCCGAGAGTTCGTTCTCGCCACCACGGTCTTCACCACCCACACCCCTGTCCCTGCGGGAAACGATGTTTTCGACCCCGGGCTGTTGCGGGGTTACTTCGAGGACTATGCCAAGGCTTTGGGAATCCACTTCAGCGTCCTCTTGGGCTACGGGCGAATCCATCCCCAGGACGAGGGAGAGCCTTTTGGGGTCACTCCTCTGGCCCTTCGCCTATCAGCCCATGTCAACGGAGTCAGCCGTCTGCACGGACGAATCTCCAGGGCCATGTGGCAGGGGGTCTGGCCCGATCTCCCTGCTGAGGACGTTCCTATCGAGCACATCACCAATGGAATCCATGTGCCCACCTGGATCTCACGCGAGATGGCCGCCCTGATGGATCGCTATCTCGGCCCCGACTGGGCCGAGGATCCGGATAATGAACGGGTCTGGGAGGGGGTGGACCGGGTCACGGCCACTGAACTTTGGCGGACCCATGAGCGCTGCCGGGAACGACTGGTGGGGTACACCCGCCAGCGTTTGGTCGTTCAATTGAAAGCCCGAGGGGCCTCCGAGATGGAGGTCCAGCAGGCCAGAGAAGTCTTGGAGCCCGACGCACTGACCATCGGCTTCGCCCGGAGGTTCGCCACATACAAACGAGCCATGCTCCTCTTCCGCGACCCCGATCGGTTGGACCGGATCATCAACCACCCGGAAAGGCCCGTCCAGGTCATCGTGGCGGGAAAGGCCCACCCCCAAGACCACGAAGGCAAGGAATTGATCCGCAACATCATCCACCTGGCCAGGCAAGAGCGGTTTCGGAAGAGGATCGTCTTTATCGAAGACTACCATCTCGATACCGCCCACTATCTGATGGCTGGATGCGACCTTTGGCTCAATACCCCCCGCAGACCTCTGGAGGCCTGCGGCACAAGCGGCATGAAGGCCATGGCAAACGGCTGCCTCCATATGAGCACCCTCGACGGCTGGTGGGACGAAGGATACGACCCCTCTTACGGTTGGGCCATCGGGCACGGAGAGGAATACACAGACCATGGGCTGCAGGACGAGATCGAGAGCAAGGATCTCTACGATCTCCTGGAAAACGAGGTCATCCCCCTTTTCTATCAGAGGGGAAGCGACGGAATCCCACGGGCGTGGGTCGATCGAATGCGTGCTGGTCTGCGAAGATTGGTCCCCATCTACAACTCGCATCGGATGCTCCAGCAGTACGTGGAGCGCTATTATGTGCCTTGCTCACGTAGGTTCCAGGATCTGAGCGACAACGACTTCCAGAAGGCTCGGGATCTGGCCGACTGGCGCCGCATGCTCATGACCTCTTGGCAAGACGTCCGGATCTTGGAAGTCTCCCACAGGAGCAACGGCGAGCGGACGGTCGGTGAGGAAGTGGAGGTGACGGCGCGTATTCAGCTAGGCGAGTTGACGCCACAAGATGTATCAGTGGAGATCTACTATGGCCGTCTGGACCCACAAGGCGAGTTTCAAGAGCGCTGGACGGCCCTTATGAAGTCCACGGAGAGCAAGGAAGGGGTCTACACATATCGGGGGAAAATCTCCTGCGGAGAGACGGGTCGGTTCGGCTTCACTATCCGAGTGATCCCCAGCAGGGATCGACTGGAAAACTCCTTCATCTTGGGCTTGGTGACCTGGGCATGAAACAAACACGCAAGACTCCCTCAGTGCCTTCTTCGGGGCCGGCAAGTCCGCTTAATCCATCCGGGGCGGGGCACAGCGCCCATGTCCTGTAACGGGCTGATGATATAGGAGACCAAGAGATGACCGATTTTCACCAGGGAGGGGTCATCACCACGCTTCATGCCCTGTACGAGGCATTCGACCCACGGACCTATCTGGAGAGTCTCGAGCGCAAGCTGGATCACTACGCCAAGCACATCCGGATCACCCTTCTTCTCCCCTCCCTCTTCTCCGAGATCCAAAACACCCGAGTGCTGGACCCCATCCTGGATGAGATCAACCGCGTGCGGTACCTGCGAAACGTGGTGGTCGCCCTGGGAGGGGCCCCTGAGGAAAGTCAGTTTCGAGAGGCCAAAGATTACTTCGGCAGGCTCAAGGCCCCCGGACGGGACATTAAGGTGGTCTGGGTGGAGGGACCCCGCGTCCAGGAAGTCCTTCATCAAATCCAGAAAAAGGAGATCTCCACGGGCGTTCAGGGGAAGGGTCAGTCCGTGTGGATCGCCTTGGGGTACCTCTTCGCCCGCGAGGACAGCGACGTAATTGCCCTTCATGACTGCGACATCATCACCTACGACCGGATCCTGCTCGGGCGCCTCATCGAACCCGTGGCTAACCCCAACAATGACTTTGAATTCTGCAAGGGGTACTACGCCAGGATCTCCCCCACGGAACGGGCCATGAAGGGACGAGTCACGAGACTCTTCGTCACCCCCTTCGTGGAGGCCATGCGAAAGATCATGGCCGCCCGCGGCTTCGTGGATCTGGAGCAGTTCTTCAGTTATCATCGCACCTTCAATTACCCCTTGGCCGGGGAGATCAGCTTCACCGCCCGTCTGGCTCGGGGGATCAACATCGCCTACGACTGGGGCCTGGAGGTAAGCACCCTATCGGAGGTCTATCACCGAGTCATCCCACGCAAGATCTGCCAGATCGATCTGGCCCCCAATTACGAACACAAGCATCAAGATCTCTCGCCCGAAGACAAATCCCGCGGCCTTCACCGCATGGTGGTGGACATATCCAAGTTCTATCTCTCCTACATGCGCTCGCATGGAGTCCCCTTGGACGATGCCTTTGTGGACATGATCCTCCATACCTACTACCACACGGCCTTGGAGTTCATCAAAAGCTACAGCGACGACGCCGAAGTGAACGACCTGGTCTATTACCGTCACCAGGAGGAACAGACCGTGCAATACTTCCGTGGATTCCTCTGGACCGCCTGGGAACAGACCAAAGGCCCCCACGAGAGTACCCAGATCCCCTCCTGGAACCGCGTGCTCTACAGCCTCCCCACCATCTATCAGGAACTTCTGGAGGCGGTGGAGGAGGACAACCTGTGAAAATGGAAGGCAGCCCGACGAGCGGATCTCTTGTGCCTGAAGGTAGTCTTTTTCCCCTCGGAGAACTCCCATGGTGGGCCCCCTGAAGGTCCTGATGGTCTCTCCGGAGGTGGCCCCTCTGGCCAAGACCGGAGGACTGGCCGATGTGACAAGCGCACTCTCCCAGGCCCTCAAGGGTCTCGGGGTGGACGTCCGGCTCGTGCTGCCCTTTTACCGCTCGGTTCGCGAGGGAGGCTATAAACCTCGTAGGATCTTACAGGGCCTCAGGATCTCCCTCGGCGATCAGGTCCTGGAAGGCGACGTCCTGGAGGGCTCTCTGGAAGGCGGAATCCCCGTCTATCTCATCGACCGGGAGGACCTCTACGACCGGTCCAACCTCTACGGCAACTCCAGAGGAGACTATTATGACAATCTGGAAAGGTTCACTTTTCTGTCTCATGCAGCCTTAAAGACGACGGAGGCCATCGCCTTCTGGCCCCACATCCTCCACTGCCACGACTGGCAGACCGGGCTTATCCCGGCCCTGCTGCGAGGACCCTTGGGAGATGTCCCCTTCTACAGAACGCTCCGTACTGTCTTCACCATACACAATCTGGGTTACCAGGGAATCTTCCCGTCGGGCAAACTGAAAGTAACCAGCCTTCCGCCAGAGGACTTCTTCCACCCTGAAGGGCTGGAGTTTTGGGGAAACATCAGTCTCCTCAAGGCGGGAATCGTCTATGCAGATGCCATCACCACGGTCAGCCCCACATACGCCCGTGAGATCCAGACCGAGGAGATGGGCATGGGGATGGAGGGGATCCTCCGGAGCCGGCGGAAGGCCCTCCACGGAATCCTCAACGGTATCGATTACCGGGTGTGGGATCCCGAGACCGATCGGTTCCTCTCCTTCCGGTACTCGGCTCATAATCTGAACGGAAAACAGCGCCAAAAATTCGATCTTCTACAGGAGCTGGGCCTCCTTCTCTCGCTCAAGGACCGACCTCTGTTGGGGATGGTCTCCCGCCTTGACAGACAAAAGGGCTTCGATCTGGTCCTGGAAGCTCTGGCAGAGATCATGAAGCTGGATGTAGGAATGGTCGTTCTGGGTTCAGGAGACCATGAGATCCAGGAGGCCCTATGGCGTGCCGCCCATCGCTACCCGGGTCGTATGGCCGTAAGAGTCGGCATGGACGAACGACTCGCCCATCGCATCATTGCAGGGTCCGACATCCTCCTCCTCCCCTCCCGTTACGAACCGTGCGGGCTGACGCAGATGTATGCCCTTCGTTACGGGACGGTCCCTGTGGTGCGGGCCACGGGCGGACTCGATGACACGGTGGTGGCCTTCGATGAGGCCTCGGGAAAGGGAAACGGATTCAAGTTCACCCCTTATGAACCCACGGCCCTTACTGAGACGGTCCGGAAATCCGTGGAGATCTTTCATGACCGGAAAGTATGGAGACGACTTCAAGTCAATGGGATGAAAGCCGACTTCTCCTGGGAGCGCTCGGCAACTCGATACCTTCAACTCTATCAGTTCCTCCTCAAGACTTGGGAGGGAATCCCCACATAACGGAGAAAGTCCCATGCAGTTTATAGGGATCCTCGAGAACCTCCGGTTTGTAGACATCCTGGACGTCCTGTTTCTGAGCGTAGTGGCCTACCACCTCTATATCTGGTTCCAGGGGACCAAGGCCTTCAAGGCCCTGGTGGGGCTCCTTTTGCTGGGGGTCGTCTACACTGCGGCCCGGACATGGGGGCTCTTTCTCACCACTTGGTTCTTTCAGGTCTTGTGGCAGGTCCTTGTGATACTCCTCATCATCCTTTTTCAGAACGAGATCCGCCAGGCCCTCGAGCGGGTCAACCCCCTTCAGACCCTGGGCCTGAGAAGGACAGCGCGTTCTCAAGACTGGATTCCCGAATTCTGCCGCACCGTTTTCTCCTTGGCCCGGAGCGGCATCGGCGCCCTCATCGTCCTGGAACGAGACGAGAAGGTCAAGGAGTGGATCACCGGCGGGATCCCCGTGGAGGGGCCTCCGGGACAGGAGCTCCTATTCAGTATCTTTCAGAAAGAATCACCCTTGCATGACGGGGCCGTCCTGCTCCGAAACGGTCAGGTCACGGATGCGGCCTGTTACCTCCCTCTCAGTCCCGATGAGGGGCTCCCCAAGGAGTGGGGGACGCGGCACCGGGCGGCCCTGGGGCTCAGCCAACGCTGCGACGCTTGGGTGGTGGTGGTCTCCGAGGAGCGAGGGGAAGTCTCACTGGCCCGGGCAGGAGAGATCGTCCGTATGGAGAAGGAGGAGAATCTGGCACAGGAGATAGCGGTCGCCATGTCCCCTCCGCATTCCCATCGGTCTCCATGGGTGGTAATCCGGTCCCTGATCACACATCGCTGGAGGCTCAAGCTTGGCACCTTCGCCCTGGTGAGCCTGGTCTGGCTGCTTCTGGCTGGCCAACAGGACTTCGAGGTCTCGTTCTCGGTGCCCCTGAAGGTGAAGAACCTCCCCGCCCATTTGGTCGCCACCGAGCCGGTGGACCCCAAGGTCCGCATCACCGTGCGGGGCCTACGAAAGGACGCAAGCCTCCTCGGCCCCCACAATGTCTTGGCGGAGATGGACCTCTCCGCCGCAGTCCCGGGCCAAAGGATCTTCCCCGTAAGGCGCGAATTCATCCATCTGCCCAACGATCGGGTCCAGGTGGTACGTGTGGAACCGGCCTCAATGGAATTCCGCTTCCAAAAAAAGGGGCCGTGATCCCGCAAGCGGTGGAGCAGGCCCAGGACTTGCCACCGACTCCGGACCCCTTTACGCTGCTTCCATAGATGGAGCTCTTCCTCTCTCACTCTTTGAGGCTCAATCACTCAGGAGCGAAGGACATCGGCCAAGCCGTCTGAAGACCAATGAACTACAGAAAAACCATCATAGAGGTGTGCAAGTGGGGAGCAGCGGTGTTGGCTGGGATCGTTCTCCTGCTTGCGGGCCTCTTCGGTCTGGCCCAGACCGGCTTCGGGAAGCGCCAGCTGGCGATCTTGATCTCCCGAAGCGTGAGTTCCTCTCCCTCGGCCCGGGTGGAGGTGGAGCACCTGGAGGGGTGGATCCCCTGGAAGATGCACACGGGCCGGGTGCAGATCCGCGATGAGAAAGGAGTCTGGCTTGAAGCCGAGGACCTCANCTTCCATGTCTCGCTTCAGGCCCTCCTGAGGGGGAGGATCCATATCCTGGAGGCCGGGATTAAGTCCGCCAGGGTGATCCGGCCCCCCATTTCATCCCCAAGAGGGGCTCCAAGTCGCTTTACCCTGCCTTCGTGGCCGCCCCCCATCCCTCCACTCTTGTTGGACTACCTCCACCTGGAGCGCTGTGTCCTGGAGGCGGATCTGTTTGGCGAACCAATGGTCCTCAGCCTTAAGGGAGAGATCCGTCCCAGAGTGGACCTCAAAGGCATAGGGGGTCGCCTCATAGTGACGCGCATGGACCGGCCCGGGTCCATGACTCATATCATGTGGACCATGCAGGGGGATCCACCCATCCTCACTGTAGAGGCTCGCATGGAAGAACCCCGGGGAGGGCTCCTGCTGTCCCTTTTGGGGATGCAGGAAGCCCCCCCCATGACCCTGACCCTTCGGGGTCAGGGGCCCCTCCGGCAGTGGAAGGGAAGGATGAGCTTCTGGGGAGAGGGAATGGGGCGCCTCGACGCCGCTCTGAGGCTCCGTATGGGGCAGGAGCTCTCCTTGACCACAGAGGGGAGATGGGAGATAGCCAAGCATATCCTCCCCGGATCCGTCGAGGCCCTTGCACAGAGCACCCAAGGGACCTTCTCCCTGGATCTGAGTTACGGAAAGGAACGGCTCCTCCTGAAGGCATTTCGGGTGGAGGCCGAAAACATGAACTTTTCCGCCCAAGGCGAGTGGCGCCTGACTGAGGGGGGCCCCCGGGGGCGATTCGCCGGTGCGCTCCGGGACCTCGCCCCCATCGGGCGGGATGGAAAGGGTTCTGTCCAAGGGACGTTTTGGATTACAAGGGAGGCCCAGAAAGCGGACGTCTCCTTTTGGGTGGAGACGGGCAGAAGGAACCGCTCCTGGGTGAAGCGACTGAGCGGAGAGGCCCGGATCCTAAGGCAGAGAAACGAGGAGAGGGAGGGTGCCCCCATTTACATGGAGGTAGAAGGGCGACTCCAGGGCCTCTCCAGGGAGGAGAGCGTTCCTGCGCCGATCCTCGGAGGATCTTTGGATTGGTCCATGGCCGCCCGATGGACCCCCGGAGGGACCGCGATCATCTCGCGACTGGAGGTCGAGGCCGAGGCATTGAAGGTGGAGTTCGCTGGCGAGGTGAACCNCGCTCTCCCGAGGGCTCAGGGGCGGCTGAGGGCCCGTCTGTCGGATCCGTCCGTGTGGTTTGGACGCCNCCTCTCCGCTTTTCGAGGACCANTGGAGATCCGTGCTGAACTGGAGGTCTTGAGAGAAACGAAACCATGGATCGTCAAGATCCATGAGGGGTATATGAGATGGACCTCTCAGTCGCCGGTCCATGCCCTGTTGGGTCCTGAGCTGGGCTTCTCCGGCAACGCCGAGTGGGGTCCAGGTTCCATCCTGAGCCTTTCCCCATTGCGACTCCAAGCGGCGGACATCCGGGCCAAGGGTCAGATCGCTCTTGATCTGGGTAAAGGGGAGATCCATGGGACGGGCAGGGTGGAGGTACCTGACCTCACTCCCCTGGCGGCCCGGTTCGGCCAGCTTATAAAAGGAAAGACCACGATGGACCTCGAGGTTCAAGGCCCCCTCAAGGAACCCGGGGGCCACGTCCGTATCCTGGGGCAAGACGTTCTTTGGGGGGGCCTCCTCCTGGATGAGGTTTCCGCGGAGATCAAGGTGGAGAATCTGAGCCCCATCCCCCAAGCGCGTCTCGCGCTCCTCGTGCGCGTGCGAGATCAAAGCGTCCGCGGCCGGGCCCATCTGGCCCTCCATGGTGGGGAGACCCTGAGCATCGACAACCTCTCTCTTCAGAGTCAACAGGCCCGATTGCTCGGGGATCTGAAGATAAGCCTTCGGGATGGATCCGTTTCAGGACGAATCACCGGAAGCCTGAGCGATCTCTCGTTCCTGGGATCCTCTCCCTTTCTGGAGATTCAGGGGCCGGTCCGGCTCAAGGCCGAGTTTCGTCCTCATAAGGAGGGGCAAGGTCTCCGAATGCGCGCGCAAGGCCATGATCTGGTCAATCCATGGGGTCGAATCAAGTCGTGGGCCATAGACCTCCATATGGACGACGTGTGGGGAGACCGGACTGCTATGGGCAGGGTCAGGGTCTCTGCGGTCCGGATCGGAGAGCTGTCCATTCAGAAGGGGTCTCTGGATGTGAAAGGTGGAATGAAGAACATGTTCCTCTCCCTCCGGGCCGAGGGGCAGTGGAACGGAACTTTCGGCGTCCAGGCCCAATCCCTGGTAGAAGAGATATCGACCCTGAAACGCGTGGAGATCCGTGCCTTTCAGGGCCACTATGAGGGTATCCCCTTTACTTTGGTGGCCCCGGTGTCGTTGAAGCGATCCAAGGAAGGATTTTCCTTGGAGAAGCTTGATCTGAAGATCGGAGACGGCTCGGTCAGCGCAACGGCATCGTTCCTTTCGGGCAAGGCGCGCCTAGACCTCCATTGGGAAGGCCTCTCCATGGAGCCGTTGGGACGTCACTTGGGGCGGGATCTATCCGGTCGAGTCCATGGAAACCTGAAATTTCATGGAGGAGCCCTGAGCCGATCCGAGGCTCGCGCCGAGATCCGCATCACGGACCTTCGGATCCCTTCCGACACCTCCCATGAGGTTCCGCCCGTTCGGATCCTCAGTCGATGCTGGCTCGAGGGGAAGAGCTTATGGTTCAAGTTCGCTTTGGAGGGACTGGGAGACTACCCCTTCAAGGGAGATGTGAGACTTCCTCTTTTCTTCTCCCTCACCCCCTTTGCCATCGATCTCCGGTCGGAGGGGAAGATTCAGGGGCGAATGGCTGGGGTTCTAAACCTGGGGCTCCTTCCCCCAATTTTGCACCCTCTGGATCAACGGATGGAGGGCCTGCTCCGGGTTGACCTTCGGCTTACGGGGTCCCTAGAAGATCCCAACTTGGAAGGTACCCTCTCCCTCGATAACGGCCGATGGGAGCCTCAAACCCAGGCATTGGGATCTCCAAAGACGACCTTGAGCATGTCTCTCAAAGGCGAGAGGCCTCCCGTCTCTCGCACGAAAGCCCTGCCCAATTCCCCTTCCGAGACCCTGATGAAAACCGGGGGCAAGATGGGAATGGTCGAGCAAAAAGGGAAACCAACTCCGACAGAATTAAACGACTGGTCTTTATCATAGGGAGGAGATTTCTAATATGGATCCGGACAAGAACAACGGAAAGACAGGAAGAGGAAGACGGAGAACCAAGATCGTGTGCACCTTGGGGCCAGCCACCTCCAGTCCGGAACATATCCGGGATCTCATTAAGGCCGGGATGGACGTGGTACGGCTCAACTTCTCACACGGAGACCGGCAGCAGCATCGTCGGACCATCCGACTGGTTCGGGAGGTCGCCCGTGAGGAAGGCCGAGAGATCGGCATCCTCCAGGACCTGGGAGGGCCCAAAATCCGCCTCGGGATTCTCCCTCACGGAGAGTTGAGACTCGAGCCCGGGCAGCAGGTGGCGCTCACAACGGGACAGGAGGCAGAAGCTTCTTCCCTCCCCGTTCAGTACCCCCACCTTGTGGAGGACGTGCAGGTGAAGGACAGGATCCTCTTGGCCGACGGTCTCATCGAGATGGAGGTGGAGGCCAAGGAAGGGGATCGGGTCCTCTGCCGGGTGCTGGTTGGAGGGACCGTGCAGTCACGAAAGGGCGTCAACCTCCCCACCAGTACCCTCCGGCTTCCCGCCTTTACGGAAAAGGACAGGGAGGATCTGGCCGTTGGGATGGAGGAAGGTGTGGATTTCGTGGCCCTTTCCTTTGTGCGGCATGAACAGGACCTGGAGCCCCTATGGGAGATCTTGAAACGCAAAGAAGTCCGGCCCCTGCTCATCGCCAAGATCGAGAAGGCCCAGGCCATCGAACGTTTCGATGAGATTCTGCAGCGGGTCGATGGGGTGATGGTGGCCCGGGGTGATTTGGGAGTGGAGGTCCCCCTGGAGAGGGTCCCGGTCCTGCAGAAGGAGATCATCAGTAAGGCACGACGGGCAGCCAAACCCGTCATCACGGCCACACAGATGCTTCGATCCATGGTGGAGAGTCCCAGACCCACCCGCGCCGAGGCCACGGACGTGGCCAACGCCATCCTGGACGGGACCGACGCCGTGATGCTCTCGGAAGAGACGGCCGTGGGGGCCTACCCTGTGGAGGCCGTGAGGATCTTGGACCGGATCGCCAGAGCCACTGAGCCCTACTTGTTCGCCAAGACGACTCCATTGGAGGAGACTCCCGAGGAAACCCTTCCGGCCACCGAGGCGGCCATCAGTCGGGCCGCCTGTATGCTCGCCAAGGACCTGGATGCAGCGGCCATCATAGCCGGCACCTCCACGGGAAGCACAGCCCGTCTGGTGGCCCGCTTCCGCCCACCGAACCCCATCGTGGGTCTCACNCAACACCTCTCCACCCAACGCCAGTTGACCCTCTCGTGGGGGGTCCTCCCGGTTCGTGTCCTCCCCTTTGCGGATGCGGACGAGATGTTCTCCCGGGCCCGGGAATGGATGATGGAGAAGGGAATGGCAAGGAAAGGGGAACGACTTGTACTCACGGCCGGGGTCCCAGTGGGAGTCCCGGGTGCGACCAATCTCCTGAAGGTCTTGGAGATCTGACCATTCCAGGAAGGAGGATTCCACCTCTCATGCCTAAGGATCGCTCCAAGAGCACGGCCCCAACGAGACCGCGCAGGGCCAGGCCTCAAAGCCGAAAGTCCCTTCTCACCCCTCAGGATCTCTATCTCTTCAATGAGGGGAGCCATTTCCGCCTTTGGGAGAAGCTGGGTTCCCACCCCATGACACGGCAGGGAGAGGACGGGGCCTTCTTCGCGGTCTGGGCCCCCAACGCCGAGGCCGTCTATGTCATGGGGGACTTCAATGGATGGGACAAGAGAGGCCATCCCCTCCAACCCCGGGACCGATCCGGCATCTGGGAGGGGTTCGTATCTGGAGTCAAAAAAGGGGAGCGTTACAAGTATCATATCGTCTCCCGGTTCCACGGCTACAGTGTAGACAAGTCTGACCCCCTGGCCTTCCTTCATGAGCCCCCACCTGGGACCGCCTCGATTGTCTGGGATCTCGAATATACCTGGAACGATCACGAGTGGATGAATGAAAGGCGAAAACGAAACGCTCACGACGCCCCCATGGCCATCTACGAGATGCATCTGGGATCATGGATGCACGTCCCCGACCAGGAAGGTCGGCCTCTCACTTACCGGGAACTGGCACTCCGCCTGGCCGAGTACGTGCGGCAGATGGGCTTTACCCACGTGGAGTTCCTCCCCATCATGGAGCATCCCTTCTACGGTAGTTGGGGATACCAATGCACAGGATACTTCGCTCCCACGGCCCGATACGGAACTCCGCAGGACTTCATGTTCCTCATCGACCACTTGCACCAAAACGGCATCGGGGTGATCCTCGACTGGGTCCCCTCCCATTTTCCCAATGACGAGCACGCCCTGGCCTTCTTCGACGGAACTCACCTCTATGAGCACGCCGACCCACGTCAGGGAATTCATCCGGATTGGAAGAGTTTTATCTTCAATTACGGACGCAATGAGGTGCGAAGCTTCCTCATCAGCAGCGCCCTCTTCTGGCTGGAAGTCTACCACGCCGACGGCCTCCGGGTGGATGCGGTGGCCTCCATGCTCTATCTGGACTACTCGAGAAAGGAGGACGAGTGGATCCCCAACGTTTACGGAGGCCGAGAGAACCTGGAAGCCATCGCCTTTCTCCGGCGCTTCAACGAGGAGGTCTATCGGGCCTTTCCGGATACGCAGACCATCGCTGAGGAATCCACGGCATGGCCCATGATCACCCGACCCACGTACGTGGGGGGGTTGGGATTCGGCATGAAGTGGGATATGGGGTGGATGCACGATACCCTAAGCTACATGTCCAAGGACCCCATTCATCGCAAATACCACCACGATCGACTCACCTTTCGTATGCTTTACGCCTTTCAGGAGAACTTCATCTTGCCCCTCTCCCACGACGAGGTGGTGCACGGCAAAGGCTCGCTCCTGGGAAAGATGCCAGGAGACGACTGGCAGAAGTTCGCCAACTTGAGGCTCCTTCTGGGCTACATGTACGCTCAGCCAGGCAAAAAGCTCCTCTTCATGGGCGGGGAATGGGGGCAGCGACGGGAGTGGAACCACGACGAGAGCCTGGACTGGCACTTGTTGGACCACGAGCCCCATCTAGGACTCTCCCACTGGGTGCAGGACCTGAACCGCCTCTATCGGGAGGAGCCCGCTCTGCACTCCCTGGACTTCGACCCCCACGGATTCGAGTGGATCGACTGCAGCGACTCCCAACAGAGCGTCTTGAGCCTCCTACGAAAGGGCTCCGCCAGTAGCGAGGTGATCCTTGCTGTCTTCAATTTCACCCCGGTTCCACGATTCGGGTATCAGATAGGCGTCCCTCTGAAAGGCCTTTGGGAGGAACTCCTCAACAGTGACGCGGAACGCTACGGGGGCAGCGGTTTGGGAAATCTGGGAGGAGTGGAGGCCGCTGCCTGCCCTGTCCACGGCCGGCCCTTTTCCCTGAAGCTTACCCTCCCCCCCTTGGGAGCCCTCTTCCTCAAGTCCACAACGAAGATCCCTCCTTGTGGAGACGACTGATGGAGGCCTCATCGATCATGGATCGCTTCATCTGCATCCACGGGCACTTCTACCAACCTCCGCGGGAGAACCCCTGGCTTGAGGCCGTGGAGGTCCAAGATTCGGCCCACCCGTACCACGACTGGAACGAGCGGATCACTGAGGAATGCTACGCGGCCAACGCCCGAGCCAGAATCCTGGACCACGAGGGCCGGATCTTACACCTGATGAACAACTACGCCCGCATCAGCTTCAACTTCGGCCCCACACTCCTTTGCTGGCTCGAGGCCCATGCCCCCGAGGTCTACGACTCCATCCTCGAAGCCGACCGCCGAAGCGTCGAGCGTTTCTCCGGCCGAGGATCGGCCCTAGCTCAGCCCTACAATCATATGATCATGCCCCTGGCCCATCCCAGGGACAAACGCACTCAGATCATCTGGGGCATCCGGGATTTCGTATGCCGGTTCGGGAGAAACCCCACGGGAATGTGGCTCCCCGAGACGGCGGTGGATCTGGAGACCCTGGATATCATGGCAGAGCATGGAATCACCTTCACCATCCTGGCCCCTCAACAGGCCGCCAAGGTGCGTCCAAGGGGCTCCGAGACCTGGATCGACCTGTCCCAAGGGGCCGTGGATCCCACCATGCCCTATGGGATTCGGCTTCCATCGGGGCGCACTTTCCACATCTTCTTCTACGACCGAGATCTCTCCCGTGCCGTGGCCTTCGAGCATCTCCTGAAGAACGGCGATCTCTTGGTCCAGCGTCTCATGGGAGCGTTCCAAGATCGCCCTGGGTCCCAGCTCGTCCATATCGCCACCGACGGGGAGACCTACGGCCACCATCACCCCTTCGGCGAGATGGCCCTGGCCTACGCGTTGGAGGCCATGGACAACCGGGAGGGGGTCCGCTTGACCAACTATGCGGAGTTCCTGGACCGGTATCCCCCCGTAATGGAGGTCCAGATTGCGGAGAACACCTCTTGGAGCTGCACCCATGGGATAGAGCGATGGAGGGACGACTGCGGCTGCCGAACCGGTGGTCAGCCGCACTGGAATCAAGCCTGGAGAAGACCCCTCCGGGAGGCCCTGGACTCCCTTAGGGAAGCTCTGGACTCCATCTTCGAGGACTACGGGAAGGCATATCTGAAAGACCCCTGGACAGCTCGGGATGCCTATATCGAGGTCCTCCTTCATCGAACCCCGGAGACGGTGGAGAACTTTCTCAGAGATCGAGCCGTTCGCCCTGACCATTCTGACTCGAGGATCCAGGCCTTGAAACTGCTCGAGATGCAGCGCCACGGCATGCTCATGTACACTAGTTGCGGTTGGTTCTTCAGCGAGCTATCCGGAATCGAGACGGTCCAAATCCTCCGCTACGCTGGACGGGCCATCCAACTTGCTCGGGAACTTACGGGAGCCAACCTGGAGTCCCACTTCCTCGGGAAGCTCGAGAAGGCCAAGAGCAACATCCCGGCCTACGGGAACGGACGTTCCCTCTACCGCCTCTTTGTGGAGCCCGCCCGTGTGGGCCTGGAGCAGGTGGGGGCTCACTGGGCCATCCACTCTCTCTTGGGCACCAACAGAGAATCGGAGCATGTCTACTGCTACCGTATCACGCCGGAGTGCTACAGATCTTGGGAGGCCGGGAGGACACGTCTCGCGGTGGGCCGGATCCGGGTCTCCTCCATGGTCACACAGGAGGAGGACCATTTTGGATTCGGGGTTCTCCATCTGGGGGACCACAACCTTCATTGCGGGATTCGACGCCTTGCTCCGGACCTCCAAGTGACGGACCCATACGGCCCCCTTATCGAGGCCTTTCAACGTGCGGACCTGACCATGACACTGCGACACCTCGACAGTATCTTCAAGGGCTCGGCCTACACCCTGAGGTCGCTCTTTCGGGACGAGCAGCGCCGCGTGCTGAATTGGATCCTGGAGTCCACCTGCGCCCAGGCGGAAAAGGCCTACCGCCAACTCCATACGGACCAAGCCCCCCTGCTTCGATTCCTCAAAGGCCTGGACATCCCACCACCCAAGGTCCTCTATCAAACCGCTCAATGGGTGCTCAACACTTTGCTGAAACGGGCTCTCTCCGAGGAGGCCCTGCACCCTGGGCGTGTCCTCGCCCTGCTGGAGGAGGCGCAGGAGGAGGGGGTGGAACTGGATTCGGAGACCCTGGCATTCGCCTACCGGCAGGCCCTGGAGAGGAAGGCATCGATGCTTCGAGAGCAGCCTCGGGATCCGAACGCCCTGGATCAAATGGACTCCACCCTGGCCCTTTTGCCGAAGCTCCCATTCCAGGTCAACCTCTGGAAGGTCCAAAAACTCTTCTATGAGGCCGTAACTTCCGAGCTACGAGACATGACGGCCAAGGCCGATGCCGGGGACCCTGCTGCGCGGCTCTGGATCAAGAGGATCCATCAAGTGGGGGACCGGCTCTGGATAAACATGGAGGCCTTGGCCAACGCCTCTGCAGGAGGGCATCCATGAATCAGCGCAGATGCGGGATCTTGCTCCACATCACCTCCATCCCTTCCCCTTTCGGCATCGGCGATCTGGGCCCCAAGGCCAGGGCCTTTGCGGACTTCCTGGCCCAGGCGGGCCATACTCTATGGCAGATCCTGCCGTTGACACCCACGGACACAGCCCACTTCCACTCCCCATACCACAGCACATCGGCCTTTGCGGGAAATCCTTGGCTCATAAGCCCCGAGGCCCTCCTCCAAGAGGGACTCCTCGACCCCTCGGATCTGGAGCCTACACCAGCCTTCCCGCCCGAGCGGGTCGACTACTCCTCCGCGGTCCCCTATAAGGCCGGGCTNCTCCGCAAGGCCTACGAACGATTCCAGCGAGGGGGAAAGGAGGAGACCTTCATGCGGTTTTGCCAAGAGCACGCTTTTTGGCTGGAGGATTTCTCCCTATTCACCGCCCTCAAGGAGCGATTCAGGGGGAAACCCTGGAACCTTTGGCCTGCGGAGCTTCGGGATCGGGAGCCCGGGGCCTTGAAGGAGGCACGGAGGGCCTTGGGGGACCGGATTCGTTTCAACTCCTTTATCCAGCACCTCTTCTTCGCCCAATGGAGTGCCCTGAAGGCCCATTGCAATGAGAGAGGGGTCCTCATCTTCGGCGACATGCCCATCTATGTGGTTCACGACAGCGCGGATGTCTGGACCCACCCTGAGATCTTCAAGCTCGATGAAGAAAAGCGACCCGAAGCGGTGGCGGGGGTCCCACCCGACTACTTCAGCGCCACGGGTCAGCTCTGGGGCAACCCTGTGTACCGTTGGGATGTGCTGGAGCGGCGCGGATTCGACTGGTGGCTGGAGCGCATCGATCATAATCTGGCCCTCTTCGACTGGGTTCGCATCGATCACTTCCGGGGCTTCGTGGGCTATTGGGAGGTCCCCGCAGGGGAGAAAACCGCCCTCAATGGAACATGGATTCAGGCCCCGGCCGAGCGCTTCTTCGAGGCCGTGCGAGGACGGTTCCCGGAGGCGCCCATCGTGGCCGAAGACCTGGGGGTCATCACACCCGATGTGAGGAAGGCCATGGCTCGCTTCGGGTTTCCGGGAATGAAGATCCTGTTGTTCGCCTTCGGCGAGGATCTGCCAGAGCACCCCTACATCCCCCACAACTTCGAGCGGAACTGCGTCGGGTACACCGGCACCCACGACAATACCACGGTTCGGGGATGGTTCGAGCGCGAGGCATCTCCAGAGGAGAAAAAATGGGTCTTCCGGTATCTGGGGAGGGAGATCCATCCCGAGGATCTGCCATGGGAACTCATCCGTCTCCTCATGATGTCGGTTGCCAATACCGTGATCTTCCCCATGCAGGACGTGCTGGCGTTGGGGGAGGATGCCCGCATGAACCGGCCATCCACAACGCACGGCAATTGGCGGTGGCGTCTCCAGGAAGGCCGGGCAGACCCCGAACTCTCCCTTCGTCTTCGAGAGATGGCCGAGATCTACGGCAGGGCCCCCTGACCGGAGCCATTCCTGAGGGTCCTCAGTCGGGGGCTATCTTCCCCCATATCTTCCAGCCCGGATAATTCTCGAGAGCTCGGTGCCACTGGGGGCTGAGCCCCCAACCTCCTGGATGCTCTAAGAAACTGCCATGTCACGCCGACGGTGTGGCATTCTGGAGCCCTGAGAATGACACTGCTATTTGGTCCATTTTCCGCCTTGGGGGGACTGTTTGTTCCAGCTCCATGTTTGGTGGGCCTCTGGCCTTTTTCGCCAAGGGCGAATACGCCGCTTCCTCGGTGAGAGAAAGCTATTTTCTACGAAACTTCCCATGTCACGCCTTTGGCGTGACACCCTTGATGGATGAAAATGACTACTGTCTCGTCTATCTGGTCCGTCTCGTCCATTTCGTCCGTTTCGTCTGTCTTCCACTTTTGCTCGACTTCAGCCCTTGGCGACTCCATGCTAATCTGCCTTACGCCGCCCCTTCGGGGAGGCTAAAGCCTCCCCTACCCAATCAAGACCAACTAGACGAGACAGACGAGAATCGACGATATGGACGAGATAAGCGAGAAGCTATTTCCTAACTAGGAGGGATTGAAATGAAATCGCCAACTGCTTGGAAATCCTTGATCGACTCCCTCCCCCGCATCGGCTGGAATCTCGCTCTCCTTGCCACGGGAAGTATCGTCTGCGCCGTGGCCATCAACGGCATCCTGATCCCCAAACAGTTCGTGAGCGGGGGCTTTTTAGGGCTCGCCCTAACCATCCACTATCTGTTCCCTGGGCCGCCCTCTTTGGGCCTCCTCTTCCTTCTGTTGAACCTGCCCTTGTTCGCTCTGAGTTGGCGCTTTGTGGGAAGGCGCTTCTTCCTCTATAGCGTGGCGGGGATGTTGATCTTCTCGGCGGCAGTGGAATGGATCCGGATTCCCGTCCCTCTGGAGGACAAGCTTCTGGGGGCCCTGTTGGCGGGGATCATCAATGGCCTCGGATCGGGGATCATCCTTCGCTCCCAAGGATCGGCAGGGGGCACGGACATCCTCTCGGTGCTCCTTCTCCAACGCTTCTCCATCCGCCTCGGGTCCACCATTTTGGCCTTCAACGGGGTAATACTGACCGGGGCGGCCTTCCTCTTCTCTTTGGAGGGGGCTCTTTACACTCTCATCTACCTCTACGTCTCCTCCCACATGGTCAACCTAGTGGTGACAGGTCTGAGCCAGCGCAAGGCCGTCTTCATTATCTCACCCCGGTGGGAGGAGATCTCCAAGGGGATCCTGGAAGGAATTCGCAGAGGGGTCACGGTCCTCTATGGTCAAGGAGGATTTACCGGGAACCCCGAGCGAATCCTTTATACGGTAATAACCTTTCGTGAGCTCGCCCGCTTGAAGCGCCTGATCCGGAGCGTGGACCCCGACGCCTTCGTGGTCGTTACCGACACCCTGGAGGTGATGGGCTATCGGATCGGAAACCAACCCCATTGGTAACCCGAAGCTCCCCGGACCATCATCCCCCGCTTTACGCACTGGGGAGGGTGGTGGTACAGTGGGCTGACCCCCCAATAGATTCGGGGTAAGAGCCGGATGAGCTTTCTGAGGAGAAAGGAACCGACGACCCTCAGCATCTTGGGATTCGCGGTCTTGATCCTTATGGGAGCAAGTCTCCTCTCCCTCCCCGGAGCATCCAAGGGGGAAAGGCTCGGATTCATCGACGCCTTGTTTACGGCCACATCGGCCACCTGTGTGACGGGCTTGGTGGTGGTGGATACTGGCAGTGGGCTCTCCCCTTTGGGTCAGGCCGTAGTCCTCCTGCTGATCCAGATCGGAGGGCTCGGCATCATGACCATCTCCACGGTCTTTCTGTTGATGGCCGGACGCCGACCCAGTCTGGCGGGGCGGATCGTGGTCCGCGACACCTTCACCCACGGCGGGGAGCGGAGGCTGGCAGATTTCATCCTGGATGTGGTGCGTTTCACCCTCATTCTGGAGGGGGCCGGGGCTTTGATCCTCTTCGCCCGTTTTCTTCTCCAGTATCCGCTGGCTCAGGCCCTCTATCTGGCCGTCTTTCACGCCGTAAGCGCATTCTGCAACGCAGGGTTCAGCCCCTTCTCCCAGAGTCTCCTCCCTTACCAGGGGGACTGGGTGATCAACCTGACCATAGGGGCTCTGATCCTCTGTGGGGGGATCGGCTTTCTCGTGATGACGGAGATCAAGAGATCTCTGCACCTTGGACGAAGGATGTGGTCGCGCCTGAGCCTCCACTCCAAGTT
>MTPG01000018.1 GCA_002010915.1 Desulfarculaceae bacterium JdFR-97 | reverse complement strand
CGTTGATTTGGTCTATTTGGAAGGGGGGCGGTGAAGTTGCCCCTCTCCGATAGAGGCAAAGATCCTCGCATCTGGGCAAGCATTTTCATCCATCGAGGGTGTCACGTCCCGCCCGTCAAGGCGGGGCGGGCATGGAAAGTCACAGTGAAAGTATTCCTCCTTGGGAGCCCGGCCTGCGTTGTTCACAAGCAAAGGAACAATGCAGGATAGACATCGCCGAAGTCTCTATTCCGGGTGGGCTCTTTCTTAAGAACATACAAAAACTCCACTCCACGTTGACTTTTTTCAGCGCACCCATTAGGTTGAACATATGGAAATTTTCACTCCCCGAGGGAGAATCTCTTGTCTCAGAGGTTTTCGGAGATGCACCTTCGGAAACGGAAGTCGGTTTGCGTCTCGAACACTAGATTGTTTATCTTCTCTCCGGAATCCGCAAAGACGGACATTCGCCCCACATCATTGCCTCCACCTTCCCGCCTGAGGCCGCTCCTCTGGTTACTTGTGGGGTTGATCTTCATATTGAAGTCACCGTCCTTTCCTTGCCTTGCATTGACATCCGAAGAACAAAACACCATCGAGGTCTATCGGAAGGCCCACCCAGGGGTCGTACATATCCGAACCGTTGTGGTCCGCTACGGATTTTTCTTCCAGCCCACCCCGGTGGAGGGAACGGGCTCCGGGATCATTCTGGACCGCCGGGGGCACATCGCCACCAACGCCCACGTGATCCGGGATGCTCGATCCATTGAAGTGACCTTGTCCGATGGAAGCCACTGGCCCGCCCGCCTTGTCCGGAGCCTTCCTCAGCTGGACTTAGCTGTGGTGCGTATCGACGCCCCAAAGGAGCGCCTTCACCCCATTCCCCTTGGAGAGTCTCGAGAGCTCCGCGTTGGACAGAAGGTGTTGGCCATCGGAAACCCTTTTGGACTTCAGCACACCCTTACCACGGGAATCATATCCTCGTTGGGCCGAGAGATGATCACCCAGGAAGGAGTCCGGCTTCGAGGCCTCATCCAGACGGATGCGGCCATCAACCCAGGCAACTCCGGAGGGCCGTTGTTGGACCGGGAGGGGAGGCTCATTGGAATCAATACCGCCATTTTGAGCCCCTCAGGAGGAAACGTCGGAATCGGCTTCGCCATCCCGGTGGAGACCCTCCGTCTGCATCTCCCCAAGCTCACAAGATCCGGTCCTTCTCCAGCCACGCTCTTGTTGGCGGCAGCGGGTCTCTACTTGCTGGCCCGGATCTTCTCGGCACGCATCCGGAAGGGGCCCAGATGGTAAAACCCCGGACAGTAAGGAGGAGGCACCCTCTCATGAACCTGCGTCATCTTCTGTCGATCTTTGCATGGTCTTTGCTTTTTTCCGTCGTTCTCTCCCTCCCTACATGGGAGGCCTCAGCCCTCACCGAGGAGGAGGAAAACAACATTCGGGTGTATCGCTCGGCAGCTCCCGGAGTCGTCAATATCACCAGCATCGTCCTGGAGAGGGATTTCTTCCTTCGACTGATCCCCCGGGAGGGGGCAGGCTCCGGAGCCATCATCGATCCTCGGGGCTATATCCTGACAAATAACCATGTGATCAAGGACGCCCGTCGCATTGAGGTCACCCTCCTCGACGGAAGCAAATGGCGGGGGAAGCTGGTGGGGGCCGATCCCGAAAATGACCTCGCCGTCATCCGCATCGATGCCCCAGAGTCGAAGCTTCATCCCCTCCCTTTGGGAAGTTCCAAAGACCTTCAGGTGGGACAGAAGGTCCTGGCCATCGGAAACCCCTTCGGCTTGGGCGTCACCCTGACCACAGGGGTCATATCCTCCCTGGGCAGAAGCATCCGGTCCGAAACCGGCGGACTTATGGAGGATCTGATCCAGACAGATGCAGCCATCAACCCGGGCAACTCCGGAGGGCCCCTCCTCGACTCCGAGGGGAGGATCATTGGGATCAATACGGCCATTATCTCCCCTTCGGGGGGGAGTGTGGGAATCGGATTCGCCGTCCCTGTGGATACGGCCAAAAGGATCATCCCCGATCTCATCGAGAAGGGTTATGTCTCCTATCCTTGGCTGGGGGTCTCCCTCTTCCCCTTACTGCCGGGAATGGCCAAATCGTTGGGATTGAAGACGGAGCGGGGGGCCCTTATCGTGGAGGTGGTTCGGGGGGGACCTGCGGATCGGGCTGGTTTGAGAGGAAGTTCCCGACTGATTCAGGTGGGCAACGCCCTGATTCCCGTTGGAGGGGATGTTGTAGTGGCCTTCGAGGGTCAGCCTGTGGACTCCTCCGAAACCCTGGTGCGCCTTCTTCGCAAGCATAGGCCNGGGGATCGCGTCCGCCTCCGGGTCCTTCGGGAAGGACGCCTCGTGGATATCCCGGTCACCCTTGGGGAGCGTCCCAGAGGTTAACCGCAGAGCCTCCTATTTTCTATGGAGTTGATAATGATGAAACGCATAGGGCTGTGGCTTGGGTGGAGCTTGCTTGGAACCGTGGTCTTCGGATGCGTCTCTCTCCCGCCGGAGCCAGCGACCTTCCAGGAAGAGCTGGGGCGCCGAGTTCGGAGTGTCTGGGTCGAACGGAAGAAGAAGGATTCTTCCCCTGGGAAACTCACCCTCGAGAAGGCCATCCGCGAGGCACTCAAGGCCAGCCCCGAGTTAGCCCAGATCCAGAGCCGAATCGAAGCCGCAGCCCAGCAGATCCGACGGGCCGAAGCCGCCTTCTACCCCCGGGTGGTCTTCAGCGAGGAATTTCAGGTGACAGACAATCCCGTCCTCGCACTCATGCACATAATCAACCAGCGACGATTGAAGCTAGGTACAGACTTCAACAACCCCGGACAACAGCAGAACATCTCCAGCCGCATTCAGGGCGAGTGGTCACTCTTCGAGGGAGGCCGTCGGTGGCATCAGTGCACCGCGGCCGTTCACGGTAGAGACGCCCTGCACTTCGAGCTTCTGGCCGCACGTAATCGGCTTGTCTCCACAGTAACTGAAACCTACTACCGGTGGCTCCAGTCCTTGGGGTTCATCCAGGTGGCCCAAAGGGCCCTGGATGTCGCACGCACCGACGAGCGGCTGGCCAAGGCCCGCCTCCGGGCCCAAACCGCTCTCGCCAGCGAACTTCTTCGTTTGAAGACCCGCACTGCGGAAGCGCACCACCAGTTGGTCCTGGCCAGAACCGCAGCCCTCAGGCTCCGCGCCGCCCTCGAANGACTACTGGCCAGGCCCTTGGGAGACGAGGAGGTCCCCGAGCTTTCCCTTCCCCAGGACCCCACCCGATTTCTCTCAGAGCCTGTGGAGACGGCCTCCCTTGTGGACCAGGCCCTTCGGCAACGCCCGGAAATGGCCGCGGTCCGCGAGATGATCTTGACCGCTCGGGAAAGGATCCGTGCCGCTCGAGGAGGGCTTCTCCCCCGACTCGGAACAAGAGCCCAATATCAGTGGGATACGGAAGACCTTCGGGATGGGGCCGATAGCTGGATGGTCGGAGTTCAGCTCACCTGGCCTCTCTTTCAGGGGGGGATGACCCTCGCGCAGATTCGTGAGGCACGCGCCCGACTGAAGGAGGCTCAAGCGAGGGGGGAGCAGATCGCCTTGGACATTGCACTGGAGGTTCAGGAGGCGGTCCTGGCGATCCAAGAGGCCACCGATAGAATCCGGGTGGCGGCGGAGCGCAAGCAATGGGCCGCCCAGGGGCTGAAGGAGACCCAGAATCTCTACCGAAACGAGGTGGTCACTGTAGATGCCCTGCTTCAGGCGGAGGTGGCTCTGAACCGTGCGGAGGTGGCCTATACCGCAGCCCTTTTCGACGGGATGATCGCTCAGGCCGCCCTGAGAAAGGCCCTCGGTGCCTTCGCGCGAGGTGGAGAGGAAGACCATGAGTGAGGGATCGAGCAGGAAAAGAGGTCTCCTGACCATCTTGAAGGGAATCGCACTGGTGGGCCTCCTTGTGGGCCTTATGGTGTGGCTCTCTGGGGCCCTAGAGGAAAAGGTCCATCCTGGGCCTCCCATTCCCAAACCTCCACCCCCCCCCGACCTTTCATGGTCCCGGGTGGAGCTTCGTGAATATCCCTTGATCCTGGATCAGGTGGGGACCGTTCGGACCCAGGCACAGGCACAAGTCTCCAGCCGTATCCTTGCGCAAGTCAAGGAGATTCTCGTCCGAGAGGGAGATTCCGTTAAAGGTCCGGACGAGACCGGAGGGCATCCCACAGTGCTGGCCCGTCTCGACGACCGGGACATCCGGGCCAAACTCCGCAGGTCCCACTCCCAACTCAAGGCA
The DNA here is from genome assembly GCA_002010915.1 of Desulfarculaceae bacterium JdFR-97. Lineage (GTDB taxonomy): Bacteria > Desulfobacterota > Desulfocorpusculales > Desulfocorpusculum > Desulfocorpusculum > JdFR-97. The sequence goes on along the minus strand of MTPG01000018.1, from coordinate 51,930 downwards.
ACCAAAAGGGCATTGGAGGCCGCTCGGGCACGATTGGAGGCCGCTCGGGCACGGGTGGAGGCCGCTCGGGCACAGAGGACTCAGGCCCTCTCGGACTATCAGCGCTACGAGCAGCTCTATCGCACCGGAGCAGCAACGGGGCAAAAGCTGGAGCACGCTAGGGCACAGAAAGAGACGGCAGAAGCCCAATTTCGAGCGGCCCAACAGGAGGTCGAGGCCATCGAGAGGGAGATCCTTCAATTGCAGGCCCAGGCCGAACAGGCCCAAGCCGCCGTAACCGAATCCCAAGTCCTCCTGAGCCATACCGTGATCACAGCACCCTTCTCCGGCAGGGTGGTCCGCAAAGAGGTAGAGGTGGGGGATATGGTGGGTCCCGGGCAAGTGCTCTTTCTCCTAGAGACCCCTTCCCACCCGGAACTGCACGCCATCGTCTCCGAGTCCCTCCTCCCCCACATCAGTGTGGGACAGGACCTGGAGGTCTACGTAGACGCCCTTCATAGGACCCTGGAAGGAAGGGTAAGGGAGATCGTGCCTCGGGCGGATCCCGCAACCCGCACGGTCCTGGTCAAAGTGGCCCTGCCCCCCAGGGAGGGGCTGGTGAGCGGCCTCTTCGGACGGCTGAGGGTCCCTTATGGGCGGTACGAGACCCTCGTCGTTCCAAAAAAGTGCGTCCGCTCGGTGGGCCAGTTGCACTTGGTGGACGTCCGAGGCCCTGACGGGCATCCCACAAGGCGCTTCGTAACTTTGGGGGAGGTTCACAACGAGATGGTGGAGGTCCTCTCGGGACTGAAGGAGGGAGAGGAGGTCGCCTTGCCATGAAGGATGCAGCAGAGGGCTCCCACCACTGGATCAATCGTATTGTCCTGACCTTTCTCAAGGGGAACCTTTCCATTCTGCTGATCCTCGTGAGCCTGCTGGCCGGTGCGGCCGCCCTCTGGATCACCCCTCGCGAGGAAGACCCCCAGATAGTGGTACCCCTCGCCGACGTCCTCATCCGCATGCCGGGGGCTTCGGCTCGCGAGGTGGAACGTCAAGTATCCACTCGTCTGGAAAAGCTCCTCTACCAGATCGATGGAGTGGAATATGTCTACTCCACAAGCTACCCCTCTTTGGCCATAGTCACGGTTCGATTCTTCGTTGGGGAAGACCGGGAACGCAGTTGGGTCAAACTCCACAACAAGATCCAAGCCAACATCGATCAGATCCCCCCGGGGGTGACGGGCTGGGTCGTCAAACCCGTGGAGATCGACGACGTCCCCATAGTCAATCTCACCCTTTATAGCGATCGTTACAGCGACTACGAACTGAGGCGGATGGCCGAAGAGTTGGAGATCCGACTGCAGNGCGTCAAGAACGCCGGAAAGACCTATGTGATCGGAGGCAGGCCCAGAGAGATAAGCGTCCATCTCATCCCTCAGCTCATGGCCAGCCGCGGGGTCTCCATAGAGGATGTGGCTAGGGCATTACGGGCAGCCAACGCCTCCCTGCCAGCGGGGGAGCTGGTGGGGCACGATAGGGCCATCCGGCTCCAAGCGGGCGAGTTCCTCATCTCCGCTCGTGAGGTGGGCAATCTGGTGGTGGGAAGCAGAGGGATGCGCCCCATCTACCTAAAAGAGGTGGCCCGGATCCAAGACGGTCCTTCCGAGCCCAAGACCTACACCCGTCTGGCATTCGGCCCCATGGCCTTTACGGAGCCGGACCCTGCGGCTCACAGAGGATCCACAATACCCCCGAGGATCGAACGCTTCCGAGATTACCCAGCAGTGACCGTGGCCGTGGCCAAACGGAAGGGCACCAACGCCGTGTGGGTCTCCCGGGAGGTTCAACGGGAGGCTGAGCGTTTCGCCCGAGAGGCCCTGCCCGACGGGGTCTATCTTCGAGTGACCCGAGACTACGGCAAGACCGCCAACGATAAGGTCAACGAGCTGGTCGAGGCCCTTCTTGTGGCCATCATCATCGTGGTGGCCCTCCTCGCCTATACCCTGGGATGGCGCGAGGGTATCATCATCGCCCTGGCCATCCCCATCACCTTCAGCCTCACGCTCCTCATCAACTTCCTTTTGGGTTACACCATCAACCGTGTAACCCTCTTCGCACTGATCCTGTCCCTAGGGCTGGTGGTGGACGATCCCATCGTGGACGTGGAGAACATCCACCGACACTTCAGCATGCGAAGGCACGATCCCTTCACTGCTGTACTGGTAGCCGTCAACGAGGTGCGTCCGCCCATCATTGTGGCTACCTTCGCGGCGATCATCTCCTTCGTTCCCATGTTCTTCATCACGGGGATGATGGGACCATATATGGGCCCCATGGCCCTCAACGTCCCCATTGCCATGCTCATGAGCCTTCTGGTGGCCTTTACGGTGACCCCTTGGCTTGCCTATCACTTCCTCAAGGGCGCTTACGACCGCCCCCATAAACGTCCCTTCGTGCTGGAGGAAAGCCCCCTCTATCGCATCTACCGTGGAGTGATGATGCCCGTCTTCGAACACCGCTCCCTGCGCTGGTTCATACTGGCGGGGGNAGTGATCCTCCTTGGACTTGCGGGCTCCCTTGTGGTCACCCGCCGCGTTCCCTTGAAGATGCTGCCATTCGACAACAAAAACGAACTCCAGGTGGTGGTGGACATGCCGGAGGGGACCACCCTAGAGACCACAGAGGCCGCAGTCCAGGCCCTAGCCAACTACCTCATCCGTTTGCCCGAAGTCACCGATGTGAGCACCTATGTGGGAACCAGCAGTCCCATGGACTTCAATGGACTGGTGCGGCACTACTATTTGCGACGGGGACCCCATGTCGCCGATCTCCGAGTCAACTTGATCGAAAAGAAACGCAGACAACAGCAGAGCCACGCCATCGGGCTTCGGATCCGAAACGATCTCAAGGAGATCGCCCTTCGCCACGGGGCCAATATCAAGATCGTGGAGGTTCCTCCCGGCCCTCCGGTCATTGCAACGTTGGTGGCCGAGATCTATGGGCCCATCGGGACACCTTACGAGCAGTTGGTGGCCGGGGCCCGACGTGTTCGTCGGATCATGGAGCTGACCCCAGGTGTGGTGGATGTGGACGATGTTCTTGTGGCCCCGCAAGTGGAGGAGATCTACCAGGTGGACCGCGTGAAAGCAGCCCTCCACGGGATCCCCGCCTCGAGGATCGTCACACTCTTGCAGGGGGCAGTGGCGGGCGACGCCTCCCAATCCCTTAGGCTAGATGACCAGGTACATCCGGTTCGCATCCGGCTCCGACTGCCCAGGACCCAGAGGGCCCTCAGCGCCCACCTCCAACAGCTCCCGGTCAGGGGAGAGACTGGAGAGATGGTCTTCCTCTCTGAACTTGGCGAACTCAAAGAGCGCCTCATTGACCAGCCCATCTACCATAAGAACCTCCGCCCCGTGGTCTATGTCTTCGGGGAGACGGCGGGGGTCCCCCCTCCCGAGGCCGTCCTGACCTTGAGCAAGAAGGTCCAGCAGGACCCCCTTTTGCGGGATCTTCAGGTCAAGTGGTCTGGAGAGGGAGAATGGAAAATCACGCTGCGGGTCTTCCGTGACCTGGGCATCGCCTTCGGAGTGGCTGTCCTCGGTATCTACATCCTATTGCTCAATCAGACGGGGAGTTACCTTCTTCCCGCCATCCAGCTGATCGCGCTTCCCCTGTCCATCATCGGGATACTGCCCGGGTTCTGGCTTCTCAACCTGATAGGCGGCGGACCCGTGGGCGGTTGGCCTAATCCCACCTATTTTACGGCCACTGCCATGATCGGGATGATCGCCTTGGCGGGCATCGCCACCCGAAACGCTATTCTCCTCATCGAGTTCGTGGAGGAGAGAAAGAAGGAGGGAAAGGCCCTGGTGGATTCTCTCATCGAGGCAGGGGCATTGAGGACAAGGCCGATCTTTCTGACTTCCTTGACGGCCATGTTGGCCGCCTGGCCCATCACCCTGGATCCCATCTTCTCCGGGTTGGCCTGGGCGCTGATTTTCGGTATTATGGTTTCTACGCTTTTTACCTTGGTGGTGATCCCTCTGGTCTACTTCCTGGCCTATCGGGGACGATTTCATGAGGATGGGGGCGCTGAACCCAATGAGGAAGCCGCATCTTGACCTCTTCCGGGGAATCTGCACCCAGAGGCGTGGGGTCAATCTGGAGACCCTGGAGCAGGTGATCCTCCTGGCCTTGGAGATCGCCCGCGAGGGTCGAGAAGGGAGACGTATCGGGACCATGTTCGTGGTCTCCGATTCCGAAGAGGTCCTCAAGCGCTCCAAGAGCCTTATCTTGGATCCTCTATGGGGTCATCCTGATGAAGTAAAGAGAATTGACGATCCCAATTTACGGGAGACGGTCAAGGAACTGGCTCAGCTGGATGGGGCCTTCGTGGTCTCGGACGAGGGGATCGTCATATCCGCCTGCCGATATATCGATGCCTCCTCCGATGGAATTGAACTCCCCCTAGGGCTGGGCAGCCGACATATGGCCGCCGCCTCCATTACCCGTCAGACCAGTGCAGTGGCCGTGGTGGTCTCGGAGAACGCCATCGTCCGCATCTTCGACGACGGAGAACTGGTCTCCGAGATCCTCCCTGAGCTCTGGATGTTGAGTCGATACAGCCTCCATCTCACCGAACCCTACCAAGAGCGCACCGCGGATCAGGTCACGGTGGTAAGCAAAGCAGAGTAGGCCGTCAGATCTTCCGCAAATCAGAGAAGCACGGCCTCTCTTCAATGCCTCCCCGCATGGCTCGGTAAGGTCCTAGGTCGGAGCAATGGAGCAAGGAGGTCCCGGATGGGAATGACCCTCGCACACAAGCTGATAGAGTCCCACTTGGTGGAGGGACGGATGGTCCCCGGAGAGGAGATCGGACTCCGCATCGACCAGACCCTCACACAGGACGCTACGGGGACCATGGTCTATCTGGCCTTCGAGGCACTGGGGATCCCTCGCGTCCGCACTGAGTTGTCGGTCAGTTATATAGACCATAACATCCTCCAGACGGACTACAAGAACGCAGACGACCATCGGTTCCTCCATTCTGCCGCGGCCAAGTACGGAGTCCTTCTGTCCCCACCGGGAAACGGAATCTCCCATCACATCCATCGGGAACGATTCGGCATCCCCGGGAAGACCCTCCTAGGAGCCGACAGCCATACCACCACGGGCGGCTGTTTGGCCATGCTGGCCGTGGGGGCAGGTGGTCTGGATGTGGCCCTCGCCATGGCTGGTCGCCCCTTCTATCTTCCCATGCCCAGAATCTGGGGGATCCACTGCACCGGGAGCCTCCCCCCTTGGGTGTCGGGAAAGGACGTCATCCTGGAACTCCTTCGGCGCCATGGCGTAAAGGGAGCAATGGGCAAGATAGTGGAGTTCTTCGGCCCAGGGGTGGCCAATCTGGACATGAGCGCTCGAGCCACTATCGCCAACATGGGCGTGGATATGGGGGCCACGGCAGTGGTCTTCCCTTCGGATGGGGTCACCCGAGATTTCCTGCGACTGCAAGGCAGGGAGGGACAGTGGACGGAGATGGCTGCGGACTCGGACGCCGCCTATGACGAGATCTCCGAATTGGATCTGAGCACACTGGAGCCGTTGGTCGCCTGCCCTCACAGCCCGGACAACGTCAGACCGGCCGCTTCTCTAAGCCACGTGGAGGTCTCTCAGGTGATCGTGGGCTCCTCCACCAACGGCTCCTATCGTGACATCATGATGACGGCCCTTATCCTAAAGGGAAAGCGAGTCCATCCCGGGCTCAGTCTCCACGTCAATCCTGGCAGCCGTCAGGTCATCGAGAACGCGGCCCTCATGGGGGGGTTTCTGGATCTTATCCACGCCGGGGCACGAGTGCATCAGCCTGGCTGCCTCGGCTGCATCGGAATGGGTCAAGTGCCCGCTTCGGGCACAAATTCCCTCCGTACCATGCCCCGCAACTATCGGGGCCGAAGCGGACTCAAGGACGATCGGGTCTACCTCTGTTCTCCCGAAGTGGCTGCAGCCTCGGCCCTCGCCGGCCGTATTACCGATCCGAGGACCTTGGGGGATTGTCCCCAGGTCCCATTCCCCAAGGTCTTCCGATTCAACGACGAGTGGTTCGTGGCCCCAGCCCACGCCCTCGACAGCGTGGAGTTGGTCCGCGGTCCCAACATCCAACCCTTTCCTCGATTCTCAGACCTTGAGGAGGAGCTAGAGGGTGAGGTCATCCTCAAGGTGGGGGATCATATTACCACGGATCACATCCTGCCCGGAGGCAACCGCGTTCTCCCCTTGAGGAGCAATATCCCAGCCATCAGTGAGTTCACCTTCGAGATCTTGGACAAAACCTTTCCACAAAGGGCTCGGAAGGCCGCCGGAGGGTTCATTGTGGGAGGGGAGAATTATGGACAGGGATCTTCCAGAGAACACGCCGCCTTGGCCCCTCGCTATCTGGGAATCCGAGCCAAGATCGCTAAGAGCTTCGCCAGGATCCACAAGGCCAATCTCATCAACTACGGTATTGTCCCTTTGGAGTTCGTCCACGCTGAAGACTATCAGTACGTCCAGCAAGGGGATCGCGTGCTCTTGCCCGGCATCCGGGAGGCCCTGCTCGCAGGCCGAAGGGAGATCAAGGCCCGAGTGGGACAAAAGGAGATCTCTCTTCGACTGGAATTGAGCCCCCGCGAGCGGGAGATCCTGGTAGCGGGCGGCGCGCTCAATTGGGCCAGGAAGGAATAATCCTCCCCTTTTTCCCCACCTGGGGAAGCGAGTGGGAGAAAATGCCTCAGAGTCNCTTGTTGGGGTGGACCTTCTAAGCGTCCTTAGGTCTCCTCCCCTTCGGACAAAGGCTCCAAGAGGATCTTGTGTTGCAGAAGGGATGTGGTCTTCAGACGAGCGGCCACCTCCCTCTGCTCTCCAAAGATGTTTCTGAGATAGAGCTTATCTCCTCGTGGCTCCATCACGTCCACGGCCTCCATGAGGAGCTCCTCGCGGCCCTCTCGAACCAGATACACGTTGGCCTCACACATGGCCTTCCTCCATGAGGGTGTGGATTTGCTTCACCATTTCCTCCAGGAGATGGGGCAAGGGCTGAGCCTGGAGCCCCAGGATGACCACCTGCTCTTGACTCAAAGGGATCAGGATCTTCAGGGCCTCGGAAGAGGCCACGGCCTCGGCCATGGCCGGTGTCATCTCCCCCCACATGGCGTGGGCCATCACGATCCCCACCGAGCCCACGATGGCATGGGCCTTGCCCACGTTTCGGACCACCGCGTTCTCGCCCGTAGCTCCCCGGTTGGCCCCCGCCTTGAGCATGGCCGCAGTGGCTACAGCATTGGTTCCCAGGGCAACGATCTCCAGCTTGTCCTCGAAGACCTCCCGCAACCTTCGGATGACAGCACTCCCAATGCCTCCTCCCTGGCCGTCCAAGACACAGATCCTCATGGTCCCTTTCGCCTCCCGGAAAAGAAAAGGGCCTCGGCTCTTCAGGACATCTAGTCCTACTTCTTCCGAGGCCCTTCTGGGCCCACTCCTCTCCTCCGGTCCCTTCCTGGGCCGGATTCCTCCTGGATATAGAACCCATCCGATGGACCCCGGTTCCGGGCAAGCCAGATGGGTCCATCCGCGCTACTTCAGTGCATCCCAGACCAGATCGCTAAGTTCCTTGACGGCGATCTTCCGTCCTTTTACTGTGGATGCGGCCTTCTTCAGGACCTGTTCACACGTGGGGCAAGCTGTCACCAAGACCTCGGCCCCAGTATCCAAAGCCTCTTGGATGCGAGCGGCGGAGATATCCTGGGACATCTTCAAGTCTGAGGTGAGAATCCCGCCCCCACCTCCGCAGCATCGTGACTGCTGACGGTTATGGGCCATCTCCACCACTTCATACCCCAGCTTCTGCAGGAGCTCACGAGGCTCCTCGGTCATCTTCAAGCCCCTCGAAAGGTCGCAAGGATCATGGTAGGTGACGCGCTTCCCAGCAGGTTCGATGGAACGCGAATCGATCTTCTCCAGCATGGCCTGGATCACATGCTTTGCCGGAAACCCGTACTCCTCGTGAAGGAAAAGGGCACATGACGGACAGAAGGCCACCATCTCCGATGGCTTGAACCGCTTCAGAAACCGCTCCTTGTAGCCCTCCAAGGCCTTCTTGAAGCCGAGGACGGCCATAGGGTAACCGCAGCAAAGCCCTCCCTCCAGCTTCGCCCGCAGACCGAGCCGATCCATGATCTTGACGTACTTCTTCGTCTTATTGAGCCGAGAGCCGTATTGACATCCCAGAAAGACCACCGTCTCCCCCTCCGTGGCAGGGGTCTCCATGGCCTCGTCGCCGTATATGTTGCCCGTCTTCAGGATATTCTCCACCAGGGAGCGGTGGGTATCATAGGCGAATCCAGAATCCACAAGCTGGGCCCTCGCTGCCTTGACCAGTTCTGGGGTTCGGATTCCCGAGGGACAGCGTCGAAGGCAATCTCCACACAGAACGCACTGAAAGAAGCGCTCGGCCACCGAATCGTCGAGCTCGATCTCTCCCGTGACAACCCCATAGGCCAGGGCAACCTTGCCTCGAGGTCCCACGGAATCCCACCCCTCAGTGCACTGGATCCCCGGGCAGACCCCTTTGCAAAACCCGCATTGGGTACAGGTGATCGTCTCGTGGAACCATGGAGCCAGCTCCCCCTTCTGCTCCGGGATCTCGAAGGGATAGCGAAGGTGGGTCACAAAGCCCTCCTCCCAGTCCATGACCTTCCGCGGATTCATGATGTTGTTGGGGTCCAGGGCCCGTTTGATGGTCTTCATGACCTTGACGGCGCCGGCCCTCTCCTTATGGAGGAATGGGGCCTTGGTGATCCCGATGCCGTGTTCCCCCGTTGTGGTCCCCCCTAGCGATAGAACCACATCGTATATACGAGGGACGGCTTCCTCGGCCTGTCTCCAATGATCCGGGTTGGTGGGATCCATGAGGACTTTGGTGTGGAGATTACCGTCTCCGGCATGACCATAGGCCGGGATATGAATGTCGTACTGACTGGAGATCTCCTCAAAGGCCATGAGGGCCTTGGGCACATTGTAGATGGGCACGGACATATCATCGGCCAACATCACAGTGGCGTAATCTTCCTGTAGGATGCTTAAGGAGGGGATCATCTGCTTCCTTCCCTTCCAGAGCTCATCGATGCGGTTGGGGTCATCGGTGAGGTCCACCTGGATCGCTCCGCTCTCACGGCAGATCCGACCCACCAGCTCGATCTCTTCCCCTACCACATTGGGGTGTCCGTCCACCTCGATGAGCAGCATCCCAGCGCACTCCAAAAGGCCCATGCCGGTGGCCCGGTTGACGGCCTTTATGGAGGTGGCGGCCATGATCTCCAACTGAGAGGGCAAAAGCCCGTGGGCGATGATGTTGGCCACGCACTGCCCGGTCTTCTCCAGCTCATCGAAGTAGGCCACACAGCCAGCCCTTCCTCTGGGTCTGGGAGCGATCTTCATGATGATCTCGGTGATAATCCCCAAGGTTCCCTCCATCCCGCAGAAGAACTTCTCGAACTGAAATCCTCCGGAGTTCTTGGGTGTCCGAGAACCCACCTCGATGACCTCTCCCGTGGGAAGGACCACTGTAAGACCCAGCACGTAGTCCCTTGTGGCCCCGTACTTAAGGGCCTTTCCCCCGGAGGCGTTCAGCGCCACCATCCCTCCCAGAGTGGCTACCTCGCTGGATGCTGGACCCGGGATGAAAAACCCGTGAGGTTTAAGGGCCTCGTTGAACCGATCGCAGACCACGCCGGGCTCCACAACGGCGTAGAGACCGTCCACGCGTATCTCATGGAGCTGATTCATCCCCTGCATGTCCACTACGATTCCGCCCATGATGGGCACCGCAGAGCCCACAAGCCCGGTCCCGGCCCCTCGTGGGACCAGCGGGATCTTCTCTTGGTTGGCCAGCTCCACGATTTTCTGCACCTGGAGGGTATTCTTGGGGCGCACCACCGCATCCGGCTTCCTCCGGTGAATCCCTCCGTCGAAGGAGTATACATAGAGCTCCGCCGTGCGTGTGCTGCAGTTCTCCTCCCCCAGGATGTCAACCAATTTCTCGACGATGTCTTCTCTCAGGGGCATGTCTCCACCTCTCCTAACCTCGTAGGTCATTCCCCCCGAAAATCCACGAGGACCTCACGGACTGGCTCTCTTCAGGTTTCACCAACAAGGGGAACAGTGATGGAGCCGTCCATCAGAAAGAGGACTTTAGCGTCCTTACCCTTGACCGCCAAGGCCTCGTCCAAGGCCTTCTGGAGGTCATGAAAGGGCCGCATGAATACGGTCTCCAGATCCGAATCGGGAAGGTCCGTCACGGCCCACATATCGGCCCACAGGGCGATCTCGGCCATCTTGGCCGCCTTGTGGTAGCCCAGTTTGTAGCCTCTGTCGATCTCCTCCAGGGCCCGTTTGGGGTCACCACCGGCTCGGGCAAGTAGGTCGAAGAAGCTCTTCTCCCCGATGCCCGTACGGCACTTGCTCACCATGATGAGGATGCCCCCCTCCTTCAAAGCGAGTTTGCCGCTCTCCAAAGTCTTCTGGGACTGGTAGAGGTCCACGTCCATGGGATACGGAGCCACCGAGACCACGATATCGGCCTTCTGCGGCACCCGAACGCAGAACAGCTCGTTGGCCTTCTCGATGGCCGCATCGAGGGAGGCATGTATGTCTCCGGTTGCGGCCGCGTAGATGCGCCGCTGCCGATCCAACACCACCTGGATGGAGAAGATGGGCTTGCCCTCGATGCTTTTTAAGGCATCGATCATGTCCTCGTGGACCGGGTTTCCGGCCAAGGCCAGGCTCTTGGCCTCGGGGCGGATGGCGTATTTGTGATTCTGCTCGATGGTCCGGTAGGAGGCGATTCCCGGAAGGAACGACTTCCTCCCACCAGTATATCCGCCGAAGTAGTGGGGCTCCACGGAGCTAATAGCCACCAGCTTGTCCGCCTTGACTCCATGGTGGTTCACATACATCTCGGTGCCGTTTTTGGAGGTCCCCAAGTAAGCCATTTCCCGTTCATTGCGGGAGTCGTGGACGTAGATCCGATTGCTGAAATCAGGATACAGTCTGCCGAAAATGAAGCGGTACTCCTCCTCAGTGGGTGCTCTATGGCACCCCGTGGCCACGATGAACGTGGCCTTCACTTTCCTCAGGCGCTCCTCAAGGATCTCCAAGACCTTGGCCGTAGGCGTGGGACGGGTCCCGTCATTGACGATGAAGAGGACCTCCCCCGATCCTTCCAGGAACTCATCGAAGCTGGGCCCTCCAAGCGGGTTCTGCAGGGCATGAAGGAGTGTCTCGCGCTCAGGGCCGGTCTCTACTTCGTTTGGATGAAAGACCCCGATAAGATTCTCATCGGGGACCTGGACCGTCAGCTCTTCCTGGCCGTAGGGAACCCGAATCTTCATGGCTCACTCCACGCAAAGGACCCCCACTTTGAGTTGAATTGGCCCGGACCTCTCGATCTCTTTTGACGTCCAAGCTGTACAACGCCCAACATGGAGGCCCGGCATCCGTATAATCCGTGGGGGCCTGGAACTCGGAGATCTTATTTGGCGTGCTTTTCGATCTCCCCCTTGAGCCATTCCACAGCGGCCTCCCCGTGGAGGAGGTTCTTCAACTCCTCAGGGGCGCTCATCTCGATCTCGAAGATCCAGCCCTCCCCATAGGGATCCCGATTGATGACCGTAGGGTCATCCTCCACCGCCTCGTTTCTTGCGGTTACTTCACCGGAGACGGGGGCATAGAGCTTCCCCAGCCACTTTCCGGTCTCGATGGTCCCGACACGTTCGTCCTGCTCTACCTCATCACCTTCCTCGGGCATGTCCACGAAGCTGATGTCTCCAGCCAATTTCTGAGCAAAATCGGTAATGCCGACCACCACTTTGCCGTCCTCTACCCTGGCCCACATGTGCTCTCGATGGTAGTAGAGCTCATCGGGCAGTTCATAACCTTCCACATTCGCCATGCTCCACCTCCTCTCGATTCGGAATCCCAGAAACCATCCTCCTTATCCTCACCCTCTACCACAACAGGCCAGGAGAAGTCAACGAGCCAGCCTCCCAGCCCCATTTCCTCTCCCCCCCTTGGGACCCTTTCCTTTCCTGAGAAAGGGCTTGACAAATCCACAAGGATCCCTAAGATGAATGAACGTTTGTTCGGAACGGTCTTCCGGCCGCCTTTAGGGGAGAGAAAAACCCCTCAGTGATCGAGAAACACCCAGGAGGCGAAAGGCCCTCTTCCACCTGGACCGCACAGAGGACAGCCATGAAAATCGAGGCTAAGGTCAAGGATCGCCAGCTCATCGATGAAAAGCGCCGGCAGATCATCGAAGGAGCCATCCGAGTCTTCAAGGAAAAAGGATACCACAAGGCCACCGTGCGGGAGATCGCCGAGGAGGCGGGGGTAGGGCTGGGCAGCATCTACGATTACGTGAAGAGCAAAGACGACATCCTCTATCTATTCTTCGACAATTACGTCAAGTCCTTCTACGGAAGGGTCAAAGCCCAGTGTCCAGACCAGCCGGATCCTTTTCTGCGGCTTCGTATCGCCTACCGGGCCTTCGTGGAGAGTGCCCTGGAGCTGGAGGACCAAGTGATGTTGGCCTACACCCAGGCCAAATACGTCCGCAAGGACTACCTCCGCGTCATCTTGAAGAAGGAATCGGAGATCGTGGAATACTTTCAAAAGATCCTGGAGGAGGCCCTGGAGGGGACCCGGGGCATGGATCCCTTCATGGAGGCCAACTTTTTGGTCTACAGCGGGGTCTTCGGCGTGATTCGGAGGTGGATCCTCCGTCCCCGATACACCCCGAGGGACATTGCGGACTACCTTGTGGAAAGACAGGTCGGGGACTTGATTCGCAGGATCCGGAGACTGCGGGAGGNGTCCGACCAAAGGGGACCGTCAGATCTTTCTCCTCTTCATTCGGATTCCCGGGGAAGGTGAGAGACGAGATGAGAGAGATCCATATTCAGGAGGTCACTCAGGTCGTCAAGAGGCTCTTCATTAAGGCCAACACCTGTCTGGGAGAGGACGTTCAAACGGCTCTAAGGAAGGCCATGGAAAAGGAATCCTCCCCTACGGCCCGAGAGGTCTTGCAGGAGATTCTGGACAACGCCCGCATCGCTCGGGACGAAGAGGTCCCCATGTGTCAAGATACGGGCTTGGCCGTGGTCTTCGTGGAGATGGGACAAGACCTCCGTGTGGTGGGGGGGTCCCTCTACAAGGCCATTCAGGAGGGCGTCCGTCAGGGCTACCAAGAGGGCTACCTCCGAAAATCCGCCTGTCATCCTTTCACCCGGGCCAACACAGGGGACAACACTCCCGCAGTCATCCATTTAGAGCTTGTAGAAGGCGACCGTTTGAAGATAATCGCCGTTCCCAAGGGCGGGGGGAGCGAGAACATGAGCGGCCTCAAGATGCTCACCCCTGCCGTGGGAAAGGAGGGAGTCATGGATTATGTGGTGGAACGGGTCCGAGAGGCAGGCCCCAATCCCTGTCCACCCATCGTTGTGGGCGTGGGCATCGGAGGCACCTTCGAAAAGGCAGCCATCCTTGCCAAACGCGCCCTCCTTCGTCCTCTGGGCTCTCCACATCCAGACCCTGAGCTCGCGGCCATGGAAGATGTGCTCTTGGAGAGGATCAACCGTCTTGGAATCGGTCCCCAAGGCTACGGCGGGAACACCACAGCATTGAGCGTACACGTGGAGATGATGCCCTGCCACATCGCCAGCTTGCCTGTGGCGGTAAACATTCAATGCCACGCTGCCAGGCATCAGGGGGCGGTGCTGTAGGGCGTGCCCCAAAGCCCCCGTTTGCACCGTCTCTGTGAAGGAACACAATGCTCGGCTACATCTCACATTGATTCAAAGACGGAGGCCCCATGGAGGAACCCATTCGACTGGAGACACCCCTGACCGATGAAGATGTGGAGCCACTGCGCATAGGCCAGAAGGTCCTGCTCAACGGCGTCATTTACACTGGGAGGGATGCGGCCCACAAACGTTTGGCGGAAAGGATCCAAAAGGACCTCCCCCTTCCATTCGATCTCAACGGTCAGGTGATCTACTACGTGGGCCCCACTCCGCCCAAGCCAGGCCGCCCCATCGGTTCTGCGGGGCCGACCACAAGCTACCGCATGGACCCCTACGCCCCGCTCCTTCTGGAAAGGGGTCTCAAGGGGATGATCGGAAAGGGCAAAAGGGGCAAAGATGTCATCGAGGCCTTAAGGCGCTATAAGGCGGTCTATTTCGGGGCCACTGGAGGTGCAGGTGCCCTGTTAGCCCGCTCTATTGTACATTCGGAGATCGTGGCCTATGAGGACCTCGGGCCCGAGGCGATTCGAAGGCTGATCGTGAGGGACTTTCCCGTAACGGTCATCAATGACGTACTGGGACAGGACCTCTACGAGGCCGGTGTGCGCCGATATCGCCGCGAGTCGCCAGGATAGCACGTTTGAAGAGGCGATCGTAAAACACCTAAGCGAGGAAGTTGATGTAGCATGAAGATCCACGAATTTCAAGCCAAAGAAATCTTTCGGCGCCATGGCATTCATGTGCCCCGCGGTTCGTTGGCCCGGACCCCTGAGGAGGCCCGGGAAGCGGCACTGGCTTTGCCAGGAGACGGTTGGGTCGTCAAGGCACAGATCTTGGCAGGTGGTCGGGGCAAGGCCGGAGGCATCCTCTTGGCTTCGACCCCGGATGAGGTGGAGTCCCATGCACGGAGGCTTCTCGGTGCTCCTTTGGTCACATCCCAGACTGGCCCTCGAGGGCGTCCGGTCCGAGCAGTATTGGTGGAAGAGCGGGTAGACGTAATCCAGGAAATCTATGCTGGCGTTACGGTGGACAGAAGCGAGGGGCGCGCGGTCCTGTTGGTCAGTTCCGCTGGAGGCATGGAGGTCGAAGAAGTTGCACGCAGCCATCCCCAGTCCCTCTTCAGAGAGAAATTAGAAAGCGACGGCACCCTTCATCCCTTCCAAGCAAGGAGGGTGACCTTCGCCATGGGGGTTCCCAAGGAGGCCTTGCCCGAAATGCAGGGCGTCCTACAGCACCTCTGCAGGCTTTTTTATGAAGAGGACTGTTCCCTGGCCGAAATCAATCCTCTGATCATCGCCGGTGACGGCCGTGTCCTCGCCCTGGACGCCAAGATCAACTTCGAGGATAACGCGGCCTTCCGCCATCCCGATTGGGAATCCATGAAAGACCCCGATGAGGAGGATCCCTTGGAGAGGGAGGCCTCACGCCATGGGCTCAACTACATCAAGCTCGACGGAAATATCGGTTGCCTGGTCAACGGAGCCGGGCTGGCCATGGCCACCATGGACATGATCAAGGTGGTGGGGGGAGAACCGGCCAATTTCCTGGATGTGGGAGGAGGGGCCAGTGAGGAGGCCGTCTCCCATGCCTTCCGGATCCTGTTGTCCGATCCCAAGGTCAAGGTCGTTCTCATCAATATCTTCGGCGGCATCATGCGTTGCGATGTCATCGCAAGGGGCGTGGTGAGGGCGGCCGCCGAATTGGGGATGGAGGTCCCTATGGTAGTTCGGCTGGAGGGGACCAATGCGGAGGAAGGCCGCCGGCTCCTTGCCGACTCAGGGCTACGTCTGATTGTGGCAGAGGGAATGAGGGAGGCTGCGCAGAGAGCCGTGGAGTTGGGAGGGCGCTGATGGCGATCCTGGTCGACAGGGATACACGGGTTGTGGTGCAGGGAATCACGGGGAAGGAAGGCAGTTTCCATGCCCGTCAGTGTCTCCAATATGGCACCCGAATCGTAGCCGGTGTGACTCCGGGCAAAGGTGGCCGGGTCCAGGACGGGGTTCCCGTCTTCCACACCGTGGGAGAAGCCCGTCGCGAGACCGAGGCCAACTGCTCCCTCATCTTCGTCCCTCCCCCTTTCGCCGCGGACGCCATCCTGGAGGCCATCGACGAGGGGATCCAACTGATCATCTGTATTACAGAGGGGATCCCCGTCAGGGACATGATCCGGGTTCGAGAAGCCTTGAACCGGTCCGAATCTCGTCTCATTGGGCCTAACTGCCCTGGTGTGATCACCCCCGGTCAGTGCAAAGTAGGCATCATGCCCGGGGCGATCCATCGGCCCGGGCATGTGGGGGTGCTATCCAGAAGCGGCACCCTGACATACGAGGCCGTGGACCAGCTGTCCCGTCGGGGAATCGGGCAGTCCACCTGTATTGGTATCGGAGGGGATCCCATTGTGGGGAGCACCTTTTTGGATCTTCTTCCCCTCTTCGAGAAAGACCCGGAGACACACGTTGTGGTCCTCATTGGAGAGATTGGAGGCACGGCAGAGGAGGAAGCCGCCGTCTATATCCGGGAGCGCTTCCGAAAGCCCGTGGTGGCCTTCATTGCAGGACAGACCGCCCCCCCCGGAAGGCGGATGGGGCACGCTGGTGCCATCATCTCCGGTGGACAAGGAACAGCCCAGGAAAAGATTCGGGTCCTCGAGGAAGCTGGAGTAATGGTGGCCCCGAGTCCCGCCGAGATCGGGCAGACCGTTGAGCGCGCCCTCAGGGAGGTTGCAGGGGAGTCATGAACGCAGAGCGGAGAGGACCGCACCCTTTTTTCCCCCAACGGAGGAAGGGGCGAAAGGCGAAAGGCATACGGCACACGGCGTGATAGCAAAGAGCATGGAGTTGCGCCCTTGGCGTGGGAGCCCCCGTCAAGGGCGGAAAAACCGCCAGAAGTGGGAAATGGACGAAACGGATCAAGAGGATGAAATGGGCGAAATAGACGAAACGGCGGTTATTTTCATGACTCCAGGGTGCCCCGCCAAAGGCGGGGCATGGGCGATTACGTTGAAATGAGCGACGTCCGCGGCCATGTCCAGGGCAAGGAGGCAGTGGAATGGAACTGGAAGAGCACTACGCCAAGCTTCGCGAGATGAATGAGCTGGCTGAGCTTGGAGGTGGAAAGGAGCGCATCCAGGCCCAGCACGATAAGGGAAAGCTGACCGCCCGCGAGAGGATCGAACTCCTTCTGGACCCGGGCACATTCCAGGAATTCGACAAGTTCGTGGTCCATCGTTGCCATGACTTCGGTATGGAGAAGAAGCGCATCCTCGGCGACGGGGTGGTAACGGGTTATGGACGGATCCATGGACGGCCGGTTTTCGTCTTTTCGCAGGACTTTACGGTCTTCGGTGGATCGCTTAGCGGTCCCTTCGGGGAGAAGGTCTGCAAGATCATGGATCTGGCCGTCAAGGCCGGATGCCCGGTCATCGGATTAAACGACTCGGGAGGCGCACGCATCCAGGAAGGGGTGGTAAGCCTCGGTAGTTACGGGGAGATCTTCCTCCGCAATGTCCTGTGCTCTGGCGTCATTCCCCAGATCTCCGCCATCATGGGCCCCTGTGCCGGAGGGGCCGTCTACTCGCCAGCCATCACAGACTTCATCTTCATGGTGGACAAGACCAGCTATATGCATATCACCGGCCCCAACGTCATCAAGGCCGTCACACACCGAGAGGTAAGCAGCGAGGAGTTGGGTGGGGCCAAAGTCCACTCACAAAGGAGCGGAGTGGCCCACTTCGTGGATCCCGACGATGAGGCCTGTCTGCGGAGGATCCGGGAACTCCTCACGTTCCTTCCCCAGAATTTCCGGGAGAAGCCCCCAGTGATGGAGACCGACGACGACCCCGACCGCCAAGAGGACGCCCTCCAGGAGATGGTCCCCGCCAATCCCAGAAAGCCATATGATATCAAGAAGATCATCCGGTCTGTGGTCGATAACGGCTACTTCTTCGAAGTCCACGAACACTACGCCCGGAACATGGTGGTGGGATTCGCCAGGATGAATGGACAGGCGGTGGGAATCGTGGCCAACCAACCATATCATTTGGCGGGCTGCATCGATGTGGACGCTTCCATCAAGTGCGCCCGTTTCGTCCGTACCTGCGACTGCTTCAACATCCCCTTGATCACCTTCGTGGATGTCCCCGGGTTTCTCCCGGCCGTGGAACAGGAGGAGCGGGGAATCATCAAACACGGATCCAAGATCATCTACGCCTATGCAGAGGCCACAGTGCCCAAGATAACGGTGATCACCCGCAAGGGATACGGAGGAGCCTATGTGGTCATGGCCAGCAAGCACCTCCGTGGAGACATCAACTTCGCCTATCCCACGGCCGAGATCGCAGTCATGGGTCCTGAGGGGGCGGTAAACATCGTCTTCCGACACGAGATCAAGGACGCCGATGACCCAGAGAGGGTTCGGGAGCGGCTGGTCCAGCAATACCGAAAGACCATCGCCACCCCTTATATGGCCGCCTCCCTGGGATACATCGATGAGATCATCGAGCCCAAGACGACCCGACCCAAGATCATCCAGGCCTTGGAACTGCTCAGAGACAAAAAGGACATCATTCCGGAAAGGAAACACGGTAACATCCCCCTCTGAGCTCATGGAGGGGAATCCAGGTGAGGTGAGGGACCATGGTGGACGAGAAGGAAAGGGATGAGATCCTGAGGGCCCATAGGAAATGGGAGGAAAAGACGGCTCAGACCCTAGCCAAACGCCCTGAAAGAAAGAAGGCCTTCCTCAAGTCCTCGGGGATCCCTGTGGAGAGGGTCTACCTGCCCACCCATTTAGAGGGAATGGAGTATCTCAGGGATCTCGGGTTTCCTGGGGAGTATCCATTCACCCGAGGTGTCCAGCCGACCATGTACCGAGGTCGATTCTGGACCATGCGGCAATACGCGGGCTTCGGGACAGCCGAGGAGTCCAACCGCCGTTACCGCTACCTGCTGGAACAGGGGCAAACGGGCATTAGTGTGGCTTTCGACCTCCCCACGCAAATGGGTTACGACTCGGATCATCCCACCGCCATCGGAGAGGTGGGCAAAGTGGGGGTGGCCATCGACACGATCCACGATATGCGCACCCTCTTTGAGGGAATCCCTCTGGATAAGGTGAGCACCTCCATGACCATCAACGCCACTGCGGCCATCCTCCTGGGCATGTACATCGCCGTGGCCGAAGAGCAGGGAGTTCCCTCCGAGAAGCTCAGCGGCACAGTTCAAAACGATATCCTAAAGGAATACACCTCCCGGGGGACCTACATCTTCCCCACCGGCCCCTCCATGCGTATCATCACAGACATCTTCGCCTTTTGCTCCAAACACGTCCCCAATTGGAACACCATCAGCATCAGCGGCTATCACATGAGGGAGGCGGGATGCACCGCCGTCCAGGAAGTGGCCTTCACTTTGGCCAANGGCATAGCCTACGTGCAGGCCGCTCTGGACGCGGGTCTGGATGTGGACACCTTCGCTCCCAGGATCTCCTTCTTCTTCAACTCCCACCTCGACTTCTTCGAGGAAGTGGCCAAGTTCCGCGCCGCCCGCAGGCTGTGGGCCCGTATCATGAAGGAACGTTTCAAGGCCAAGAACCCTCGTTCCTGGACGCTCCGATTTCATACGCAGACCGCGGGCAGCACCTTGACGGCCCAACAGCCAAAGAACAACATCATCCGGGTGACCCTCCAGGCCCTGGCTGCGGTGCTGGGTGGGACCCAATCCCTGCATACCAACTCCATGGACGAGGCACTGGCCCTCCCTTCCGAGGAGTCCGTCCAGATCGCCCTCCGAACTCAACAGGTCATCGCCTATGAGTCCGGCGTGGCGGATACCATCGATCCCCTCGGCGGATCGTACTATGTGGAGCGCCTCACTCGGGAGATCGAGGAACGGGCCGAGGAATACATCCGCAAGATCGACGAGTTGGGAGGCTCCCCAAAGGCCATCGAAAAGGGATTCATTCAGCAGGAGATTCAAGAGGCCGCTTACTGCTACCAGATGGAGATCGAAAAGGGGGAACGGATCATCGTTGGGATCAACCGGTTCCAGACCCAAGAGCCCCCCCTGACAGGTCTTCTCCGGGTGGATCCCACAGTGCGCGAACGACAGGTCGAAAAGCTCGAGGAAATCCGACGAAGGCGGGATCCTGTCCGGCATCGCCGAGCCCTGGAGGGATTGAGGACAGCGGCTCAGGGAACTGACAATGTGGTCCCCTTCATTATCGAAGCGGTCAAGGCTGAGGCCACGTTGGGCGAGATCTGCGACGTACTTCGGGAGGTCTTCGGGGAGTACCAGGCAACGGTGAGCTTCTGAATCCCGGACGTTTAAGAGAGCCCAGGAAGCAGGAAGGATGGATGCAAGGAGGGATCGCAGCATGGGGCAGAGAAGGAAGATCCGGGTATTGGTGGCCAAACCGGGTCTGGACGGCCACGACCGAGGAGCCAAGGTGGTGGCCCGGGCCCTCAGGGACGCGGGCATGGAGGTGATCTATACGGGCCTCCGTCAGAGCCCCGAGCAGATCGTAAACGCCGTCATCCAAGAAGACGTGGATGTGCTCTGTCTGAGCAGCCTCTCCGGGGCCCATGACTATCACTTCCCCAAGGTCATGGAACTTCTACGGGAGAACGGGGTGGAGGACATCTTGGTGCTAGGGGGAGGGGTCATCCCGGACGAAGACATCCCCAAATTGAAGGATGCGGGTATCGCGGAGATCTTCGGCCCAGGAACCTTCACCGAGGATATTGTACACTACATTCAAGAACACCTTCCCTCAAGGGATTAAGGACGGGCTAACGGGGCATGGGTCAATTATGAACTCTCCCCATGGGCTTAGGAGAAACGCGAGAGGGAGTGTGGGATCATGAAGGTTCTTCATATCGATCACATCGGCGTTGCGGCCAAAGAGATGGAGGAGGTCCTGAAGTTTTTCACCGAGAAGTTGGGGATGGTGGTGGAAGGCTACGAGACTATCGAGGACCAGGCTGTCCGGGTCGCCTTCCTCCCCTTGGGGGAAGGGGAGATCGAAATACTGGAGTCCATCAGACCAGACGGGCCCATAGCTCGATTCATCGAGGCCAGGGGCGAGGGGATTCAGCACATCGCCCTGAGGGTTGACGACCTGGAGGAGGCCCTCCGTACGCTCAAGGCCAAAGGAGTCCGACTCATCGACGAGACGCCAAGAAGAGGGGCGGGAGGGGCACGCATTGCCTTCATTCACCCCAAGGAGACCCATGGGGTCCTCATCGAGCTCTGCGAGCGGGACACCACCTGATGAGGCCACTGTCCTCCTTGCTATGGACGCACACCGGTCTCTCTCCTTCCTCCCGGGGCGGGAATAAAGGAACGCGCTTCCTGGCTCCAGCAGAACGGCAGGCTCAGGGGTATCCGAGCTCCTGGGGATAGATCTCTCTGAGTCGCAGATCGGCTATAATGGGAATCTCCATGGGGGGTCGCTCGACCTGCAATGGAAGACGAAGTCCAATGCGGAGTCCTCTACAACGGCAGGAAGGAGGAAGGAATGAAGCCAAGACCGCTTGAAGGCATCCGCGTTCTCGACCTTTCCAGGGCGCTGGCAGGCCCCTATTGTACCATGATGTTGGGTGATATGGGGGCCGATATCATCAAGCTGGAGGTGCCCAAGGTGGGCGACGATGCCAGGCACTGGGGGCCTCCCTTTGTGGACGGGGAGAGCGCCTACTTTCTCAGTGTCAACAGAAACAAGAGGAGCCTTACCCTGAACCTCAAGGAAGAGAAGGGCAAGGAGGTCTTTCGACAGCTGGTGAGGCACTGCGACGTGCTGGTGGAGAACTTCCGGCCGGGGACCATGGCCAAGCTGGGTCTTGGATACAAAGACCTGAAAATCCTCAACCCCAGACTGATCTACTGCGCCATCACCGGTTTCGGGCCCTCGGGACCGGACGCACATCGGCCGGGCTACGATCTGATAGCCCAGGGCATGGGCGGGATCATGAGCTTCACCGGCGAGCCGGGCGGTCCCCCCTTGAAGGTGGGAGTCGCACAGGCCGACATCACAGCCGGGATGTTCGCGGCCTTCGGGATCTTGGTGGCTCTATATCATCGACAGGCCACGGGGGAAGGACAGGTGGTGGAGACGTCTTTGTTCGAGAGTCAGATCGCCCAGTTGACCTTTCAGGCGGGAAGATACTTCGCCACGGGGGAGTCTCCTAAACCCATGGGGAACCAACATCCTCTCATCGCACCTTACGAGAGCTTTCGAACCAAAGACGGCTATATCAACATCGCCGTGGGGAACAACGCCTTGTGGTCCACCTTCTGCAAGGTCATGGGACTGGAAGAATATGAAAAGGACCCCCGTTTCGACACAAACCCCAAACGGGTGGAGAACCGGCCCGATCTGATTCGCCTCATCGAGGGCAGGACCACCCAATACTCCACGGACGAGCTTAGAGGGATGCTGGACGATGCCGGAATCCCCAACGGCCCGGTCTGGAACGTCCAGGAGGCGCTCAGCTCCCCGCAGGCCCTGGCCAGGGAGATGGTCTGCGAGATGACTCACCCCACCGTGGGCAAGATCCGAGTGACAGGTATTCCCATCAAGATGAGTCGTACCCCAGGGAATCTGCGTCTGCCTCCTCCTACGTTGGGGCAACATACCGACGAGATCCTGAGGGAACTCTTGGGACTCTCTTCGGAGGAGATCGAGGAGCTTCACCAGCAGGGCGTGCTCTAGCCCCATGGGCACTCTTCCGTAGAGATTAAAGTGTTGAGGACGAAGTCTCCTGCAGCGGACGGCGTTCGATAATTCATTGGAAACAGAGAGGGAGAAGGGGAATGACGAGGACCTTCCGTGTGGATCGACTGCATGCCCAGCTTATCTCCAAATCGACCCTCTTTAAGGTCCTCAACTTCCTCGATGGGCAGACCCCCGAGACTCCGTTTCTCCTCATGGATAAGGAGAAAGTCCGCGAGAAGGCCTCCTTCATCGGCCGCGGTATCCGAAACTCATCGGTCTTCTATGCCCTGAAAGCCAATCCCGACGCGGAGGTGGCCCGCCTGGCTCACCAGCTCGGATTGGGCTTTGAGATCGCCTCCGAAGGAGAGCTGGAGATTTTGGCCAGGATCGGGGTTCCTCCGCACCGGATCATCTCCAGCAACCCCGTCAAATCCCTTAAGTTCCTGCGGATGGCCTACGAATACGGGGTCAGCTTGTTCGCCTTCGACTCCAGGGAGGAAGTGGATAAGATGGCCCGATATGCCCCGGGGTCATCCGTTTATGTGAGGCTGGCGGTCCCCAATGAAGGAAGCGAGTGGCCCCTGAGTCGGAAGTTCGGAGTGGAGCTTCAGGAGGCCCTGGAACTACTCCTCTTCGCCTCGCAGAAAGGACTGACCCCCGTGGGGATTACTTTCCATGTGGGCTCGCAATGTACGAATCTCTACAACTGGAGCATTGCCCTGGACAAGGCAAAACGGCTTTGGGATGCAGCCGCCGAGAGGGGGTTGAACCTCTCCCTCCTCAACATCGGAGGGGGCTATCCTGTCAACTATACCAAGGCCGTGTTGGAGATCGACACCATCGAGCAGAACATCAACCGGCTCATCTGCGAGAAATTTCCCGACTCCGTCCAAATCCACCTCGAGCCGGGTCGGGCCGTGGTGGGAGATGCAGGGATTCTGGTCTCCAGCGTAATCGGAAAGGCCCGAAGAGGGGATGACGACTGGCTCTACATCGACGTCGGGGTCTTCAATGGTCTCATGGAGACACTGGGGGGAATCCGATACACCTATCTGGTGGAAGGCTCCAACGCTCCGAAGAAACCATGGACCTTAGCCGGACCCAGCTGCGACAGTTTCGATGTGATTGACGAGAACGTCCTCTTGGAGGAGCCCGAGGTGGGAAACCTCCTCCTGATCTTATCTGGAGGGGCCTATACGATCTCCTATGCATCGGAGTTCAACGGCTTCTCCATCCCCGCTACCATCCTCATCTGAGGGCCGTCTCCCAAACGCGATCCCTCGGCCGGTAGAGTCCGAGGGGCGAGCCGCAGACCGGATGGAAGGATCAAGGCGTTAACCTGCGGAAGGATTTCCCGGCGACTCCCTCCGTAGCCTCAACGGCCGATTGAAATGCCCTTTGGGGACTGTCGTCAGAGAAAGGAGTGTGGAATCCATGATCCGATTTGTGGAGAGGGAACCTTACTCCCCAGTGGAATACAGCTACGAAGTAGAGAAAGTCCTCTACAAGGGAAAGAGCAAGTACCAAGAGATCCTAGTCATTCAGAACCCCTTTTTCGGCAGGATGCTGATCCTCGACGGCATCGTCCAACTTACGGAAAGGGATGAATTTTTCTATCATGAAATGTTGACCCATGTGGTCATGCATGCCCACCCGAACCCTCGCAGAGTGGCTGTTATTGGGGGCGGAGATGGGGGTGTAGTGCGCGAGGTCCTGAAACACTCCACAGTGGAAAAGCTCTACTTCGTTGAAATCGANGAGGAGGTCATTCGGGTCTCCAAGGAATTCTTCCCCAGCGTCTCAATCGGAATCGAGGANCCCAGGGTGGAGATGCGGGTGATGGACGGGGCCGATTTCGTCAGAAAGGCCCCTTCTTCCTCGCTGGATATCCTCATCGTGGACTCCACCGACATCATCGGCTTCGCCCGAAGTCTCTTCAAGAAGGAGTTTTTCAATNAGGTCAAAGNCGTCTTGACCGAAGAGGGAATGTTCGTGACCCACTGCGAGTCCCTCCATTTCCACCGTGACATTGNGGTGGAGATCCAGAACCTTCTCAAGGGGGTCTTTCCACGGGTCGATCTCTATACGGCCCCCATCGCCACCTATCCCGGCAATTGGTGGGCCTTCTCCGTGGGCTCCAAGGGGCTTGACCCCAGGGTGGTCCGGAGAGAACCCCCTGAAGTCCGGACCCGCTACTATGACGCAGAGATCCATGGCCAGGCCTTCGTGACCCCCAACCTCTATCGGAAGATCTTTTCCAAGGAGGTAGTGTGGTAGGACTCAGCCCGCTGCGGTATCGTCTCGGCTCAGGCCGAACCGTTTGATCTTGGCGTAGAGGGTGGAACGATCGATGCCCAGAATCTTGGCGGATCGCAGGATGTTCCAGTCATTCTCATTGAGGACCCGCAGGATGTGGATCCGTTCCACCTCCTGGAGCGTCTTCNGGGAGGAAGGGGAGACCTCCTCCCCCTGGTGGGAACGCATCAACTGAGGGGGGAGATCCCTCGGAAGGATCACGCCCCCTTTNTTGATGATGACCGCCCGCTCGATGACGTTCTCCAGTTCGCGCACATTGCCCGGCCAATCGTGCTCCAACAAGATCTGGAGGGCCTCTTCCGAGATCCCCTCAACCCGTTTGCCCGACTCGATGTTCACCTTCTCGATAAAGTGTTCCACAAGGAGGGGAATGTCCTCTTTCCGCTCCCGCAAGGGAGGCACATGGATGGAAATGACATTNAGCCTATAATAGAGGTCCTCCCGGAACTTCCCCTCCCTGACCGCCTCCTCCAGGTTTCGGTTGGTCGCGGCGATGACCCTCACGTCCACGCGGATGGGATCCTCCCCTCCCACTCGATGGAACTCCCTTTCCTGGAGGACCCGCAAAAGGCTCAATTGGAGCTTGGGGCTGATGTCGCCGATCTCATCCAAGAAGAGGGTTCCCCTGTCAGCCAACTCGAATTTGCCGCGCTTCCGTGTCTTGGCGTCCGTGAAGGCCCCTCTCTCGTGGCCGAAGAGCTCACTCTCCAAGATGGAGTCCACCAGAGCCGCACAGGAGACCGAGATGAAAGGGTGGTGCGCCCGGTTGCTCTCGTAATGGATGGCCCGGGCGATAAGCTCTTTGCCGGTGCCGCTCTCTCCCCGAATGAGAACCGTGGAGCGTGTGTCCGCAATGGTCTGGATCAGCTCGAAGATCCGCTCCATCTTGTGGCTCTTGCTGATGATGTTCCGATAGTCGTATCTCTGTTCCAGCTTGAGCTTAAGATAGATGTTCTCCCGCTGAAGGGCCTGATGTCTGATCAAGTTGTGGAGGGTAAGGGAGACCTCCTCGGGGTTAAAAGGCTTGGTGATGTAGTCGTAGGCGCCTTCCTTCATGGCCTTGATGGCCGTATCCACACTGGCATAGGCGGTGATAATCATCACCGGAGTGTTGGGTTGATAGCTCTTGCTGGCCTTCAGGATCTCCAGTCCATCCATATCAGGAAGCTTCAGATCGACCAGGATGGCATCGAAGACCTCATGGCGGACTACCTCCAGGGCATCGCGTCCATTATCCAAGCTCTGTACCCGGAACCCATCCTCCTCCAACCAGGCACAGAGGGAATCACGCATGATCTTCTCGTCATCCACCACAAGGATGTGCCCCCGAACCTTGCTCATCTCGCCTCCACCCGACGATCCCCCTCCTTCAAGGTGTCCCCAGTGGCCGCATTGAGCTGAATGGTGACCTTGGTCCCCTTCCCGGGTTCGCTGTCGATGTTGATGTCGGCGTTGTGCTTTTCCAGGATCCCGTAGACCACGGCAAGCCCCATCCCCGTCCCTCGGGGTTTGGTCGTAAAAAAGGGATCGAAGACCTTGTAGATATTCTCCTCCGAGATGCCTTCCCCTGTATCCTGAATCTCCACAAAAATGCTTTTGGACTCCCGATGGTAGGTTGTGCGGATCTGCAGTCGTCGATCCTCCCCTTTCATGGCCTCAAGGGCGTTGAGGATCACGTTGAGGAAGACCTGCTTGAGCTGTCCGAAATCTCCCGACACAGGGGGAATCTCTCCATAGTCCTTTTCCAGGACCACATCATGCATCATCAACTTGAACTTGAGCAAGAAAAGCGTGTCCTCCAGGACCCGATGGACATCGATCTCCCTTAGGTCGGGTTCGGAGCTTCGAGCGAAATCCAAAAGGTTCTTGACGATATTTCCACAGCGCTCGGTCTCACGCTCCATGGTCAAGAGATAATGACGGTAGGTCTCCTTGTGCTCCTCAAGGGATTGACCCGATTCCAATTTTCTCCGAATCAACTTGACATAGGTGAGGATCCCGGCGAGGGGATTGCTGATCTCGTGGGCAATGCTGGCGGCCAATTGCCCCATGGATGCGAACTTCTCCGATCGGATCATCTGGGCCTGGGCCTTCCTGATCTCTTCGTTCTGCCGCTGGAGCTCCTCTTTGCTGGCCTCTAGCTCCCTGGTCTTGGCCTCTAGCTGTTCGTGGTATCGCCTGAGATCAGCGTACATCAGCTCCAAAGAGGCCGCAACGATCCCCAACTCTCCTCCGCAATGGATGGGAACCCTCCCAGAGAAACGGCCCCTTCCGATCCTCCGAATGGCCTCCACAATGACGTGGATTGGGCGGATTATGCGCCAATAGACGATTATGGCCACGGAGGCCGCGCATAGGACGCTCACCAAGACGATCCTCCAGACGATGACGGGGACGTTCTCCAACCTGCGGGCCACAAGGCCCAGGTCCATCCCCACATGGATGCTGGCCAAGCCCTCCGCGGAGGTGGAAGCCGCGATGTCGATGGCCCCTGGTGATCCGGGATAGGGGATCTGCTGGATGCCCTCCCGCTCAAAGGCTCGTTGCACCAAGACCCTCGGGGGCGGACCGGAAAAGGAGTGGCCCACGATTTTCCCATCGGCATCCAGGGCCAGAATATAGAGCACCCCGTGGAGATGTCTCAACTCATAGAGAAGCTCCTGCAAGGCCTCGGGCCGATCTTGAAGGAGCCCCCCCTCCAGACTCCTTGCTATCCCTTCAGCGAGACTCCGCCCCTCGGCCACGAGGTCGCTCTGGAGGGACTCCCGGTATTTGGTACGGATGATCAGGCCGCTGATCACCCCGAAGACGATGAGGCTGAGGAGGACCAAAAACCCGATCTGATGGACCATGCCGAATCGGAGGGTCCGGAGCCTTCCTCCTCCCGGTATTCCGGGAACAGGCCTTGAAGAACGATCTCTCTGCCTTCTCCACAACACCATCGCCCCCTCCGGGCCTCCTCTAGAGAAAGTGCCTTTGAACTAGGGGCAGCTTCTCGGAAATCCCTTGCCATTTCAACTATTATCACAACTTCCACGATCCCGGCAACTCCTCCCCCCCCGCACTTTCCTCAGGATCAACAGGAAGATATCTCTTGCCTCCTGCAGCCCCAGCGCATAGAGAATCCCTGCATACAGGATTCCCCCTGTAAAAATACACACCACCAAGGAGGCGACTCGTTGGAGGTAGGTTGCCGACTCCGACCAATCCACCATCCCGGACAAGAACCAACAGAACAGCCCCATCATCGTACTGGCCAAGAGAATGGAAGGTATGGGAGCAAACAAATCCCACAGCTTCAGCCCCATCAAGCGGCTCCGCAGTCTCCAAAGGAGCCCTGCCCACTGACACGTGGCTGAGAGGGAGAGGGCCAGGGCCAATCCCGCGTGTCCAAGGGGACGCATCAGGAGAAGGGAGAAGAGGAGATTCAGCAGGATGGCCATCACTGCGGCCTTCATGGGGGTAGTCGTATCCTTCAATGCATAAAAGGCCGGGGCCAGGACACGAAGTTCGGCCACAAACCACAGCCCCACCCCATAGGCGAAGAGGGCCTGGGCGCTCATATGGGTGGCCACCCAATCGAACCTCCCCCTCTGGAACAGGATCGCCATAATGGGCTCCCTCAGGACGATCAGACCCACTGCGGATGGGATCATGATGAGGCCAACATGACGAAAGGCTTGCACAAAGGTCTCCCTCATCCCATCCATATCCCCTTCCGAAGCACGGCGGGAGAGGGCTGGAAGGGCCGCCGTACCCACCGCGATGGCGAAGACCCCCAATGGAAACTGCACGAGACGGTCGGCATAGTAAAGAGCGCTGAGACTCCCTTGGGGCAACAAGGAGGCCAGCACAGTCAGAACGACCATGTTCACCTGATAGACGGCGGATCCAAGAAAGGAGGGAAGGAAGAGGCGCCCCACCTTGCAGAGATGAGGATCCTTGGGATCCAGAACGGGCTTCCAACGGAACCCTCGTTTCCAAAGCGGTGGAAGCTGCATGAGGACCTGGACGAGCCCCCCCACGAGGACTCCAACGGCAAGTCCCAAGGCCGGTTTGCCCCAGCCCCAGGCCGAAAGCAAAGCGGAAACGATGAGGACCACGTTCAATGCTGCGGGAGCCAGGGCGGGGGAAGCGAAGTGACCCTGAGCATTAAGGACCCCCATGGCCAAGGCGGTCATGGAAATCAGGAGGATATAGGGAAACATTATGCGCGTNAGGCGGACGGTTAGAGAAAACTTGACCGGGTCTTGGATCCATCCGGGAGTGAGAAGACTCACAACCTGGGGAGCAAATAATATGCAGGCAATGCAGATCAATGAGAGAATCAAGATAAGCCAGTTCAGGGTCAAGACCGCCAGGCGGAAGGCGGAGCTCCTCCCTTCCCGGGTCTGAACCTCGGAGAAAACGGGGATGAAGGCCGCGGTCAAGGATCCCTCGGCAAACATCCTCCTGAGGAAGTTGGGAAGCCGGAAGGCTGCAAAAAACGCATCCGCAGACATGGAGGTTCCCAAAACCCCCGCTAGGACCATGTCTCGAACGAGGCCCAGGATCCGGCTGGCCAAAGTGGCCGAGCCAACTACCGCGGCTGGACGGCTCATTCCTGTCTGATGACGCACCATTGGCCAAATGCCCAGAAAGGGATGACAAAGTCCCCCCTCAATCGGGAAAGGGGAAAGCTATCTTGACAACATTGTCAAAAACTAGTTAAAATTTGTTCTCTCTAAAGACTTATTCCTCGCCCGTAAGCAGGTATCCATTGGGGATGAGGAGAGCATAGCCTTACTTCCCTTCAAGGGATGTAGCTGGTCGACAATTTACAGAAACAACTGGAGGTTCCACTGTGGCTAATCATCCTTCGGCGCTTAAGCGAATGAGGCAAAACGAGAAACGCCGGATCCGAAATCGGAGCATCCGATCTCGAGTAAAGACCGAAGTGAAAAAGGTCCTCAAGGCGATAGAAGAAAAGAATGTGGAGGAGGCTCAGTTGGCCCTCAGGCGAGCGACATCTGTAATCCACCGAAGCGTCTCCAAAGGAGTCTATCACCGAAACACCGCAGCCAGGAAGATCTCACGCTTGGCGAGGAAGGTCAACCTTCTCACCCAATAAGCCCCTCTCAAAGTCTCCTCCATGCGGGGGTGGAAGGGGGGGCGTGCCTCCCTTCCTTCTTTCGTTGAAGGATCCACCGTTCCAGAAGGGTCTTTGGAGGAAGCCCTCCGGACTTCAAGGTCCGATCCATATCCACAAGCCCTTGATAGGCCTCCCAAAGTTCTTCCATCTCCCACAACTTGGCCGCTCTCCTGAGGCGGTCCACCTGATAAAGGGGCAGATTCAACTCTTTCGATATCTCCTCTCTCCCCTTATGGAGGGATTCCCGAGCCTGCCACAAGAGACGGATCTGTCTGAGGAGCATTCCCAAAAGAGCCAGAGGATGGGTTCCCTCTTCCATCAATCGATGGAGGATTCGAAGGGCCTGTGCTGTTCGGTATTCTGCCAAGGCATCGGTCAAGTCGAAGAGCTTCAAGGGCCGGATATCCGTCCCCACTTGGGCCACATCCTCGGCGCTGACCTCCTTGGAATCTCCTACGTAACAGAGGATCTTCTGGATCTCGATCTCCAATTCACCCTCCCCGGTCCCTGCACGTTCCAGCAAGAGCGCCACAGCCTCCGGTCGAATCCGTTTCCCCTCCTGCTGAAATCGAGAGGTCACCCAAGAGCCCGCGTCTTTGACCGTCCTGGGCCGGAACCTCAGCAGCACCCCCTTATCCCCCATGGCCTTTTGGATCTCCTTCGGCTCCGGAAGTCTTTCAGACAGGAAGACGAGGCATGTGTGGGGAGAGGGATCTTGCAGATAGGAAAGGACCTTGTTCCATTCTGGGGTGCTGAGACCCGAGGCGTTGGCCACCAGCACCAGCCTTCGGGGAGCGAGAATGGGCAGGGTCCTGGCAGCCTCGAGGACCCGCTCCATGGGAACCTCTTGGGCATCGAGTCGGTTCAGATTGAAGGCCTCGGAGGCCCCCTGGAGGCAAGCCTTCCGGAGCGCTGTGACGAACGACCGAATCCGTCCCTGGTCTTCTCCGTAAAGGAAGAGGACGGAAGGAATATCCCCTCTCCGAATCCGCCCAAGACATCCATCTACTGGATCCTTGGCAACCAAGCCCCACCCCTTCTCACAAGCTCCCGACCCTAACAGGAGATTTGGGCGTCCATTGAGGCTGCAAGTGAATCTATATAGGCCCGTCTCGCCCCGAAATACCCGAAATACCCCTAGGAGCAGACCTCATTTATGGGGCTTCAGTCTACCATGTGTCTTGAACGCGGTTCCGGATCCGGGAGGCCAGCTCCGATGCAATTCTGGCAATAGCCACCCGCTTGGCGCGCTCGTTGGCCAAGATATCCGAGGTGAGGGGATAATCCGTAAAAGCGCTCAAACGGGGCTCGATCCAAAGGTCTTTTCCGGTTTGCCGGTCACGCAGCGCCACCCAAAGGATCAAGCGGGCACGATGTTCCTCGGCCATGTGAGTTGAAGGGGAGACCAGGTGGGGATCCGAGTCGAACCCAAGAATCCTGCCGTGAAGTACGTATCTCCCCTCTCCGGGCGGAACCACGCGGATCCCTGGAGCCCTTCGAAGTTCGGCCAACACGGCCTCCGTGACGATGGACTCGATCCCCGTCTCGATTGTGCGGTTCTCGAAAAGGGGAACGGAGATGGTCGTCCCTGGCAAAGCCGAACCACCAANGCGGTACCCACATGAAGCCAACCACAGGCTCATCACCACGAGCCAGCCACGTCTCATCGGATTTCTCCCATGGATCCCGTAGAAAGGTTCACTCTCCTACCACCAGATTGAGGAGGCGATCCTGGATGTAGATCACCCTCCGCAACTCCCGCCCTTCCGTATATCGCCGGATCCTCTCGAGGGCCACGGCGGCCTCCACCACTCTCTCTTGTGTGGACCCCGCGGGAATCCGCAACTGGGCCCGAACCCTCCCGTTGACTTGAACGGCGATCTGAACCTCTTCCCGGACCAAGAGGCTCTCATCCCACGTGGGCCAAGGGTGGTCCAGGAGCGGCTGGCGATGACCCATTCGCTCCCAGAGCTCCTCGCAAATATGAGGCACAAAAGGATAAAGAAGGGTCACAACGGTCTCGAGGGCCTTTTTCAGCACCTCCTCCTGCAAGCGGTCCCCCTCAGCCAAAGGGAAGGACTGGATCTGGTTCACCAGGATGCGGATGGCGCTGATGGCCGTGTTGAGATGGTAACGTTCCTCGATCTCCTCTGTCACCTTTCGAATGGTCTCATGGGTCGTCCTGAGTAGTTCACGTGCAGGGCCTGCGGGGGGCAGAGCACCTTCATAAGGGACCACCTCCTCAAGGCCAGCACCGCGTTCCAAAATGAGGTTCCAGAGCCGATTCAGGAATCGCCAACAACCTTCTACATTCTGATCGCTCCATTCCAAGTCCTTCTCCGGAGGCGAGTCCGAGAGGCAGAACAGGCGCACGGTATCGGCTCCATAGCGTTGCACGATATGGTCCGGATCCACCACATTCTTCTTGGACTTGGACATCTTTTCCACCCGCCCGATCCGGACCTCCCTGCCGCAACGTCTGCACCGCAGCTCCCCTTCTTTCTCCTCCACCTCTTCGGGGAACAAGTATTCGTGTTCGGGGCAATAATGAGTCTCCTTGCAGACCATCCCCTGCGTGAGGAGCCTCCGGAAGGGCTCTCCCTCATGATACAAGCCTAGATCCCGCAAGAACATGGAGTAGAAGCGGGAATAGAGCAGATGGAGGATGGCATGCTCGATCCCCCCGATATATTGGTCCACAGGCATCCAGTAGCGAACCGCTTCGGGATCCAAGGGGCCTTCCGAATAGGAAGGGCAGCTGTATCGCCCGAAGTACCAGGACGAATCGATAAAGGTATCCATGGTGTCCGTCTCGCGTCGGGCCTCCCCGCCGCACCGAGGACAATCCACTCGATAAAAGCTCTCAGCCTCCGGCAGGGGGGACCTTCCTCCTTCCAGCATGTCGAGGTCCAGAGGAAGGATGACGGGGAGGTCCTCATAAGGGACCGGTACCGTGCCGCAGACATCGCAGTAGATGATGGGGATGGGGGTTCCCCAATAGCGCTGACGGGAAATCCCCCAATCCCGAAGCCGATAGTTGACCGTCCGTTTTCCGATCCCCCTTTCCTCAAGATAGCGGCCGATGGCCTCCAAGGCCTCACGGCTCTCCATCCCGGTGAACGGACCCGACCGAACGAGCAGGCCCTCCTCCACATAAGCCTCGGTCAAGGTCTCCTCCTCCAGCTCACGTCCCGGGGGTTGAATGACGACCCGCACCGGAAGGTCGTATTTTCGGGCGAAGTCCAGATCCCTTTGGTCGTGGGCCGGGACAGCCATGATGGCACCGGTACCATACTCCATGAGCACGAAGTTGGCCACCCAGATGGGGATCCGCTCCTCCGTCATTGGGTTGACGGCATAGCGGCCTGTGAATACCCCCTCCTTTTCCGTGGATTCCGCTGTCCTAAGGAATTTCTCGATCCGGCTTTGACGCTCGATGAAAGCAAGCACCTCCTCTTGTTGAGGTGTCCCCTGAGGAAGTTCCTTTGCCAAGGGGTGTTCGGGGGCCAGGACCATAAAGGTCGCCCCATAAAGGGTGTCCTGACGTGTGGTGAAGATCCGAATAGCCTTGGAGCCGTCGGCCAAAGGAAAATCCACCTCCACTCCATAGCTCTTTCCAATCCAGTTCCTCTGCATGGCGAGTACGCGGTCCGGCCAGGCCCCCTTCAACTTATCGATGCCCTCAAGGAGTTCTTCCGCATAGGCCGTAATCCTGAGGAACCACTGTTCGAGCTCCTTCTGAGTGACCTCCTTGCCGCATCGCCAACAGAGTCCAGCTTCCACCTGCTCATTGGCGAGGACGGTCTGACAAAAGGGACACCAGTTGACGAATGCCTTCTTGCGGTAGGCCAAGCCCCTCTCATACATCTTGAGAAAGACCCACTGATTCCAACGATAGTACTCCGGGGTGCATGTGGCCAACTCCCGGCTCCAATCGTAGCTGAACCCCATCCGTTTGAGCTGGGTCCTCATGAAATCGATGTTCTGGAAGGTCCACTTGGCAGGATGAACCCTCTTCTCAATGGCGGCATTCTCCGCGGGCATCCCGAATGCGTCCCAACCCATGGGATGCAGGACATTGTAACCCCGCATCCTTCGGTACCGGGCCATCACATCCCCTATGCTGTAATTGCGCACATGCCCCATGTGGATCCGGCCCGACGGGTAGGGAAACATCTCCAGAAGGTAGTATTTGGGCCGAGATGGATCCTCCTTCACNTCAAAGACCCGACCCTGCTGCCACCGTTGCTGCCACTTGGCTTCGATCTCGTGCGGTCGATATCGATCCCCCATCGATCCACTCCAATGCTGTGAAATTCTTTTGTATTTATCACATTCTTCGCGCGTGCGCAACGGACCGCAATGCCCTCTTCCAGGCCACGTCCGAGTCAACTCGAAGAGAGATTTCTGAAAGATACCCCCTGCACGAACCCTTGCGAACTTTCTAGAGGTTCCCTGGTCTGAAGGTCATGTCCTACTTCTTCCAAAACTCCGGAATTAACAGAAGGATCAAAGTATAGACCTCCAGGCGTCCCACAATCATGCACAGGGAAAGGACCCACTTGCCTACAGATGGGATATGGGCATAGTTATCAGCGGGCCCCACCGAGCCCAAACCGGGTCCGATGTTTCCAATGCATGCCGCCACAGAGACGAAGGCGCTGACAAGATCCAGCCCCAACGAGGCCATAATCATGGAAGCCGAAAGGAAAATGAGGACATAGAGGGAAAAGAAGCCCCAGATGGACTCCAACACGTCCCGGGGAACAGTCCTTCCGTCCACCTTGACCGAAATGATGGCTCTTGGATGGATAAGTCTCCTCAGTTCTCGGTATCCCGACTTCAAGAGGATGAGCACGCGGACGCATTTCATCCCTCCACCTGTCGAGCCCGCGCACCCCCCCACGAACATCAGCAGAAAGAGGATCACACACGACATGGTAGGCCACTTCTCGTAATCTGCAGTGGTAAATCCCGTTGTGGTGAGGATGGAGGCCACCTGGAAGGATGCGAATCGGATCGCTTTCCCCAAGCTCGGATACACCTCTCCCTGCCAGAGCTGGATGGAGATCAAGCTCGTAAACAACAGAAAGAGAAACAGAAAGAATCGGAACTCGGAATTCTTCCAGTAAACGGTCGGCCTCCCTTTCAAGGCCCAATAATGGAGAGCAAAGTTCGCACCAGCGGCCAACATGAAAAATAAGACCACCCCGTCCACATAGGGACTGTGGAATGACTCCACGCTGAGGTTCCGCGTGGAGAAGCCTCCCGTAGCAAGCGTAGCAAAGGCATGAGCCACGGCATCCAAGGGCCCTATACCCCCAGCCATCAGAAGGAACACTTCGGCTGCTGTAAAAAAGACGTAGACCTTCCAAAGGGTCTTGGCCGTCTCGGCGATCCTGGGCTTAAGTTTGTCAGGGACGGGCCCCGGGACCTCGGCCCGATAGAGCTGCATTCCTCCGACCCCGAGGAGGGGAAGAATGGCGAGGGACAGGACGATGATCCCCATGCCTCCCAGCCAGTGTGTCGTAGCCCTCCAGAGGAGAAGGCTCCGGGGCGTCCCCTCGATTGCACTCAAGACCGTGGCTCCGGTGGTGGTGAACCCTGAGGTGGACTCGAAAAATGCATCCACGTAATGGGGCAGAAGACCTCCCAACCAATACGGAAGGGCCCCTAAGGCGGCCGCATTGATCCATCCCAGGGCCACGATCAGGAATCCCTCCCGGTGGGAGATCTCTTTGGGAGGCTGGCGGGTCAACGCCAAAGAAGCCCCTCCCCCAGCAAAGATAAGGACCGAAGAGATGGCTAGAGGCCGGAACGCCTCCTCCAATTCTTTCAACAACAGGGCCACCCCCAGAGGAAACAGCATGGCGGCCCCCAAGGCGAAATCCAAGACCCCAAGAATGTAAACTACGGACCTCCAGCGGATCATGGAAAGTTTCCTAGACGGTCGGAGATCGCCGCTTCGGCTCCTCCAATAGGGAGGGAATCACGACTGGAAGACGCCCTGCCTTGCCAGCATCTGCTGAACCCCACTAAAAGTATTCCAACTTCACCATGAGGGCTTTTTCCACAGCCGGTATGGCTTGACGCTTGGCGAAGATAATCACACGGTCTCCGGGGCGGATAATGCTCTCACCGTGGGGTATAGTGATCTGGCCGTCCCGCACCACCGCTCCGATGATGGCATCCTTGGGAAAACGGATGGACTTGAGAGGCCGGTTGACCAGATCCGAGGTCTCNAAGGCCTCCACCTCAATGGCCTCGGCCTGTTCCTCCCCCATAGTGGCCACACTCAAAATCTTCCCTCGACGTATATACCGCAGGATTCGGTTGACGGCGGCCATCTGAGGATTGAGGACCACATCGACCCCGATGGTGCAGACCAAGGAAGTATAGGAAAGCCGAGTCACCAGCGCCATGCTCCTTCGTGCCCCGAGCCGTTTGGCCAAAAGCGANACCAGAATATTGGCCTCCTCATCTTCGGAAGCAGAAATGAAGTAGTCTACACCCTGGACGTTCTCCTCCAACAGAAGGTCTTGGTCCATCCCTTCTCCGTGGAGCACGATGAGCTTCTGGAATTCCTCCACCAGCCGATTGCAACGCTGTTCGTCCTGACAGATCAACTTGGCGGCGATGGATCGGGCCTCCATGCCATGGGCCAGATAAAGTGCCACCTTGCTGTCGCCGAAGATGATGACGCGCCGTGTGGGCTGAGTCTCGATCCCCATGGCGTGGAGGATGGGAAAGACCCGCTCCCGTTCAGTGATGATGAAGACTTCATCTCCGGGCTCCAGCCTGTCCTTGCCCCGCGGGATGATCAATCTGGACCCTCGATGGAGGGCCACGATAAGGATCTTGCCGTCTCCGGCCTCTTCCAGCCGGATTTGTTCCAGAGGACGCCAAGCCAAAGGACTATCTGGGCGAACGGTTACCCCAACGAGGAGAAGCTGCGATTCGGCGAACTCCACCACCTCACGGACTCCGGGATATTCGATGAGCTTCAGGGCGGTCTCGGCCGCTTCGCGTTCAGGGTGGATGCAAAGATCGATGTCCAACACCCCTTTATCCATCCCCTCGATGGCCCGTGTGTAGGCCTCGTCACGGACGCGTGCAATCTTGGTGGGAATTTTGGCCTGCGAGGAAGCGATGAAGCAGGCGATCATGTTGACCTCGTCCTTGTCGGTGACGGCCACCAACATGTCGCACTCCTCGATTCCCGCTTCCTGAAGCACATCGGGATTGGATCCGCTCCCCAGTACTACCTTCACATCCAGGGCCTCGGAGACGCGACGGGCCAGGTCCTCCCGCAGTTCGATCACCACCACGTCATGGTCCTCCTGCGAGAGGATTTGGGCAATGTGGAACCCCACATCACCGGCTCCGATCACGATGATCCTCACGTGAGCCTCCTCTTACCTTGCCCGGGATCCACCCGGCAATGGGGCGAAGCTCCTTAATTCCACGACACCACATCCCCTTGGGCAAGACCAAGGATCCATTCAAGATCCCCAAAAGAGCCTGTGGGCCAAAGAGGATGGAAGCCCTACCTTCAGGATCCTTCGGGCCGCCTCCGAGACATCGTAGGTGACCCTCAGGGTCCGAAAGATCCTCCTTTCGGCGTCGTAGATGCCGAAGGAAGCCCGGCAATCCCCGTCTCGCGGTTGGCCGATACTTCCCGGATTGATGACGTAGCGATGATCTGGAAGGAGCTCCACCTCCTCTTGCCGAAGTGCCAAGATGTTTCCTTCAGGGTCCTGTTGGAGGACGAGCGGAATGTGGGAATGACCCACGAAGCAGATCTCACCCTCCATGGCCTCAAATGCCTCCTGTGCGTCCCTGTAAGTGAAAAGATAATCCCATTCTTCCGGACAACGAGGGCTGGCATGAACCAATTGAAAACCATCTCTCTTCGCCACCAAGGGCTGGGACTCCAAGAAGATCCGGTGGGAGAAATCCAGATTCGATGCACACCACTGGATGGCCTCCCTGGCCTCAAGATTGAAATAGGAGAGGTCCGTGAGACCCAGGACCCCATGGTCATGATTGCCCAGAACCCATGGGCCGCAGACTTCCCGAAGGATCTCCATACAGGGGTTGGGATCCGCCCCATAGCCCAAGGCGTCCCCCAAGAAGGCGTATCCATCCACGGGGTCCTCTTTTTTGAGACGCTCCAGGACGGACTCCAGGGCCTGGAGGTTTCCATGGACATCCGAGAGAATCACCCATCGCATAACGCCTTTCCAATTCCGCTCACACAATAGGGGTGTTGGCCAGGACGCTCCTCTCATCTTTGTTGAGGAGAACTCCAATCACGGGGGCTCCGCGGCAGGGATCTCCTGTTCCTCTTCGGCACGCACGATCTTTCGGATCTGGTCCAATACCCCATTGATAAAAGCCCCGGAGGCCTCAGTACTGAAGCGCTTGCCCAACTCCACTGCCTCGTTGATGACCACCCGAGCGGGAATCTCGGGATGATGGATCAACTCGTATACGCCCAAACGGAGGATGTTGCGGTCCACGAAGGCCATCCGTTCCAGACGCCAATGCTCCGAATGCCTTCGGATAAGAGAATCGATCCGGTGCCGATCCCGCCAAACTCCTCGGACACACTCTTCGGCGAAGCGACGTGTATCTCCCTTCACCGAGAGATCCCGCCACAGTAGGGAAAGTGTGGAGTCCGGACCCTCCTTGGTGAGATCCATCCGATAAAGGGCCTGAAGCGCAAGGACCCGCGCTCTTCTCCTTTGTCCCACTGTCCAATGGCCTCCGCAAACCTGAGAAATCTCTGTTCAACCCTGGCCGTTTCACCCCTCACGGACTACATCAAAAAAGAGAGGCAGGAACCTCCCCCCTCTCGATCCGTCTCCTTTGGGAGGAAGGCACCTTCCCCGCTGAAGTTCCTCCCTATGGCGGGTCAATCCGGAGAGCGCGGTTCTCTTAAGAGGAAATCATCCCAGAGAACTCCTCAGAGAGCCTCCGCATCAAACAGGCCATCTCCATGGCGGCCAAGGCTGCGTCCCATCCCTTGTTACCTGCCTTGGACCCCGCCCTTTCGATGGCCTGCTCGATGGTATCTGTGGTCAGGACCCCAAAGGTGACGGGAATGGGGGACTCCAGCCCCACCAAGGCCACACCCTTGGAGACCTCGGAAGCCACGTACTCGAAGTGGGGGGTGGATCCTCGAATGACGGCCCCAAGACACACGACCGCATCGAACGCCCCTGACCGAACCGCCCATCGAGCCATGGCTGGGATCTCAAACGCACCAGGAACCCGGATCACATGGATGTCTTCATCCCGAGCCCCATGCCGGAGGAGGGCATCCACCGCCCCCTCCAGGAGCCGCCCGCAGATGAACTCGTTGAACCGGCTCACCACCACGCAGAACTTCAGGCCCTGGGCCTGAAGTTCCCCTTCATGGAAGATCGGCATCGGTCTCTCTCCTGTTCATTTGATTTGGAGAAGGTGTCCCATCTTGTCCCGTTTGGTCCTCAAATATCTCAAGTTCTTCTGATTGGGGGTAACCTCAATGGGGACACGCTCCACAATGGACAGCCCGTATCCCTCAAGACCCACGATCTTCTTAGGATTGTTCGTCATGAGACGGATCTTCCGGACTCCCAGATCCACAAGGATTTGGGCCCCGATCCCGTAATCCCGAAGGTCCTCTTCGAACCCCAGCTCGAGGTTCGCCTCCACAGTATCCTTTCCTTGATCCTGAAGGGCGTAGGCCTTCATCTTGTTGACCAGCCCAATCCCTCTCCCCTCCTGATGCATATAGACCAGAACACCTTTTTTCTCCTGATCAATCATCTTGAGGGCGTTGTGGAGCTGCTCCCCGCAGTCGCAGCGCAAGGAATGAAAGACATCCCCCGTGATGCACTCGGAATGGACCCGCACCAAGACAGGCTCATCCTCCCTCCACGTCCCCTTCACCAGGGCCAAGTGCTGGTTAGAATCCACATCGTTCTCATAAGCGATGGCCTTGAACTCCCCCGCCACGGCCGTAGGAAGGACCGTCTCGGCCGCCCTCCTGACGAGCCGTTCGTGCCTCATGCGGTATTGGATGAGATCCGCGATGGTGACGATCTTCAGACCATGTCTTTTGGCGAAAATCTCCAGGTCCGGTCTCCGGGCCATGGTCCCGTCGTCGTTCATGATCTCGCAGATCACCCCCATGGGCTTCATCCCAGCGAGTCGGGCCAGATCCACGGATCCTTCGGTCTGGCCCGTTCTGACGAGGACCCCCCCGCGCTTGGCAATCAACGGAAAGATATGACCCGGCCGAGAGATATCGTCTGGGGTGGTCCGGTCATCCACCAGGGTCCGGATGGTGGTGGACCGATCGAAGGCGGAAATCCCTGTGGTCACCCCTCTCTTGGCGTCCACGGAGACCGTGAAGGCCGTCCGAAAAGGGCTGTTATTGTCCTGGACCATNAGGGGGAGGTTCAGTTGCTGGGCCCTCTGCTCGGTCATGGTCACACAGATGAGACCCCGACCGTACTTGGCCATAAAGTTGATGTGCTCGGGGGTGACCAACTCCGCCGCCATGGTCAAATCCCCTTCGTTCTCTCGATCCTCATCGTCCACTAGGATCACCATCTTCCCCTGGCGGATATCCTTGATGGCCTCCTCAATGGTAGCAAACCCCATGATCTATACCCTCCCGATGGATGTGTAAGTGTATCGCCAAGTGGCCATGAGGGACATCTTCACTTCAAGGCCCTCTCGGACGTAAACCACCTGTCTCATGAAATCCATTGGAACTCTCAAACCTTCCTGCGAACCGCAGTCGCACTGATCTTTCGTTTCAGAGAAACCCATGTCTGCGAAGAAAAGATTCCGTAACCCCTTCCTCCTGCGTCTCTAGGGGCTCCGCAGCCGAACTCTCCAGGCACCTGGCCACGTACTTGGCCAAGATATCACACTCCACGTTCACTTGCTCTCCTACCCTCTTCACACCCAACGTCGTCTTGGCCAAAGTGTGAGGAATAATGAGCAGCTCGAACCAATCCTCTCCACAGCGATTCACGGTGAGGCTGATGCCATCGACGGCCACAGACCCCTTTTCCACCACGTATCTCCCCAAGGGTCTCGGGATGACGATCTCCAGCCTCAAATGTCTGGGGCCCTCTTCCCTCCTTCGAATGGTACCCACTGTGTCGATATGGCCCGTGAGGATATGGCCTCCCAGCCGATCGGAAAGGCGAAGGGCCCGCTCCAGGTTCACCAAAACGCCTGGCTTTATTCTCTTCAGGGTGGTCCTCTCCAAGGTCTCTGGAGAAACCTCTACCTGAAATGATCCTTTCCCGAAATCGACGACGGTCAGACAGACTCCGTCCACCGCGATGCTCTCCCCCAAAGCGAAATCCTCCAGAGGAAGGTGGGTCTGGAGGATCAAGCGGACCATCTCACCCACACGCTCCACCTTCCGGATCCGGCCCACATCTTGGATCAGTCCGGTAAACAAAGATCCCTTCCTTCACCGCGCAGGGTATTTTCTCTCAAGGAGTCCGATCCCGTTTGCTATGGTCTAAAAGCTCCCGCACCTCTTCGAGAAACTGGGTGATGTCCTTGAACTGTCGATATACGGAAGCAAATCGCACGTAGGCCACCTCGTCCAGGTGGTAAAGGGCATCCATAACCATCTCTCCGATCTCGGAACTTCGGATCTCTTTGGCTCCCAACTCCTGGAAATGGCGCTCGATGCTGTCCGTGACCTCCTCAATGACCTCGATGCTTATGGGACGTTTCTCGCAGGCCTTCTTGAGACCTACCTTGATCTTGTTGCGATCGAAGGCCTCTCGGGTCCCGTCCTTCTTGATCACCAGAGGAAGAACATCCTCCACGCGTTCGTAGGTGGTAAACCGGCGATTGCAGATCAGGCAGTGACGTCTCCTTCGGATTACCTCCCCGTCGCGGGAAAGCCTCGAGTCAATGACTTTGTTGTCCAACTCTTTGCAGAAGGGACATTTCATGACGCCTCCCCCCGCATGCACTTCAGGAGGATCCCAGCCTGAGTCATCATCTCGCGGGCCAAGGGATCCGCATAGCCGTCTTCGTAGACCACCCGAACCACTCCCGCGTTGATCAACATCTTCGTGCAGATGACGCAAGGTAGAGTAGTGGAATAGAGAGTCGCACCCTTGACCCCGACACCGTGGTTTGCCGCCTGGATAATGGCATTCTGTTCGGCATGGAGGCCCCGACAAAGCTCGTGTCGTTCCCCTGAGGGGATGCCCAACGTCTCGCGGATACAGCCCACCTCCTCACAATGGGGAAGACCGCTGGGAGCCCCGTTGTATCCACTAGTCAGGATCTGGCGGTCGCGGACAAGGAGGGCTCCGACCTGCCTTCGAAGACAGGTGGACCGTCTGGCCACCAGCCGGGTGATCTCCATGAAGTATTCGTCCCAACTAAGCCGTGTCACCAGGGCTATCCTCCTACCCTTTGCATACAGGCTTTCCCCTCCTGGGAATAGACTGGGAAGGCCTTGCACAAGGTCTCTACCTCTGCCCGGATCCGCTCCTGGAGTTGGGCGTCCGTAGGCCGTTGCAGGACATGGTGGATCCAATCTGCGATCCGATCCATTTCCCCTTCCCTCATCCCTCGGGTCGTCACAGCAGGGGTCCCGATCCGAATCCCGCTTGTGACCTGGACGCTCCGACGGTCGAAGGGGATGGCATTCTTGTTTACAGTGATACCAGCCCGGTCCAGAGCGGACTCCGCCTCTAGACCCGTCAGGCCCAAGGCCGAGAGGTCCATGAGAAAGAGGTGATTGTCGGTCCCTCCGCTAACTATGGGGTATCCCCGCTCGGCCAAGGCCTGAGACAGGTGACGGGCATTGCGGACAATCTGCCTCTGGTAGGCCCGA
Organism: Desulfarculaceae bacterium JdFR-97; assembly: GCA_002010915.1. Classification (GTDB taxonomy): domain Bacteria; phylum Desulfobacterota; class Desulfocorpusculales; order Desulfocorpusculum; family Desulfocorpusculum; genus JdFR-97. Next base: position 9,080 of record MTPG01000018.1, on the reverse strand, counting down.
AAGGCCTCGGTCATGGCCTCCCTAAAGGCCACGGCCTTGGCCGCGATGACATGCATCAAAGGTCCCCCTTGGATCCCCGGAAAGACCGCTGCATCCACGGCCTTGGCATATCGGCTCTTGCACAAAATGAGCCCTCCCCGAGGCCCCCGTAGAGTCTTATGGGTGGTGGCCGTAACGAAGTCCGCGTAGGGGACGGGGTTAGGATGAACCCCTGCGGCCACTAAGCCCGCGATGTGGGCCATATCCACCATGAGCAGGGCCCCTACCTCGTCGGAGATCTCCCGAAAGGCCCGAAAGTCCAGGATTCGACTGTAGGCGCTTGCCCCTGCCACGATCATCTTGGGCCGGGTCGATCGGGCGATCCTTCGAATCTCCTCGTAGTCCAACCGACCTGTCTCCCTATTCACACCATAGTAGACCGCATGGAAGAATTTGCCCGAGAAGCTGGCCGGGGCTCCGTGAGTAAGGTGACCTCCGTGTGCCAGTCGCATACCCAAGATGCGGTCTCCCGGCCTGAGACTGGCCAGATAGACGGCCATGTTGGCGGCCGACCCGCTCGTCGGTTGGACATTGGCATGCTCCGCCCTGAAGAGGGCCTTGGCCCTATCTATGGCCAACTGCTCCACCTGATCGACATATTGACACCCCCCGTAATAGCGATGACCCGGATAGCCTTCCGCATACTTGTTGGTCAGAACACTCCCCTGGGCCTGCAATACGGCCAAGCTGGCGTAGTTCTCTGAGGCGATCAGCACGAGACGAGTCTCCTCCCGTTCCCACTCGAGCCGGAGGGCCTCGGCGATTTCGGGATCCACGCTTCTCAGGTCAGGCACCCTTACTTCCCCCTCTTCGGGCAGAATCTCTGTTCCATCTCTTGGATCTGCAGCAGGCGGTCCCTATGTCTTCCCCACTCGAAGGGGGTCTCCAGCCAGACCCTCACCATCTCACGAGCAAGCCCCTTACCGAGGACCCTTCCTCCCAGCACCAAGCAGTTGGCATCGTTGTGTCTTCGACTCATCTCGGCGGTGTAGAGATCGTGACAGAGGGCCGCTCGGACTCCCGGAAACCGGTTGGCCACAATGGACATCCCGATGCCGGTGCCGCAGACGAGTATCCCGCGGGTGATCCGACCTGAAGAGATTTCCTCCGCCACCCGGGCGCCTATGACGGGGTAATCTACAGGGCTCTCCCCCTGCGTGCCAAAATCCACAACCCGATGGCCCCGTTGTGCAAGGAAGGTCTTAAGATCCTCTTTGAGTTCGAAGCCCCCATGATCTGAAGCAATGGCGATTGTAGAATCCATTCTATCCCTGGGTCATCCCCCCGTCAATGAAGGGAGTTAGGAAGGGAACTGCAAAGCGGGGCAAAATCCTGGGCCTTAAGTATGCTGGTTGTGCAATGAGGAGGCGTTCTGAAGGCCTAAATTTAGGGGCGGCAAAGCCGCCCCCGGATCGTTTACTGGTTTTCAAGGATATAGTTGATGGCGTCTTGGACCGTCTGGATCTTTTCCGCCTCCTCATCGGAGATTTCCATGTCGAACTCTTCCTCGAGAGCCATGATCAGCTCCACCAGATCTAGGGAATCCGCCCCAAGGTCATCCACAAAGGAGGCCTCCGGGACGATCTCCTCCTCACTAATCCCCAATTGCTCCGCGATGATCTCCTTCAACCTCTGAGTCACCTGTTCCACATCTGCAGCCATTGGGTTCACCTCCTTAAGATAAGGGTCCATTCCTGTGTACGAGGTCCGGCCAGGAAGATCGCCCGGCCTCTCCTCTTCAGGATTACCTCCGATCCGTGGCTGCCCCCTTTATTCGACGCCGCCGGGACCTTGAAAATGGGACCGGGGTCCTTCGACTATCCGAACGGCCAGCCCAGCGACCCCTCTCACATGTAGAGTCCTCCNCTTACGTTGATTATCTGTCCCGTAATGTAGGCGGATGCTGGAGAGGCGAGAAAGAGGACCGCAGGGGCTACGTCCTCCGGTGTTCCGAACCGCCTCTGGGGGATCAACCCCAGGACCTCCTCTTTTACTTGATCGGGAAGGGCCTGTGTCATGTCGGTCTCAATGTACCCTGGGGCCACCGCATTGACCCGGATCCCCCAAGGTGCCAGTTCTTTGGCAAGAGATTTGGTCAGACCGATGATCCCCGCTTTGGAAGCCGAGTAGTTGGCCTGGCCAGGGTTTCCGGCCATTCCCGCCACGGAAGCCATGTTGATGATGCTCCCTGAACGCCTTTTCATCATGGCCTTGGCCACGTACCTGGTGCAGAGAAAGACACCGGTGAGATTGACATCCAAAACGCGGCGCCAGTCCTCCGGTTTCATCCTCACGAAGAGCTGATCCCTGGTGATCCCCGCGTTGTTGACCAAGATATCGATTCGACCATGACGCTTCAGGATATCCTGGCACATATATTGGACCTCTTCGGCCTCGGAGACATCGAAACGTAGGAGCTCGCAGCTCCCTCCAGAGTTCTCGATCTCGCGGGCCACCTTACGGGCGGATTCCTCAGCCCGTTGGAAATTGATGATGACCGTGGCTCCAGCCAAGGCTAGCTCTCTGGAGACGGCCCGCCCGATCCCCCGAGATCCCCCAGTGACCAAGGCCACCTGTCCCTCTAGACTCCATTGGGAATTCGGCATCTCTTACCTCAATCCAGACGCTCCAGCAGGGCATTTAGTCCCTGGCGGTCTTCCATCTGAAGGACCTCCACCTTGGGAGCGATCCTCCTCCAGAGCCCTAAGAGGACCTTCTTGGGCCCCACCTCTATAGCCAAGTCCACCCCTTTTCCCACCATCATCTCGACGCAGCTCTGCCACAGGACCGGACTGCTCACCTGGCGCGTCAGCAAATCCACAACGCTGTCTGATGAAGGGTAAGGTCTGGCCTCCACATTGGACATCACTTCAAAGGAGAACTCGCCCAAAGGGATTCTTTCCAAGACCGGCTTGAGGCGCTTCCCTGCAGGCTTCATCAAAGGGCAGTGGAAGGGTGCACTTACCGGCAAAAACGCAACTTTGCGTGCTCCGCGCTCCTTGACCACCCGCGAGACGGCCTCCACAGCCTCTACATCCCCGGAGATCACCACTTGTCCGGGGCCATTGTAGTTGGCGGGGGTAACCACCCCTGGTCCCGTGTAGTCCCGGCATGCGGCCTCCACATCTGCTGCATCCAGCCCCATCACCGCGGCCATGGTTCCACGCCCCTCTGGAACCGCCTCCTGCATGAAACGACCACGCTGCCGTACAGCCCGAACGGCCTCTGAAAAAGGAAGCACTCCAGCCGCTACCAAGGCCCCGTACTCCCCTAGGGAATGCCCCGCTGCGCAATGAGGTATCACGCCCGTCTCGGCCTTGAGGACCCTCCATACAGCCACACTGACCGCAAGGATGGCTGGCTGGGTATTGGCGGTCAATCGAAGGCGCTCTTCAGGGCCCTCGAAACACAGCTTGGCCACATCCTCATTTAGTGCTTCGCTGGCCTCCTCGAACGTCTCGCGGGCCAGGGGGAAGTTCTCCCAGAGATCTTTCCCCATTCCCACATACTGGGAGCCCTGCCCCGGAAAGAGCAAAGCGACTCGGCGCGTCATAGCACCCCCTTTTTCCCAATCCTCACGACTCAACTCCCCTTCTACGCGTCACAGGGGCCATGTACAGCACTTTGCGCGGGCTCCACCCTCCGCAGGATTATGCACCCATACAGCCTGCCCCAACAATCCCATAGATCCCCATTACCTGCTCGCTTTTCTCCATGCCTCCAATCTCATCTCTATCCCTGTTCAGTAGCGAAACAGGCTGGCCCCCCACGTGAAGCCCGCGCCAAAAGAACCCACCAAGATCAGGTCCCCTCGACGGATTTTGCCGCTGCGGATCGCCTCGTCCAAGGCCGTGGGGATGGATGCAGCCGAGGTGTTTCCGTATTTATGCACTGTGGAGATGACTTTGTGAAGGGGAATGTCCAGTCGCTTGGCCACCGTTTCCATGATCCGGAGGTTGGCCTGATGAGGAATGAACCAATCGATATCCTCAGAGGTAACCTTGTTGGCCTCCAGGGCCTCCAGGGCGGACTCCACCATGGCCCTCACGGCGTACTTGAAGACTTCATTGCCCTGCATCTTAATATAATGCAGTCCTCGATCCACCATCTCATGGGAGGGAGGATTGCGGGATCCGCCTCCCGGCACATTGAGGAGGTTCCAGAGGCTTCCGTCGGAGTGGAGGTGGGTGGAAAGAACCTCTCCCTCTCCATCGCCGTTTCTGGCTCCAAGAATTACGGCTCCTGCCCCGTCCCCGAAGAGGACACAGGTGGACCGGTCCGTGTAATCGATGCGGTTGGAGATTATCTCCCCACCTACCACCAGGGCATACTCATGTGATCCGTCTTGAATGAACTTCTGGGCCACCGCCAAGCTGTACAGGAATCCAGGACAAGCCGCACCGATATCGAAGGCGAAGGCATTCCGGGCTCCGAGGCGATCTTGAAGGATGCAGGCGGCCGATGGTGTGACCATATCGGGCGTAGAGGTCCCCACTACAATGAGGTCGATTTCCAGAGAAGACACCCCGGCCATCTCCATGGCACGTTGCGCTGCGGGCACTGCCAGATCCGTCAGGGCCTGGCCGGGAAAGACCATACGCCGTTCCTTGATCCCGGTCCTCGTGGTAATCCACTCGTCGCTCGTATCGACTATGCGTTCAAAGAACGAGTTGGGTACAACGCGTTCGGGTACGCACGAGCCGGTCCCCTTGATACTGACTTTTCTCACAATCCTTCTCTCCTAAGGAATCCATGGGCTAGATCGGGGCCGCCGGGTCGGATCACTTGGACTCGATGACCTCCCGGCCTTTGTAGAAGCCGCAGCTGGGGCAGACTCGATGAGGGGCCTTGGGTTCATTGCACTGCGGGCAGAGGGAAATCCCCGGGGGGGTCAAGTGGTCGTGTGATCTCCTTTTGTCTCGCCGGGTTCGGGATTGACGTCGTTTGGGTACAGCCATTGTTCTTTCCTCGCCAATTCTGGGGCCACCGAGGACTCAGCCGCCGATCTTCAACGACCGAAGGCACTCCCAGCGGGGGTCGACCTTTCTGTCGGAACACAGACAAGACTCCCGATTGCGGTTGACGCCGCAGACAGGACAGAGCCCACGGCAGTCCTCGTGGCACAACGGTTTCATGGGGAGCGAAAGCACGATCTGCTCATAGACAGGAGGCCACAGATCGATCTCGTCCCCTTCAAATGGAGCGCTCTCCAAATCCTCCAACGTAAGCTCCATCTCTTTTTCCAACGACACCTGCCCGGTCACACGACAAAAGGTCAAGCGGGCCTGTGTCTCCACCTGCAGCGGAAAAGGATCAAGGCAACGCGAGCACGTCATCCGGACGCAGGTGTTAATATCCATCCGAAGCCGAACGTCTCTGCCCACTCGTTCCAGAAGAAAATCCGCCAGAACAGGCTCCACGAGGCGGATGGGCCTTATGGGATCGTCGGCTTCGGGGGGTAGGCTAAACCACTCCGGCTCAAAGGCCTCATGAAGGGAGAGTCCTTCCGGGGGAATCTGATCCAATTTGACTGTCCAGTGTCGCTCATCCATTTGCGCGGCCTCACCAGCCCGGTCCTTCGGTACACCCCAAACGATCTTAAAGGTTTTAGTTTAAAGAAAAGAAAGAATTTGTCAAGAAACCCCCCAGAAACTTCTTCGAAAAAACCTCTGGTAAAGAGCTCTTGCTTGTTTCCCTCCTCCTAACTTTTGGTCATCCCCAAGAGGCGATCTCTTTATGAGAGGATCCGTCCTCCGCGCCCAAACAAAATCAGCAAGGAGGCGACAGGATACCTTCCCTTCTCTTCCGCTCCTTGGACAGGGCCCAGACCAGGCACTGGGTACGGAAACGACAATGCTGTCTCGGGCTGGAGCACCCACAGACCCCGCCCTCTTCGGACCCCTCGCAGCAAAGGCTGCAATAGCCCACGGAAAACTTTTCGCACACAGCCACGGCCTTTTGATCGGGGTGATTTCTACACTGCATAACGTGAATCTCCCCCCAAGGAAGACAAAGGCATATTGGATGTCTCCCCACATGATAACCTCATTTTTCGGGGTCTTCCAGATAAATGAAAAGGAATGGAGTTGAGTTGGCTTACCTCGAGAAATGACATGGCGGTCGGGTAAGGAGCTCATTTATATGACCTTGACTTCATGGAAGTGCTCAGCACCAAAGCAATCCTTGAGCGACCCCCAAGTCTCTGGGTCCCTCTGACTCGGGGATGTCCTGAGCTTTATAGGACCCAACCGGGGAAAGGTCATTGATCTTTCCTCGACCTTTAGGGTATGGTTGGAGAGAAGCTGAAGTTCCTGGTCTTCCATCCGCCGGAGATAAGAACGACTCCATGGAAATCCAAATACGTCGGTTTCTGAAGTTTCGGTTGCCCACTATATCCAGGCCTTCATCACGGCCCAAGGTGGGACTCGCCTTGGGAGGCGGAGGGGCACGAGGGGGCATACACATCGGCGTCTTGAAGGTGTTGGAAGAACACGAAGTCCCTGTAGACTGCGTTGCGGGCACCAGCATCGGGGCTCTGATAGGGGCCCTCTACGCCCTTACCCTCAATGCCAAGATCCTTGAGCAGCGCCTCCTCGAGTACCTCCAGAGCGAGACATTCCGTAAGGCTCGCTTTAATTTCTCCGCCGAGGTCTCTTCGGAAACCAAAGCGGGAATATTCAATCGGATCGCATCCTTTATCAAGAAGGAGTTCCTCCTCACATTGGCCCTTTCTCGGCCCTACCTTATCTCAAGAGAACACTTCCTGGAGAACCTTCGGTTCTTCCTCCGAGAGGTCAGGATCGAAGATACCCGCATCCCCTTTGCTGCCGTGGCCACGGACCTGGAGACAGGAGAAGAGGTGATCCTTCGGGAGGGACCGTTGCTGGATGCGGTCTATGCCAGCTGCGCGTATCCCGGAGTGGTTGAGGCGGCCCGCCTCCGGGGTCGCATCCTGGTGGATGGGGGCGTCATTTCCATGGTCCCAGTTGAGGCAGCGCGCCAGCTGGGGGCGGATGTGGTCATCGCCGTCAACGCAGAGCGGCGCATCGATCAGAAGATCGAAGGGCTTTCCGGGATCGAGACTCTCTTCAGGGCCGACGATATCATGGGCGCGGAACTGACCCGCTGTAAGACTCAAGGAGCGGATGTGCTGATTTTCCCGGGCTTGGGTGACACCCGATGGTATCACTTTCATAAGGCCCCGGAGTTCATCTCTGTAGGCGAGGAGGCGGCCCGAGAGAAGATCCCCGAGATCCTGGGTCTCCTCGAGAAAAGGCGAAGATACCCCTTCTTTACGCGAGGCAGCCGACCCGGATGATGAACCATCCGGATCGAAAAAACACCTTTGTGTATATCCGATTTGAAAAACGGCGGGTTTTATTCTTTCGGCCTTTCAATGAGACCCAGGGGAAAATCCTCCACTCCAAAGGAAGCTTATGAACCCTGTTCAAGCTATCTACCCTGGTCCCCCCACAGTCGAAGGAGAAAATCCTCAAGGGCCTTATTGAAGAGGAGCGGTTTCTCGACCATGACCATGTGGCCCGCTTCGGGCAGAACGAAGAGACGTGAGCCCGGGATATGTTCTTGAAGATATTCTGAGTACTTCAGTGGTGTTAGACGGTCATTCTCTCCGCAGATAATGAAGGTGGGCACCTGCAGGCGCTCCAGACGGCCTCGAACGTCGAAACGGTCGCACGCCCTGAAATCACCCATAATGGTGGTGACGGAGCACCGACGCATCGCTTCAATGGCCCGCTGACGAACCTCACGCGGAGTCTTCTCGCAGAAGGCAGCCAGATCGATGGCCTCAAAAAACTCCCTCGGATCCTCCTCCAACATGCGGAAGATGGCGGGCATCACGCCCAGCTTGGCACCTGTACCCACAAGGACAATTCCCCGGACCACCTCTGGTGGATCCAAGGCAAGCGTCTGAACCACGGCCCCTCCCATGGAATGGCCAATTAGAACGACGGCCTCCGAGGTGATGCCTTGGGTAAGGGCCCCTCGCACCCATTCGACGTAGGCCCCGATATCCTCCTCTCCGGGGCCTGAGGAGCCGCCGTGGCCTGGCAATTCGATGGCGAAGGAGGGAACTTTCGGACCGAAATACTCCATTTGGGCCTGCCAGATCGAGGCATCGCCACCTGCACCGTGAATGAAGACAAGGGCAGGGGTATCCTTCTCGCTCGGTCCTCCACCTTCGACCACGTGAATGTCCCGTCCGTCGATATTCAGGTGCATTATGTACTCCAGATTCTCTCAATTGGATACTTAAAAAGGTATTCTGCAGCCAGCCCCGTCATCTCTTCATCTCAATATCGCTCATCCATTTCCTACCCACGCGGTCAATGAGGTGCTCAATCTATGCGGAAAGTCGATCTTGCCATTTTCAGTTCTCGATGCTGCCACACCAGAAGTGAACAAATGCTTCGACCGTGCAATAATTTCATTCTTGCGATGTGCATCTGTCAGTGGAAAGGACAACTTACTCACTCTCAAAGCGAGTTCTCTTCCCTTCATGGGAGGGATCAGAGGAGGGCGAATTTCGCAATGACGCTTTATCGACTCAAAGATACCTTCAACATTCGTAAGGAGCTCGTTGCTCCAAAACCTCACCACAGCAAACCCCTGGTTTTTCCGGCCATCTGTCCCGTCTATCATCGCGCTCCTTATAACCAGTGTGCTGTCCGCCGTCAACCTCAATTATTAACCTCTTGCTGTAGCATACCGTGCCAATGGGCTCCTGTCTTCTGAATTTCAGTCCATTAAGCTGCTTTGCCCGGAGATGGCTCCATAGGATTCTCTCCGGCATTAGTTGAATCCTTTCGAAGGGCCCTCGCTCTGAGAGTAATGGTGTCCACTTGGTCCACCCCCACCTTATCCTCCCCCATCGAGGGGGGGGAAGGGGAAGTGTGCTTACGATTTCGTCTCCCCTTTCTNCCCCTCCTTCTCCTGTCCTTCTTTTTCCTTGTTCTTCTTCATTTTCTCTATGTTAAGATCAAACGCTATGAGTGAGGCTTTAGTTTTGATGAAGTCCATGG
>MTPG01000004.1 GCA_002010915.1 Desulfarculaceae bacterium JdFR-97 | reverse complement strand
CCCCCCACGCCGGATTAAGCCGCGTCCGCTTCCAGCGAGTTCGAGGTGCCACATTTTGCTGTCCTCCTTTGAAAGGACCGGTCCGACAATTAGGCCCTGTGCCAGCAGCCCTCGCCTTGAATTCTATCTGCATTGAACCATGGGGCCCCCTTGCTTGGCAAGGGATGGAAGCGGGCCTTTTTCTTTAGGGAGTAGATCCGGTCTGCATAACCGGCCATTGGTTGAAGGGTGCAGAAGACCGTCCAGGTAGGGCTGGGAGATAGTCTGGTTCCTTAGGGTTATCTCGAGTCCCTTCGAGGCCTATTCCTCTCCCGAAGACCCGCCAACAATACCACCGCCACCGGAGTGTGCGAGCCAATCGGATCTTCAGAAGCCCCCCTTTCTCCATCAGAGTGTCTACGGGGATCTCCCGTCCCTTCACCCAAAGGCGGGGGTGGTTTAGCGGAAGGAGGAAGATTCGCAGCTCGGATATATCCCTTTCCCCCTCGTCCACCACCATCCAGTCCCCCTTCCGCAAGACCCTCCGAGAAGACTCGGTGGGCAATCCGGTGCCCACCGAGGCCATCCGCGTCTCGCTCAACAGGAGTCGATGCCGCTTGCTCACCCTGAAGCGGCCCTCCACAGGCGTCCTCTCCACAGAGTGGACGTAAGTTAGAACCATTTCATCCCCCGGGGAGGTCTTCACGAGAATAACGAGGCGCTTTTGTCCTTCTTCCATTTGAATGACCATCACGTCCACTGGTAGAAGGAACCAGGCCCCCAGCAGGAGGGAGAGGAGAGAGAGTATGGGTATGGCGGCAGTGCGCATGGAGCCTCACGCCTTGGCCAGAACCCCGGGTCCATGCTTCACTTTTCGGACCCGCTGCCAGATATAGATAGCAGCCATGGCGGTCACCGCGAATCCGTTGACAAGGTGCAAATTGAGGTGAAGCGTTCCGATACTCAGATGGCTTGGGTTGACCAGAAGGAATGCAAGGCCGAGAAAGAGAATTCTCTCCAGTGGATAGGTCTTGACCACCCAATAACCCTGGATGAAGACCGACCAACAGAACATCCCCAGTATGCAGAAGGGAATTAGGTATAGCAGTTCCAGAAAATCTGTCCCGATCATGAGGAGCTTGGGGTTGTATATGAACATAAAGGGAAGGGTAAAAGCCGCCAAATCTAAGCGGAAGCTCTTCCAACCCGTCTTGATGGGATCCGACCCGGCTATCCCAGCGGCGGCGTATGCGCACAGCCCCACGGGAGGGGTGTCGTCCGCCACAATCCCGTAGTAGAAGACGAACAGATGCACCGCGATGACGGGGATACCCAGGTTTAGGTCCTGACTTATGGTAAGGATAGCCGGGGCAGTCATTGCGGCCATGATGATGTAGGTGGCCGTTGTGGGAAGCCCCATACCCAGGATGATGGAGGCGAAAACCGAAAAGATGAGCGTAAGGAGGAGATTGCCTCCCGCAGCCTCTGTTATAAAGGTGGCCATCTTCAGTCCCAGCCCCGTCAGCGTAACGACCCCGATTATAATTCCGCAGCAGGCGCAGGCTGCCGCGATCCCAGCCATGTTGCGGGCACCCATCTCCAAGGCACCAAGGAGTTCAGCGGCATTTCGGCGCAGAAAGAACCTCTTGGGATTCCGCAGATAATCCACATATGCGGGCTCGGTATCCTCCACCCGGCGCATCCGCTTCCTGGGGAAACATATAGCGCTCCGGTAGAGGTTGTTGAATAGAGCCACCAGAGCGGCCACAAGGATGGACCACGAAGCCGCCGTGGTGGGTGTCCACATGACCACCAAAAGCAGCCAAATGAGGACGAGCAAGGGGATAATATAGTGGAGCCCCGATAGGATGGTTGGGATGAGTGGCGGAGTCTCCTCTTGGGTTAATCCTCGAATGTTTTCCTTGACGGCTTCGAGATGGACGATGGAGAAGATTGCCGTATAGGAGAGGACGGCAGGGATGAAGGCAGCCTTGACGATCTGAAAGTAGGATATGCCCAGCATCTCTGCCATGATAAACGCCGCAGCGCCCATAATGGGAGGCATGAGTTGCCCGTTGGTGGAGGCGGCCACCTCCACGGCACCGGCGACGTGTGGTTTAAAGCCCACCTTCTTCATCAGAGGAATGGTCATGGATCCCGTGGTCACGGTGTTGGCGATGGAGGAGCCCGAGATGGAGCCCATAGCCGCGGAGGCGACCACTGCCGCCTTGGCGGGTCCTCCGCGGAACCGGCCCATGGTGGAGAAGGAGAGGCGGATCAGATATTCCCCTGCACCGATCCTTTCCAGGAAGGCCCCAAAGAGCACGAACAAGAAGACGAAAGTGGCCGATACCCGAAGGGGGATCCCCCAAAGGCCCTCTCCTGTCATGAAGACATGATCGATGATCCTTTTGACCGTAAAGCCTCGGTGGGCCAACTCTCCCGGGATATATGGACCGAGATAGGCATAGACCAGAAAGACGAGGGTGATAAAAGGGAGGATGGGGGAGACGCTTCGTCGTGTGGCCTCCAGGACGAACACTATCAAGGCCCCACCGATTACGAGATCGTAAGTTTCTGCATCCCCCACCGACGTCACCACGTGTTCGTAGTTGACAAAGAGATAAAGGGCCGCCGCCCCTGAGAGGACGGCAAGAGCCATGTCCATGGGAAGGATTCCCCATTTGCCCTTTTTTCGGATCGGAGGGAAGAGCAGGAAACAAAGGACAAGGGCAAAGGCCAGGTGGATGGAGAGTTGCTTAGAACCTGGGAGCTCCCCGAAAAAGCCGGTATAAAGCTGGAAGAGGGACATAGAAACGGCGATCCAACGGATGATGTGTCCAGCCAACCCCCTGATGGGGATCCGGCCAATCTCCGATGCTTGGACCTGCTGAACCCTGTCCGGATGGGAAGAACTCTCCCGAGCGTCCGACATGGGGGGGCCTCTCTAGGTAGGAGATTTGGGGAATGATGAGGAGGTGGCTATGTGGGTTTGGCCGCCTCGTGGTGCTTCAGTTCAAAGGTAGAAGGGCCCGTTTCGGGCCCCGTGACTACCTTGCTACTTCAAAAGCCCCTTTTCCTTGAAGAAGCGCTCGGCTCCCTTATGAAGCGGGACGCTCATGCCCACTAAGGCCTTTTCCAAGGAGATCTCTTTGAACTTGGCATGGGCTTTTCGAAGCTGATCCAAATCCGAGTACATGGCCTTGACGATGGCGTAGACGATATCATCCTCCAGGTCTGCACGGGCCGCCAGCATGGCCATAACCGAGACCGTAGGTACGTCTTTTTCTACCCCCTTATAGGAACCTGCCGGGACCACCTGCTTGGCATAAAAGGGGTATTTTTGGATGAGCTTGTCGACATTGGGTCCAGAGATAGGCACCACATTGATGTCCACTATTAAGGCAGTATCCAGGATGACCGCAGCCCCCACCGCTACGGTGAAGAAGGCGGCATCCAACCTTCCGTCCTTTATATAGTCCGCCGCCTGGGAGGCCTTCAGTTGTTGGGCCTTGCCAAGGTCATCCACGGTCATTCCCCAGGCCTCCAGTACCTGCTTGACGTTTTCTGCGGTTCCAGAACCCACCGGTCCGATGGCCACTCGCTTGCCCTTGAGGTCAGCGACGGAACGGATGTTAGCGTCCTTTCTGGCGATAAGCTGCACATGCTCTGGAAACAGGGTGCAGACGCCCCGAAGGTTAGAGATGGGCTTCTCGAACATGGGCTTGACACCGTTGTAGGCGTAATTGGCGATGTCGTTCTGAAGGATGGCGAAGTCGGTATCGCCGGCTCCAATGAGCTTGGCGTTGGCCACGGATGCCCCTGAGGATTCGGCAGTGACCTTAATTCCCTCTTCCTTTAAATGCTTCCACGCGATTCGGGAGATGGCACCTGCCATGGGGTAGTAGGCCCCCGTCACCCAGCCCGAGGCAATGGAGACAAACCTGCGCTTGGCGGCAGCCTCTTGTGGCCCGCAAGCAAGAAAGAGGCTGAAGATAAGGAGCAACCCCACAATGCAGACTACAAAAGCTGGCCTCTTCATGCGCCTTCCTCCTTTCTTTGGTTCCTAATTGTTAACTTTGTTAACTTCGGGGCCTGCCGAAGGCCCGAAATACTCTTTGGGAAAATGCCAGACAACACTAGCAGGTTTCCTAAAAATCATCAAGTCCGGCTGCATGGGCGCAAGGGATAGGGGAAAACCCTGGGTCTTCTCCCGTCAAAGTGGTTCAAGAAGATTTGGGAGCCCCCGTGGGATTATATTCTCTTCCCCATTCAGTCAGGTAATGGAACTGCTCGGGTGTTATGGAGGCCTCCCCCAAGCGCAGGCCGCCTATCTCCCGGGCCGAAGGGGGGGCCCACACCTCCGCCTTCATCTCGGGAACCAAGAGGCGAACGAGTATCCCCACCCACCGAGTCTCCCCTCTGAGGTCATCGATCCCAACGAGGCGGAGGTTAAAGTCCGAAAGGTCCCAGGTCTCCATTTTTCCCCATGGGCCCTTTAGAATCTCTTCAGAACGCCAGAGAAGTGGGCCATCGCAAATAACGACGAGTCTCTCTTCCATCCGTTCCCCCCAGAGGACCCCCCGGCCAAGCCGCTTTCCAAGATCCCGCATCTGTCCCCTGGAGAGGGGAGGACCAATGAGAATGGGCCAGCCCACAAGCGATGTCTTTTGTAGATCAACTTGCCGGACCCAGCCTCCGGCTGTGTGCCTAGCCAAGGCGCGGAGACGGTTGGCTGTGCGTTGTTCAATGGAGCGACGACGCACCCCAGGGGGCGTAGGGATACGAATGATGCGTGGACGGCCGTGGGGATATGCCTTGGCAAGGAACTCACACTCAGCCGACCGTTCCAGACAGACGATCAGGTCTGGATCCAGAAGATCCGCCTTGCTGAGCTTGAGCCTTCGCCCAAGGGTCCCCTTAATGAAGCCTGTGGTGTCAACCAGAATGCGTTCTGCTCCTAACCTTCGTGCCTGTTTTACCATGCTGTGGAGGCCGGTCAGGCATTCCAGGGGTCGTTCACGGGGGGAAAAGGCCCCTACAAAGTAGAGTGACTCCGCAGGGACCTCCCCCAAAGATTGAACCGGCCGCCTCAACCTCCCCATCCCTATGGTCCCTGGAGGACCGATATCCGATTGTCCCACATCAGCGTCCACCACGGCGCAGCGAAGGCCTTGACGGCACATCAGGGAGCCCCACTTGGCGGCCAGGGTGCTCTTTCCCGAATCCGTGGGCCCGACAAAGAGGGTAAGGCCTGCGTCTAGGACAAAGCGTTGGGCCTCGGAAAAGAGGTCTTCAGCGTCTTTTCTAGACGCCTCTGACATCCTTTCCTCCTGGAGGAGATCCTCCTTGCGGGAGGTCATGAAGAGGTTGTAGGAAGCCCCTCGGTTCTCATCAGCCTTTGGAGGGCCTTTTCATATGCCCCGTAGGCCTTTTCTCCATACAGGACGAAGCGCACCAGTGCGATCCCCTTCTGCTCCTTGAGGAAGTCGATGACCGTCTTGAGGGCCACTGGTGCGGCCTCCTCCAAGGGGTAACCGTAGGCCCCCGTACTGATGGAGGGGAAGGAAATTGATCGGATTCCATGCTCCAAGGCCACCTCAAGGCTTCTCCTGTAGGCGCTCTGAAGGAGCCGCTGGGTCCGGGGGTTGGCTCCCCGATANACCGGCCCCACCGTGTGAATGACATAGCGGGCCTTTAGGCCGTAGCCCTTGGTGATCACAGCATCCCCTGTGTTGCAGCCGCCCAGTCGCCGGCATTCCTCCAGCAACTGAGGACCGGCTGCCTTGTGGATAGCTCCGTCTACTCCTCCACCTCCCAAAAGGGTGCGGTTCGCCGCATTGACGATGGCCTCAGTATGTTCTTTGGTTATGTCCCCCTGCACCAATTGGAGGACTGAGCCACATACCTTTACCTGCATGATCTCTGCTCGTTGGGATCTCACGCCCCCTCAATTAGAAGGAAGGACTGTGGATAGAAGACCCCATGACTGATACGCATGTTTCCCGGTTATGAATATTAGCAGCTTAGGGGATTTGCCGATCCAGACTTCGGTACTGGATTGCTTCGGAGACATGCTCTGGTTTTATGGCTTCANATCCCTCCAGATCGGCGATGGTGCGCGCGATTTTTAAGATGCGGCTGTAAGCCCTGGCGCTCATGCCCAGCCGGTCGATGGCCATCTCGAGAAGCTTCTGAGATTGTCCGTCGATGATGCATAGACGTCGGATGTGGCGATTGGACATCTGAGCGTTGCAGTAGATCCGCATCCTCTGGAACCGTTTTTGCTGGAGCCTGCGTGCAGCCTCCACCCTCCGACGGATCTCCTCTGAGCCCTCCGCAGGGCCTTCCCCCGCCAGCTCCTGGAAACTCAAGGCGGGTACTTCCACATGAAGATCGATGCGGTCCATCAGAGGGCCCGAGACCTTGGCCCGATATCTCATCATCTGGCCGTAGGTGCACGTGCAAGAGTGCTTTGGGTCTCCGTAATAGCCGCAAGGGCAAGGGTTCATGGCGGCCACGAGCATGAATCGAGCTGGATAGGTGATGGAGGTGATGGCCCGGGAAATGGTGACCGAACCATCTTCCATGGGCTGACGAAGCACTTCCAACACATTCTTGCGGAATTCGGGAAGCTCATCTAGGAAGAGGACCCCGTGGGTGGCCAAGCTCACTTCGCCCGGTTTAGGGATCTGCCCGCCTCCGATGAGTCCTGCATCGGAGATGGTATGATGAGGGGCTCGAAAAGGACGTTGCGTGATGAGAGCACGATGGTCGGGGAGCATGCCCGCCACACTGTAGATCTTAGTCGTCTCGACGGCCTCTTCGAAGGTCATGGGCGGCAGAATGGTGGGCAGCCTTTTGGCGATCATGGTCTTTCCGGAGCCCGGAGGGCCGACCATAAGCACATTGTGCCCTCCGGCGGCAGCGATCTCCAAGGCCCGCTTCACGTGATGCTGGCCCCTTACATCCCGAAAGTCCACTTCATAGTTTCCCGAGTTGGCGAATAGCGAGCTAAGATCCACCCGGGTAGGCTCGATCCATCTCTCCCCATTGAGAAACTCCACGACCTCCGTGAGGTGCCGGGTCCCTATCACCTCGATTCCCTGGACCACTGCAGCCTCCGCTGCATTCTCAAGGGGCAGGATCAGCCCCTGTAAACCTTGAGCACGTGTGGATGCGGCCATAGGGAGGGCCCCTCGAACGGGCTTGACCCGGCTGTCAAGGGCCAGCTCTCCTAGAATCACATATCGGTCCAACTTCTTGGTATGGATCACCCCAGTAGCGGCCAGAATCCCCACTGCGATGGGCAGATCGAATCCGGAGCCTTCCTTCTTGATGTCGGCCGGGGCCAGATTGACCGTGATCCGATCCGTGGGGAATCGGTATCCTGCG
Source organism: Desulfarculaceae bacterium JdFR-97 (assembly GCA_002010915.1). Lineage (GTDB taxonomy): Bacteria > Desulfobacterota > Desulfocorpusculales > Desulfocorpusculum > Desulfocorpusculum > JdFR-97. The sequence goes on along the minus strand of MTPG01000004.1, from coordinate 50,218 downwards.
TTCTTGATGGCCGCCTTCACGCGGTCCTTGGCTTCCTTGACGGCCGCTTCGGGAAGGCCCACCATGGCGAAGGAGGGGAGCCCCCGGGTGATGTCTACTTCCACTTCCACCAAAAAGGCGTCGATCCCCAATACCGAGCAGCTAAGGGCCGTGGCGAGCATGATGGAGGAGCCCTCCGGGGGCAGCTGGAAGAGGATAGAATCGTTCATCTCATCCGACCTTCGAAGGGGCACAAGAGAGTATTGACGGTTTCGATGGACGGGATGGGATCCCTGAAGTACACACGGAACCCCCCATCAAGGAGACCGATGCATAAGTAACTCATAGACCTCACAGAGACGATGATACCGATGGGCCTGTTGCAGATAGGCTGTATAGGCCTTCTGCTCTTCCGCCTCCGCGTGCTGGCGCTCGCCATGAAGGAAAGCCTCTTCCCTGTGCATCTGCCAGAGCTTCCAGCGGGCTGCGAGGCGTTCCATGTCTCGGCGACAGGAATCAAGGTCCTCTTCCAGTTTCTGCGGGATAGAGTCCTTGCTGTATTTGGCGCGGTAATGGCTTAAGAGGTAGCGAGTCTCCCTTTGAGCTTTTCTTCGTCTATTGGTACGAAACTGAATCTCTCTTACGATCCGGGAGAGGATGCGGAAAAAGAGAAAAAAGAAGAAGATAGCTGCACCAAGGATCAACGGATCCGACCACACCAACTGCATCGGACATCTCCCTTTCGGAGAGAAGGATGTTTGGAAAGACCGGTTCATGAAGATGAAAGAGTTTCTGACAGTCCAGAGAATGAGAAGGAAAACACCCCTTCAAGGGTCATATCTCGCCGATGCGAAAATAGAAAGATGGTGATCCCCTGAAAGATCCGTCCCTGTTGTAACTGTTTCATAAGATATGTAAGGTCTTTTGAGCCCTCACAAGGGATCGTGGAAAACTATAATCAAGGCTCCTATTGAAGTCAAGATCAGGCCAATTTGTTGACAAAGGGTCTGAGTTCATCCTATATAGTCTCTCGTGATGGAACAGTTCATCCTTCAGACCCTTTTCTCCAGGGAGCGCATTGCCGAGCGGGTCCGCCTTTTGGCAGGAGAGATCTCAAAGGATTTTCAAGGCGGGTCCCTCTTATTGGTAGGCGTCTTGAAGGGAGCCTTCGTGTTCGTGGCCGATCTGATCCGTCACCTGTCGATCCCCGTGGAAGTGGACTTCATTAGGCTGGCGAGCTACGGGGATACCATGGAGAGTCAGGAATTGAGGATTACTAAGGACCTGGAGCTTCCGGTTCGTGGACGGGATGTCCTGGTCGTGGAGGACATCGTGGATACGGGAAAGACCCTCCGTTATCTCCAGGATACCCTGAAGAGGAAAGGGGCCCGGACCGTGAGCACATGCGTCCTGGTGGACAAACGCCAACGACGGCAAGTGGAGGTCGCCATCGATTATGTTGGTTTCGTTGTCCAAGAAGGATTTATCGTCGGCTACGGTTTGGATTACGCTGAGTCCTATCGTCACCTGCCGGACCTCTGCGTGGTGGACCGAAAGGGAGCGTCCGAGGAGTTTCCCCGGAGGTCCTCGGGTCCACGGGAAAAGGGGGTAGGAGATGATCGTCCAATGTGAGAGGTGTCAAGCCCGTTACCGGCTCGACGATTCCATGGTCCCGGAGACGGGAAGGAAGGTCAGATGCTCCAAATGCAGGCACGTCTTTATGGTCCAGAAGCCGACGTCCTCTGCTCCTCCGGAGGAGGAATCCTTGGATGTGCGACTGGACGAAGAGGAACTTGCCCAGATGGGACAAGAGGAGTCGGCTCCGTCCTCAGAGCCACAGGAGGCCTTTGAGCCCACAGTGAAGATTGACCTCTCCATGATGCAGGAAGATCTGGACTATGTGGAGGAAGAAGAGGAACTTCCCCCGCCGCCTCCGGCCAAACCCAGAAGGTCTCTGCGTCCCGTGGCCTTCGTGGGTGGTGTGATCGTCCTGCTGGCGGTCGCGGCCGTAGTCCTGTGGCGTTTGGGTATCCTTCCCTTGCCGGGGGCAGGGACCGAGGCCCCCACGGCTAACCTGATCATTGATCAAGACCGGCTTGACGGCAGATGGGAGAAGAACGCCCAAGTCAGTCGAATCTTTGTGGTGAAAGGGATGGTGGTGAACCGGTCCAAACGCCCCAGGGCCTTTATCAAGGTGGAGGCCATTTTGATGGATCGTTCCGGCAAGCCCGTCAGGAAGACATGGGCCTATTGCGGCAATCTCATCCCCCTTCGAGACCTCCGTACCAAGGGAAAGGGAGCCATTGAGAAGTACATGAAAAAAAGGGAGGGAGAGCGAGGCTCCAACAAACGGGTCCTTCCAGGTGCCTCCATCCCGTTTATGGCCGTTTTCTTCGACGTGCCCCAAGGGGTGGAGTCGTACGGGGCCAAGGTGGTCGGGGCTGTAATTCCCTGATGTTCCGTTGTTTCGTGTATCCGGCCCTCTGCAAGGGATGGGCTCAATGAGGTCTTCAGGAGCAGGCGAAGAGGGTCCATGGACCCCCGAAGGAAATTTTGGGTATCGGGAGGGAGTATTCTCTTCATCCTGGGTGTGGGGACCCTCGGGTATCATATTCTGGAGGGATGGAGCCTTCTCGATGCCCTCTACATGACCATTATCTCCGTGACCACTGTAGGGTTTTCGGAAGTCCACCCCATCAGCAGACCTGAAACCCGCCTCTTCACCATCTTCGTCATCCTGTCCGGCATCTGGGTGGTTTTCTATTTCCTCGGGGGACTCGCCCAAAATCTCCTGGAAGGTCAAATTCGCGATCTCCTAGGGAGGAGGAAGGTGAAGCGAAGGATTCAGAACATGAGGGATCACTGCATCGTCTGCGGATATGGTCGTATCGGACAGAGCATCTGCAAAGAGCTTTCCCTCAGCGGGCATGCATTCGTGGTGGTAGAGAAAGATCCCGTCCGGCTTACTGCCCTGGAGCAGGAGGGATTCCTGGGGGTGCTCGGAGATGCCACCTCGGAAGAGGTCCTCCGGGAGGCAGGAATCGAAAGGGCCCGATCTTTGATCCCCGCCGCCTCATCGGATGCGGACAATGTCTATATTACACTTACCGCACGGGGAATGAATCCGAGGCTGTTCATTGTGGCCCGGGCAGCAGAGGAGGATGCGGAGAAGAAGCTTCGGTGGGCCGGTGCAGATCGGGTCGTCTCCCCATATCGAATGAGCGGACGGAGGATGGCCAACCTTTTGCTTCGACCCACGGTGGTGGAGTTCATTGAGAGTTCCCTTTACGACCCCTCCATCGAGTTGGTCCTGGAGGAACTCCATCTCCCCGATGAGGGCCCTTGGGTTGGGACGACCCTCCTGTCTTCCAGGATCCGGAAGGACTTTGGCCTCATCGTGGTGGCCATCAAACGGAAAGAAGGGGGTTTGGTGATGAACCCCTCTCCCCATGAAGTTCTCCAGGGGGGGGACATCCTGATCGTTCTGGGGAAGCGTCCGGACTTGAGGCGTGTGGAAAGGGCCTTGGGGAAAGAAGCGGGCCCTCAGGCATAGCTATGCAGGCCCGGCAGAAAGAAGTTCACGCCGAAATAGGTGAACAGGGTGGCTAAAAAGCCCACGATGGAGAGGACCGCCGTTCGTTTTCCGGCCCATCCTCGAGCGAACCTGGCGTGGAGAAAGGCCGCGTAGACCAGCCAGGTAATCAACGACCAAGTCTCTTTGGGATCCCAGCTCCAGTAAGTCCCCCATGCCTCGTTGGCCCAGATCGCCCCCGTGATGATCCCAACCGAGAGGAAGGGAAAACCCAGGGCAATGGCCTTGTAGTTGATCTCATCGAGAGTTTTGACATCGGGGAAGACCTCCTGAAGTCCCTTCCCATATCGGCTCACGAAGAGATAGAGAACACTGACCCCGAAGGAGAGGGCGAAGGCCGCGTATCCCAAAAAGCACGTCAGCACATGGGCTGTCAGCCAGTTGCTCTGGAGCGCGGGAACCAGGGGGCGGACCTCGCTGTGGAAGAGAAGGGAAGCGAGCCCCAGGAAGAGGAAGGGAAGCGGTCCAACAAAGACCCCCACGTTTCGAACCCGGAACCGTATCTCCAATAAAAGATAAAGAACCCCTATGGCCAAAGCGAACAGGGCCATGGTTTCGTACTGATTGGAGACCGGAACATAGGGGTGACCCATGCGTCGAGATTCGACCCAACGAAGGACGAGCCCCGCCGTATTGACCAGGACCGCGAGGGTCCACGTCCAAGTCCCAATTCGACCAGCCCATCGCCATCGCGTGACGGCGTGAAAGACGAACCCGAACCAAGCGGTCAAATAGATCAATGCCACGGCACTGAGGACACTCCCGCTATCCATCATCGCTCCGCATTACCTCCAAGGAGGCCCAGTCGGTGCGGGCCTTCCATCGCTGCAAGATCCCTTCCACTGCCTTTTCCAGCCCCTGGACTCCCCTTCTGGATGAAGCGCCGAGATGAAAAAACGCCCCCTCCCCTTGGGGCCGCATCCTCACCCAGACCTTTCGGTGAGGGACGAAAAAGGCCAACAGACACCCCATAAGGATTAGGGTGCAGCCCAGCCAGACGATCCAGACGCCGGGGTCCTTTTTCACCTGGATGCCTGTCCAGGCCCGCTGGTGGACGGATATGAACCGCATGGTCCACTCCTGGATCCGGACAGGCGGTCCCCCGATCAGGACCCAGCCGCCCACGGGGTGCTCCCCGCGCCTCAAGATAGCCAGTAACAAAGCCGGACCCTGCCCCCGAAAGTCCGGCTGGTATTCCATAAGGCGGATCCGAAGGGAACCATCTTCGTCCAGTGATAGCGTCTCTGCCAGGTCCAATTGTAGTCTTCGACGCTCGCCCTGGGCTCCCTTCTGAGCCTCCAGTGTGACCGTCCCAGTATATCCGTATGAGGACTGATAGAAGACATAGCCCCCAAATTTTAAGGGATGATTGACCCGAAGGATCCCTTTTTGGACCGCCCTTCCATCTTGGAGGAAAGTCAAGTCGCTTCGAAACTCCTTGGGGGTGCCATCGGGGTAGGTATCCACCTTGAAGGCGTCGCATCGCACCCCGAATCCGAGTTCTCTCCACCCTCCTTTTCTTCGGTCTTCCACCTGGAGGGCGACTTTTCCTTCCTCGATCCGTACGAAGCCCTGAAAACCGATCAAGGACCCCACCAGGGCCCCCATCATCACAAGGATGACCCCCATGTGGGTTACCTGGTATCCCATCGGGCCCAGTCGTCCCTTTTGGGCGATGAGATGTCGCTCCTCCCCCGTTTGCTCCAATCGGACCTGCCACAATGCCCCTCGAAGGACATCCCTTAAGACTTCCAAGGCCTTCTCGCCTCCCTCTTCAAGCCGGATGATCCTGTGGACGGGGAGATTTTTCCAGAGGGTGTCCGTCAGAGGCCGCGGTTTCGTCCAAAGGACCTTCCAGACCGCTGGGAGNCGATAGAGGGAGCAGGAAGTCAGATTCAGCATCAGCAAGACGATCATGCCCACGAACCAAAGGCTGTGATAGACGTCCGTGATACCGAGCACATGGAGAAAGCGGGCCGCGAAGGGCCCGTAATGGTGAACATAATCCTCCATGGAGAGGTTCTGAGGGATCAGGGTACCGAGAACAGCCCCTGATGCCAATAGAAGAAAGAGGAAGATCGTTAATTTCACAGAACGGAGCAAGGTCCAAAGGGAGTCAATCATGCCCTAAAATCCTGGGGTTTTGAATGGAAAAGAGGTCAGCTTCAGCCAACCTCTCAAGATCAATATTACGGGTGTGGCCAATCCCTGTCAAACTGATCAAGATTATCAGGGGCCAAAAGGTAACAGTTGCATTCCTCCTTGGAAGGGGATACCATAAACGCCTCTTGAGTCCTGCTATGGGCACCGGAGACGCAAAGGATGGGATGCGTCAAGATCGGTGTTGTGGGGGCCGGGGCCATGGGCTGCCTCTTCGGTGGGTGGCTTGCCCGTGCCGGTCTTGAGGTGATATTACTGGACGTCTGGAGTGAGCATGTCCGTATTCTCAACGAGAAGGGGCTGGAACTCCAAGAGGGTGATGAACTGCTGAATATCCCCGTCCGTGCTACTGAGGCCCCCGAGGAACTTGGGGATTGCGGGCTGGTTTTGGTCTTTGTGAAATCCTATTACACTCGAGAAGCCGTGGAGCCTGTGGCAGCAAACCTGAGGAGTGACGCCGTTTTTCTCACGCTGCAGAATGGGATGGGCAATGCCGAGGAGATTCAGAGGTTATGGAGAGAAGACGGCGTGCTGGTAGGGACTACCGCCCATGGATCTACGCTCCTTGGTCCCGGACGAGTCCGGCATGCAGGGCGGGGAGAGACGCTACTGGGACCGTGGGCCAGGACTCGTCTGGAGACGGCTTACTGGGCGGGCGATATCCTGGCCAGAGGTGGGTTCTCGGTGAGGGTTCGAGATGATATTCTCGGGGTCCTCTGGGAGAAGCTCCTGGTTAATGTGGGGATCAATGCCCTGACGGCCCTCACCGGGATGAGAAACGGGCAGATCCTGGAGGATCCGGACGCGGAGGCCCTTCTGGAGGAAGCGGTCTTGGAGGCCCGGAGTGTGGCCGAGGCCTTGGGCATCTCCCTCCGGGAGGATATCCTGGCGCACGTCAAGGGGGTGGCCAAAAGGACGGCCCAGAACCGATCCTCCATGCTCCAAGATCTGATGAGGGGGCGAAGGACGGAGATCGATGTCATCAATGGGGTCGTCGTGCGTGAGGGACGACGGTTGGGGATCTCCACCCCGGTCAACGCCACGTTGAGCCGGCTGGTGCACATCGTTCAGACCTTGCAATCCTTGCCCCCCAATTAAGGACTCCTTCCATAACACTTCCTTATGGAAATTCAGGAGTAGTGCTGATGACGAGGTCCAAGGTGACCATCTTGGAGATTCAGAACAAGAAGGAAAACGGACAGAAGATCACTATGCTTACGGCCTACGACTATCCCACCGCCCTTTTGGTGGACCGGGCGGGCATCGACATGATCCTGGTGGGGGACTCTCTGGCCATGGTGGTTTTGGGTTTGGAGACCACGGTTCCGGTCACCATGGAGGAGATGATCCATCATATACGGGCCGTGACCAGAGGAGCCAAAAGGGCCCACATCGTGGGCGATCTGCCCTTCCTCTCGTATCAGACCTCCATCGAGGAGGCGATTCGAAATGCTGGGAGGCTCCTCAAAGAAGGGGGTGCTGACTCGGTGAAGCTGGAAGGTGGGGTGGAGATGGCCGAAGTGGTCCATGCCGTGGTGAAGGCCGGTATCCCCGTCATGGGGCATATTGGTCTGACTCCTCAGACCCTCTCCAAATTGGGGGGCTTCAAGGCGCAGGGCCGCGATGCGGAGGCGGCCAAACGGCTTATTGAGGATGCCGAGGCGTTGCAGGATGCTGGTGCCTATTCCATCGTGCTGGAAGCCATCCCCACCCCCGTGGCCAAGCGGATCACCGAGTCGGTTCGAATCCCCACGATCGGGATAGGGGCCGGGCCTCACTGCGATGGGCAGGTCTTGGTCACGCACGACCTGGTCGGACTCTTTGATCGGTTTGTCCCCAGATTCGTCAAGCAGTATGCCCAGTTGGGGAAAGCCATGGTGGAGGCCTTCGAGACGTTCCGAAGAGAGGTGGAGGAAGGGATCTTCCCGGGTCCAGAGCACGGTTTCTCCATGAAACCCGAGGAGGAGGCGAAACTCGAGGCCGACTGACGGGCTCTCCCCTTAAGGGGAACGAACCACGGGGGCTCGGATGGTCGGAAAGAAGAATACAAAAGGCGGGTCCATGAAACAGAGATCCGGAAGGATTCTTTGGACCACCGTCAAGAAGAGGGATCGGATCCATGCTTTCTTTCATGCGCAGACACGCACGAAGCTGGTTCATCAAGGTCCTTTTAGGGACGGTCATCCTGGTCTTTATCTTCTTTTACGGTTTTAATCTCCGGCAGAGGAGGGCCAACCTTGTGGCCTCGGTCAACGGGGTCAAGATAGATATTCAGGCGTTTCAAAGCCAGTACCAGAACATCCTTAAGGCTCAGCCCACACAGGGAAACCTCACAGCGGAACAGCTTCGGGCTTTGAAGGAAGCCGCCCTGGAGTCCATTATCGACAGGATCCTTCTGTTGGATCAGGCCCGCAAGTGGAGGTTCACCGTCACGGATGAGGAGCTTCGGGAATATATCCATCGAATGCCGGCCTTTCAGGAAAACGGCCATTTTTCGTATGAACGCTTCGTTCAATTTTTGAGGTTCCAGGGGATGGCCGAGGAAGACTTCTTAGATGAAGTGCGAAGGTCTCTGTTATTGCAGAAAGTCGAAGCATTCATTAAGGATGCGGCCAGCGTGGACGACGAAGAGGTTATCGCGATTCAGGAGATGTTCAACGAGAGGGTCATCCTTCGATATGTGGAATGGAAACCGGAGGCCTTTCTTAAAAAGGTGAAGGTTACGGACGAGGAGTTGGCCCGTTTCTTCCAGGAGCACCGAGAGAGCTATAAGATTCCCGAGAAGGTCCGTGTGTCTTATTTGCGGTTCTCGCCCGCGATCTACCGGGATGAGGTCCAAATCGCCGAAGAAGAGATCAGACAGAGATACAATGAGACCCAGGATCGGTGGCGGGTCTCCAAACAGGTCCTCGGCCGGCATATACTCTTTCGGGTCAAAGAGGAGGATGACCCTAAGGTCAGGATGAAGATCCTCCAGAAGGCGGAGGAGGTCCTCAAACGGCTCAAGGCCGGAGAACCCTTCGAGAAGTTGGCCAAGGAGTACTCCGAGGATCCCGAGACCGCATCCAAGGGCGGTCTTCTGGGATGGAAAAAGAGGGAGGAACTGCCGGAGCCCCTGGCCAAGGCCTTCTTCGAAGATTTGACCCCCGGCCAGCTCAGCGATCCCCCAGTAAAGAGTCCCTTGGGATTTCACATATTGAAGTTGGATGAGGTCCGTGCAGAGAGGGTTAGGCCCCTGGAGGAGGTCCGAGAGACGATCGAACGGGAACTCCGGGAGGAGAAGTCCCGCCAACGGGCCTTGGAAGTCGCGGAGCAGGCCTATTTGGCCATCTTTCAAGGGGCATCTTTCCAAGAGGCGGCGAAGAAGTTCGGAAGTCCTCTGTTGGAGACCCCTCCTTTCTCTCTCCAAGAGCCCGTGGATGGGATGAAGGTGGGAAGCGCCTTCCGAGAGGCCGCCTTCCAGCTAAAGGGTACGGATGACTTCAGCGACGTCATCGAGGACGGTGGCGACTACTATATCTTACAATTGCTCAAGCGGGAGGAGAGTCGACTTCCTGAGTTCAAGGAAGTTGAGGACCGAGTCCGCAAGGACCTGCGACGCCAGAAGGCTTTGGAGATGGCCCGCTCCGAGGCGAAGCGCGCCCTCGAAGAGATCCGAACGAGGGGATCCAGTCTGGAGAAGATGGCCAAAGAGCGGAAATGGCCACTTCGGACCTCACCTCCCCTGACTCGTCTCTTTCATACCCCCCTTTTCCCACAAAAGATGGTGGATGCGGCCTTCGGCCTCCCTTCCGGCAAAAGGCTTCTGCCGGAGATATATGCGGAAGGGGAGCGGGTCATGGTGGCCGAGATCCAAGAGAGGGTAAAACCGGATCCCAAGTCCTTGGAGAAGCAGCGGGGGCTATACCGGGCCGTCCTCCTTCGGGAGAGGAGGGAGACCCTCTTTCAGCAATGGTTGAACGCCTTGAGAGAGCGGGCCGAGATCAAGATCTATCCGACCTTCGAGGAACTCCTCTGAGTCCTTATAATCTCGTAAAAAATGAAAATCACCGCCAGTAGTTAGAGAATCTCGTTTATCTCGTTCATTTCATCCATCTCGTCGTTTCGTCTATTTGGTGTTGGTTGGGTAGGGGAGGCTTTAGCCTCCCCGAAGGGGGCAACCATTCATGAAAAGAGGCTCAAGGGGCAGCGGTTCGGCTTTCTGGCTACAGGGCTGATGAGATGACAAGGGATCATTTGGCTAGGTACGGTTCCTCTCGAAGATCAGACGCAGGCCCTCGAGGGTCAGGAATTCGTCCACCTCTTCTATGACCTTGGATTCGGGGGCGATGAGGGAGGCCAGTCCTCCGGTTGCAATGACCCGGGTCTCTTCCTCGGTGTGGTGGCTACGGATCAGCTCCACTATGCCATCTACCAGACACACATATCCGTAGTAGAGGCCCGATTGGATGGCCCCGATGGTGTCCTTCCCGAGAATACTTCTGGGCTTGGAGATATCCACTTTGGGCAGCTTGGAGGCCTTCAGAAAGAGGGCTTCGCTGGAGATCTCCAGCCCGGGGGCAATGACCCCCCCCAGATATTCTCCGCGAGGAGAGACCAGATCAAAGGTGGTGGCCGTTCCGAAGTCCACAACGATGACNCCCTGCCGGTAACGCTCATAGGCTGCAACCGCGTTGACGATGCGGTCCGCCCCCACCTCCTTTGGGTTGTCGTAGAGGATGGGCATGCCCGTGCGTATACCAGGTCCAACGATCAATGGCTCACGGTGGAAATAGTTCCTGCAGAGTTCCTTTAAGGCGCGAAGCACAGGAGGAACCACGCAGGAGATGACCACAGCCTCCACCGTGTTCAGGTCGAGCCCCCGGATGCGAAAAAGATTCAGGACCTGTATCCCCAACTCATCGGCCGTTTGTCCTTGGAGTGTTCGGAGGCGCCAGTGGCAGAGAAGGGCTCGTCCCTCGAAGATTCCGATGACGGTGTTGGTGTTGCCTACATCGATGACGAAGATCATGGGTCTTCCTCTTTGTTTCCCTTTCTTCGAGCTCAGGAGTCCATGGCCGCCCGAATTCTCCGAAGGCCTTCTTGCAGCCTTTCGAGCCGGTCCTCCAACTGTTCCTTGCGAGATCTAACCTTCCGGACTATTTCCTGTGGGGCCTTTTGGACGAAGTCCGGGTTGGCCAGTTTCCGGTGGTTCTGGGACAGCTCCCGTTGTGTCTCCTGGATTTCTTTCTCAAGTCTCTCCTGTTCCCTCTTCAGATCCACCACTCCCACCAGCGGCAGATGGATTTCAGCATTCTCCGAGATGGCATAGACAGCCTTTTTCGGACGGGGAGCGTTGGGATCGATGACGAGCTCCTCGATCCGGGCCAGGGCCCGTATTACCTCTGCATGAGCTCGAAAAAGTTCCAGCGTCTCGGGAGTAGGGATGACGACCACGTCCACCCGGGTCGAAGGTGGGACATGGACTTCAGCACGGAGGTTCCGGATTCCGACGATGACCTGCTGGACCCACCGGATCTCTTTTTCTGCCTCGGGGTCGAAATCCTCGGCACGGGGCACCGGAAAGCGGGATTTCATCACTGAGTCCTGAGTATGGGGAAGGGCCTGCCAGATTTCCTCGGTGATGAAGGGGGTGAAAGGATGAAGCAATTGGACCACCGTGGTAAGGACATGAAGCATTACCGCCTGAGCACGCTGGCGATCCTCGGGAACGCGGGGGGAATAGAGGTCGAGTTTGATCCATTCCAGATACCAATCGCAGTACTCATGCCAGAGAAACTGGTAGATGGCACCTGCCGCATCGTTAAAGCGATATTCGTCCAGGGCCTTTCGGACCGCCTCCACGGTTCGGGCCAGACGGCTCAAGATCCAACGATCGGCGAGGGAGCGCTTGGAGAGAGGGGAGAGATCCTGCTCCGGGTGTTCCTCGTCCAGATTCATCAGGACAAAGCGGGCGGCGTTCCATAGCTTGTTCATGAAGTTGCGATAACCCTCGATCCTTTCGGTGGACAACTTGATGTCTCGCCCTTGGGCGGCGAAGGCGGCAAGGGCGAAACGGAAGGCATCTGCACCATAACGCTCGATCATCTCCAGAGGGTCAATGACGTTGCCGAGGGATTTGCTCATCTTACGTCCCTCGATGTCCCGGACCAAAGCGTGGATGTATACATCGCGGAAGGGGACATCTCCCATGAACTTCAGACCCATCATAAGCATTCTGGCTACCCAGAAGGTCAGAATGTCGAATCCAGTCACCAGAAGTGAGGTGGGATAGAAGATCTCCAGCTCCCGTGTACGTTCCGGCCATCCCATGGTGGAGAACGGCCACAGGGCTGAGCTGAACCAGGTGTCCAGCACGTCGCTCTCCTGTTGGAGTTGTTCGCCTCCGCAGGAGGTGCATTGTTGCGGTTCCTCCTCCGCCACGGTCATCTCTCCACAACGGCTGCAGTACCACGCTGGAATCCGGTGGCCCCACCAGATCTGCCTGGATATGCACCAATCTCGGATTCCCTCCATCCAGGCGAAGTAGTCGTTCTCCCATTTCTTCGGGATGATCCGCGTCCTGCCTTCCTTCACCGCGCGGATGGCCTCATCGGCTAGGGGCTTGACCCGAACGAACCATTGCTTGGAGACTGTGGGTTCAATGACCGTGCGGCATCGCTGACAGTGTCCCACCATGTGTCGATAGGGTTCGACGCGTTCCAGGAGCCCTTCCTGCTCCAAGGCCTGCAGGACCTCTTTGCGGCATTGGTCTCGATCGAGCCCGGAGAATCGTCCGGCGTTTTCGTTCATTCGGCCTCGATCATCGATGACCCGGATCTTTTCCAGGCCATGACGAAGCCCGATCTCGAAGTCATTGGGATCGTGGGCTGGGGTGATCTTCAAGGCTCCTGTCCCGAAATCCGCCTGGACATAACTGTCGGCGATGATGGGAAGGATCCGATTCATCAGAGGGAGTCGGCATTGTTTGCCCACCAAATGGTGGAATCGTGGATCATCGGGATTGACGGCCACAGCGGTGTCCCCCAGCATGGTCTCGGGACGGGTGGTGGCTACGGTCACGAACCCTCCTCGGTCGAGGAGAGGATAGCGGATATAGTAGAGGCTGGAGTCGTGTTCCTCGTGGACGACCTCCAGATCCGATAGGGCTGTCGTGCATCGGGGACACCAATTGATGATGTAGTCCCCTTTATAGATGAGTCCTTCCTGATAGAGGCGGACGAAGACGACCCGGACGGCACGGGATAAGCCTTCATCCATGGTGAAGCGCTCCCTGCTCCAGTCGCAGGAAGCTCCTAGGCGCTTAAGTTGATGGATGATGAGCCCCCCGTATTTCTCCTTCCATTCCCAAACGCGCTTCAAGAAGGCCTCCCTTCCGAGGTCTTGACGGGAAAGACCTTCCTGGGCCAACTGTCGCTCCACCACATTCTGGGTGGCGATGCCAGCATGATCCGTGCCGGGCATCCAGAGGACATTGTACCCATCCATCCGTTTGTATCGGACACAGATATCCTGGAGGGTATTGTTGAGGGCGTGTCCCATGTGAAGAGATCCAGTGACGTTTGGTGGGGGGATGACGATGGAGTATGGGGGAAGGGGGCTATTCACATCGGCATGGAAGAGTTCTTGCTCTTCCCAGTAGGAGTACCATCGTTCCTCTACAGGGCGGGGATCGAACCTCTTGGGCAAGATGCGCTTCATGGAACCACTCCTGCACCGTGGAAATGCGGCGGGATGGCGCTCCCGCTCGGCCCAGAAAAGCAAAGGGGGATTAACGCCGTAATCCCCCGTGCCATTCCGGAATCGATCGACCGGTTGTTGGGGGCAGCAGGCTTTCCGCCCACAGCGATGGGATGCCCAGCGGCTCAACCGCCTTCGGAGGGCTGGGCCTTAAGCCGGGCGATTTCTTCTGAGATGATCTTTTCTGCCCTTTCCAGGGCGATGTCCCGTGCCACCTGTTCAATAATGGGAGGAGCCAAGTCTGCAAGGAGCCTTTCGACCATCTGGTGCAGGTTTTCAGAGAGCCCCCTTCGGATGGCGTCTTGGGAGTAGGGATCGAAGAATCCGAAATCTTCCTCCGTAAGTTGCGGGCGAAAGGCCTCGCCGAAGGAGGGGATCGAATCGAGGGNGATCTCTTCCAACTCCACCTCATCCNGGCTGATTTGAGGCTCCTCGATCCCTGCCGCGGCGGCCAGCTCCTCCTCCAGTGGAACCTCTTCCAAGGATTCTTCCCCACCAGCCGCAGAGATACTTACGGTTTCCTCTTCATGCATGGGCTCCGCAGCCTCTGGAGGAGTCTCCTGTGGTGTGGAAGGCTCCGCGAATTCTTCCTCGGCCTCAAGCTCCATTTCATGGAGCGACTCCTCGATCTCGGTCTGTGTCACCTCGGCCTCGGGTCCTTCTCCGAGATCAAGGGTGGTTTCTTCGAGCTCGGGGATCTCCTCGGAGACGGAAAACTCCTCATCGGTGGAGGACAACTGCAGTTCCGGAAACTCCTCCTGGGTTTCCAAATCCAACGAGATTTCCTCCAGCTCTTCACCCACATCGACGGTCGTCTCTGTGGTGGGCTGGGCAAAGGGCTCCTCAACAGAGGTCTCAGCCCCTTCCAACTCTTCCAGGGCTGCCAGATCCTCTAGCTCGTCCGTATCCACTAAGGGTTGGGACACCGATTCATCGGGTTCCGCAGGCGGCTCCTCCCCGGTGCTCAAAAGTTCCTCTTCCATTGCAGAAGGCCCCTCGGGGGAAGGACCTTTTTCTTCCAGTTCTTCCCACTCGAGTTCGTCTGTCCCCGAGAGGTCCTGAAGACCCGAGGTCTCTTCTGCGGTTTCCGCCAGTACCTGTTCGGAGGAAAGAGCCTCCTCAGCTCCTTCCATATCGAGTTCCGCAAGGTCGAGATCTTCCAGTTCTTCCTCGAAAGAGATCTCCTCGATTTCTTCTGTTTTAATTCCACTTGATGGTTCTCCGGGAGACTCCCCCGCAGCGACCTCCGGGTGCTCCTCTTCCAGGGAGAATTCCTGCTCCAGATCGAAAAATCCCTCCCCAGCCTCTCCCTCTGCTCGGTCTGATTCGACTTCGTCCGTCAACTCCAGGATGTCCTCGTCATCCAGCTCCAGATCGCCCAGTTCTTCGTCCAGAGATTCGGCTTCCTCTCCAAAGTCGAGGACTTCCATGTCGGCCGTATCGATCTTCACCGTGCTCTCCACGGAAAGATCCATCAGTCCGAAGACTTTGTCGATGAGGTCCCTTTCCTGGAAGGGTTTGGCCAGGAGACCATCGGCTCCCGCCTCTTGGGCCTCCATCGTTCCGGAGGCTTCTTCCGAGGTAAGAAGGATCACCGGAATCCCCTGTAGTTCGGGATCCTCCTTGAGACGTCTGCAGGTCTGATATCCGTCGCCCGGGGGAAGGTCGGCATCGAGGAGGATCACGTCAGGGTGGATGTTTTTGGCTTCCTTAATGGCCTCCTCCCCATTGGAGACGGAGAAAACCTGGATCTCCTCTTGCTCCAAAGCGGCCTCCACGGCCTTCTGGATGGCCGCACTGTCGTCGGCAAGGAGAACTTTTCGTGCCATGATGCCCCCTAGGCGGATCTGGTGCGTAAAGATGAAAATATTATGTTTTGCCTTATCATAAAGGGGAAAAAGTGTCAAGATCTTATTGTATTATCCTTTAGAAGATCGGAAGTCGCTTCAAGGATAAGACATCTTCCCTTCAGGGGAGAAGGAATTTGTTTGGCGCAATATCCGGCTTTAGGCCGCTTGAGGAACCCCCTTGCCTTTTCTCTCTTTTCGTCCTTGCCAGAAGATCACCACAGGGCTTGCGATGAAGATGGAGGAGTAAGTCCCAACCAGTATGCCCACGAGAAGGGCGAAGGCGAAATCGTGAATGACTCCCCCCCCCAGGAAGAAAAGGGCAACGACAACCAATAAAGTGGTACCGGATGTAAGAATGGTTCGGCTTAGTGTCTCATTAATGCTTCGATTGATGACGTCGGTGAAGGGCATGCGGCGGTATTTCTTCCGGTTTTCTCGAATTCGGTCGTATACCACGATGGTATCGTTGAGGGAATAGCCGATGATCGCGAGAAATGCCGCCACGATGGGTAGATTTATCTCCTTGTTGGTTATGGAGAAGGCGCCGATGGTGATCATCACATCGTGAATCAAGGCCAAGACGGCCCCGCAGGCAAATTTGAACTCGAAGCGCCAGGATATGTAGATCAAAATCCCGATGAGGGCGAAGATGATGGATTTTATGCCCTTTACCCGGAGGTCTCGTCCCACTTTGGGGCCGACCATCTCCACCCGTCTTACCTCAAGGGCGTTTGATCCAAAGTGAGACACCAATGCCTTTCGGACGGCCTGGGTGAGGGCCTCCGGAGTCCCTTTCCTTAGGTCAAGCCGGATGATGTATTCGTGCTGGCCCTTCTCTCCGATCTCCCACGCATGCTGAACGATGGGTTGGGGGAGATCTGTCCCCCTGAAGGCCTCTCGGATCTGGGCCGCAGTGGTGGGTTGCTGGAAGCGGACCTGGACCAGAAGCCCACCGGCGAAGTCGATCCCATATCGGGGCCCACGGTGATAGAGGAGTGAGGCGATGGCGATGAGGATCACAAGGAGGGAAAGGCCTATAGCGATCCAGCGCCTTCCCATAAAATTGATGTTTACGTCCGGTCGTATGAACTCCATGGTGTCTTCGCTCCCTTGAATTCCCCCGGGGTTCAGATGCGGATCTTGGCGACCTTCCGCTGAATCAAGAAATAGTCGAAAATGGTTCGACTCACGAAGACGGCCGTAAAGAGGCTCGCCGCGATTCCAATACAAAGGGTTACTGCGAAGCCCCGAATGGGGCCCGTACCGAACTGAAATAAAACCACACCAGCGATGAAGGTGGTCACATTGGCGTCGATGATAGTGAGAAAGGCCCTGGAATAGCCCGCATCCAAAGCCGCGCGGAAGGTCTTNCCGGCACGGAGTTCCTCACGGACGCGTTCGAAGATCAACACGTTGGCGTCCACGGCCATCCCAATGGTCAGGATAATTCCCGCGATTCCCGGCAAAGTCAGGGTGGCCCGCAACGAGGCCATGACGGCCATGATGAGAAGGACGTTGAGAAGGAGGACGAAATCGGCCACCAGCCCCGCGGCCTGATAATAAAAGGCCATGAAGAGGACGACGGCCGTCATTCCCACGATCATGGAGATAAGACCTGCGCGGATGGAGTCTCGGCCCAAAGAGGGGCCCACAGTGCGCTCCTCCTCGATCTCCACCGGGGCTGGCAGAGAGCCAGCCTTGAGGACCACGGCCAGATCCCTGGCCTCATCAAGGGTGAAACGCCCCTCGATCACCGCGTTGCCTCCATAATGCCTTTGCCGGATTACAGGATGGGAATAGACGGTTCCGTCCAGGATGATGGCCAACTCCTTGCCCACATTGGCGGAAGCGATGCGATCGAAGAGTTTCGCCCCTTTAGAGTTGAAGCTGATGGCGATCCTGGGGTTGCCGAATTGGTCGAACTCCACGCGGGCTCGATCGAGCATATCCCCCGTCAACAGCGTCTGTTTCTTGACCAAGATAGGACTCCCCCTGCGCCGTTTCCCGGTCCGTGGATCCAGCTCCGAGGTATAAAGGATCTCCGATCCTTTTGGGACTTTTCCACGAAGGGCCTCCTCCAGAGAGTGCTCCCGATCTACGATCTTGAACTCCAGGAGGGCCACTCGTTTGATCATCTGCTTGGCCCGTTCCACATCCTCGATCCCCGGCAATTGAATCAGGATCCGATCCGCCCCCTGCGCTATGATGTCCAGCTCTTTGACTCCCTGAGGGTCGAGGCGGTTGCGGATCGTCTCCAAGGCCTGTTTGACCGCGTTCTCCTTGATTCGATCCGCCTCTTTGGGTGAGAGGATGAAGCGGATCCGGAGGCGTCCTTGGGCCTCCGTGGTGGCCACGGGTTCCAGATCCGGGTAATGGCGGTTCACGAGGTCCATCAAGTCTCCCTCTTGAGCGGGATTGAGAAGGGTGACCTCCACCTCCCGTCCCTTGGCCTCAAGGGAAACGAAGCGGACCTTCTCCTTGAGCAGGATATCCTTGAGGTCTCCGGCCATCTGTCCGACGGCGTTCTGAACGGCCTCCTCTGCTTTCACCCGCAGAAGGAGATGAGTCCCCCCGCGCAAATCCAGGCCCAAGTGGATCTTCTTTGCATAGTTCTTCCATACTCCAGGGAGGTCCTCAGTCAGGGATGGACCAATGTAAAAGATGGCCAAAAGGATCACCACTGCGATGATGATTCCCCTCCACTTGAGCTCCAGTTTCATCTCCTCGCTCCTGATCTGCAGTTTCCCTTGCGCACCCTACCGCGGTCCCTAGGCCCTCGGAGCATGTGGGAGTCAGGGAAAACCCGAGAGAAATCCGCCCCCGGGTCCATGAAGCGGTGGTGCCTTCCTGTTCCAAAAGGAGGTCCCGATTTCTTCAGAAGACCATAGAGGAAAACCTAGGGGGCCTCAAGATCACATGATTCCGCTTTTCGGAATTGCCAGTCCTTACCCTTCACCTTCCTCTTTGGCCTTTTTTCGGGACCCTCTTCTGTCCGGAGGACCCAGGAGGGACTCGGAGGTGACATTGCTGATGTGAGAACGCATAACTTTCAGTCGGATCCTTTCGGCCACCTCCAAGGTGATCACCGAGTCGGTCATCCCCGTAATCCGGCCGATGAGTCCTCCCGAAGTGACAACTGTATCCCCTTTTTTCAGGTTGCTCAACATCTCTCGATGCTGTTTTTGCCGTTTCTGCTGGGGACGAATCAGAAGGAAATAGAAGATGGCGAAGATCATCCCCAACATAATGAACGTGCCCCACGGGGACTGCTGCCCTCCTCCCTGAGCGGAAGGGGCCATGGCGTAGGCGATGTCGATCAAGGTACTCCTCCTTTCTAAGAATGGGTTTGGTTTGTGTTGCCTCCTCCATCAGGAGTTGCCCCAGCTTCAGAGAGCCTGTGCTTTCTGAGCATTCCAATCACGGAAGAATTCCTCTTGAAAAGCCTTTAGCTGGCCTTGATGGATGGCTTCACGGATCCGGGCCATCAACTTCATATAATAATAGAGGTTGTGGAGAGTGAGGAGACGGGCCGAAAGGATCTCCTTGGCCATATGGAGGTGTCGCAGATAGGCTCTGGAATAGCGACGGCAGGTATAACAGCCGCATTCTTCATCAATAGGGGTCTCCGCATATTTGTGAACCGCATGTCGGATGTCCAATTTCCCGAAACGCGTGAAAGTCAGGCCGTTCCTTGCACAACGAGTCGGGATCACACAGTCGAACAGATCGACCCCCAGGGGCACGAAGGTGAGGAGATCCTCAGGCGCTCCTACACCCATCAGGTAGCGAGGTAGATCTTCAGGAAGATGGTTGATGGTGAACTCCACCATGCGGATCCGTTCCTCATGGGGTTCGCCCACGCTCAATCCTCCGATGGCGTAGCCCGAAAATCTCATGTTCACCAGTTCCTCTGCGCATTGTCGTCTAAGGTCCTCGAAGGTTCCTCCCTGAACGATCCCGAAGAGGAGGGGTTCGGGTTGGGCCCCCAAGGCCTCCTTGCATCTTCGGGCCCATCGAAGCGTTCGGGCAGTGGATTCCTGTGCATAGGAATACGAGGCCGGAAATGGGATGCATTCATCCAGGCACATGGCGATGTCCGCTCCTAGACGGCGTTGAATCCGGATCGCATCCTCCGGGGAAAGGAATTGCTCGCTGCCGTCCAGGTGGGACCGAAAGACGATCCCTTCCTCGGAGATGCGACGGAGAGGGCTCAGGCTGAAGACCTGGAAACCACCGCTGTCCGTCAGAATGGGGCCGTTCCAATTCATGAATCGATGAAGCCCTCCAACGCGGGCGATCACCTCTTCGCCAGGCCTGAGATAGAGGTGGTAAGTATTACAAAGTAGGATTTCGACTCCAAGTTCTTCCAGTTCCTCCGGAGTCATTCCCTTGACGGTGGCCTGGGTCCCTACGGGCATGAATGCCGGAGTATGGACCATGCCATGGGGGGTGGTAATCAGACCGCAGCGCCCTTGGGTTCCTTGATCCCTGCAGAGGATCTCAAAGCCTTGCCTATTCGTATCTGAACTCATAGCTTCGGGCAACCCTCTCGAAACTTCCAATGTCCTTCAGGTGGATGAGGGTCTTGAGCCGGGGTGTAGGAGTGCCGAGTTAGAGAATCAACATGGCGTCCCCATAACTGTAGAATCTGTAGCCCGATCGAACGGCCACCTCATAGGCCCGTTTGATCCGATCCATTCCCGCTAAGGCCGTCACCAGCATCAACAGGGTGCTTCTAGGGAGATGGAAATTGGTAATGAGGGCGTCAATGGCCCGAAAACGGTAGCCGGGGTAGATGAAAAGCTCCGTAAACCCCCTAAATGGCCTGAGGCTTCCTCCCTCGTCCACGGCGGTCTCCAGAGCCCTCACCGTGGTGGTCCCCACAGCGATCACCCTCCCCCCCTTTTGCCGGGTTTCGCACCAGGCCCTGCAGATCTCCTCCCCTACCTCCATATATTCGGGGTGCATCACGTGCTTTTCGACCTCGGAGACTCGAACGGGAAGGAAAGTCCCAATCCCTACATGGAGGGTGACAGTGCAAAGGCGAATCCCCTCCCTCTCGAGGCGTGAGAGGAGATCTTCCGTGAAGTGGAGGCCGGCTGTGGGAGCGGCGACGGACCCGTCTCTGCGGGCGTAGATGGTCTGATAGCGTTGTCGATCCAGATCCTCAGGCCCTCTCCGAATATAAGGAGGAAGAGGAACCTCCCCCTGCTGTCTGAGGAATACCCGGAGGTCCACACCTTCCTGGAAACGGATCAACCAGCTCCCCTGCCCGTTGTGAAAGAGGACCCCCCGTATGCCTTTGTCGAAGATCACCTCGGAGCCGTCCTTGACACGGCCCCTGGTTTTGACCAAACACCGCCACGTAGATGAGGGGAGCCCTTCAAATGGATCACGTTCCGAGGCCTCTTTCCTTGTGTCTACAAAAGGCTCGTAGAGTAGAAGGTGGACAGGGCCTCCGGTGGGCTTCCTCCCCGAAAGCTTGGCGGGTATGACACGGGTGTCGTTGAGGACGAGGAGGTCTCCGGGTCTCAGCCATGAGGGGAGTTCTGCAAACCTCGCATGGTGGATCTCTCCCGTGTCTTTTCGCAGCACCAACAAGCGAGACCGGTCCCTCTGAGGACAGGGATATTGGGCGATTCGATCGCGAGGGAGTTCAAAATCGAAGTCCTCCACCCTCATCCCATTCTCCTTCCAAGATAGACCAGCAGGATGCCCAGAATCATAGCCGCAAGACCCCATACGCGAAGGGTCCTTTCCGGAATCTGCGGAATCGCTTCCATCAGTCGCTTCATGCCCCTGGGTGCGAGGAAGTAAGGGACACCTTCCAAGAGGATTACCAACCCCACGAGGCACAGGAACTCCTTCATTGCCTTTCCTTGCGGAAGGGGATGGGGTGGACTCGGCCTCTGATCCGAAGGCGAAATGCCCCTGGGCTGTCACCCTCCTCGATGATTCGGCTGATTTGATAGAGGGCTTTCCTAGAGAAACGGGCGATAAAACGCCCCCCTCGGATGCGACAGTAGGGGACATCTTGAGGACCGATGAAGAAGCTCTCCGGATCCAGGGGCTCTACGGTTCCGTCCGAGAGGTGAAGGAACACGTCCCGGACCTCGTTTTCCCCGTGGGTCAAGGTCACTTGAAGTACCACGAAGGGGGTATCCTCCACCTCCAAGTAGCATGTCTCATCTTCAAGACGTATGAGGTACCGCCCCTCTTCATCCACGTCCAAGTGGCTCCAAAAGAGCTCCAATACACCGGGATGGACAATTCGGTTGCCGAGGTAGTACCAATCTCCTTCCTTGTCCACATAGATCCCACAGCGGGGGATCTCCTTGCCGTTTCCCAGGTTGTGGTCTCCTGGCCGATCCATCATCCCTCGATATTCTCCAGGGGAGAGACCCTAAGAATTGTAAATGGTAGGGAAGGTTGCCGCCATGCCAAGGTTCAAGATCCCCTTCCCGAGGAGATAGGTGTCTCCAGCATCAAGGTGACCGGCCCGTCGTTGACCAAATGGACTTCCATCTTCGCCCCGAAAAGGCCGGAGGCCACTGGGATTCCTTTGGCTTTGAGTCGATTCAGGAATCCGTCATAGAGCTCCTGGGCCTTGCTCGGAGGAGCGGCCTTTGTAAAGGAGGGCCGACGCCCCTTGCTGCAATCCGCATAAAGGGTAAACTGGGAGACCACCAGAATTTCCCCTCCCACATCCAACACGGATCGATCGAATTTTCCTTGTGGATTCTCGAAGATCCGCAGATGGATGATCTTTTCAACGAGTTCGTCCGAACCCTGGGGAGTGTCTTCCAGCCCCACGCCGAGGAAGACCAACAATCCCTTTCCGATCTGCCCCACGGTCCGGTCATCGACCCGGACTTCGGCTCGTTGGACTCGTTGGATCAAGGCCTTCATAGGCAGATCACCTAATTCCCTCTCCACATCGGGCCGAAACGAAAGATGAGGGGGTCTTCCCCTCATCGTCTTTCCATCCCCAGTGCCAAGGGTATGAGGCCTACCACCGAGCGGAATCAGTCGAAATGGACCTCCGGGATTCCCGGGAAATCCTCCGGGTTCAAGTCGGACTCATCTGTCTCGCACTGAGATTGGGCGCAGGCGATATTCAGACCACAGCGGGTCAAACAGATCTCGTCCGTTACGTCGAAATCGCCGAAGCAATCCATACGCCCTTCGAGCTCTTCAGGGGTCAATAATCTAGGCATGTCCTCAGTGCCTCCACTTTTAGAGAATACTTCACAGAGATTAATTGAATATAGCACAAGTAAGCGTATCCTTTCAATGAGGAGCTAGAGGACCCAAAGCACCGATCAAATTACGCCCTCAGAGCGCAGTGCCTCGATATCCTCTTTAGAATAGCCTGCTTCTCGTAAGATTTCTTCCGTATGTTCTCCCCATTGGGCTGGAGGCCGCCTTATGGTGGGAGTAAAGTCAGACATCTTGATGGGGTTGGCCAGCATGGAGTGGCCTGTTTCCCCTGCTTGGGGCTCGATGAAAAGACCCCGTTTCCGGAGGTGGAGATCCTGGAGGACTTCGTGGAATTCCAAGACCTTGCCGATACAGACGTCGCGCTCCTTGAGGAGTTCGAACCACTCATCTCTCGTTTTTTCCCGAAATGTCCGACGAAAGAAATCCAGGATTTCCTCTCTCCTGGGCCCCTCTGCATATTGATCCTCCACATACTGGGGGCAGTCGAGCGCCTCGCAGAGGTTCTTCCAGAACCTATGTTCCAGGGCACCTATGGAGATATATCGGCCGTCGCGGGTTTCATAGACTTGATAGCAGGCGTACCTTCCGGTGAGCAGTTCATCCGAAGGGCGAGGGTCTTTTCCCGTGGTTTGGTGAACCGTGAAAGGGAAAGGTAACAGGGAGACGATCCCGTCGGTCATGGAGATGTCGATGAAGCGCCCGGTGCCTGTCCTCTCCCGGTCATAAAGAGCAGCCAATATGGCAACGGCCGCGATCAGACCACCGGCCGCTTGATCTGCGATCTGGATGGGCGGAATTAGTGGGGGCTCTCCTCCCCGGGTGTTGAGGCGCAGTACCCCTCCGAATCCGAGGTAGTTGATGTCATGTCCCACGAGGTTACGGTAGGGGCCGTCCTGGCCATATCCCGTGATGGAACAATAGATCAGGGAGGGGAAACGACCCCTCAAGGCTTCGTAATGGATTTCCAGTCTTCGAAGGACCCCGGGACGGAACCCTTCGAGAAATACGTCCGCATCTTCCAGGAGCCGGAAGAGGACGTCTCGGGCTGAGGGCTTGTCCAGATTGAGGGTCATGTGGCGTTTGTTCCGCATAACGGTGGGCATTCCGGTGCCCTCAGCGCGAAATCGGGAGGACTCGACTCGCAGCACCTCTGCCCCCAGGTCGGCGAGGAACATAGAACAGAAAGGACCTGGAAATAGCCTCGACATGTCTATCACTTTGAGGCCCTCCAGCGGAGCCCTCATCGGCCACCTCCTCTCAAGCGCTCCTTACACCCCTAAATCGGCTTCCGTGGTAGCACATCTTCAGAGGAGGAGTCAATTCCGACATGTTTCTTACGCGTCGGAAACGGGGGTCTCCCTCAGGTAAGCCTAAGGATTGACTTGACATGGCCACAGGCAGTGTGATAGGTTCCTCCGCCTAGATTCGGAGCTGTAATGGTGCTTGTTTGGATTGGGAGGTGATGGAGAGATGAGACGGTACAGGGGGATATTTTTTGCTGTGGCAGTGGTGCTTGTTCTGGGGAGTTCCTCCTTTGCTGCTGATGCCAATTACGTGGGGTATAAGAAGTGCAAGGGCTGTCACAGCTATCAATTCAAAGCCTGGAAGGCCTTTAAACATGCCAAAGCCTCTGAAGTCTTGAAAGAAGACCAGAGAAAGGATCCTGCGTGCATGAAGTGTCATGGGACCGGCGCTGAGCANGGGGCGGTCTTGGAGGGTGTCCAATGTGAGGCCTGCCATGGTCCCGGAAGCCTCTATAAGAGTCCTAAGATTATGAGCAAGAGCAAATACAAGAAGGACCCGGAAGGACAAAGGGCCAAGGCCGTTCAGGCGGGGCTNGTTCTTCAGGAGGAGAAGGTCTGCTTGAAGTGTCATGGACAGGATCGCCCAGAAGGCCATCCGCCGGCTAAACCCTTCAACTACAAAGAGGCCTACCCCAAGGTGGCCCATAAAAAAAAGAAGTAGGATAGCGACAACCAGGATTTCTGGCTTGGAGTGTAGTAAAAGGGCGGCTTGACGGCCGCCTTTTCTTTTTGGATGCAACCTTGGAACACCCCAAAAAGCATAATAGATAAAGGAATTTACGTCTTGACATTGCCTGTTCCCATACCTATACTTCCCCCCCGGTGGGGCCCGGGGAGTTCGTCCCTAGGGAGAGTGGCCGCATGGAGAGGTTCTTGGGAAGCTGAGCTTGTGGAGGTGGAGCGATGAGCACAGTTCGTGTTTGTGGTTTCTTTGTGGCGGTGCTGGCCCTAGGGTTGACNGTCTTTGGATTTGGAGACAAGGNTGCACTAGGGGAAGAGGTAGACAACGAGACCTGCATCAGTTGCCACAATGCGGATCTCCTGGAGTTGAGCCCCCAGGAGAGGTTAGAACAAGTAGAGGTTCCCGAGACTCCACTTCCTCCGCGCCCCGTGCTTCCTTATCGGATGGGGAAGTGGTCCCTAGCCCTCGATTTGGAAGAATACAGTCGGGGAGTGCATGGAGAGATGGCCTGTATAGATTGCCATCAGGATGTGGAGGAAATTCCTCATCTACAACGTCTGCAAAGGGTGAATTGTGCCCAATGCCACGATATCGATGCTGTGCGTGTGAGCGCCCACGGAAACCCCGCTGCTGGCAATGCCCCGCCTTGTATAGGCTGCCACGACGTGCACTATGGGAAGAGGATGGAGACCCAAAAGGGGCTTTTCCGCCTGAAAGCCTGTTTGGAGTGCCATCAGGCCTACCGCATCGACAATAGGAGAGCCCACCTTGTCCTGCGTGAGGCCGACTTGCACTTCCGTGCGTTGGAGTGCATGACATGTCATCGAGGTGCGGAGAATCGGATTCATACTATCCCGGCCGTGGAGACCTATGTGGCGGATTGCGACTCGTGTCACTCCAAATACACTCTCCTGGAAAGTGACAGCCCCCGCAAGGCCTCTTTTCTCCAGGCCGGGTTCATCAATGAGGAGTCTCTGGACAAAGTGGGATATACGGTTGGGGCGCACCGGATCCCCCTTCTCGACACCCTTCTCATATTTCTCGTTGTAGCCCCTCTGGGGCTTTCTGTGGTGCATGGAGGGCTTCGCTATCTCACCAGGAAGAGGATCCGTCATCTCCATGTCGAAGAGGAGATCCTGTTGCATCCGTTCTTAGAGCGGCTCTGGCATTGGTGTCAGGCCATCTGTTTTCTTGTCTTAATCCTCACGGGGGCCATGATTCACTGGCCGGAGAAATTTCCGGGATGGTTTCCGGGGGCCGTTGCGGTCCACAATGCATTCGGATGGATTACGGTCTTCTGTTACCTATTCTGGTTGGTCTACAACATAGTTACCGGGAGGATCTCCCACTATCTTCCCAAGAAGGGGGAATACCCCGCAGGAATGATCCGGCAGACACGCTTCTACCTCTACGGGATTTTCAAGCATGAACCCCATCCCTATGTCCCCACCGAGGACAACAAGTTCAATCCCCTTCAGAAACTGGCCTACGTGCAGTTCCAGGCACTGCTGTTGCCCATGCTCATTATAAGCGGCCTCCTTTATATGTATCCCAGTTCCTTCCAGGAGATTATCGAGGCCATCGGCGGAATCGGCGTAGTGGGGGTGATCCATCTGATCTTAGCGGCCCTTTTCACATCCTTCCTGGGGGCCCATCTCTATCTAGCCACCACAGGGGAGACGGTGGGGGAAAATTTCCGAGCCATCATCTTCGGATACGGTCCCAAGGTCCACTCGGAGATAGAGGCCGGGGAAATCCCAAGGAATGGAAGGGGGTAAGGGAGCTTTTCCCAACTCTCCGAGACTGAGGGAGCGTACGGTCGGGGTCTTTTTTAAGACGCCTTTGTAGGTCGATGAAGAGGGGGGTTCTGTGCGTCTCCTCAAGATAGCCGAGGCGAGTCAGGAGGTCTTTCGTGAACCTCAGGTGAGCCCCAGGATAAGGTTATTGAAACCAAGGAGGGCAGTCTCCTTTGCTGGAGGCTACCGCGGCGCAATGGATGCAGCACCCAGGCCCCCCACACCTCCCGCTAATCATGTGGCCCGGGGTTTCAGGTTCAGGGGTTTTTTGTCTCGTCCTTGGTCGCAGGAGTCTCTTCGGAGGAGGAAGGGGTGATATCGATTTCGTCCTTTCCTGAAGTCGCCTTTTTGAAGTTCCGGATACCCTTTCCCAGCCCGCTTCCGATCTCCGGCAGTTTTCCCGCACCGAAGATAATTAGGACGATCAAAAGGATGATGATAAGTTCCCATGGACCGGGGCTGAACATTGCATCCTCCTTGGTGCATCAAAGAGCGCTTTGGCGCCGCGGATGGCGGAAGTGCGTGGGAATCGAACCCACCCCCCGGCGGTTTAGGCCGGGACACTGGATTTGAAGTCCAGGAGGCCCACCAGAACCTATCCACTTCCGCACAAAATGATTCTTGCAGAAAGGCAAAGGGCTGTCAATCCTTGCCCGGCGCCGGATGTTTCCTCACTGCCCAGCATGGTAGGAGATCGTCTTCACTTAGGAGAGGGATATCCTGAAAGAAGGGAAAGATGACATCCTGAGGAACCTCAAGTGCTTCGACATCCCATCCGACCACTCTCTTCTCCCTTCACGCTATTGATCGCAAGGTCTGGATCAGTTGTCCTTCTTCTCAGAGGAGGAGGACTTCCCCTTGCCCGGTTCTTCCTTTTTGGGCTCTTTCTCTTGCTGTTTGCCTTTTCGGGCATAGTCCGTCACATACCAACCGGTTCCCTTCAAGATGAAGCTGGTGTTGGAGATGAGCCTCTGCAGGGACCCTCCGCAGCCGGGACAAGTGGTCAGAGGGTCCTCTGTTATCCGTTGCATGACCTCCAGTTCCTTGCCACAGTCACGGCAACGATACTCGTAAATGGGCATCTTTGTCCTCCTGGCCGAATGAGATTCAACTTTATTAATGTATAATCACTTCCTCTCAGAAGGCAAGATCTTTCTTTGGATTGCTTATAGACTTCCCGGAGGCTCTTCCTGGATCACAGCCGTACTTGACATCTGGCCGGTCTTCGTCGTATTTCAGCCTCAGGGGCAGGGAAGTCTGTGGGGGGCCTTTTGAAGGAAAGTCCCTAAGGGGCTAGAGCAAGGCCGTTTAAAGGAGGTCGTATGATGGGAAGGAGCTTGGAGCGCGTCACCGTGGTGGGATGTGGGACATTAGGCGTTCAGATCGCCNTGCTTGCCTGTCATACAGGGCATCAGGTCCGGGTCTATGATGTTCGCCCAGAGGCGTTCGCCCAGAGCTTGAGCCGATTGCGTTCCGATCTGGAGGGCAGGGGGATTCAACCCTTTATCCCTTGGGAGGAATGGGAGAAGTGCAAGAACGCCATCCGGATCTGCCCCACTTTGGAAGAGGCTTTGGAGGGGGCGGATCTGGTAGTCGAGGCGGTCCCGGAGGATATCTCTCTAAAACAGCAGGTCTTCAGACAGATAGGCCAGCTTGCTCCTGCCAAGTCCATAGTGGCCACCAATAGCTCTTCCATTCCTGTCTCCAGGCTTGAGGAGAGCTCCGGACGGCCAGAGCGATGCCTTAACCTTCATTTTTATATGCCTTTGCTCGGGATCAATATGGTAGATGTGATGGGGGGAAGCCGGACATTGCCCGATGTCTTTGCATCGGGCGTTCAGTGGGTGCGAGCATTGGGTTGCATCCCCCTGACCGTGAAAAAGGAGCTCCTTGGGTTTTGCTTCAACAGGGTATGGAGGGCCATCAAGAAGGAGACCCTCTATATGTGGGCCAACGGTTACGTGGATTTCCGGGATGTCGATCGGGCATGGATGATCTTTACGGGGATGAAGATGGGCCCTTTTGGAATGATGGATACAGTTGGGCTGGACGTCGTCTATGACATTGAGATGGTCTACTATAAGGATTCGGGTGACCCGAAGGATCGCCCCCCAGAAGCGCTGAAAGAGAAAATCCAGCGAGGGGAGTTAGGGGTCAAGACGGGCAGAGGGTTTTATACCTATCCCGACCCGGAATTTCTCCGACCAGAGTTTCTCGATCCCCTCCCGACGGGGTCGGAGGGAAGGTGAGGATGCCCCTCCCCTCAGGAAGGCGGACGACCCTCCGGATAATCAGGGGGCTTTTTCCATGGACAGGTGAGGGAATGCTGTTGTATAAGAACCTTTGGGAAAACCCCGGAGACTCGAATGGGCCTAGAGGGAGGAGGATCTTATGCGACGGTGGGTTCGATCCTTATGGATCGTTGGAGGGGTAATCCCTTTTCTGCTTTTTTTCGGGGCAGCCTGTGCCGGGGAGATCGAGGAATGGATGGCCAGGGCTGACTCCCTCTGGCCCAAGCGGGCCGATTTTCGATATGCACGGGAGATGACCCAACTCTATGAGAAGGTGCTGGAGAAGGATCCTCAGAACGTGGAGGCCCTTTGGAAGTTGGCTAGAGTCTATTACTGGTTGGGGAAGCATAGTCCCGAGGACCAGAAGACGACCGTTTTCCGGAAAGGGGTGGATTACGCAAAAAGAGCGGTTGAACTGGATGACGATTGTGTGGATTGCCATTATTGGTTGGGCGTATGTTACGGGGTCTACGGTGAGGCCAAAGGGGTGTTGAAAAGCTTGAGCCTTGTGGACCCCATCAAAGAGGAGATGAACCGCGTCATTCAGCTGGACCCCACCTATAGGGAGGGAGCTGCCTATCGAATGTTGGGAAGGGTGGCGTTCAAGCTTCCCTGGTTTGCCGGAGGAAGCAAGAAAGAGTCTTTGAAGTATCTGAAGAAGGCCTTGGAGGTGGGTCCCAACAGCTTTTTGACCCATGTCTTTCTGGCGGAGACATATCTGGCGATGAAGAAGAGGGATCTCGCCAAGAAGGAGCTGGAGTGGGTCCTCGACGCACCTCCAAGCGACGATCCTGCTGACGAAGAGGACCGGCAGACTGCGAGGAGGCTCTATGAGGAACACTTCGCCCAGTGATCCCTGCCGATCCGTGTGAAGTAGAGGCAAGGGCAGGTGTTCGAAGTCGATTTAGGAGATGAATGGAGGCATGATGAAAGAGGTGGAAGAGATTCTGATGGAGGCAGAGCAGAGGGGGCAGAAGACCCTCTCCGAGTACTACAGCAAGAGGATCCTCGCCGCCTATGGGATCCCCGTGGTGGAAGAAGCCATGGTCAGCACCCTGGATGAAGCAAAGAAGGAGGCGGCTGCTCTAGGATACCCCGTGGTTTTGAAGGTCTGTTCCTCGGACCTGGCCCACAAGACCGAGAAAGGGCTCATAGAGGTGGACCTGCGAACCGAAGAGGAGTTGGTTGAGGCCTTCCACCGGCTTCGGGGTCGGACGAACGGGGAGGAAGAGGGCTTCCTCGTACAGCAGATGGTCAAAGGGGCTCGGGAGCTGGTTATGGGGATGATCCGGGATCCCCAGTTCGGTCCTTGCGTGATGTTCGGATTAGGGGGGATCTTTACGGAGATCCTCCGGGATGTCTCCTTTCGGGTGGCCCCCATCGAGAAACGGGACGCGCTGGAGATGATGGAGGAGATCCAGGGGCGTAAAATCTTGGAGGCCGTTCGAGGGATGGAGCCGGTGGATCGAGACGTGCTGGCGGAGAGCCTCATCGCCCTTGGAAAGATAGGGCTGGAGCATGACCCAATTCAAGAGATCGACGTCAATCCCCTTATCGTCCACGGAAGCCGTCCCGTGGCTGTGGATGCGCTGGTGGTGCTTCGGCAAGAGGGAGGAGCCTGATCGTCTCTGCTGCTCAGGTGTCCTTAAAGGCCTCAAAGCCAGGNGACGTGATACACACAAACCCTCGGAGGAGAGGAGAAATAGAAGGAGGATGCCATGTGGAGAAGGATGGTGTACGGAGGGTTTCTTTTGACTTTGGTGGCGGTGCTTGTGGGGTGCGCCGCCACAGAGAGGGTCATCGACTACAGCACCATGAAGACGGACGTAAAGATGGATCGGTCCGTCTTCCTCCAGCCTTTGGCCAAGAGCCCCAAGACCATCTATCTTGAGGTCAAGCACACCACAAACCGCCCGGATTTGATAGGCGGCTTCCATTCGGTCTTGGCCTCTCAGCTCCAGAGCAAGGGTTATGTGCTTACCAACGATCCCAATGCTGCGGACTACTGGCTTCAGACTAACATCCGTTACATCGGGATCTACAATGACAAGATCATCAAGGATGGCATCATCACAGGGGCTGCTGTTGGTGCACTTTCCGGTCTGGCCATCGCCCGAAGTGCAGCCGGAGTAGCGGGCGGGGCACTGGTAGGGGGGGCGTTGGGCGTGGGAGCCGATGTGGCCACACGGACCAAGACCCAAGTCATCGCGGTGGATGTGAGGGTCTCGGAACGGTCCCTGCCCCAGCCCAAAGATCACCGGTGCGGTGTTGCAGCGTCGGCAACCAAGATCTGGCTCACCACCGAAGCCGCAGCTCCGACGCTGGTCCAACTGGCGGCTCAACAGATTGCAGGGATCTTCTGACCGACCTCTCCAGCCGGGCTTTCATACTCCCTCTTCACCCTCTGGGGGAGAGGGTTGAGATGAGGGGGAACTTAAGGATCCCTCCATTTTTCCTCTCCCCGGTGGGGAGAGGAGANGGAGGGGGAGGTGCANATGTATTGAGGACGGAGGGTCCAGTAAACCAGTGGAGTCCATATATAATCGGTTTCCAATGATCGAAAAATAAGTCTTCTTCCTCCCCTGGACTCGGGGAGGACTTTGGAAGATCAGAGAGGGAGGACGGCCGCAATGAGAGGCTTTTCTCCCTTTTTCGTTTCCCAATCCCAAGAGGGGGATCTAGGTCGGTATCTAAAGACTCCCCTCGTGGAGATCGGCCTCCACTGAGGTTTCCCCTGGGGGNTTGAGGTGTCGATTCGGACCACGGGACCAAAGAAAGGGTTTCTCCAGGGATCGAGATTTCAAGGTGAGCTTAGGGGAGTTGACCAGAAAGTGCTTTTTTGCCCGGAGGCGGCCGGATCTGAGACGGGCGAAGGCGTACACCAAGGTCCCGAGTCCCGCCAGCTCGGGAATGAGTAGGTTCCAGTGCCCTCCATAGGCCTGGAGATTGTGGACCAAAAACTTCCAAAAGTCCATCTCCGCGGAGTCACTGGGGTCGAACTTCCAACCCAGAAGCGGGAAAAAGAGGGTATGAGGAGAGGTCCACATCCGATCCAAAGCGAGGTGGAACAAAGAGGCCCAAATATAGGGACTCCATGCAGGACGAATCCTCTTAACCACCAGAGAGGAGATGATCCACAGGAGTAGTGTATGGCCGGCCCAACGAGTGGAGGGGGCCTCCGGAAGTAGCANAAGGGTGAGGGGTTTGTCGAGCAGGTCAGGGAGTAAGGCGAAGACCAAAAGGAGGAAGAATCCCTTCATGCTCTCCCACGGGGGAGGTCCCCATCTTCGCCGCCATAAGAGTGCCGCGGACGCCAATGTCAGCCCGCCATGTCCGAATACGAACACCTCTTCCACCTTTTTAGGGAGTCTTAGCCGGTTGCCAGGCTGTCTTTAGACGATATACTATGAGCCGGAGATGTCAATGAGACTGGAGTGGTTATGGGGATAGGAAGACTGACTCGAAGGGCCTTCTTGGAGGGGTGTGTCATCGCGGCAGCCTCCTTGAGCATCAAAGGGCCCTCAGATTGGGAAGCGGCCGCCGCCCCTTCGAAGTCAGGATGGGAGGATTGGGTTGGGGAACGGTTGGCCTACGAAGTAGACTGCCGTCTCTTTCCCTCCATCGCTTGGGGAGAATTATCTTTTTTTCGGGTCCCCGGCGGAGGGGAGCGTTGCCTGGCCTTTATGGATGCCCGACTGANAGGGATTGCCGGAGTCATCTCCCTTCAGCGCAGGGAGCAGTTCGCCTCCCTGTTGGTATGGTCGCCCTCGGAGAGGCGTTTTCTACCAAGATGGTACGTGGAGCAGGTATCCCGCAAGGGCTCTTGGAAGAGGAAGGTCCTGGTCTTTCGACAAGGCTCAGGGGAGTACCAGGAGCATAGCATCCGCCCTTACCGCATCCGGAAGCGTCGCCGCAGGACGGCCAAGAGGGTTCTGGACGACCCCTTGAGTGCCTTCTACAATTGGAGATTGGGTGCCTTCGGGCCCCTTCGCCCGGGGGCCTCCTATCGCATCGATACTCTGGCCCGAAAGGACGGGTTCGTGCTCCGGTTCCGGGTGGCTGACAAGGAGGAGGCCAAAAGACGCCTCCATGCCATACCTCAAGTGGAGCCCGGGGCCTACTGGGTACGGGCCTCCTTGGACCGGAAGATCATCTCCGCGGTGCGGGGAGAGGTGGACGCTTGGTTGGACAGCCTCTGGATCCCCGTATATGGAAGGGCCACGCAGGTCAAATGGCTCGGCGAGGTGGAGGCCCGTCTTGTCCAACGGGACAGGCTCCGGGATCCCTTCTGGAGAGGCTCCACCTCGCCACCCCTGAGCAAGGAGTTCTGGAAGGCCGGCCTTTCCGAGCGGCCTCCGCGTGTCAGGGCCGGGACGTAGAAGGCATCCACACCATCTCAGCCAGAGGGATCTTTTTCTTGATCAAACCTCGCTCGAGCATGAACGCTTGGAGCCTCTCCCACCGGCTCGGATCTTGGTGAGGGCTCCCCCGAAAGAAAGGCAGTGTCGCCCGGAACGCCCTTCGGTTCAGCTCGTCCTTCAGGTCTGGATGCACCGCCAGGAAACTCTCGAAGGCCTCCTCCGGGTTCTTGAGAGTGAAGTCTATCGCCTGGGCCACGGCCCTATAGAAGGCCTGGACCCGTCTAGGGAATGACTTGATCTCCTGCGGATGGGTGATGAGGACCAGCTCGTAGAAATCAGGGACGCCGTTTTCCTCCAAAGGGAAGAGGCCGACGGCTTTACCCTCCAGTTCGATCTGGATGGCCTCGTAATTGCGGAAGGCTCCGATGACCGCATCTACCTGACCGCTCAGAAGAGGCGGCACCAGGTTGAAGCCGACTCGAAAGAGGGTGTAGTCGGACCGTTTCAGGCCTGCCTGCTCGGCAACGGCCTCGAATAGGACCTCGTAGAGAGGGGCTACGGAATATCCGATGCGCTTGCCCTTGAGATCCGAGGGACTCCGAAAACCGGATTCCTTGAGGAAGAGGATAGTGCTCAGAGGGTGCTGGACCAAGGCCCCGATTGAGACCACGGGAAGTCCCTGAGCCCTTGCCATGATGACGCTGGGTTGATAATTGATGGCGAACTGTACCTTGCGAGCTGCGACCAGTTTGAGGGGATCGTTGGGGTCGGCGGGGACTATGAGGTCCACATCGAGCCCGCTTTCCTTGAAGAAGCCTTTTTGTTGGGCCACGTACAAGGGGACATGGTCCGGATTGGGGAACCAGTCCAGCATACACTGGATCCGATCCAGAGCGCCGGCTTGGGGGATTCCGCCTCCTAAAAGAAGAATCCCGAGAACCCCCAAAAGGACCGTCCCCTTCCCTTTCCACTCTTTGATGCTCATCGTTCCACACCTCCTTTTCAGAATGGATCTTGTTTTCCTTCGAGTCGCTCCGGACCGAGTCTTCTCAGCTCGAGGCCTCTCCTTTTTTCTGCCCTTCCCACGACCAGGGGATGCATGCCCGCTCCAAGACCTCCACGAAACCGTAGAGGCCCACCCCCATGAGGGAAAGGCAGAAGATAGAGGCGAAGACGAGATCCACCTCCAGTTGGGCATTGGCATGGATCATCAGGTACCCCAATCCCTTCCGAGCTCCAACCCATTCGCCGATGACGGCCCCGATGACGCTTACCGCCACCCCGATCTTGATTCCGGAGAAGATGAAGGGGAGGGCTTGGGGGATTCGAACCTTCCAGAGAATCTGCCATGGGGAGGCCTCCATGATACGGAGGAGAGACAGCAGATCAGGGTCCGCCGCCTTCAGTCCTTCGAAGGTGTTGATCACGATAGGGAAAAAGACGATGATGGCCGTCATGACGATCTTGGAGCCCATGCCGTAGCCGAACCAAAGAATCAAGAGAGGGGCGATGGCGAAGACCGGGATAGTCTGAGAGGCGATCAGAAGGGGCAGGAGGGCGCGCTCCAGAATGCGCGAGGACTGTAGGGCGAGGGCCAGAAGGACCCCTACGATGAAGGCCACCAGGAATCCCACGGCGATCTCGCTCAGGGTCACCAGGGAATGCACGACCAGGATCTCAGCCCTGTCGAGCATTGCATGAAAGATGCGGACCGGCCCGGGTAGAATATAGGCGGGGAAATCCCATAGCCGTACGGCCCCCTCCCAAAGGCCTCCCAAGGTCAGCAGGAGGATGACGGGCAGAAATTTTTCTTTCCAGGGGCTTTGGTTCATGAAGGATACGTCTGTCCCTTTTCCAGTATGTTCAATATGCGGGCCTTACGGGATACCACCTCGGGATGGGTGGGATCCCTCGGCCGATCCAATGGGATGTGGACTTCCCCCTCGATCCTTCCGGGCCTTTTGCTCATCACGAGGACCCGGTCCGACAGCAGCAACGATTCTTCCACGTCGTGCGTGACCAAAAGAACCGTCTGACGAAACCGCATCCATACTTCCAGCAGCCATCGCTGCATGCCAGCGCGGGTAATGGCGTCAAGGGCCCCGAACGGTTCGTCCAAAAGCAGGATCTCCTTATGGCAGAGGATNGTCCTCATCAAGGCCACCCGTTGCCGCATGCCGCCAGAAAGCTCCCTTGGGAGGTGGTCCTCGAATCCCTTCAGGCCGAAGGTTTCAAGGAGTTGACGAGCCTCTTCCCTGGCCCGGGATTTGGGGACCCCTTGGATTTCCATCCCTAGGATGGCGTTGTCCAAGACGTTTCTCCAGGGGAGTAGAAGGTCTTTCTGTTGCATATAAGCAACACGCCCCTTGAGATTGGCCACCGGGGTTCCATCCAAGCGGAGAACCCCTCTGTCAGGAGGAATCAGCCCGGCCAGGATATTGAAGAGGGTGCTCTTTCCACAGCCGCTTGGTCCCACGATGCTAAGGAATTCTCCGGGNCTTACCTGAAAGGAAAGCTGCCGGAGGATCTCCAATTTATCCCCCCCCTCCCCGTAGGCCTTTTGAAGGCCCTCCACGGAGAGGAAAGGCCCTTTCAATTCCTTTTCGCTCATGATGCGCTCAGGATAATGCCTCGCCGATGCGTCGAACCTTTTCTACGACTTCTTGAGGCGTTCTCCCAAGGATCCGGACCATAGGCTCTTTGCCCATCTCTCCCCGGTCGTAGACGAGATCAACAGGTCCATCGGCCCTCTCCAGTGCCCGGTGAGTACCCCATTCTAGAGTCGACCCCTCCCTCTGTTTTACATCCGGGGGTTCCTCGGAGCGGTCGAACGAAGCTGCACGGAGCCCCAGAGACGAACAAAGATGAATCACCTCCCGGCTGTATCGAATGTTCATGGCAGAGCGAAGGGCTGGGTCGTGGTTCATGGCGGCCAGGATCACCCGTGCAATGTGGCGGGAAGCCCCGAAAGCTGGCTCCCTGCAGATCAGGATTCGCCTTCCTATCTGGCTGATGCGACCTGGCACCGCAGCCACCTCCTCGGGGCCGGTGGCTCCGGGAAGGGCGAAACCTAGATTAGAGCGCACCTCAGGGATCAGGTGCCCCAAGGGCAGCGAGGAAAGGCGCTCCAAGGCCTCCCCTAGCTGACGCAGGTGCTCCGCCCTTTTCACCCAGCGCTGGATGTGGGCATAGGGGTTGGTGGGGCCATGCCCGGATCCGATCTCTAGTCCGTGAGCAATGGCCAGGGTAATGAAGGACTTGGCGCGGGCTGCGGCCTCTTTGATGGGAAACCCCTGTGCAAGGAGGGTGGCCAGAGCTGCGGAGAAGGTGCAGCCTGTGCCATGGGTGTTGCGCTGGGGGAGACGCGGAGCGTCGAATGTCTGAAAATCCCTTCCGTCGTAGAGCAGGTCCACAGCCCTACCTTCCAGATGGCCCCCTTTTATAAGGACGAAACGGGGTCCCAGTTTGTAAATTCTGCGAGCCGCTTCCTTCATCCCTTGGAGGTCTTGGATCGTGAGGCCCGAAAGGACCTGGGCCTCTGGAAGGTTAGGGGTGACGATCCGGGCGAGGGGGAGAAGATCTCCAATGAGGGCCTCACGGGCGTCCTCTTCCAGAAGGGGATCGCCGCTTTTGGCCATCATGACGGGATCCACTACCAGGAGCTCGACGCGGAACTCCCGTATGCGTTCAGCCACGGTGCGGACGATCTCGGCCGTGGCCAGCATGCCCGTTTTGGCGGCGTCGGCGCCTATGTCGGAGAGAACCGAATCCATCTGGAGCCGGACGAAATCCGGGGGCACGGGATGGACCCCTTGGACCCCAACCGTGTTTTGTGCGGTCAATGCGGTCAATACGCTCATCCCATAGCCCCCGAGGACCGTGATGGCCTTAAGGTCTGCCTGAATTCCAGCCCCCCCTCCTGAATCTGATCCGGCGATGGTGAGCACCTTTTTCATCCTTCTTTCTCCTGGAGTCCCAGGATTTCCTGGGGCGTCTGTCACCTCTGTTCAAAGGCTCCTGCCAAACCAACTTTTACTTTGCGATTTTCGATTGACGGTCGTAGAACTCATCCGGCCGCCTCCGAGTTTTTATGCCCTGGCGGTCTTTGGAAAGAATCATTCCAAGGACGGCCTCCGTGAAGCTCCGGCGGAGGAGATGGGCTCGAAGAGAAACAGGACGCGGTCGAAGGCCTTTTTCAGGACCTCTGTCTCCTGCCTCTCCCTTTGGGAGAGAAGACCTCTTCCCAATCGAGTCCCCCAGTAGCCGTTGGCCACGACCGTCGTGAAAGGGTTCATGAACTGAACAAGCTCTGATGCGGTCCCTGCATGGAGATAGAGAGTCACGTCGTTGATGAAGAGGGCCTCCCACCTGCTGGATCGGGGGACGCGGCCGAGCGCTTCCCGAATCCGTTCCAAGTTTGCCCGAGCCAGGGCCAGGGCCTCTTCCTCTGTAGAGGCACGAAGACGGGGAGGAGCTAGGGGAGGATGGAGATAANGGACCTCCGGATGGCCGGGGTCCAAGGTCCCTCCGATCCCTTCCATTCCCCTTCGCGTGGCTTCCTCCTCGGAGACCCGGGGAGCCAGATCTAGAACCAGGATGCGATCTGGTGGAACCCTATTCAAGAGACCTTGGAGGACCTCCCGGGTCAGAGCGGTTTTCCCGGAGTTTACCTCTCCAAGGATCAGGGTCCGGGCCCCAAGAAATGAGGACATCTCCACTGGAGCTTTCATGGTGGCTCCCATATGGCCCGAAGGAGATCTTAGACCACTAGGATAAGACCTATGAGGCTTGCGCAAGGGACTTCATCTTTTCTCGATCCGTGCCCGATAGGGGCGAGCCTCCAGCCCACCTTCTTGACGATACTGAAGACGTCGAATCCACAGGCCTCCATAGCGGGTCTCGCCATGAGAGGATGAGCGCAATCCTTCCCTTGAAGGACAGAGCAGGGCCGTTGCGGAAGGCACAAGGAACACTCACCAGCAGCAAAGCCCATGGCCAGCGTGTAACCCATATAGAACGCCCGCCCCTCCACTTTGGCTACGATCTCCTTGTGTTTGATCTCCGTGGGCACATGCCTCTCGCGCCATTGTTCGCCCACGAAGTCCTCGACGGGGGCATCCAACTGGAGAAGAATCCCGTAGCGGAACTCTCGGACGATCCGCCGTGTGACCTCCGGTTTCAGGGGGTTGTGGGGAGGACACATGATGCTACTGCCGTAGAATTTGCAAGCTGGAATGAAACATTTGGCCCATGCGCTGTCTCGAATCATCAGCTCCGAGCTAGGGATCACTAGAGCCCGGCTGGCCCCTATACGACAGGCGAATTCCCGTAGCGTCTCCAGATCTTCTTGTTGATGGCCCATCCGTGTGCTCCTTTTTCTTATGAAAGTAAGCCCATCTTGGACAATAGAAATCTCAGGGCTAGAAACGTGGTCACCAACAGGCAAATGCCCCCCAAGAGGTTGAGGAGTATGCCGTTTCGGTGCTGCCCCGCGAAATCATTCCGGTTTAACAGCAGCAGAAGGATCAGGAGGATCAAAGGTGTCCCGCAGAGGCCCAAGGCCAACATGATTACCAGGAGGAAGAGGAAGCTTCCCTTCAGCAGAGGGCTGAGCAGACTCAGGAGACAGCCTGCGAGGACCACCATGCGAAACCGGGCGGTCCGACTGTCCAATGGCCACCCGAGTTTGTCGGACAGGAAATAGGCCGCTGCCAGGAAGGTGGGAATGATAGTGGAGACGACTGCCCCCCAGATGCCGGCCATGAAGACTACTTGGGCATAAGGGCCGAGGAAAGGTTGGATGGCTTGGGCGAGATCCAGGGCGTGCCTCACTCGGATCCCCTGGGGATTCAGCACGGACGCGGAGGCTGTAAAGATGGCCACGCTATAGATTCCAAAGGCGATGAACATTGACAAAAAGGTGTCGGTCCAAGCCAATTTCAAGTGATCCTCTTTCCACCCCCTAGCATTGACGTTGTAGGTATGCATGGCGATGATGGTGATGTGCACGGCTCCCCCCATGATGCCAGCCATCATAAGGGCCGCGTCCACACCAGCGGGGATGCGGGGAATCAGGCCGTGTAGGATTCCCTCGGGACTCGGCCCCACAATGAGGACGGTGACGAAGAAACAGCCTACCACGAGGGCTACCAGCGCCTTGCAGATCCACTCCAGAGGTCCGTAACCACCGATTCCCACCAGGAGGAAAATAAAGGCCGCGTAGCCCACAGCCCACCATGGGCTGGGAACCCCCGTGATCAACCCCGTGGTATCCGTCAGGGCCTTCATCAGAATGGTTGAGGCCAACCACGTGGCCAGAAGTGCATCCACCATAAGGACCCAGCTCCATCCCTTTCCCAATCGCTCTTCGACCAAAGAGATGACCCCTTTCCCGCCAAGAATTCCGGCCTTGGCAGCGAGATATTGAGCAACGAAGGCGAGAAGAGCGCTCAAGACCACCACCCAGAGGAGCTGGAATCCATATTGTGCTCCTGCCATGGCTACGCTGGCCATGGTCGCCGGACCGCAGGCCACGGCACTGATAATCCAGGCGGGACCCATTTGTCGGATGAATCCTGCTCGCTGGGAACCCTGGAGGGTCGGCATGCTAAGCCTCCTTCACAGGTGTGGATTGAAGGACATGAACCGGGTCAAACCGGAAAGGGGGAGGGGGTATAGAAATGATCAAATAAAACAGTGCCGCACTCCCCAAAGGGAGGCGGCCAGAACCCAGTAGGCCCTACTCGGTCGAGAATCGAACGGTATGGCGAGTTGGGTCTGTGCCGCTTCCCTACGCTGGTATTACCCAGATCAGGTTCTGAGGGTTGCCACGCCTGGAGCGTGACTCTCAGTTCACCACCCCTAGCGACACTGATTTCAAAATACCACATGACTCATTCCCAGTCAATGAATTGGCCCAAGAGCCTGGAAGGGCAGGTTTTTTCTATCTCCTTGCCTTGCCAAGCTTTCAGGCACTGGATTAGAATGAAATCATTCCAGGAGACGAAGGCAAAGATCTTTATTCTCCTCAGTTGGAGGGGCCTGCCTGAACCCCACAGCCCGGAAGCCCATGGAATCCGACCGATCTTTACCCCTAGCCGACCTTGCCGAACAGCGTCGGAGGCGAAGGGAACGCCTTCTGATCCTCTTCGGAGCCCTCCTACTAATCGGAACCACCTCCCTCATGGTCTACCTCTCCGGCCCTACCACCTTCCTTTCCCTTGCGAGCAACATTCTCGTCTTCGGGCTCCTCTCCCTTAACGTCATCCTCATCCTCCTGCTTCTCTTTCTGGTGGTGAGGAACCTCGTCAAGCTCCTCTTCGAGAGGAGGAAGGGGATCTTCGGGGCGAAACTGAGGACCAAATTCGTAGTGGCCTTTGTGGGATTTTCGGTGGTCCCGGCGGGAATGCTCTTCCTGGCCGCCATCTCCTATATAGGCAAGAGTACAGATCTTTGGCTCAATGCTAGAATAGAGCAATCACTTAAGGCTTCTGAGTCGCTGATTGAGACCTTCCGGCAGGAGAAGGGAGCCGCCGCTTTGGCCGTGGCCCGGCGTGTGGCGGGTTTTTTGGAGGGGAAAAGGCTTGCGGACACCAGGACGGCCAAGGAGGTCAAGGCTCTCCTGGAGAGGGAAAGAAAGACGTTTCAACTGGATTTTCTGGTCTTCTACACGTTGGAATATGATCCTGTGGCCGGGGCCTTTTCCGCAGGGATCCCCAGCGAAGGATGGCGCTATGCAAGCAAAGGAACTCTCAAGGCCTTCGTGAGGCCCGGGGAGGAGGGATATCGGATCCGCAGGCTCGATGTGGGAGAAGTGATCGAGGGTTTCGTGCCCGTCTACTCCAGCCATGATCCCAAGGATCTAGAGGGGGTTCTTTCAGCGGGCTACTTACTGCCAGCAGCACTCGGGAAGAATCTGGAGGCCGTCTCCCAGACCTACCGACAGTATCGTGAACTGCGAAACAGAGAGAGACCCATCGAGTGGAATTACTATATCCTATTGACCATCGTTCTCTTGATGGTGATTTTCCTCTCTTCCTGGTTCGGTTTCTACCTTTCCAAACAGATTACGATTCCCTTGCAGCAATTGGCCCAGAAGACTCAAGAGGTAGCCCGCGGACGCTTGGACTTCGAGGTAGAGGAGACGTCCAAGGACGAGATCGGCACCTTGGTGGATTCGTTCAACCGCATGACCAGACAGCTGAGAAAGAGTCAGGCTGCCCTTGAGGCCTCGCATAGGGAGCTCCGGAAGGCCACATGGGATTCGGAAAGGAGACGCAGGTACATGGAGATCATCCTGCGCAACATCGGCGCAGGGGTGATCTCCCTCGATGAAAAGGATCGCATTACAACGGTGAACAGGGCTGCCGAGAGCATGCTAGGTATCCGGACTGAGAAGGTTCTTGACCGTCCATTTTGGGAGGTCATTCAGGAAGAGCACCGAGGGTTGGTGGAGTCCCTTGTGGAGGAGTGGGAGCGAGGAGGCAGGGAAACCATGGAGCGGGAGGTGCACCTGAGCATTGACGGACGCCCCCTCTCTCTCATGGTCACGGTAAACTCACTTCGGGACGAGGAAGGCCGTTATCGGGGCCTCGTTGCGGTCTTCGATGATATTACGGAAATCCAGAAGGCCCAGAGAATGCTGGCCTGGAAGGAGGTGGCCAGGAGAATCGCTCATGAGATCAAAAATCCACTCACCCCTATCAAGCTTTCCGCTCAGCGGATCCGCAGGCGCTATCTTCCAATGCTTGCCGATGGGGATGGTGTTTTGGACGAGTGTACATCCACCATCATCGAGCAGGTGGATCACTTGATGGCCATGGTCAATGAATTCCACAGCTTTGCCCGAATGCCTTTAGCCCGTCCCGCCCCTTTGGACCTCAACTCCCTGGTGGAAGAGACCCTGGCCTTTTATCGGGGAAGCCATCCCCATGTCACCTTCCAATTCGACCCAGAAGAGGACCTTCCGGTCATTGCCCTGGATCGGGATCAATTCCGCCAGGTCCTGGTCAATTTAATCGAGAACGCCCTTGCCGTCCTTCCCAAGGAGGAGGGTCTCATTCAGGTAAAGACCGCGTACAATCGAAAGCTGAAAGTGGTGCGATTGGAGGTGGCGGACAACGGCCCGGGGATTCCCCCCGAAGCCAAGGGCCGGGTTTTCGAGCCCGATTTCTCCACGAAACGGACGGGAAGCGGCCTGGGGCTGGCCATTGTCCGCTCCATTGTGACGGATCATCGGGGTTATATTCGGATCTTGGATCAAGTGCCCCAGGGAACTCGATTCGTCATCGAGTTGCCTATCGGTTTTTAGCCTGTATACAGCAAGGAGGGAGATAGGGGACCATGTAGGATTGCCTCACCCACGTATCACGCGGAGCCTAATAGCGTGGAGCTTGGAGCCCCGCCTGCGGCGGGGCGGGGGAAGTCAATAGCAAATAGTATGGAGCAATGGAGTCCGCCAGAGGCGGAAAACCGATGAAATGGCAGTTATTTTCACCATTCTAGTGTGTCCTGACCAAGGGGAGACGGCCGTTTCGTTCGTGCCCTGCCCGGGGGGAGTAAGGGAGGGAGACGAAGTATGAGATCGAAGGGGGCCACCATCCTTGTGGTGGATGATGAGGAGGGGATTCGGAGGAGCTTGAAGGGAATCCTTGAGGACGAGGGCCATGAGGTCCTTTGCGCTGCTGACGGCGATGAGGCCCTCCGATGGCTAGAGGATGAGGGTCCCGAGATGGTCCTGCTGGACATCTGGATGCCTGGTCAGGACGGGCTGTCGGTTTTGCGCCAGATCAAAGAGCGATGGCCGTCGATTCCGGTGGTGATGATCTCAGGCCATGGCTCCATTGAGCTGGCCGTCCGAGCTATCAAGATGGGGGCCTATGACTTCATAGAGAAGCCGCTTTCCCTGGACAAGATCGTCGTCACTGTCCAGAACGCCCTGAGCTATGCAAGACTCGAGGAGGAAAACCTCCGGCTGCGCAAGCAGGTCCAACCCCAGGAGGAAATCACCGGAAACAGCCCCGCCATTCGACGGCTCAAAGAGCAGATACGCATCATCGCCCCCACCTCCAGTTGGGTCCTCATCTATGGGGAGAATGGGACGGGTAAGGAGGTGGTGGCCCGTTCCATCTACCGACAAAGCAAACGGGCCCACGCTCCCTTCGTGGAGGTGAACTGTGCGGCCATCCCCGAGGAGTTGATCGAGAGCGAGCTGTTCGGCCATGAAAAGGGAGCCTTCACCGGGGCCACACAGATGCGGAGGGGCAAGTTCGACTTGGCCGACGGGGGAACCCTCTTTCTGGATGAGATCGGGGACATGAGCTTGGCCACCCAGGCCAAGATCCTTAGGATCCTTCAAGAGCAGAAGTTCCAGAGGGTCGGGGGGAATCGGACCATCCAGGTGGATGTGCGCGTCATTGCCGCCACCAACAAGGATTTGGAGGAGGAGATTCGGGCAGGCAGATTTCGAGAAGACCTCTACCATCGCATCAACGTCATCCCAGTGGAAGTCCCTCCACTTCGCGATCGTAAAGAGGACATCCCTCTACTGGTCCAAGAATTCGTGGAGGAGTTTTCTCAACGACACGGTCACCCGAAGCGTCGCTTCAGCTCGGAAGTCCTGGATGCCTTTCAGCGCTATCACTGGCCTGGAAACGTTAGAGAACTCAAAAACATGGTGGAGAGGCTCCTGATCCTGTCACGTTCGGAGTGTGTGAGCATTGAGGATCTGACACCTCCCCTGCGCCCGGCTTCTAGGACGGAGGCTCGGGCCAGGCCGAAGACGCTCAAGGAAGCCAGGGAGGAGTTCGAACGGGATTTCATCAGGAGGCAGCTTTTGGCCTTCCGAGGCAACGTCACCAAGACCGCCGAGGCCATTGGGCTCGAAAGGAGCCATCTTCATAAGAAGATGAAGGAGCTTGGAATCAGGGTAGACCGGAGAGGATACTAGGGTCGGTTGAAAACAACTTTCCTGCACCGAGGTGCGGCTTGCGGCACAAGGCGCGAGTCCGTCCCTGGTGGAAAAGGCCAGAGGCGAGGGACCTACCAAGCATTGAGCCCGGCCAAAGGCGGGGTAGCCGCAGGCTTTACCCGTCCACCATGAACGATGTCTAGCATTGTGGCGGATTAGCCTGCGCGTTGGAAAAAGGGACGGAAACGAGAGAGTTGTGGACATTGTTATGCCTCAAAGGTTCCGCGACCAACGTCGGGGCATGGCAGTCGGTCAACAAGGAGGGAGGCCCGGTTGAGAGAAATCATCGTTGGTACAGCGGGGCACATCGATCACGGAAAGACCGCGTTGGTGGAGGCCTTGACGGGGATCAACACGGATCGACTCAAGGAGGAGAAGCTCAGGGGAATTACCATCGAGTTGGGCTTCGCCCACTTAACACTCCCTAGCGGACTTTTGGTGGGGGTCGTGGATGTACCCGGACACGAACGCTTTGTCAAGACCATGGTGGCCGGGGCCACTGGGATCGATGTGGTGATCCTGGTGGTTGCGGCCGACGAAGGGGTCATGCCTCAGACTCGAGAGCACCTGGACATCTGCCGGCTGCTGCGGGTCAAGCGAGGAGTGGTGGCCCTCACCAAGGTGGATCTGGTGGATGAGGAGTGGCTCCAGTTGGTGGAGGAGGACTTGGGTGATTTTCTCCGCGGGACATTCTTGGAGGGAGCCCCTTTGGTGCGGACATCGGCGGTGACAGGGGAGGGTCTTGAGGAGCTGTTGGTCCAACTGGATGCCCTATGTCAGGGCTTGGAACCTCGCCCCATGGCCCGTTTCTTTCGGTTGCCCGTGGATCGAGTCTTCTCAATGCGGGGGTTCGGCACGGTGGTCACCGGGACTTTGATGCAGGGAAGGATCTCCGAAGGAGA
Organism: Desulfarculaceae bacterium JdFR-97; assembly: GCA_002010915.1. Lineage (GTDB taxonomy): Bacteria > Desulfobacterota > Desulfocorpusculales > Desulfocorpusculum > Desulfocorpusculum > JdFR-97. The sequence goes on along the minus strand of MTPG01000004.1, from coordinate 5,371 downwards.
TCCCGTGATCATCGCTCCGAAAGGGATCCGGACCCGGGTCAGGGGCATTCAGGTTCACAACCGATCCGTGTCCGAGTCCTTTGCGGGTACCCGCACGGCGGTCAACCTTCAGGCAGTGGAAAAAGAGGAAGTGGAGAGGGGAGACGTGCTCATCCCTCCGGATTCCTTCCTTCCCACCCATATGGTAGACGTCCGTCTGGAGTACCTTCCCCATGCGGGAAGACCGCTCAAGAACCGAACACGCGTGAGGTTTCACACGGGTACAAGCGAGATTCTGGCCCGTGTGGTCCTTCTGGATAGGGAGGAGTTGGAGCCTGGAGGGGAGGCCTTGGCTCAGCTTCGTCTGGAGAAGCCTACCGTCGCCGTTCATGGGGATCCCTTCGTCATTCGTAGCTACTCCCCCATCCGTACCATCGGGGGTGGTGTTGTCCTGGATGGGCTTCCCCGCAAGCACCGGCGCCCTTCCTTTCCCCAAGTGGTCCGAAGACTCGAGGCCATGGGCACTGGGGACTCCCTTCGGGTCGTTTTGCAGATGATAGAAGGGGCTCAGTTGGAAGGGTTGAGTCTACTCGATCTGGACCGAAGGCTGAACCTTTCCCCAGAGCGTTGGNAAGAGATCCTGGAAGATGCCCGTTTTCTGGATGGGGTTGTGACCGTAGGGAACGAGGGTGGAGCCTCCAGAGAGGATCTTATCTTTGTATCCAAAGAGTGGTTTCAGCGGTTAACTCGAGAGATCGTGGATCAGGTGGAAGCCTATCATGCCTCTCATCCTCTGGAGCCTGGAGTTCCGAGGGACGATCTCCGTGGGAGGTGCCCCTCCCGACCTTCTCCCAGGATCTTCGCCTTTGCCCTTCAGACGCTCCAGAAAGGAGGCTTGCTCGAAGTGGAGGGGGACCGCTGGCGTAGAAAGGGTCATCGAATCGACTTGGGGGAAGATGAGCGTCACCAACTGGAAGAGATAGACCGGATCTTCCAGACGTCAGGCCTTCAGCCTCCCTCTCTGAAGGCTGTGGGAGAGGAGTTGGGCCTTGAGGAGAAACAGGTCAAGGATCTGGCCGAGCTCCTGGTGCGACAAGGGCGTCTCAGGAAGGTCAAAGAGGGGCTCTATTTTTCTATTGAGGAGCTGGAGAGGCTGAGAGAGAGGATGGTCCGCTTCTTGAAGGAAAAGGGAGAGATCTTTCCGTTGGATTTCAAGGAGATGACTGGGCTCTCTCGAAAGTATATGATCCCCCTTCTGGAGTACTTCGACCGCATTCGCGTGACCATGCGGGTGGGAGACAAGCGGGTCCTTCGGAGGGAATGAAAAGGACAAAAGCTTAGGGTGCAGCGGGAGGGTGGAGGAGAGAGGAGATGCGAGATCCATGACGCTCGTGCGGAAGCGGAGTCTATGGAGAATGAGGCAAGGGAAGGGGACGAGGCTTCAGAAGGTCCTGATCCAAGAGGTCCCCTTGATCCTCTTTCTAAACGGTAGGGAGCTGGTAACCCTGCTCTGTTGCGGCCACCATCAAGATGAGCTTGCTTTGGGGTTTCTTCGTTCTGAGGGGCTCCTATCCGCCATGGAGGAGGTGGAGTCTCTTGAGGTGGAGGAGAAGAAGGGGGTGGTCCATGTACGCCTGCGCAGAGAAGACATCCTGGATGAGCGCCCCTTCATCAAACGCACCCTGGGTTCGGGATGCGGCCGCGCCAGCCTCTATTATCAGCCCCTGGAGGCCATGGAGATCGGACCGATTGAGGAGGAAAGNCCGGTGCGGGTCCTCGCCGAGGAGGTGATCTGCAGGATGAGGGAGATGGTCCAGAGGGCCCCCCTCTATCGCCAGACGCGGGGGACCCACTGCGCCGCTTTGGCCACACCTCGGCACCTCTTGCTTATGCGTGAGGATATCGGCCGACACAACGCCGTGGATATGATCGTGGGGCATCTGCTTAGGGAGGGGATCTCCGCCAGGGACAAGATCCTCCTCACCACGGGGAGGGCCTCATCGGAGATAGTCATGAAAGCGGCGCGCGCTGGGTTTCCCGTCCTCATTTCCCGTTCCGCTCCCACGGATCTTGGTGTGGAGGTGGCATGCCGGGTGGGGATGACCCTGGTGGGGTCAGTGCGGGGCGGAAAGATGGACATCTACACCCATCCCGAGCGAGTGATGGACGGGGAATAATCACAATATGCTACGTTGAAAATAGTCTTTCGTCTATTTCGTCCATATCGTCGTTTCGTCTATCTGTTTTTGGTTGGGTAGGGGAGGCTTTAGCCTCCCAAATGGGGGGCAACTGAAGTCGTCTCTCCCCGAATAAAGGCATTGATCTTCGCATCCGGGTAAGCATTTTCATCCCTCGAGGGTGCCACGCCCAGGCGTGAGATGGGCAGTTACGTTGAAAATAGTCCGTGTCAGGAGGTGTCCTTCACATCCTAAATTTTTTCGAGTCCGCCAAAGCTAATGCCATATGGCACAAATATAGGCGGACCTCGCTGTACTGCAAATTCAAAAACTCGCCCTTTGGGCTCAGATCCCGCGAAATCGCGGGACGGCCGTTTCGCTTCGCCCCGCCCGGCCCGCCAAGGCGGGGTACTATCGCCGTTTCTCGCAATGATCTCTTCGACGGAGTATTCGGAATAAAAAACGCTTGACAGCCGAAGATCCTGATGCTAAAAATAGCGGCGGTGCCCAAGTTCCCGAGGGCTGGTTTGTCTTTGCGTTTTGGAGAAGGAACCTGGAATTGGGGAATTGGGCATAGAAGTGAGGTTCCTTTCCGGCCGGCATCGGGAAGAGGGGCTGNCCGGGCTTAGCAAGTCCCGGAGATACACAAGGGAAAGGAGGTGATGAAAGGTCTTAAAAAGGATGAAATCTGGGCCTCTCTTGGGAGGGAGAAGGCCCCTAAGAGATTGGAGACCAAAGTGAAGGAGGATCATCCATGAGAAAAGTGCTGTCGGTGCTGTTTGCGGCGGCTCTGGTGTTTGCCTTCACGCTGCCTGCGCAGGCGGCTGGCAAGTACCTGGGCGCGCCGGACTTCAAGTTCCGCGGCTGGTACATGATCCAGGGGCACACGTTGGACAATGTCCTGGACTTCGACGATGATACCCATGATCATGCCCAGTCCGTGTTCCAGCGTTTCCGTTGGTGGTTCGACACGAGCTACGAGGGTAAGTACGGTGGGACCATCGGGTTCGAGTGGAACTGGACATGGGGGCAGGATTCGGCGTCCACCAGCTATTTGGATGGACTTGACACCGTTTCTTTTACCGAGGACTGGTATATGGGTGCCCACGGGGATGACCGTACCGACATCTGGCGCATGAAGCATGCCTACATCTGGTTCTACATCCCCGGCACCCCGGTGAAGGTCACTGCTGGCCTCCAGGGCTTTGTCATCGACCCGGACATCATCATGCATGGCTGCAACGGTGACTGGTTCGGGGTCCGGGTGGACGTGCCCGTAGTCAAGGGGATGCTCAACCTGAGTATGGCCTGGATGAAGCAGGACGAGGGTGCAGGCGTCACCCAGAACTCCGATGACTCGGATTACTACTGGATCCGGGCCACGGGCGCCCTGGCCAAGTGGTTCTCGTACGGGACTTACCACGAGTGGCTCCATGTGCGCCACAACGGGGCAACGATGCTTGACAACGTGGCCGACCTCGGGCCTCTTGGCGGGCGTTTGGATCTGGTTGGCGTTGACGGAGACTATTTCTGGCACGGCTTCTGGGTGAGTATCAACCCCGGGATCTTCTACTCCCGCTTCCACTTCAACTACTTCTGGGGCAGCATGGACGACAACGACCGTATGGTCAGCAAGTCCCATCCCGGGTACGCTCAGAACCCGGATCAGGATCCCAACGGGTGGGCCTTCATCGGCCGTGCGGGCGTGAAGCTCGGACCCTTCAAGGTCGGATTAAAGGGCTGGTACTTCACCGGCAACGACGAAGATGCCTTTGATGTCAACGATCCAGAATGGGATCGTTGGTCCACTCCAGATGCCTGGTTCGCGCCCTTCGAGATCTTCTACTCCGGTGGAAGACAATGGGCTGTGCAGAATCACGGCGCTACGGCACCCGGTGGCACGGCCGCCCTGTGCCTGGAGTCCGACTGGCAGGTGACCAAGAAGCTGCTCCTCGATCTGCTTGCCGGTTACATCTGGGCCACGGAGGACGAGGATAAGTTCGCCTTGGCCGCTGCGGACAACGACGACAACGGCCTCGGGTTCGAGATCGACCTTCGGGCCACGTACAAGATCTACGACCATCTGAGCCTGGATCTGGTCGGCGCCTACTTCATCGCTGACGACGGGCTGGATCACATCAGCCCTGTGACCGGTCTCAGCACGGGTGGCGACGACGCCTACGAGCTCTTCTGGAGGCTTCTCTACACCTTCTAAGGGCTCGAGAGCAGCGATTTCGACTCAGGGGGATCCATTCGGGATCCCCCTTTTTTAGTCCTTGGTCTTAGTCCCGTTGCCGCTCATTCCATGCAGAGGGGGCCATAAGTGTTTTCCACATCAGCCGGCCCATACCCCCACATCCTGTATCCCTGATTCTGTAGCCGAACCCTATAGGGTTCGTTTTTTCGAAGGGTAAAGCCTTCGGATACATGTTGTAACATTTCTTGTGTCCGCTGTTGGCTCGATTTTACTCGGGCAGTGGGTTCGCCTATTTTCCTTCGCTTAGCTCTAAATCCGGACCGAGGTCTTTATTTTGAGTAAGAAGGAGATCGGGCACAGCGCCCGGTGGTATGAAGGTCTAAGCTTCGGCCCTTCCTTGACGTCGGTCCAGAGAGAGAATTATGATGGAGGTGGAACCTGCTAGCCCGGATAATTCTTGAGGGCCTAGCGGGGGGGCTGCCTGGCCGAAGCCCCAGGGTTCGAGGGAGATCCCTATCGATTTTCTCGAGCCTGAAGGATCATTGTGGAAAAATGCAACATAGTCCAAAAACAAAAGCCCATTTTATTTCAAGGAGATAGTCCGCATTGTCTCCTGCTGGTGAACAGTGCGGATTAGGTATTCTGTTACCAGGCTTTTATGTTATGACAATGTAGCCGAGGCCTTTAGGGTTCGCTACGCTATAAAAAGATAGAAGCCCTGTATTGCAGGTGATTGGGGGTAGTCATGCTAGATAGGTTTTTGAAGGTGAGAATGTTTTTTGGGGTATTATTTGCTGCTTTGTTGCTTCCTTTTTCTGCACATAGTGCTGATGTCAAGCGTGTTGCCATTTTGCCATTTGAGCTCCACAGCTCCGAAGACATCTCCTATCTTCAAAGGGGTCTTTTGGACATGTTATTGAGTCGGGTGGTGCGTGGGGGAGGAATAGAGGTAGTGGGTAGTGGTGAGGTGTTATCGTTGGTGGGTGGTGTTGGTGGAGTGATGGGGGTATCGAGGGTA
>MTPG01000037.1 GCA_002010915.1 Desulfarculaceae bacterium JdFR-97 | reverse complement strand
GAATGGCTCAACTACTACAACAATCAACGCCCTCACCAAGGCTATCGAAACATGGGAAAAAGACCCATCGACACCACCAACAAATACCTCGAAAGCATACACAACCTTCCGGCCCGTCAAGTTACACAAGAAAGGGCTGGATCCAAATGCCATGGAGCGGTCCTGCGTAGGGAATTCACCTTCCCCCAGGCCAGGACGTTCAGTCCGACACCCGGCGTTCTTTGGAAGAACTCCGCAGGAAGGACCTCTTGAAGGATTGAAAGGATGACGAAGAAGGACATGGCGAGGAACAGACGCATCCTCCTCTTCCAGTTCATCTTGGCCCTTACTTCCCTCCTTGCCCTGGGCATTACCTCCTGCCACCGCTGGTTCCGAATTCAGGTGACAGACCCTGCAGAGGCCCTGATCCCGATGGAGGACTGGGAAATCCCCAGGATCACCGATGACCTGGACCGGGAATCCCTCCGTCGGGCCGTGGGGCAAAGCCTCACCTATCTCGGGCGGATCCCTGAGGACTGGCCCTTCCAGTTCGGCCCCTATCGCGTCACGGCCGAGGGAGTCAGGGCCAGCCTTCAGGCGTTCCTCAGGATCCTCAATGAGGCCCAAACATCAAAGGATCTGGCCAATCGGATGGAACGGGAGTTCCTCTGGCTCCGCGCAGCGGGAAGTGATGTATTCGGAACGGTCCTCTTCACCGGTTACTACGAGCCCCTTCTGGAGGGCTCACTGGAACGCACTGGGCCATACCAGTACCCCATCTACGGCCGCCCACCGGACCTCCTGGAGATCGACCTGGGGGCCTTCAAGGAGAGCCTTCGGGGAAAGAGGATCATTGGGCGCCTTGTCGGCCACAGAGTGGTCCCCTACTTCAGCCGGGCCCAGATCGACGGGCAGGGGGCCCTCAACGGAAGGGGCCTCGAACTCCTCTGGCTTCGGGATCCGGTGGACCTCTTCTTCCTCCACATCCAAGGCTCCGGCCAGATCCTCCTTCCCAACGGACGGCGTATCCACGTCAACTACGCGGGGACCAACGGCCGTCCCTACCGGAGCATAGGCCGCATCCTCATCGACCAGGGGGCCATTCCCCGTGAACAGATGTCCATGCAGGCCATCAAGGCTTACCTCAAGGCACACCCCGAGGAGATGGAGGAAATCCTCTTCGCTAACCCCAGCTATGTATTCTTCCGCATCGTGAAGGAGGGCCCCTTGGGGAGCCTGGGTGTGCCAGTGACCCCGGGACGAACCATCGCCACTGACCCCCGCCTCTTTCCGCGGGGCGGTCTCGCATTCATCCGGGCGCGCAAGCCGGTGACCGATGGGGAGGGCCGCATCCTCCGATGGGATCGTTTCAGTCGCTTCGTGCTCAATCAGGACAGCGGGGGGGCCATCCGCGGGGCAGGACGTGTGGACCTCTTTTGCGGCTCTGGGCCCGAGGCCGAGCTCACTGCAGGCCATCTCCAACACCAAGGGAGGCTCTACTTCCTTCTCTGGAAAGGTTCTCCGACTCTGATGGCCAAGAACTGATTCTCGTGGGTTGGTCGATCTCGCCTATTTCGTCGGTTTCGTCTGGAAAGACGACGCAAGGCTTGCGGCACATGGCGGAAGGCGTCGGAGGCGTTTAGTGGGTTAGGAGTGTTTTAAGTCTGGAGCCGATACATCAAAACTTACCATTCCGCAAATTCGAAATCCGAAATTGCCACTCATCTTCTTTCCACGCATAGTCGATTGATGAGGTGGGCTTGGTAGCCAGCGCCGAAGCCGTTGTCAATGTTGACCACGCTCACCCAAGGGACGCATGAGTTGAGCATACTGAGCAGGGCAGCCAGACCGTTGAGACTGGCACCGTACCCCACAGAGGTGGGCACCGCAATCACCGGACGGCTCACCAGCCCCCCCACCACACTGGCCAGAGCCCCCTCCATACCCGCCACCACCACCACGGCGTTGGCCCGCAGAAGGACCTCCCGGTGGGCCAGGAGCCGGTGGATCCCCGCAACCCCCACATCGAAGAGTCGGACCACATGACTCCCCAGGGTCTCAGCCGTAAGAGCGGCCTCCTGGGCCACGGGCTCATCCGAGGTACCTGCACTGACCACGGCTACCTCACCCACCTTCTCCATAGGCTTGGGGCGGGCGATGACCATGCGGGCCTCGGAGTGGTAGACCGCATCGGCGGATACCTTGAGGATCTCCCGGTAGACCTCTTCGTTGGCCCTGGTGGCCATGACGTTGTGGGAATACTGGGCAAGCCTCGCCACGATTTCCCTGACCTGCTCGGGAGACTTTCCCGGGCAGAAGACCACCTCGGGCCCTCCGATACGAAGATTCCGGTGGTGATCCACCTTGGCGAATCCCAGGTCCTCGAAGGGAAGATGACGAAGGACTTCCAGGGCCTCCTCCACCTCCATCTCCCCCTGCCGGATCCGATTCAACAGGTCTCGAAGCCGATCGGAGTCCACGAAAGATCCTCCTTGCAACAAGCGGGGCGAATCCGCCCCGCCGTCTGGACAGAAAAATTAGAGCTGTCCATTCGGTGACCTCCGGCAAAGCCGGGGGTCTGCACCGATTAATCATCCGAACCCTGAAGGGGTTGACTACGATCTTTCTCGGTTGCGAATCCTTGCCTTCCCCGCAGGTTACGCCTTCCAATCCGCAATCCGAAATCCTCACAACCCCACATCCCTCAACTTCTCCACCAATTCCCTCTGGGCCGGAGTGAGCTGCTTGGGAACCCGGATGCGAACCTTCACATACAGATCGCCCTTCCCTCCACCCTTGAGGGAAGGAAGGCCATGTCCTCGAACCCGGATGCGGGCTTGGCCGTCGGTCCCCGGGGGAATCTTCACGCGGAGTGTCTTGCCCTCCAAGGTGGGGATCTCCACCGTTGTGCCCAGAACAGCGTGGGAGAAGGGGATCTCCCGATCCACGATGAGGTCGCGCCCCTGCCGCTGGAAAACGGGATGCTCCAAGATCTTTACACGAAGATATAGGTCTCCTCGAGGGCCGCCGAACGGGCTCTCCTGGCCCTTGCCGGGGATTCGGAGCTTCTTTCCGTCTTCTATCCCCTTGGGGATCTTCACAGAGAGGCTTTCCACACGGTCCCCCCAGCGGAAAGAGATGCGCTTCTCCGAGCCCAGAGCCACATCTTCCAGAGAGACACTGATATCGGTCTCCAAGTCCCCGCCTTTGACCGGTTGCTGGTGCTGGAAACCCGTCCCTGTGGTACGGAAACCCCCCAAGTCGAAACCGCTGTGGAAAGTGCGACCTCCACGGCCCGCGAAGCCGCGCCCGAAGATCCGGCTAAAGATGTCCTCGGTGCCGAAGCCGAGATCCCGGAAGAGGTCGCCGACATCGAAGCCTCTGAAGATATCCTCCTGGGAGAATCGCTGATGGAAGCCCTCCGCCCCGAACATATCATATTGCCTGCGCTTCTCGGGATCGCTGAGCACCGCATAGGCCTCGTTGATCTCCTTGAAGCGCTCCTCGGCCTTCTTGTCCCCAGGGTTCTTGTCCGGGTGGTACTTGACGGCCAGCTTCCGGTAGGCCTTTTTGATCTCATCCTGCGAGGCATCCCGTTTGACGCCGAGGATCTCATAATAGTCCTTCATGGCGATATCTCGCCTCCTCAAATCCGGGCGGTCTGCAGATGGTCCCTAGTTCTTGGTTCTTGGTTCCTGGTTCTTGGTTCTTGGTTCTTGGTTCCTAGCTCCTAATCCTTGGTTTGTTGGGCCGTGTGCCGTATGCCGGGCGCCTTAGACCTGAATCACGAATACTGGGCATAGTACTCCCGAATGAGACGATCGAGGTAGGCCTCCGGGTTCTCAACGGCCTCCCGCGTGAGGATGAACTCGTCTTGGCCTATTTTCTCGTGAATAAGGCGCAATCCATGCTCGTAGGTCTCGAGGAGTTCCTCCAGGAATCTCCTCAGATGGATCCCCTCTTGGAACACCCGCTCCAGGATGCGGTCGAGGGCCCCATCGTCGAAAGTGATGCGCAGGTCGCATCGATCGAAGAAGCGTTTCTCATGGTAACGGATCGTCTTGTAGGCGCGCACCATCTCCTCGAAGGCCTGTTGAAGATCCGCCCCTCGACGCACCACATAGTCTACCACCAAGTCCACACGATGGTCGGAAAGGACCTCCCCGAAGCGCCTCCGATAGTTCTCCATCTTCCGGTCTATCCCCTCCCGAATGATCCTGCGCTCCTCGTCCAGGCTCCGCTCGTACCGCTCCTTCAGCTCGGGGTCGTCCGGGCGGGCCAGGATTCTCTGCAGGGTTCCTTCGGGATCCCGAACCAGCTCCTCGGTCACCACCAGGGTCCTGATCTCGGTGGAGGGAAGCCGCTTTTCGAACTGCAACAGGGCCCGCTCCACCGCGCTGACCAGTCCTCGGGCCCCGGTCTGCTCCTCGAATGCCCGTTCGGCCAGGAGGCGGAGGGCCGCATCCTCAAAGCGCAGGTCGATCCCATAGGCCTTGAAATCCCGCTTCTTCCCCTGAATGATGGGGCTGTTGGGATTGCGCAGGATCTCATAGAGGTCATCCACCTCCAGGCGGTCGAAGACCACGATTACGGGCAATCGCCCCACGAACTCACTCTCGAACCCGTAGGCGATGAGGTCCTCGGCCTTCACGTGCTTGAGGTACTCGTGGCTTTCTCCCTTGGATCGGATATCTGCTGCAAAGCCCATCCCCTGGGCGTTGAGCCGCTTCTTGATGATCTCCTCCAGGCCGGTGAAGGCCCCGCTGACGATGAAGAGGATGTTCTTGGTGTTGACTTTCTTGCGCTCCCGTTTTCCGGTCTTGCGATACTGCTCGATGGCCTCCATGAGGGAGATGGGGTCGTGGGGGACCTTGAGGTCCACCTCGGTCTCCTCCATGGGTTTGAGCAGCGCGCGCTGCACTCCAGACCGGGAGACATCCGGGCCGATGAGGTTGCCGCTGGAGGCGATCTTGTCGATCTCATCAACATAGATGATTCCGTACTGAGCCAGCTCTATGTCTCCCCCGGCCTCCTGCACCAAGTCCCTTACCAAGTCCTCCACGTCACCGCCCACATATCCGGTCTCGCTGAACTTGGTGGCATCCCCCTTGACAAAAGGGACTCCGAGTTTTTTGGCAATGAGCTTGATGATGTAGGTCTTTCCCACCCCTGTGGGCCCGATCATGATGATATTGTTCTTGATATGACCCACACCGTCGAATCGATCCGTAAGCTTTTGCTCCTCCATATAGCGGATGCGGTTGAAGTGGGTGCATATCTTGGTCGCCAGGACCTCCTTGGCCCGGCGTTGCTTGACCACGAACTCGTCCAGAAAGGCCTCCAGTTGCTCGGGCTTCATGTCGAACCGGATCCTGGAGGTTCCCTTCCTCTGTCCCCCTCCCCCCTCGTCCTCTTCGCCAAAGGCGGCCTTGGGCACCAGCATGGACACCCCTAACTTCACCCGATCCCCGTATTTCTTGGAGAGGTATTCGTTCAACTCTCGTTCCAGTTCCTTCTGGTCCGGAATCTTGTCCTTGATTTCATCCATGAGAGAGACTTCTCCTTCCGCCCCGAGGGGCGTTTTAGGTCCTGAGTGTAATGTAACCATGGTAGGAGAGGTTGGCAAGGAGATATCAAAGGAGCGACTGGGCCTGTCTCAGCCTTCGCGCCAGCACCCTGAGCAGAGCGAGGGCCAGCCTTGGATAGGATTCCAGCAGTCCCATGAAGTCCGGGTGGCGCACCTCAAGACAGAGCGCATCCACATTGGCCACCACCGTGGCAGTGCGTTCGTAGTTGTCCAGGAGGGCCATCTCTCCGAAGCACATCCCCGGACCCAGAAATCCCAGAATCCGCTCCCGAGGACCCTGGTAGTCCCTGACCACTTTGACCTCTCCAGCGAGGACCACGAACAGCCGGTCGTCCACCTCCCCCTCGCGGATGATGATCTCCCCCGTTGCGTAATGCCTCGTCCGAGCGAAGCGCGCGATTCGGCGCAGCTCAGCCTTGGGCAAGGCCTCAAACAGGGGGATCTGTCTCAGGACCTCCACCACCTCCTCTCTCTTCATGGACCCTCCTTTCGCCAAGTCCGCATCCAGTTCTCCAGCTCTTCCAGCGCCCGGAGGGCCATGGCCCGCCGGCGAAGAGCCTTCTTCATCCGTCCAGGGAGAGGAGGGAACAGGCCGAAATTGACGTTCATGGGTTGAAAACCCCGGGGAGAGGCCGTGGTGATATAGTGCACAAGGGCCCCCATGGCCGTGGTCTCGGGGGGGACCAGGAGGTCTTCACCTCGAATCCATCGGGCGGCGTTGACCCCGGCAAGCAGGCCCATGGCTGTGGACTCCACGTAGCCCTCCACACCGGTGAGCTGGCCGGCCACCCAAAGGTTGGGCCGCCCTCTCACCTGCAGCGTGGGTAGGAGCACCCGAGGGGCGTTGAGATAGGTGTTTCGATGAAGGCTCCCCAGACGATGGAAGCGGGCACGTTGCAGGCCCGGGATCATGCGGAAGACCCTCTCTTGTTCGGGATAGGTGAGCTTGGTCTGAAAGCCCACCATGTTGTAAAGGCTAGCCCGCACGTCGTCCTGGCGCAACTGCACCACGGCATAGGGTTCCTTGCCCGTGCGGGGGTCCACCAACCCCACGGGCTTCATGGGACCGAACCGCAGGGTGTCCCGTCCGCGCTCGGCCATAGCCTCGATGGGCATACAGCCGCTGAAGAGGATCTCCCTCTCGAAATCTCGGGTAGGCACCTTCTTGGCTTGGAGTAGGGCCTCCACGAAGGCTTCGTACTGAGAACGGTCCAAGGGGCAGTTTAGGTAATCGTCCCCCCCTTTGCCGTAGCGGGACGCTCGAAAGGCCACCTCCATGTCGATGCTGTCCGCCTCAACGATGGGGGCGATGGCATCGTAAAAGTAGAGATCCTCTCCACCTGCCAGATCCGCCAGATCCCTTGCCAGAGATCCTTCGGTCAAGGGACCCGTGGAGAGGATAACGGGTCCCTCATGGTCCGGGATCCTCTCCACCAAGGCCCTCCGGATCTCCACGCGAGGTTCTTCCTCCAGGGCTTGGGTGATGGTCCGGGCAAAGGCCTCCCGATCCACCGCAAGGGCGCCCCCCGCGGGGACGCGAGTGGCATCCGCCGCACGCATGATGATGGAGTCGAGCCGCCTCATCTCCTCCTTGAGGAGCCCCACGGCGTTCTCCAAGGACTCGGCCCGCAGCGAGTTGCTGCAGACCAACTCCCCCAGAAGAGGGGAACGGTGCGCCGGGGAGAATCGCAGGGGCTTCATCTCCAGAAGGAGCACTTCCACCCCCAAACGCGAGGCCTGCCATGCGGCCTCGGCCCCCGCCAGACCTCCCCCTACAATGATGATACGTTGCTGCCCCATGGCCATTTCACTCTACAGGAAGGTCCGGGACAATTCAATCTCCTCTTGTCCGGCTGCATCAAGACCGGCCCTGGGTGGGGGATATCCCATAAGCAGGCCTCGTGAATCTTCGTGAGCCCATTCGGCCGAGGGAAGCATCGCCAAAGACACCTCCGGATCCCGTCCCTTTCTCACGCCCATGCAGAGAGGCTCACATTTTTCTCTTGACAGCCGTCCAGACCTTGAAGTATAAGGAATGCTCACTCTGTTTCTTGGATTAAGGAGATCCGAGGATGAACCAGGCGGTTATGAGCCTCCAAGTGACCTTGATCCTTCTTTTGGTCGTGGAGGTCCTGTTGGTCCTTATCCTTAGGAGGGACCCACCGCCTGGATGATGCACCCATAGGGAGGATCCAGGCCGTGGGTCGAACAGGCGCCCACGGCCTTTTTTTATAACGGCCGCCGGGCGCCCGACGCCCTCGCGGCCGTTTTTATTACGGAGGAAACAAGCCATGGGGACAAACTATGCCATCGCATCGAGGAATGGAATAAAGAATCATCCTGCCACGGAGGGTGGGCGATATAGTGGCCCGCCATCTGGAGGCTGTATGAGATGGTCGGAGATCCCGAATCCATACGGGGGCCATGGGTCCATCCCTTGGAAATGGAGTCGGGACCCGAGGATTTCATAAGTGATTTAAGGAGGAAGAAAGCCATGGAGGAGAAGGTTCGCATCTTCGATACCACACTCAGAGATGGAGAACAATCCCCTGGAGCCACCATGAACGTGGAGGAGAAGATCCAGATCGCCCTGCAACTCGAGAAGCTAGGGGTGGACGCCATCGAGGCCGGGTTTCCCATAGCCTCCGAAGGGGACTTTGAGGCGGTGGTGCGCATCGCCGAGAGGATCCGAGACTCCCAGGTGGTGGCCCTAGCGCGTTGCGAGAAGGAAGACATCGATCGGGCCTTGGAGGCGCTGCGTCCCGCCCGCCGTAAGTGCCTCCATCTCTTCCTCTCCACCTCCGACATCCACCTCCGCTACCAGCTCCAGATGGAACGCGGGGAGATCCTTCGCAAGGCCACGGAGATGGTCATCTACGCCAAGAAGCATATCGAGGAGGTGGAGTTCTCCCCCATGGATGCTTCCCGCACGGACCCGGCCTTCCTCATGGAAGTCCTGCAGGCCGCCATTCAAGCCGGGGCCACGGTGGTCAATATACCGGACACCGTGGGCTACGCCACCCCCGACGAGTTCGAAGACCTGATCCGTCGCATCCGCCACGAGGTGCCCGATATCTCCAAGGTCATCCTCAGCGTCCATTGTCACGACGACCTCGGACTGGCGGTGGCCAACTCCTTGGCAGCCGTGCGCGCCGGGGCACGGCAGGTGGAGTGCACGGTCAACGGTATCGGGGAAAGGGCGGGCAACGCCTCCCTGGAGGAGGTGGTCATGGCCTTGAGGACCCGAAGGGACCATTTCAAGGTGGACACCCGCATCCGCACCGAGCTCCTCTATCCCACAAGCAGAATGGTCTCACGGATCACTGGTCTCCCGGTTCAGCCCAACAAGGCCGTGGTAGGAGCCAACGCCTTCTCCCATGAATCCGGGATCCATCAGGACGGGGTCCTCAAGAAGAAGATCACCTACGAGATCATGACCCCGGACTCGGTGGGGAGGAGCCAGTCTTCCATCGTCCTGGGAAAGCACTCGGGCCGTCACGCCCTGCGCCAGCGGCTGCGGCAATTGGGCTACGAGCTCACCGAGGAGGACCTCCGTCGCGTCTTCGAGCGCTTCAAGGCCTTGGGGGATCGGAAGAAGGAGATCTTCGACGAGGACCTGGAGGCCATCGTGGAGGACGAGATCCTGCGGGTGTCCGAGAAGTACAAGCTCCTCTACCTCAACGTCAACAGCGGGAGCGTCACAGTGCCTACGGCAACCGTCAAGCTGGAGATCAACGGCAAGGAGCACATGGATGCGGGCTTCGGAAACGGTCCGGTGGATGCCACCTTCGCCACCATCCGCAAGATTACCAAGGCCCGCGTGAAACTCAAGCGGTTCTCCATCAACGCCATCACCGGGGGCTCCGACGCCCAGGGCGAGGTGACGGTACGCCTCGAGGCCAATGGGCACGAGGTCATCGGCCAAGGGACGCACCCAGACATCATCATGGCAAGCGCCAAGGCATACGTAAACGCGCTCAACCGCCTGGAGTATCGTAAGCGCTACCCCATCCAGGTGAAAGGGGAGATGTGAAGAGGGCAACCATGGGAATGACCATTGCCGAAAAGATCCTTGCGGCCCATTCGGGGAGAGCCCGGGTGCGGCCAGGAGAATTCATCCTGGCTGAGGTGGACCCCGCAGCGGGCCGGATCACGAACCTGAGCAGGAAAGAAGACTATCCCTGCCAGCCCCTGGCCCAATTCATGATCGAATTGGTCCGTCAGGGAGGGCTGTTGAATCTCATCAAAGGAGGGGCTTGGACATGACCGTACGGCGGACAGGAGCGGAGATCTTCTTCCGGTCCCTCCTTCGAGAGGGGGTAGAGATCCTCTTCGGATATCCCGGAGGAGCCGTCCTTCCCATCTATGACCTTCTGCCTCGCTTCCCGGGCATACGCCATATCACCGTACGGCACGAGCAGGCAGCGGCCCACGCGGCCGACGGCTATGCCCGCGCCACTGGAAGGCCGGGAGTCTGCTTGGCCACCTCGGGCCCCGGCGCCACCAACTTGGTGACGGGGCTGGCTACCGCCTATATGGACTCCGTCCCCGTCGTGGCCTTCACAGGACAAGTGACCACGGATCATCTCGGCCGGGACGCCTTTCAGGAAGTAGACATCGTGGGGATGACCCGGACCTGCACAAAACACAACTACCTGGTCCGGCATACAGAGGAGTTGGAGACCGTAATCAAGGAGGCCTTCTTGATCGCCTCCTCGGGCCGCCCCGGACCCGTCCTGGTGGACCTGCCCAAGGACGTCCTGACGGGGACGGCCCCCGCCACGCCACGCCATGAGGCCAAGGGGCGCGGCTACTCTCCCCCGCGGCGGGGACATCCTCTGCAGATCCAACGGGCGGTCTCTGAGATCCTGAGGGCACGAAGGCCAGTCCTTTACGCGGGAGGCGGAATCATCCATTCGGGAGCGCACCATGAATTGCGGCAGCTCGCCGAGATGGCACGGATCCCCGTGACCCTCACCCTGATGGGTCTCGGAGGGTTCCCCTCCGAACACCCCCTCTTCCTGGGGATGCTGGGTATGCACGGAACCTACGCGGCCAACCGTGCCGTCTCCGAATGTGATCTACTCATCGCTGTGGGGAGCCGATTCGACGACCGGGCCACAGGCGCAGTGGCGTCCTTCGCTCCCCGGGCCCGCATCGTGCATATCGACATCGACCCCTGCTCCATCGGCAAAAACATCCGCGTCCATATCCCCATCGTGGGGGATGCCCGGGTCGTGCTGGGCCAGATCCTTCAACGGCTGGAGGATCATCAGGGGCCCATGGAGGACCGCTCCCCGTGGCTCCAAAGGAACCTACAATGGCGCAGGCGGTTTCCCTTGACATATACGACCTCCCAAGAGGTCATCAAACCGCAGCATGTGGTGCGGGAGGTGCACCGGCTTTCGGGAGACGAGACTATCATCGCCACGGAAGTGGGACAGAACCAGATGTGGGCGGCCCAGTTCTTTCCCTTCCGGAGGCCCAGGACACTCCTGTCCTCGGGAGGACTGGGAACCATGGGGTACGGTCTTCCGGCGGCCATCGGGGCCCAGGCCGCCTTCCCCCACCGCCGGGTAGTGGTCATTGCGGGAGATGCCAGCCTCCAGATGAACATCCAGGAGATGGCCACGGCTGTCCAGTACGGCCTCTCCGTCAAGGTGGTCCTCCTCAACAACCGCTCCCTCGGGATGGTCCGCCAATGGCAGTCCCTCTTCCATGGAGGAAGACACAACGAGAGCATCCTTGAGGTCCAACCCGACTTCGTCAAGTTGGCCGAGGCCTACGGAGTCCTGGGCCTCCGGGCCACTGAACCTCAACAGGTGGTCCCATGTCTCCAAGAAGGCCTTTCGGCCGAGGGGCCGGTTCTGATGGATTTCTGGGTGGACCCCCACGAGAACGTCTATCCCATCGTGCCCCCTGGCCGTGGCATCGACCGAATGATCCTGCGTGGCATCAAGGGGAAGGGTCTGGAGACGGAAGAGGAAGAGCCGGTCGATCTCCCGGCCTGACCATAAGGCCTCAAGCCGCCGAGGAGGCTTCCATAATGAGAGGAAAGGCAAGGCGGTCCTTGCCCCGCCACTTCATCCTTATCCTGGTGGAGAACCGTCCCGGGGTCCTGGCCCGTGTCTCCGATCTTTTCTGTGCCCGGGGGTTCAACATCGACACCCTCTCGGTGGCGGAGACCCTGGATCCCGATTTCTCCAGGGTCACATGCACCACTAGGGGGGAGGAAGAAACAGTGGAGCAGATCGTCAAACACCTCCGAAGGCTCATCGAGGTGCGTCGGGTGCTCCATGTCCCCCTGGACGACCCCGCCTATGTCTCCAGGGAACTGCTGCTCGTCAAACTCCGCTCCCCGAGGAGGGTCCGGGGCGAGGTCCTTCGTCTGGCCGAGATCTTCCGCGCGAGGGTAGTGGACATCAGCGACGGGACCGTCACCCTGGAGGCCACCGGCGTCCCACAGAAGCTCGATGCCCTCCTGGCTGTGTTGAGGCCCCACGGCATCCTAGAGGCGGTGCGGACCGGGCCCGTGGCCCTGGCGCGAGGGGGCCGAAAACGCCTAGACAAGGGAGGGGGAGGCTCCGGATGATCCATCCACGGACTCGAATATGGAGGAGCTTCAGGGACGAGGTCTCATCCAAGCGAACAGCGTTTTCGAGGCGCAATCGCGCCTATAATCCATTGAGGAGGATCATGTCATGGCCATTATGGATTTCGGAGGAGTGGAAGAGCAGGTGATAACGTCCCAGGAATTCCCTCTCTCCAGGGCGAGACGAGTCCTAGGAGGGGAACGGAT
Source organism: Desulfarculaceae bacterium JdFR-97 (assembly GCA_002010915.1). Taxonomy (GTDB): domain Bacteria; phylum Desulfobacterota; class Desulfocorpusculales; order Desulfocorpusculum; family Desulfocorpusculum; genus JdFR-97. Next base: position 47,840 of record MTPG01000037.1, on the reverse strand, counting down.
CGCGGTCCTGGGATATGGGGTGCAGGGACAGGCCCAGAGCATGAACCTTAGGGACAACGGCCTGGACGTCCTGGTGGGGCAGAGGCCCGATTCCCGATCCTGGGAGAAGGCCGTCCAGGACGGATGGGTCCCAGGGGAGACCCTCTTTTCCTTGGAGGAGGCCGCCAAAAGGGGGACCTTTATCCTCTATCTTCTTTCCGATGCTGGCCAGAAGGCCTTCTGGCCCACACTGAGGCGCCATCTGACACCGGGCAAGACTCTCTACTTCTCCCATGGATTCTCCGTCACCTATCGGGACATCACGGGCGTCCATCCACCTGATGGGGTCGACGTGATCCTGGTGGCCCCCAAGGGGCCTGGGCTCGCCTTGAGGCGCTATTTCCTCGAGGGCAAGGGGGTCAACAGCAGCTACGCCGTCTTCCAGGACGCCTCGGGAAGGGCCGAGGAGAAGGCCCTGGCGGTGGGCATCGCCATCGGATCCGGATACCTCTTCCCCACCACCTTCGAGAAGGAGGTCTACAGCGACCTCACCGGGGAGCGAGGCGTCCTCATGGGGGCCTTAGCGGGCATCATGGAGGCCCAATACCATGAGCTGAGACGACGGGGCCATACCCCCAGCGAGGCCTTCAACGAGACCGTGGAGGAGCTTACTCAGAGCCTTATCCGGCTGGTGGGAGAGAACGGGATGGACTGGATGTACGCCAACTGCAGCGCCACGGCCCAACGGGGGGCCCTGGACTGGAAGGGAAGGTTTCGGGACGCCGTGGCTCCAGTCTTCAAGGAGCTCTACGATCGGGTGGCCGACGGCACGGAGGCCAGAATCGTCCTCGATCGCAACAGCCGACCCGACTATCGGGAGACCCTCAATGCGGAGCTGGAGGAGATGGCCTCCTCCGAGATGTGGAGAGCAGGAAGGCGAGTCCGCGAGCTGCGGCCCGAAAACTGGAAGCCCAAAGACGATCCTGGACGACCCTGGATCCCGGATGAAACCCGTCGACAAACCCAATGAGGGGGAAAAGGGGGCTTTCCCCTTACCGCACTGGGGGGAGGGCCCTTCAGCCCGCCTCTGAGTGTCCACACTCTTTGTTGGGACAGACCAATAAGGTCTCACCCCGCCTCCGCCGTTCCACCAGAAAGTCCCCCCCGCACGAGGGACAGGGACGGGGGACGGGGCGATCCCAAAGGGCATAAGTGCAGGCAGGATAGCGGGAACAACTGTAGAAGGTCTTCCCCTTGCGGCTTCTGCGCTCCACCAGTTCCCCGTCACACCCCTCTCGCGGGCAACGAACCCCCAAGCTCAGGGAGACGGCCCCCTTGCAATCGGGATATCGGGTGCACGCGAAGAACCGCCCGTAACGACCCTCACGGATGCGGGTGGGGGCTCCGCATTGAGGGCAAGGGGGCGGCTCCACGTCTGGGGGCTCCGGAGCGCTCCCGCCCAGAGGGCGGGTGGTACGACATTGCGGGTAGGCGCTGCAGGCCAGAAAGCGGCCGTACGGTCCGTCCTTGACGAGCATGGGGGAGCCGCATGAAGGGCATGGCTCCCCCAAGGCCCCCTCCTCAAGGCGGACATCTCCTTTGGCGTCCCTTGTATAGGGACGACTGAACGTGCAACGGGGGTAAGACGAACAGGAGAGGAAGGGGCCCCTCCTGCCCACCTTGATGACCATGGGCGAACCGCATTGTTCGCAAAGAATTTCCGTGGGAAGCCCCTCACGTTTGAGATCCCCCATGGTGGCCTCCGCTCGTTCGTAGTCCCGCCGGAACGAGCGATAGAACTCCTCGAGGACACGCCGACGTTCGAGCTTCCCCTCCTCAATGAGATCGAGCTTCTCCTCCATCTCCGCCGTGAACTTCACATCCAGGATGGCGGGAAAGCTCTGTACCAGCAGGTCGTTGACCAGCAGCCCCAACTCCGTGGGCCGGAATACTCCCTTCTCCACCCGAACGTAACCCCGTTCCTGGATATTGCTCAGGATTGTGGCATAGGTGGAGGGCCTGCCGATGCCCTTCTCTTCCAGTTCCTTGACCAGGGTCGCCTCTGTATAGGCCGGGGGAGGCTGGGTGAAATGTTGGCGGGGAACCACCTCCAGTAGTCGCAGGGTCTCCTTGCTTTGAAGCCTAGGGAAGGTGGCCTCTTCCTCCGCACCCTTTCCGTCCACCACCTGACCGTAGATCAAGGTGAACCCTGGGAAGGTCATGACCGCCCCACTGCCCCGGAACAGGTAGGGCCCAGCCTCCACCTCCACCGTGGTCCTGTCGTAATGGGCCGGACGCATCTGGCTGGCCACGAACCGTTCCCAGATGAGCCGGTAGAGACGATATTGGTCCTCGGGGAGGAGGGACCGTATATCGTCGGGGTGAAGCTCCACATCCGTGGGCCGGATGGCCTCATGGGCCTCCTGGGCCCCTTTGCGACTCTTGTAGGTGTTGGGGCGTTCGGGAAGGTGCTGGGACCCGAATCGATCCTGGATGAAGGCTCGCACCGCTTCCAGGGCATGATCCGATACCCGGACCGAGTCCGTCCGCATATAGGTGATCAGGCCCACGGAGCCACGGTCTCCCAGTTCCACACCTTCGTAGAGTTGCTGAGCTATGGTCATGGTCTTCTTAGCTGAGAAACGCAACCTCCGAAAGGCCTCTTGCTGGAGGGTACTGGTAATAAAGGGGGCCGGAGGGCGCCGTTTCGTCTCCTTGACCTGGATGGAGCGGACCGTGAAACCGAGACCCTTCAGCTCGGCGGCGATCCTGCGTGCCTCTTCTTCGGTCCGGATTCGGACCTTCTTCCCCTGGATCTGGGCCAGCTTCACATCGAAGGGGGGCGGCTGGTCCCCTTCCAGCCGGACCGTGATGCTCCAGTATTCCTCGGGTTCAAAGTCCTCGATCTCCCGCTGACGCTCGCAGATGAGCCGAACGGCCACGGACTGGACCCTGCCAGCGCTCAATCCCCGCCGGACTTTCTTCCAGAGCATGGGACTGATCTCGTACCCCACCAGGCGGTCCAGGACGCGTCGNGCNATCTGGGCCTCCACTTTCCGTCGATCCAGTTCGGCCGGATGGGCCAGAGACCGAAGAACGGTCTCCTTGGATAGATCGTTGAACAGGGCTCGATGAATCACCTTGTTAGGACCCCTGACCTCCTCGGCGATGTGCCAAGCGATGGCCTCCCCCTCGCGATCCGGGTCTGGGGCCAGATAGATCTCACGGACTCCTTTGGCCGCCTTCTTGATCTCCCGGATTATCTTTCCCTTGCCCCGGATCACCTCATATTCGGGCTCGAATCCGTTGGCCACGTCCACACCCATCCGNCTCTTGGGGAGATCCTTGATGTGCCCCACAGACGCCACGACCCGGAAATCCTTCCCCACGTAGCGCTGAATAGTGCGCGCCTTGGTGGGGGACTCCACCACAATCAACGCCTGAGACATGATCCCTTCATCTCACCTTCCGAGAATTGTATCGGGGAAACGATCCCCTTTGCGGGAGACACGGCCTGGTCGGCCCCGGGGGTCCGAGGACCCGCCGGCTGGGGTTCCACCCACCCCTGCTACTCCAACCGCACATAGCGCTTGCCCGGCATCTGCCGCACCCTCCCCTTGAGCTCCAACTGCAGGAGGAGGGCGGCGGTGGCCGAGGGCTCCTTCCCCCTCCTTTCGATCACTTCATCGATGTGTAGGGGCTCCGGACCGAGAGTCTCTAGGATCTCCCTCTCCTCGGGGGTGAGATCCTCATCCCTCGCCGGGGGCTCCTCTGGGAGGAGCGATCGACCTCGCTGCCCCCATGCCTGCAGCATGGGGGCCAGTTCCTCCAGGATATCCTGGGCGGACTCCACCAAATGGGCTCCTTGCCGAATCAAGGCGTGGGTCCCACGGCTCCGGAGGGACTCTACACTGCCGGGGACCGCAAAGACCTCCCGGCCCTGCTCCAGGGCGAGTCGGGCCGTGATGAGGGAGCCACTTTTGGGAGCGGCCTCTACAATGGTCACCCCCAGGCTCAAGCCACTGATGATCCGGTTCCGAGAGGGAAAGTGACCGGCCTCGGGTTCAGTGTCCAGAGGATACTCGGTAAGAACAGCCCCTCTCTCCACGATGCGTTCCAACAGGGAGCGATGCTCCGGAGGATAGACCACGTTGATCCCCGAGCCCAACACGGCCAGGGTCCGTCCCCCTCCAGCCAGAGCCCCCTTGTGTGCCTCCGCATCGATTCCCCTCGCGAGCCCGCTGACCACGGTTACCCCCTTTCGAGCCAGTTCGCGGGCGATCCGAAAGGTGGTTCTAAGGCCATAGCTGGTGGCCGAACGAGATCCGACTATCCCCACGGCCAAGACATCCTCGGGCAGGATGCGGCCTCTAAGGTAAAGATATGGGGGAGGGTCCGGGATGGCGGCCAAGGAAGGAGGATAGCCGTCCTGGCCGAAGAGCAGGAGATCGACACCCAGGGTCTCCATCCTGGACAGTTCCTCCTCCACGGCGGAAAAGTCGGAGAACTCCTTGATGGCGAGGGCCAGTCGATCCCCCACGCGATCCACTCTCCGCAGGTCCCGGAAGGGGGCCTGGAACACTTTCTTGGGGGAGCCGAAACGCTTCAACAATTTGAGGTAGGTGACCGGCCCGATGCCCGGCACGCGTCCTAGCGCCAACCACCAGAGCGGCTCCATACCCGAACTGCCCTCCTGGACAGGTCCAAAGGCCGTTGCGCACCTGATCATACCCGGACCAAAACGAAAACAAGGGGAGGGGTTCCCCCCTCCCCCGTGGAAGAGGCCCAGGGACTGTGGGACTCAGGGGTTCTGGATGACGAAGTGGGCCCTCCGATTCCGCGCCCAAGCCGCCTCGTTGTGGCCCGGGTCCAGGGGACGCTCCTCCCCGTAGCTGATGGTGCGCAGCCGCCCTTCATCCACACCAAGGCCTACAAGGAAGAATTTGGCCGCATTGGCCCTCCGATCTCCAAGGGCCAGATTGTATTGTTCGGTCCCTCTCTCGTCGCAATGTCCCTCGATGAGGACCTCGTATTCAGGATGGGCCTTCAGGAAGGCCGCCTTCTCCCTGAGGATCCGCTGAGCCTCGGCATCTAGGGCATAGGAATCAAAGGCGAAGTGCACATCCTCGTTCTCAAAGGCAGCCCTGGCTCGACGCAGGGCCTCCTCCTCGCCCTCGACCGCCGCCTCCTCCTCGCGGGCTCCGGGGGTAACGGCAGCGGGGGCCTCAGCACGCCGTGCTACCAGCTCTCGGCTCCACCCACAACCGGCCCGATACCGATCCCCCACCTCCAAGGGGAGAAAGCTCTTGGTAACCAGGGCCGTGGCCGTGGTCTTCTGGACTTGGAGGACCATCACCTCGCCCACCACAGTGGTCAAATGCTTCTGGGGGGTGGGTCTTTGGAAGTGATAGGTCCGCTTGGGATAAGGGATGAGAGGCTCCGTCCCCTCCATGGGGACACGGTAGATTTCGAAACACTGACCCGGCTCCACACCGTCCACAGCGCCCCGATCCAGAAAGACAATGTCCCCCTTGCCGAAGGCCGTCAGCCCCTCGTAGGTCCAAATGATGCGGCCCTCCAGCGACTCGGGCGGGACCCTCAACTCGATGCGGGGATTCCTGGGACGGTAGTAATCCACCCTGGATCCCATGGAGATGGACAGATAGGCCTCCTCCACCATGGCCGCTGATTCAGTCTCGTTGACCTCGATGACCCGCAGCCTCCCCTCCACCAAGACTACCTTGTAGTCCTTGAGCTCCCTCGGACGGAACAGCCGGTAGACCTCCAGGCGGTCTCCGACCCGGATCCCGTCACGACTGCCCACGTCCAGGTAGACTACCTCATTCTCTCCGATGAGGACCTCCTTCTCTGCCCTGGTAGTCACCACCTGACCGATCCCCTTCAAGTCTTCCTGGACCAGATACCCCACGCCGTCGATCCTGGGGTAAATGAGGACCGCCTCTCGCGGAAGCCACTTCCAGGCCCATGCATGGGAGCCCAAGAAGAAAAAAACCCCTAGGAGAATTCCACCCCTTAAAGAGACCAGGACTTTGCTCCAGCAATGCCTCTCTCCCATCATCGCGCCCCCCTTTGCCGAGGACGAAGGGACCACCCCCCCCCAGGACGGTTTTGGGCCACATTAGCCTCTCGCATTGCCCTTGTCAAGCCGATTCGCCCGGCTGAGGCGTTCCCGCAGGGCTTCGACCCAGGCATAGGGGACCCGCAGTCCCCCACGCCCCGTCCCCAAGGCCACAGCTGGTTTGGTGGAACCGTGAAAGTCCGTCCCCCCGGTCTTGAGCAGGTCGTATCGTTCCGCCAGATCCATGTAGCGGCTCACCATCCCGTCGTCATGATCCGGGTAGAGGACCTCCAGCCCCATCAGCCCGAACTCCTCCACCAGCCGGGCCACGAATGCCTCCAATTGAAGGGGGATCTCGAAACCCAATGTAAAGGGATGGGCCAGAACGGGGATCCCCCCGGCGCTCTTGACCACCTCGATGGCCTCCGAGGGCCCGAGACGGAATTTGTCTACGTAGGCGGGCCGCCCCTTTCCCAGAAACCGATCGAAGGCCTCCTCCACTGTTTGCACATAGCCCTCGGCCACCAAGGCCCGGGCGAAGTGGGGCCTTCCCACCTGCCCTCCCCCTGCAAGGCGCTCCAGGAGAGAGGGGTTCAGGGGCATCCCAAGGGTCTCAAGCCGTTCGAGGATGCGGAGGTTCCTCTCGGAGCGGGCCTGCTGAAGCCTGCCGAGAACGGACCGAAGCCCCTCATGGTGGGGATCGATCCCATAACCGAGAAGGTGAAAGGTCCCCTTTCCCCTGTCCATCTCCACAGAGATCTCCACCCCGGAGATCACCTCGATGCCGATGCGCTCGCCCTCCTCCAAGGCCTCCGCCAACCCGTCGAGGGTGTCGTGATCCGTAACGGCCACAGCCCCAAGACCCGCGGCCTTGGCGGCCTGCACCAATTCCGCAGGGGAAAGATCCCCGTCCGATGCGGTGGTATGCGTGTGAAGATCCACCCAGGGGCCCTCCCTCATTGCTTCCTCCTCATGCCTCGAGGCCCCTTTGACCGGATCAGGATGAGAGGGACTTCTTGGCCTTGCTCCCGATCCGAGGTTCCCGTATGGTGTTAAAGAAGACCTGGTCTCAGTCCCGCTGATGGGGGCCGGAGGGAGGACTTCGCTTGAGCCCTTCTCCAGACTGGATCCAAAAGGATCTCTTTTTCAGCCGCCTTGAAGGACTCCTGCATCGACGCCGTCCACGCATTCTCCATCGACCGGGCTGGAGGCGGGCAGCTGTCCTCCTCGCCCTATGGAATCACGGTCCTCACCTCCAGCTCCTTTTTATCCGTCGCAGCCACCGGGTACGGCACCACAAGGGAGAGATCTCCTTCCCGGGCGGTGTCTGGGAATCGCAAGATGGCGACCTTCTCCAGACGGCCCTACGGGAGGCCGAGGAGGAAGTCGGGATCCTCCCCCAGGAAGCAATCCCGCTCGGCCGCCTGGACGACGCCCTTACCCTCAGCAGCCACTACTTGGTGGCCCCCTTCGTCGCTGCGCTTCCTTCCACACCTACCTTTCGGGCCAACCGGGAAGTGGCCGAGCTCCTTCCTCTTCCCCTCCATCGACTCCTGAAGCCGGATCGATTTGAAGCCCGCCAGGAGGAGATCGACGGTCTCCTGATTCCGGTCTATACTTATGAGGTGGAGGGACTCCGCATCTGGGGGGCCACGGCCCGTATCCTCAAAGACCTCCTCGACCGGATCAGGGAGGACCATCCGACCCTTGAGGCTCTCATCGAATAAGCCTGTGAAAGCGATCCACAATCTCCAAGGCTTCCTCTGGAGAGTCGGTCAAATGAAAGATCTTCAAGTCCTCCTCCGAGATCTTCCTCTTGGCGAGAGTGGTCTCCCGGAGCCATCGCAGAAGACCTTCCCAGTAAGCGGTGTCCATGAGAATAACCGGAAAAGGCTTGATCTTCTGGGTCTGAATCAGGGTGATGGCCTCGAAGAGCTCGTCCACGGTCCCGAACCCCCCTGGCATGACCACGTAGGCGATGGCGTACTTGACGAACATCACTTTGCGCACGAAGAAGTAGCGAAAGTTGACCTGGATATTGGCGTAGGGATTGGGCTTCTGCTCGAAGGGAAGCTCGATGTTCAGCCCTATGGACTGCCCTCCGGCCTCAGCGGCCCCCTTGTTGGCAGCCTCCATGACACCCGGCCCACCTCCAGTGATGACCGCAAAGCCTCTCTCCACTAGCATCCGTGCCAGCCGTTCGGCGGTCACGTATTCCGGGTCCTCCGGCCGGGCCCTGGCCGAACCAAAGATGCTCACTGCGGGCGGGATGTCCGAGAGGTGCTCGAAACCCTCCACGAACTCCGCCATGATCCTAAACATCCGCCACGTATCCTTGACGGTCATGGCGTCGATAAGGTACTGTCGCTCCACCGTTAAACCTCCATGGGAAGGGTCCGGACCTACCCCATCCACAAAGATCCTCTTGGATGCGATGGTGGCCCCATCTTACGGAAGCCGACGGAGGCTGTCAACGAAGCCCCAAGGATCCGAGAGGAGGACTGAAGGAACCCCTCGGGAGGGAACCATGAAGATTACGTTTCTAGGCGGAGCCCGCACTGTTACGGGGTCTTCCTTTCACCTGGAGACCGCGGGAGGATCCCTTCTTGTCGACTGCGGTCTCTTTCAGGGTCCCAGATCCCTGGAGGAGAGGAATCGGAAAATCTCCCTCCATCATCCCAAGAGGATCCGGGCTGTGGTCCTGACCCACGCCCACATCGATCACTCGGGCCTCCTNCCGGCCCTGGTCAAGGCGGGGTTTCGNGGCCCCGTCCTGGCCACACCCGCCACCCGGGACCTCTGTGAGATCATGCTTCTGGACAGCGCCCACATTCAGGAGATGGAGGCCGAATGGCAGAGCCGCAAGAACCTCCGGCGCGGGGGACGTCCCCTGGAGCCCCTCTACACCCAGGAGCATGCTCGCCGGGCTCTCGAGCTCTTCCATCCCATACCCTATGGGGAGAGGCAGGAGGTGATCCCCGGGGTCCACGTCCGCTTTCAGGATGCAGGCCACATACTGGGATCTTCCTCGGTGGAGATGTGGGTCACCGAGGACGGAGAGACCACCAAGCTGGTCTTTTCCGGAGACGTGGGGCGAAAGCATCAAGCCATCATCCGAGATCCTCAGCCCATCGAGGATGCGGAGATCCTGCTGGTGGAGTCCACCTACGGCGAACGTCTCCACAAATCCTCGGAGGAGACTCTCCAGGAGTTTCAGGCGATCCTGGAGCAGGCCGCCAGGGAAGGTCAAAAGGTGATTATCCCGGCCTTCGCGGTGGGCCGCACGCAGGAGATCCTTTACACCCTCCACGCCCTCCATCGTCAGGGACGTCTCCCGGACCTTCCTGTGTACGTGGACAGCCCTTTGGCCATCGCGGCCACCGAGATCTTCACTTCCCACCCCGAGTGTTTCGACGGGCAAGCCCGGGCCCTTCTCCGGGGCGGCGACCCGCCCCTGAGTCTCCCCCGCCTCGTCTTCTCCCGGACCGCTGAGGAATCTCGGGCCATCAACACCTTGAAGGGGGCAGCCGTCATTATCTCGGCGAGCGGCATGTGCAACGCGGGCCGTATCAAGCACCATCTCAAGCATCATCTCTGGCGGCCGGGATCTCACATCCTCTTCATCGGTTTTCAGGCCCAAGGAACCACGGGACGCCAGATCATCGAGGGGGCCAAGCGCGTGAAGATCTTTCGGGAATGGGTGGCTGTCCGGGCCCACGTGCACACCCTTGGGGGCTTCTCGGCTCATGCGGATCAGGAGGAGCTCCTCGAATGGGTGGGACACTTCCGAAACCTGGACCTGAAGATCTTCGTCGTGCACGGAGAGGAGGCAAGCTCCATGGCATTGGCCCAAGCCCTGAGGGACCGAGGATTCTCCCGAGTGGCGGTCCCCTACTTGCTTGAGACAGTGGATCTTAGAAAGCCGCCTCGGGAATCTCCCACCCTCGGGATTGGCCCGGCTCCAGAAGGTGCCCCCGCGGGGAGACCNTNGCAAGAGCTCGTGGACTTAGAGCGGAGGCTGCGGCGCTTCCGCAAGCGCCTGGTTCGGAAGGCCACGATCCCTGAGGAGATCCTCCGCCAGGTATGGCAAAAGNAGGATGAAGCCCGGCGGATCCTCGAAGAGATGGAGTCGCTCTTGGAGGGATGAGCTCCAGGTTTGGAGGCGGAGAAGGAGGAACCCGAGCATTAGTGGGTCCGCCCGTTCGCCCATTGCCTTTGGAGAGAATCTTGCGAGCGTCATGCAGGGGTCATATCNTCCAACAGCTGGAGGTCCCGGATTTTGAGCTGGATCCTGGTCTTTCCTTGCCACCGATCTATNTGGGGGATACAGGCCAGTCGGGCCCTTCCTCCCAATACCTCGGCATGGAATCCCCCCAACCCAAAGCCGATGGCGTCGAAACCCGTGCCNCCTCCTCGGACCCATAGCTTCAGGTGGTCCCCCCCCACCCTTCGACATTGAGCGATCTCCAGACAGTCCACCTGGAATACAGGCTCGGGGTTGCCTACCCCATGGGGCTCCAGACGGGAGAGGTGGCGGACCAGCTCCTCGTCGATTTCCTCGGGGCTGAGGCGGCCGTCCAAACGAAGGACGGGTCCTTCCAATGCCCCTTCCAGTATCCCTTTGGTCCCCTCGCAGAAGGCCCGTTTGAAGGCCGGGATCTCCAAGAGATCGACGGTCAGGCCCGCGGCCAAGGCGTGTCCCCCGCATCGAAGCAGATGGTCCTGGCACCTTCGAAGATGGTGGATCAGATGAAACCCCTCCGGACCCCTCGCCGATCCCTTCCCCACTCCGTCCTTCTCCACCACTAGCACAGCCGGCCTCCCGTATCGTTCCACGAGCCGGGAGGCCACGATGCCCACCACACCCAGATGCCAGTCTTTGGAGCTCAACACCAAGGCCTCGGCCCCTGCCCGGATCTCCTCCTCGGCCAGGGCGCAGGCTTCCCGAAAGATCTCCTCCTCCAGCTTCTGACGCTTTCGGTTAAGGACGTCCAGCTCTTGAGCCAGGGCCTCGGCCTTCCCCTCATCCGAGGTCAAGAGGAGATCCAGAGCAGGCTCAGCCGACTCCATCCTCCCAGGGGCGTTGATTCGGGGGGCAAGCTGATAGGTAACCAAACCCACGGTGAGAGGGCGTCCTTCGGAGCCGCAGACCCGGAGCAGGGAACGGATACCTGGTCGGGGAGATCTCCCCAGGATCTCCAGGCCGTGCTTGACCAGGGTCCGGTTCTCGCCCAGCAACGGGACCTGGTCGGCCACGGTCCCCAAGGCCACAAGATCCAGATAGGGCTTGAGGGAGGGTTCCTTCCCCGAAGGCCAGTGACCCTCTTCTTTCAGGCGGCGGGCCAGGGACCAGATCAAGAGGAACGCCACCCCCACCCCCGCCAAATCCCTAAAAGGATAGTAGTTGTCGGGCCGCTTGGGGTTGACCACGGCATGGGCGGGAGGAAGTCGATCCGGGACCTCATGATGATCTGTAATGATCACATCCATGCCCATCCGCCCGATCCGCTCCACGACTTCCGTGTCGGTGACCCCGCAGTCGGCGGTGAGGACCAGGGATGCTCCACCGCGTCTCGCTTCTTCCAGGAGAGGAACGCTCAGGCCGTATCCATCCTTCTGCCGATGCGGGATCAAATGGAGGACCTTCGCCCCCACGGAGCGAAGGAACTCCGTCAGGAGGGCCACAGAGGTGACCCCGTCCACATCGTAATCTCCATAAACAAGGATCCTGTCCCCCTTCCTCAAGGCCTCAAGGAGTCGTTCCACGGCCCGACCCATATCCGCAAGGCCCTCGGGAGGATGGAGACCCCGGAGTGTGGGGGCAAGAAAACGTTCAGCAGCAGCGGGGTCCTGGACCCCTCGATTGACGAGGACCCGGACCACGGGTTCGGGAAGCCCTGTCTCAGCTTTCATCACCTCCACGCATCCCGGATCCGCCTTTCTCAGAACCCAACGTCTAGAGACCTCCGGCATCGCTTTGGCCCTCCATCTCCCTCGTCCCCTTGGCCCGAGGTCGATCCGCCTGTTGTCAAGGAGGCATATGGACCGCTACTCTGCTCGGGAAACCGAACTCGAGGAGATACGAGAAGAGGCCCTCCCCTTCGGGTCGGGCCTCTCGGACAAGGATCTTTCGGTTGTGAAGCAAGACCATCCGCCCCTCTACTGGACCAGGTGCTTTTTGCGCTCCGATTCGACCACGTAGAGGACGCGGAAGTCCCTCTCCAGGCGCCTCCGCATCTCGTTGAGGTGCTTTCTGTCCACGTTGGTGAAGCGGATGTAGACTCTGCGGAATCCCTCCCTGGCATTCTCGTAGGAAGTGAGGATACTGACCATCTTCCCTCCGTATTCCCGGATGACATCCGCCACCTCCTTGATGGATCCCGACCGGTCCTCCAGTTCAAAGGCGAACTGGATCCCCCCTCGATAGATCCCTGTGAGGCTCACCAGGACCTTGAAGATGTCGGTGTCCGTGATGACACCCACCAAATCACCGCGGTCGGACAGCACGGGCAGCCTAGAGATCTTTCGGCGCAACATCAGGGCCGCCGCCTCCTCCACCGTATCATCCTCCCGGATGGTGACGGGATCCTTGGTCATAATCTCCTTGACTTTGATCTTGGACACAAGATACATGAGCTCATGGACGTCCAATGTGGTGGCTGTAGAGGCCGAAGCGGCCTTCACGTCGTGCTCTGTGACGATGCCGACCAGTTTCCCTCCCTTCATCACAGGGAGGCAACGGATTTTGTTCTCCTTCATCAGATGGTCGGCATCGAGCATAGAGGTGTCGGGATCGACCGTGATGGGATCCGGTGTCATCCAATTTCGAATCAGCATGGGGACCCTCCTTCCATGGGACCGCGCCCTTGCACGTTCCCTCCTCCCCGCAACGGGAGGCCAATGAGTTGGGGCTCTCCTGGAGGATGCATGTCCTCATATCCTATCCGGCCAGGCGCCGGAGAGAAACCGGATCTCCTCAGCAAGATCCGAAGTCACGATCCCTCCAGGAACTCCTTCAGGGACTGGCTCCGATAGTATCCTCCTCCCACATACCTCAGGACCTTGCGAAACTGTTCGGGGGAAAGGTAGCCGGGAAGGGCCAAAATCCCCTTTCCGGCCGGGCTGAGGAACCAGCAGGTAGGCAACCCCCTCACCAGGTATTTGCGGGCCAAGTGAGGGTTTCGGTCCGCCTGGATTCGAGCTGAGACAAAGGTGTCGCGAAGATACTCTACCACAGCCCGCGTCCGAAACGTCTCCTCATCCATCTTCTTGCAGTAGGCACAGCGATTGGAGAAGAAGTAGAGAAAGATGGGCCTCCCTTCCTCCTCTCCTGTCCGCAAGGCCTGTCGATACTCCATCCAGAGGATCCCCTCGGCGCCCACCTCACTCCAAGCCCCAAGCAAGACCGCCACCAAGACGGCAGGACCCAGAAATCGGGGCAGCAGGCGCCTCGGCCGGCGATTTACGGGCAAGGGCTACCTCCCCTCCTCAAAAGAACTCAAGGACGGCGACCGCCATCCTCCCTGACTTAGGCTCAGGAGAAACGGGAGCCCGAAGGAGCACAGCCTGAGGCCGAAGAGGAGTTCGTGGAGGCGCGTCCGCTGGAGAAGACCGAGAGGAGCTTCTCGGCCCCCTCATTCAGGCATCGAGGGCAGCGGACAACCCGAACCTCGGCCCCGCCTAGGATCAGTTCCTCGAACTGATGGCCACAAGCCGAACATCGAAACTCGTAGATGGGCATGAGTCACATCTCCTCCAAGGGGCATATCTATTGTGTATTCTAGGTCCGGCAAAGGACCCTGTCAACGAGGGCCTGCATCTTTCCGCATCCTTTTTGGAGATCTCAGGGAAAGGATGGATTCCACGATTCCTCGTCCTTTCAAGTTCGGGGACCACTTTTTTCTTGACCCGAATCGAGCTCTTGTATTAAGGTTGCGGGTGTTTCTTGTAGTGGGTCGATTTCGCTCTGAAAAAGGGAAGCCCCTTTGCCAGAGCGGCGACCTGGAGGAGGAACTGATTTTCAAAAGGAGGTTGGCGCTTTGGCAGAGGGTATTGTAAAATGGTTTAATGATAAAAAGGGCTATGGTTTTATCAAACAGGAGGACGGGCGTGACCTCTTTGTCCATTACTCCTCCATCGATATGCCGGGATTCAAGACCCTGGCCGAGGGGGACCGCGTCACCTTCGAGATCGAGGAGACGGACCGGGGTCCACAGGCCAAAAACGTCCGCAAACTGTAACGCTCTGTCCCGAGACGTCCATGTGGAGGCATCTGCCTTTGGGCGGATGCCTTTTTTAGTCCCTCATCTGGTCTTCCTTGCCCGTTCCTTTCGCCGTGCGCCGTGTGCGCCTGTCGACAAATTCCGTTGACTTTCCTTGCCCATCTTCCTAAAATCGAGAAGAACCCTTTCAGCGTGTTTAAGGTCTTCCATGACGATCACGGCCAATCAGATGACCTTCCTTCGTTTGATCTTCCTTCCCATCCCTTGTGCCCTCCTCTTCGGCGGGCCCACGCATAAAGGGCTGGCGCTGCTCTTATTCATCGCGGCGGGGCTGACGGACTATCTCGATGGCCATCTGGCCCGGAAACACGGGGCCACCCGGCTGGGAGCACTCATCGACCCCATGGCAGACAAAATCTATATCACCGCCATGTTCGTCCCCCTTGCCTGGCAGGGAATCGTCCCCATCTGGATGGTCCTTTTGCTCTTCATCCGAGAGTATACGGTGACGGAACTTCGAAGCATCCACGGCTCGGGAGGAGTCGATTTTCGCACTTCCGAGTTGGCCAAGTACAAGACCACCATACAGATGATCGGCGGAGGAGTGATCATCCTCAACGAGATCTTCCGCCAGCATTGGACAGTCTGGATTCCACTGGGGGCCTTCTTCGCCTTTTCTCTATTGTTGGCCACTCACACCTACCGCATGAGGGGACGGCTCGGTTCCAGAATCTTGACCCTGATGAGCCTCATCGCTTGGGTCTTGGTGATGCGGGCTCTCCTCCCTTACGACCGCACCAACCAGGCCATCATGGCCCTGATCGTAGCGGTGACCCTCCTCAGTGGCCTTCACTATGCACTGCTCACATGGAGGAGCCTTAAAGGATATGTAAAGGAACGTTTCGGGGCTAGGGAATGGGCTTCGTTCGTGGGGATCGGGTTGCTCTTCCCCGCTTTTTACCTTTCTACTCTGCACAGCCGGGAGGTGGCGGTCTGGACGGTCATCGCCATCCTCTCGGTGGAATTCGCCATCGGGGGTCTCAAGAATTTCCTCACCACCCTAAAAGGATCCGGCGCCTACTCTCCTCAAACCACTAAGATCCTATTCCTTAACGGGGCGGGGCTCCTGAGCGTCCTCCTCCTCCTCTTTTCGGTCCCACATCGTTCGGAGATCCTCAACACCCTCCTCTTCCTCGTCTTCGCCGCCAGTCTTCTCTATTGCCTCCGCTTCGCCTATCGTAACCGCCACGCCCTGATCCGAGCCCGGCACACCCCCGCCTGAGAGGGGCCTCGACCCACTTTCCATGACCAGACCCACCCATTCAGTAACCCAAATGCGCCCGGCGGAATCGGATTCGATAGTGAAGGAGAACCTTGTGGACCTGCTTGTAGTGTACGCCCACTTCTTCGGCCAGAAGATCGTGGAGGAAGGGTCCTGGGGGAGCGGCTGCCTGGAGATAACGCTCGTAGCCTTCTTCGATGCGAAGCCGTTGTTCTTCGGTCACATCCGGGACCTTTCTGAGGAGTCTCTCGCCATCATGGAGGAGATCGAGATATCGAAGGACCTGCCAGGGGCTGAACCCCGTGGATTCGGCCAAGATACGTCCGATCTGGGTGAGATCTCTCCCTTCGGCCAGCAACCGAAAGTAGGTCTTCTCGATCTGGAAACGGACCTCACGGGGGATCTCCGAGACCTTGGGCTGTNCGGTCTTCCACTCCCGGATGAGGCGGGCTACTTTCTTAAAGGGGACGCCCAGTTCCCGAGCAATGGTCTTTCGTCGTCCATTTGGAGGCCTCTCAAGGCGTTCCACATAGGCCACGTAACGGGAGATGACCTCCCTTTGCAGCGGCTCGGGAATGGGAGCCCTTTGCCTCTCCTGCGCCAGGACCCGGGCGACCACGCCCTTCTGGATTCGAAGTTCCTGCGCCAGGGCGGCGTGGACACGGCGGAGGGGGAGGTCCTCCTCCCGCATTCGGAGGGCCTCGTAGCGTTCCAGGATCATCTTGCGAAGCTCGGGGGATGGATCCCCCTTTTCCCCAAGCTTCAAAGGCTCCTTAGGGCGTTTGATACGGGCATGGGTGACAGGGTGGGGATGTTTTTTCTTAGGAGCCTTCTCCTTCTTCAAGCATCGTGGACAGTATCGTCCCTTCCGGTCCGGAGTGAAATAGGTCTTTCCGCACCGTGAACAGACTTTCTTGAATCGGAGGCCTCCCATACCTTACTCTCCCTGGAAACCGTCCCGGAACGACAAGCGCTCCCCAGCTTGGGTTGGAATCCGCAGCAAAAAGGGAAACGTCGTGTGAAAGGGAGCTCAGCAACCGGGGTAGGCATGTGGGATTGATTTTACAGTCAACATCCCGTCAAGGTCAAGGATCCCTCCTCGATCGGCGGCGTCTCCAGGCCGGGTCCAAAACGGCGTGGGGCGTTTTGGAAGGATGGCTTTGGCCATATTTGGGGATCGACCAAGGCAACGGGAGGGCCTGCACCTCCGGGTGAGATCCTTGGTGCCGAAGGGGAAATTGTGCTATGTTGAAAGAAATCTCGAGGGAGGCCCATGACGATCCGTCTGCCTTTTCCATCAAGACTCCTTGGAGTGCTGGTGCTTTTGGGCTTTTGGGGCCTGTTTTCGGCTCTTCCGATCACTGACGGACAGGCCTGGGCCCAGCAGTCCGTAACCTTCCGCGTCATCTTCGTCAAGGAAGAGGACGAGGCCCATCGTCTCTTTTCCCGACTCCGGGCCGGAGAGCCCTTCTGGAAACTGGCCATAGATTACTCCCAATATCCCAACGCTGGTCTGGGAGGTTATGTGGAGGAAGCCAGGCTCGACGAGCTTCGAGAAGAGTTCCGTGAAGTCCTTCGTCGGCTCCCTCCCGGGGAGGTCAGCCCCCCTATCCCCACCCGTGGGGGCTACGCCATCTTGAAGCGAGAGTCTCCTCGGCGTCTCAAATCCGCCTGGGTCCAAGCCGAAGGTCTATTCCTTCAGGCCCTCCGAGCCGGGGCCCAAGGAGACCTACCACGAGCCCGAAGGCTTCTCAGCAAGGTCCTCTCAGTTTACCCCAATCATCGAGGGGCCTTGTTGACCCTTGAGGTTGTCCGTGCTCTAGAGGCGGGCCGTCTGAAGCGATCCATAGGCCTCGAAGTCTTGGAGGGATTCCTGCTGGCCAAGGAGGGCTTCCCCAGAAAGGCCTTGGAGCCTCTCCAAAAGGCTGCTCGTGGCGCCTCACAGATCGGAGCCATCCATCTGGTCCTTGGCGAGATCTATCTCGAGAATCGCCAATGGGGTCAGGCTGTGGCCGCATATAAGAAGGCCCTCTCCTCTCCCGCCACGTCGCTACTGGCTCGGATTTCCTTGGGAGGGATTTCCCTCCATCGCGGAAACTTGAAAGANGCACTGAAGCACTATCAGAAGGCTGTGGCCATGGATCCTGGGGCCGCACTGGCGCACGTGGGATTGGGTTTGGTCTACCTGGGGATGGGCAATCCTCAGGAGGCCTTGAGGGAATTCCGCGTCGCCCTAGCCATCGATCCCCTCTTGGACCCCGCGTACAACGAAATGGGGCTGGTCCTCTTGGGGCAGGGGAAGGTCCAAGAGGCTGTCTGGGCCTTTGAAAAGGCCCTCTCTATCCGGCCCGACAATCCCACCTATCTGAACCATCTGGGATTCGCCTACAATCGCTGGGGAATGTTTACCAAGTCCGTCAAAATCCTGGAGAAGGCCGTGGCCTTGGCCCCTATGGATCCCATGATCCACAACAATCTGGCCGTGGCCTACTTCGACAGCGGAAAGATAGATAAAGCCATCGCCCATGCAGATCGGGCCCGCCAACTGGGCTACAGGGTCCACCCCGACTTCCTCGCCAAACTGAAACCCTATAGGAAGAATCGTCCCTCTCCTTGACCTTCCAGCTCCGTCCTCATGGGTCTTAGAGGGGCTTGACTTAAGCGCGCCTCCCTGATAGCCAATAGGAGGCCTTTGGAAAGGCCTCTGAAATGAACAGCAGATCTGGGAAAGATGATTCGATCCTACATCGTGATTGAAAAGGGACTCTTGGAGGAGCGAGTCTACCCTCTGGAGAAGAAGCTGACCATAGGACGAAGGCCCACCAACGACATCTATCTCAGCGACCCAAGCGTATCCAGACAACATGCCGAGATCGTCCTGGAGGGAGGCCGCGCCGTGGTCCGCGACCTGGGAAGTCACAACGGTACATTTCTGAACGGGGAACGAGTGGAAAAGGCCCCTCTCTCCAATGGGGATACGATCCAGATCGGGGGAACTCTCTTCCGTTTCGTCCAGGAGCGGGTGGAAGAGGACCGCTCTCAATTGCTGGAGACCCAAGAGATCCCCGAATCCGAGGTCTCCCTGATCTTGGAAGGTAAAGAGACCTCCAGGCGTTCCCGACGGCTCATCGAGGCCCTTTCCAAAGTGCCCCTCTTCGAAAGGCTCGACGACAAGGCCCTGGAGACCGTCGCCCAGGCGGCCNATTTGGTGGTCTTCGATCGGGGCAGGACCATCATTCGACAGGGAGACAGGGGAAAGTCCCTCTTCATTCTCCTCGACGGCAAGGTCCGGGTCTATACTTACGACCAGCGGGGCAAAGAAGTCCCTCTGGCCATCCTCTCGGAAAATCAGTTCTTCGGAGAGATGTCGCTGCTGACAGGGGCTCCTCGGTCTGCCTCGGTACAGGCCCTCGAGGAGAGCCTCCTATGTGAGATCTCCTACGAGGCCATGCGGGAGATCGTCCAGAAATGGCCCTCCATCAAGAAGACCTTGGAGGACTACTACCGGCAACGCCTTGCGGACATGGAGCAAAAAAAACGCGATGCAGGCATGCGCGAGCGCAGACGGCATCCTCGGCTCAACGAAAGGCTCCCGGTGAGCTTCTCGGTCTCTCCCACCTCGCCCGGAACAGGTCTGTTCCGGCGCAAGGTCTTCCGTTCCATATCCCAGGATATCTCCATCTCCGGGATTCGCATCCGGGTTCAGGAGAACATGTTGAGGATGCTCCCTGTGGGGAGTCATCTGCGTCTAGAGATCACGCTGCCTCCGCCTTGGGGTACCATTCGATGCCTCGGCATCCTCCGCAACGTGATGGAGGTCAAAGAGGGCCAGGGGATCGGCTACCTCGGGGTGGAATTCCTGGATCTTCCTCCCGCTCATCGAAAAAAGCTCGAACGGTTCATCTTCAGGTGAGGTTCTCTCCCGCCTTTTTTCCTTCCCCTTCCAAAGCCGGCTTTCCAGGCGGGGGCCACCAGGGAGGACTTGGCCCGGATGNTTCATTATCCGGGGCCCAACCGAAGGGAGGCTCAACCCTCCTGAGGTCCCTTTGCGGAGGTGCCCTCCCGCGCCTTCTGCAAGAGGAAGACCCCCCCATAGAGGAGAACCCCTCCCAGGGGGACGTATGTCCGAAGGCCTGGTGAGAGGTCCAGAAGGTCCACGGGCAGGCTGGGCCTGAGGATAACTAGGGTGACCACCAACAACAATATCCCCTCGTACCAGCGGTTGCGCGTGAGGAAATAGTTCTGTGTGGCGTTGGCGAAGGCGAACATGGCGATGATGCCAGTGAAGAAGATCCAGATCACATGGGGAACAGTCTGAACCCCGAGTAGAAGGAGATCGGTATTGAAGATGAACATGAAAGGGAGCAGTGCCGTTCGGATGTCGTAGGAAAATCCCTGGATCCCCGTGCGCACGGGGTCGCTTCGGGCGATAGCGGAGGCCGCGAAGGCCGCAAGGCCCACGGGAGGGGTATCATCGGCCAGGATCCCGAAGAAAAAGACGAAAAGGTGCGCTGCGATGAGAGGGACCTGCAAACCCGCCTCCGCACCCAACTTGACGATGATGGGAGCCGTGAGGGTTGCCATGACGATGTAGTTGGCCGTAGTGGGAAGGCCCATCCCGAGGAGGAGACAGGCGACGGCCGTCAGACAGAGAATCGCAATGAGGTTTCCCCCGGAAATGACGGCCACCACCTCATTGATGATCCCCCCCAGACCCATGGTCACCACCCCGACGATAATGCCCGCCGTCGAGACGGCCACCCCAATCCCCATCATATTCCTGCCTCCCGCCATCAAAGCGGAGAGGATCTGGCCGAATCCACGTAGGATCGCGGGACCCAAAGGCTTGCCTTGGAAGAGGGCCATCAGAGGGTTCTGGATCAGGATCAGCAACGCCAGGGCCACGATGGCTCTGAAGGCCGAAAGCTCCGGTGAGTGGCGGAGGATGACCAATTCGTAGATAAGAAAGGCAAGAGGAATGAGAAAGTGGACCCCTCGGACGAAGGTGGGAAGAAACCGGGGGAGTTGCTCTCGGGGTAGGCCCTGAAGACCGAGTTTGGAGGCCTCCAGATGGGTGATATACATGAGGGCGATGTAGGAGAGGATGGCCGGGATGAAGGCAGCACGTACCACTTCGATGTAAGGGATATTACAATACTCGGCGATGATGAAGGCAGCAGCTCCCATGATGGGTGGCATGAGCTGCCCATTGGTGCTGCAGGCCACCTCCACGGCACCCGCCTTGTAAGCCGGATACCCCACGCTCTTCATCAGAGGAATAGTGAAGGTCCCGGTGGTTACCACATTGGCGATGCTGGATCCCGAGACCAGGCCGGTCATACCGCTGGCCAGGACCGCCGCCTTGGCTGGCCCCCCTTTGAACCGCCCAAGGAGGGAGAAAGCTAGGTCCACGAAATACTTCCCTGCACCCGCCTTGTCCAGCATGGACCCGAACAGGACGAAGAGAAAGACGATGGTGGCCGAGACATCCAGGGGGACGCCGTAGATCCCTTCTGTGCTGATGGTCATCTGGGAGATGAATCGGGAAAGCGACACCCCTTTAAAGGCGAGCACCGAAGGCATGTACGGACCGAAAAAGCTGTATAAGATAAAAAGGCCAGCCACCACGCTGATGGTGGGCCCCAGGGAGCGCCGCGCCGCCTCCAGCAGCAGAAGAACTAGCGTGATCCCTATCACGATGTCCCTTGTCAGGGGAGATCCCTGCCTCCCGCTCAGTTCCACCCAGAAGAGCGCGATGTATAGAGCACTGAAAGCGGCCACCGCCGCTAGGCCGCAGTCGAGAAGAGTGAAGCGATGGCGTTGGGAGAGGTAGCCCAAGATCCCTCCTCGGCGGGGCCGTTTGAGTGCAGGATAGCTCAAGTAGACAAGGCTGATGGCAAAAGCCAAGTGAATGGCCCGGATATAGACTGTATTGAGGATGATGACGGAGGGGAGGGCCAGCTGAAAAAGAGACCAAGATACGGCGATGGTGGGGATGATCCAGCGACGAAATCCCGTCACCTCCCGGAAACCTATCTCGGCCTCCCTAGCGATGCGCTGTGCCTCATCGGCACCCTCCTGGCCTTGGACCGGCGGACTCTCCGTGCTGGAGCGGACCATGACTCGTCCTCGAATAGCTACTCTGAAACAAAACNCGGGGCCCCAAGGGCCCCGCCCAAATCTGCAATCGGGACCTTTACTTGATCAGCCCCACCTCTTTGAAATACTTCAGGGCGCCCGGATGGAGAGGGGCGGACAGCCCTTCAAGCATGTTCTCCTTGGTGAGGACCTCAAATGCCGGATGGAGTTTCTTGAAGTCCTCCAGATTGTCGAAGATCTCCTTGGTGATGGCGTAGACGATATCCTCGGGGATCTTGATGGAGGTCACGAAGGTGGCCTTAACCCCGAAGGTCTCCACCAATTCCTCCTTGTTGGAGGCCATGGGGTAGTGCTTCATGGGGATGAAGGCCTTGGCGTAATAGGGGTACTTCTTGAAGAGGCCCTCGATCCCTGTGATGGGCACGATATGGACCTTGCGTCTGCCAGAGGTGGCCTCCTTGATGTTGGCGTTGGGATGCCCCACTGTGTAGAAGAAGGCATCGATCCGACCGTCCTGGAGCAGCTTCGGAGCCTCTACGGCTTTGGCCCCCTCGGCCTTGAGGTCCTTTCGGTAGTCCAAGCCGAAGTAGGAGAGGATGTCGATGGAGTTCTGCCTTTGCCCGGATCCCGGGTTTCCGATGTTCACATGCTTTCCCTTGAGGTCTTTGACACTCCAGATCCCTGTGTCATCTCCGGCCACCAACGTGACCGCCTCTGGATGGAAGGCACAGATGGCCCGCAGGTCCTTTTGAGGGCCCTTCTCCTTCCATTCCGCCAATCCGTGCCAGGCCTGATATTGGCGGTCCGACTGGACGATCCCGAACTCTAGATCCCCCCCCATGACGGCGTTGACATTGAAGACGGAACCNCCCGTGGACTCCACGGTGACCTTCAGGTTGTATTGCTTCTGTTTGCGGTTGACGATCTTGCTAATGGCCCCCCCGGTGGGATAGTAGATCCCCGTGACGCCTCCGGTCCCGATGGTGACGAACCGCAGCTTGGCCGAGGCGGCTGGTGGGCTGCTCATGGCTCCGATCAGGAAGACAGCGGTAAAGGCCACCATCAACCCCAACAACGCTCCCTTCTTCATGGTTTCCCCCTCTCTCTTCTCATGAAAACAGGTTATCCCCAGGCCGAATCCTCCATCGGCCCAACCACCCTTCCTTCCTGAATTGGACGGCCCCTCTCACCTCCTTCCTCTCTACAAGTACCGAGACGTGGTCTCTGGATCGAGATCAAGGACTCCCTCATCTTACCTGCACCCGGGGGTCTGTCAACTGTCGATCCAGAACAGCTCGAACCCCGTCTCAGAGTGGCTCAACGTGGAGGCCTCCTTCGGGCCTCCCGAGATAGGTAGACTCCCTTCTGCTCCCAGACAGTCTCCCTTTCTCGGAGGGCCTCTAGGACCCTCTCGCGCTCCCCGATCCCCGCCGCGGTCACCAGGGCGTTGATCAAGCTCACTGCGGCGGTAAAGGACTCGATGAATGAGTCCATATCGCAACGGGCCGTCAGGACCCAATGGGCATGGGATGCCAGAGGGGAGAAAGGCGAGTCCGTGATGGCTCCAACCCGAGCGCCCTGGGAACGGGCCTGTTGGACCACCTCCACGGTCAATCTCGTGTATCGGGGAAAGCTGATGCCCACGACCAAGTCACGAGTCCCCAATTCCTGGACTACATCCCAGATCTCCCCATATCCCGGGCGGAGGAGTTGGACCTCTTTCCCCAGAAACCGCAGATACGTGGCCAGGATCACCGCGGGAGCGTGCGCCCCGCGCAACCCGACCACGGAGATGCGTCCGAATGCGCGGATGTCCTCCACGGCCCGGCGGAAGGAGACCATGGAGGTGTCCCTTAATGTCCCCGAGATATTCTGGATATCCTGCCGCAGGACCCGCAACAGCACATCCCCTTCCTCCCCTCCCACTGCAACTGCGTGCTCCATTCGCTCCACGGTGGAGAGGCGATCCCGGAGCTCCTCACGGAGCCATCGACGCATGGCGGGATAACCGTCGAGGCGGGATAACCGTCGACCCCCAAGGCCTGAGCGAGCCGCACCACGGTGGCCTCGCTCACCCCTGCCCGACGGGCAAGGCCCGAGGCCGTCAGAAAGACGGCCTCCTCCAAATGGCTCGCCACGTAGCGCAGGGCCTGCTGCTGGGCCGGAGTAAGATCCCCCGACTTCACCTGGAGGAGGTTCCCTATGTCCAATGAANGTTTTCCTTCAAAAGGATTTTTGTTGCAAGTTTTTCTTTACTACCTCATAATAGCGTTGTCAAGGCAAAAGGAGACTTTCCTTCTCCCCTGGGCACCTGAATTGTGATGGGCAGGGGAGGATTCACCAGCCATAGGGGAGGCCATTGGAGAGGACAAGAGGTCATGGGTCTCCCCGGATCGTGGAGGGTAGATCCTATGCATTCCTCCTTGGAGAGGGTATTAAACCCCCGATCCATCGCCATCGTAGGAGCCTCTGAGACCCCCGGCAAGGCCGCCGAGCGGCGAACCCGAAGTCTTATCGAGGGGGGATACCGTGGCCGGATCTTTCCGGTCAACCCCAAGCGTCGCCGAATCTTCTCTCTGCCTACCTACCCTTCGGTTTCGGCCATTGAGGAGCCTGTGGATCTGGTCGTCATCATCATCCCCCCTCCCGCCATTCCCCAGGTCGTGAGGGAGAGCGTGGAAAAGGGGGCCCAAGGCATTGTGATCATCACGGCCGGGTTGGGCGAGACCGGGAACGAGGGGAAACAGATCGAGGCCGAGGTCCTCGAGATCACCCAGAAGGCCGGGGTCCATCTAATCGGCCCCAATTGCAGCGGAATGTTCAGCGCTTCTGCCTCCATGAATTTCCTCGGCATTCCTGGACTCCAAAGAGGGCACCTCTCCGTGGTGGCTCAAAGCGGCAACGTCATCGACTCGCTCAGTCACTACGCCCGGAACCGGGGCCTGGGCTTCAGCAAGATCATCAGCATCGGAAACGCGGTGGGTGTAAAGCTCCATGACTATCTCCGCTGTCTGAAGGATGACCCCGACACCCGTGTCATCCTCCTCTATCTGGAGGGAATTCAGAACGGGAACGATCTGATCCAGGCCGCCCGAGAGACGGTGGCCCAAAAACCCATCGTGGCCCTGAAGGTGGGAAGGACCAGCGCCGGAATACGGGCTGCAGCCTCCCACACGGGCTCCCTCACCGGAGACGACACGGTGGTCAGCGCGGCCTTCCGACAAGCCGGCATCGTTCGTGTCAACAACGTCGATGAGCTGTTCGACGTGGCGGACGTGCTAGCCAAGGCCCCATATCCCCGGGGACGCCGCGTAGCCATTCTGTCCGAGGGCGGAGGGGACAACGCCATCGCCGCGGACAATGCGGAGCGACACGGCCTTCAGGTCCCCGTATTGGGTCCCAGCACGCAGGAGGCCATCAGACCCTTCCTTTTGGAGGGAATGCCCGCCAAGAACCCCATCGACTACGGGGGAACAGCGGAGGAGGACCCTCCCGTCATCCCCCGATGTTGCCAGCCCTGCCTGGAGAGTGACGATGTGGACGCAATCTTCATCACTGGGTTCTTCGGGGGATTTAGAGAGATCATCGCTCCCCATGTGGGGCCCCTGGAAGAGGAGGCCGCTAGGGAACTCGTCAACCTGGTGAAAAAGTTTGAAAAGCCCATCGTGGTCCACAGCAGCTTCGCACGGGACGAGATCCCGGCCCTCCAAATCCTGAGGGAGGGAGGGATCCCGCTCTTCGAATCTTCGGAGCGCGCCGCCCTGGCGTTGGCCGCCTTGGCCGACTACGCCCTGGGCAGAGAACGAGCACGCCGTTGGAGGCCTCTGCGCTCGGAGTCCCCGCCGGCCGCATGCCAGGATATTCTCCATAAGGTCCTGACACAAGGGAGGAACCACCTGACAGAACCAGAGGCCCTTCGATTCCTGGAACTCTATGGAATTCCCACCCCGGCCCATCGTATAGTCTCCTCGGAGGAGGAAGCGGCAGAGGCCGCAGGGGAATTAGGCTACCCCGTTGCCCTCAAGGTTATCAGCCCTCATATCCTCCACAAGTCGGATGTGGGGGGGGTTGCACTCGACCTNGCTGACGCGTTACAGGTAAAGGAAGCCTTCCGGGGAATCCATGAACGCGTGAGGAGTCGGNTGCCGGAGGCCCGGATCGAAGGAATCCTGGTCGTCCCCATGGTCCAACAGGGGATGGAGTGCATTGTAGGGGCGGTCCGGGATCCCCAGTTCGGCCCCATGATTCTGTTCGGACTGGGCGGGATCTTCGTGGAGGTCCTGCGTGACGTCTCCTTTCGGGTGCTGCCTCTCGGTGAGGGGGAGGCGGGCGAAATGATCCGAGAGATCCAGGGGTTTCCCCTCCTCCAAGGGGTACGGGGTCATCCTCCAAAAGATATCCTCTCCCTGGAAGGGCTCCTGGAGCGGGTGGCGATCCTCTTTCTGGAGAACCCGCAGATCCGGGAGATGGATCTCAACCCTGTCAAGGTTCAGGAATCCGGTGCCACCGTCTTGGATGTCAGGCTCGTCCTGGAGGGTCCATAGATCTGAATCGGGTCCATTTCAGGGAGGAAAGCATGGACTTCCAGTGTGTGCGTTACGAGGTCAAGGGGAAGGTCGCCTTGGTGAAGTTCCATCGGCCTCACGTTCTCAACGCCATGAACCGTCAGCTTTGGGAAGAGTTCCAACAGGCCCTGGTCTCGGCACGAGAGGACAACGGCGTCTCGGTCCTGGTCATCACCGGTGAGGGCAGGGCATTCTCTACAGGGGCGGACCTCAAGGAATCCAAGCAGAGGAGCCCGGAAGAATATCGCGACTACCTGGTCCACCTTCAGGAGATCACCCGGCAGCTCCTTCGGTTTCCCAAGCCGGTCATCGCGGCCATCAATGGCTATGCATTGGGATCCGGCTATGAGGTGGCCCTAGCCTGCGACATACGTATAGCGGCCGAGGACGCCAAGATCGGCTCACCTGAGGCCAAGGTCTCTTCCTCGGTCACTGGAGGGGCCTTTCGGTTGCTTCAGGAGCTTGTGGGCCCCGGAAAGGCCCGCGAGCTGCTCTTCACCGCGGATTTCATCGATGGGAGGGAGGCCGAGAGGATCGGTCTGGTCAACCTCGCCGTTCCATCGGAGAGGCTCTTGGAGACGGCCCTGGATATGGCCCAAAGGATCGCCCAGAACTCGCTCTTCTCTCTCCAGATCATCAAAAGGGGGCTCAATCTGGCCCGGGATGCCGTAAGCCTAGAGGCCCTCATGGACTTCGAGGTGGAGGGTTGCATGGCCGCTGTCTTTACAGAAGAACGGAGGCGAAGGCTGGAGGACTTCGAAAGGAGGAAGGGTGATTCCTAGCCCCAGACTTCATCCGCGAGGTAATCATCCCGAACCCCATCTTCCAGACAAGGGGGTTTCCAGGACACTGGTGAAGAGGGGATTATCGATGATGGGATTCCGGACTCGGGTGGAGCATTAGGGAGGATGAATTCCGGCTCAAGCGCAGTGAGGAGAACCCGGGAAGGGGTGCACCACCTCCGACCTGATCGGACCTATTTCCTCTACATCGGGGAGATGAAGGCCCTCGGGCTCAATCCTTTCCTTGTGCCCTGCCTTGAGGAGATCCTGGGAGGACCGGTGGACTTCGTGGCCGTGGTCCCGGACCTTCTCCTTCGATACCCGGAAGCGAATCTCCTGGTCCTGAATCCCGTATCCCGCCATTGGGAGAGGAAAGAAGGACTCCGGGTCAACTTCCGACCCCCTGCCGGGCTCTTCGCCAAGTGGGTCTCCCGGGATGAGACGGTCATACGACTGGTCGAGTGTCTCCTTCAAACTCAGGAGACCCTCTTCATCCATATGTTCGAGAGTCGACCGGAGATGACCTTGATCGACGGGGATCGGATCCGCCTGCTGGGCCCGGACCCAAAGGTCGCCCACCGGCTCAACAACAAACTCTATCAATACCGTCTCGCGCAAGACTTGGGGCTCCCTGTCCCTGAAGGACGGTGCTGCACCTCCCTTGAAGAGGTGTTGGAGGCCGCACAGGAATTCTTCCGGGCCGGAGAGGAGGTCTTCGTGAGCGAGGCCTATAGCTCTGCTGGCAGCAACAGCATCTTCGCCTCCTGTCCGGAGGAGATCCTGCGTCGTTTTTCGGAGAACCAGGCCTCCTATCTGGTTACACGCCGCATACCCCATCGGTTCGACCCCACAGTCTTGGGCGTGGTGGCCGATGAGGAGGTCTACCTGGCTTCGGTGGCTGATCAAAGGATGGAAGGGAACCGCTTCCGGGGCTCCAGCTTCCCCACCCTCCTCTCCGAGGGCACCGTAGAGGTGATCAAGGAGTACACACGAAGGATCGCACGTGCCATGGCGAGGGAGGGATATCGAGGGATCTTCGGCTGCGACTACATCGTGGACCATAGCGGCGAGGTCTATTTCGTGGAGATCAACGCCAGAAAACAGGGGACCACACTGGAGTCCACCCTCACCATGCTCCACCGACTTCCCGGCCATCCCTCCCTCCCGGAGATGGAGTTCCATGCGGTCACCCGGGGGCGCCTCCCGGATGGGCTCGAGGAGATGTCCTCCACAGAGTCAGAGCTGGCATGGGCCACCTATAACGTCAAACCCCAACGAGATGTGGTGGTGACCGGCGATCTCCCCCCCAGGTCAACCGAGAGGGAGCTGTTTCGGAGGATCTATGGGGATCCATCCTTGGGGGCCGATTATGTGGTGGAGGAACACCTGGGAGCGGGGATCCACCAGATGGCCGGGGGATTCGTGGCTCGTTGTGTGGCCGTAGGGAAACGCCGCAGCGAGGTCGAAGAGAGTCTGGTGAGGGCCGTGGAAGAGGTCCAATTCCGATTCCGACCGTGGACGCCCCCCCAACGGTCGGTCTCCGGGGAAGATGACCCCCAATGATCCCCTAACTTGCCAGGCCCCACCCTTCTGGGGCTCTCTGGAGCGATGAAAATGTGGAGCCAACTCTGGGGTCTGCCCCAAGACCACGGCACAGGGCTGAAGGGGCCTTTCCACCAAGGCGGACACGCCGCGGGCCGTCCGCCTTGGGCCCTATACCCATGCGCCGCACACGTTTCATAAACGGCTCGGTCAAGAGAAAGATGGAAAAACAGGAGGAGACCGATGCAACGCCGATCGGAGAGCCAGGAAGAGACGCAGGTCCACCCCATGGAGGTGGACCCGGAGGACCGCTGCATCGCCCTGAAGCGCTCGGCCGAGGTCAAGGCCCTGATCCAAGACTACTTGGCCGCCGTTGCCCATATTCCTACGGGGTTCACCCTGGCGGACCGGATCGAAGCGAACCGCCGCAGGGTCCTTAAGGTACTGGGGGGGACGGAGGAACAATGGGACGACTACCGATGGCATATGCGAAATCGGATCTCGGACCTGGAGACTTTGAGCCGGATTGTCCATCTGACCGAGGAGGAACGCCTGGGGATCCAGGCGGTGGAGAAGACCTATCGGTGGGCCATCTCTCCTTACTACGCATCCCTGATGGATCCCGATGATCCTCAATGCCCCGTGCGATTGCAGTCCATCCCCAGTCTCCGGGAGGTGGAAGACACCTCCGAGATCAAGGATCCCATGATCATCAAGTACAACTCGCCCGCCCCGCTCATCAGTCGGCTCTATCCAGACCGCCTCATCATCAACGTTACCAACGCATGCTCCATGTTCTGCCGACACTGTCTTCGGCGCAAAGATATCGGGCATCAGGACCTGATCTATCCCCGGTCCATGCTGGAGAAGGCCCTCGACTACGTGAGACAGAACGAGGAGATTCGGGATGTGCTGCTGACCGGGGGGGATGCCCTGGCCTTGCGGGACGATCAACTGGACTGGATCCTGAGCCGACTCGATGAGATCCCGCACGTGGAGATCAAACGCCTCGGCTCCCGAATGCCCTGTGTCCTCCCTCAACGGATTACCCCCGAACTCTGCCGCATTTTGGAGAAGCACGATCCCCTATACCTGAATACGCAATTCAATCACCCCAAGGAGGTGACACGCGAGGCCCAGATAGCCTGCGATCGCCTCGTGCGGGCTGGAGTGGTGTTGGGCGACCAGACCGTGCTCCTCAAGGGAATCAACAACGATCCTCATGTAATGAAGAAGCTTTTGCAGGAATTGTTGCGGATCAAAGTCCGACCCTACTATATCTTCAACTGCAAGAAGGTCGAAGGAATCCGCCACTTCCGCACCTCCATCCAGGAGGGCCTCAACATCATGGAGCACCTTCGAGGCTACACCTCGGGACTGGCCGTTCCCACCTACATCGTGACGGCTCCAGAAGGGAGAGGGAAGACTCCCCTCTCTCCCCAATATCTCTTGAACACCAACTTCAACGGAAACGTCCTCATTCGAACCTGGGAAGGACACGTGCTTGCCTATGAAGACGAACGAGACTCCTGATCTCCGCTGCCCCGTGCACACCCTTGAGGAGCTCGACCTCCACAAGGTGCGGTGTCTCCTTTCGGAGATATACGGCGATCTGCTGGGACTTCTGGAGAGGATGGTAGCTACCAACAGCCACGCCTCCAATGACCAAGGAGTCCGACAGACCGTGGAGCTGGTCTCCGGGGCCTTGCCGGCGTCCTTGAAACTTCGAGAGGATGCGGAGCGCTGTGTCTGGTCGTTCTCTCTCGTCGAACCTCCTCCAGCACCTCCCATCCTCCTGACGGGACATGTGGACACGGTCTTTCCGCCAGAACAGGCGGTTCCCGCTTTTAAGCGAACGGGGCCTTACTTGGTAGGTCCTGGGGTGGCCGACATGAAGGGGGGGCTGATCGTCATGATCGGGGCCCTCCAGGCCCTCGACCGCTTGGGTCTCCTGGAGCAAGTCCCCCTCCTCATCGTCCTCAATGGAGACGAGGAGATGGGTTCTACCCGATCCGCCACCTTCCTTCGCACCGCGGCCCGCCAATGTCGGGCCGGATTGGTCTTCGAGTGCGGAGGCCTTGACGGCTCGGTGGTCACAGCCCGGAGGGGGCTCAGACGCTACAGGATCGAATTCCTGGGACGGGCCGCCCACTCGGGAAATCTGCACGGGCCCAAGGAGAGCGCTGTACTGGAACTGGCACACTGTATCCCCAAATTGGAGGATCTCAACGACCCGGACGCCGGCATCTCCATCAATGTGGGCCGTATCTGCGGCGGGACGGCAGCCAACGTGGTCCCCGAAAGGGCCTCGGCCGAGGTGGAGGTGCGCTATTGGAAGGAAGGGCAGGGAGAGGAGTTGGAGAGGAAAGTCCAGGCCCTCCTCTCCACACCGGTTCAAGGGGGCATGGAGATCCGTGTGGAACGGGTCCACTACCGGCCTTCCATGCCTCCCCACGAGCCAAGTAGATGGCTTTATAGGCTGGCCGAAGGGGTGGCCCGACGGCTAGGATACCCCTTGCCAGAAGACCACCGCGGCGGGGCTTCAGATGCCAACTTCCTGGCGGCCGAAGGCCTCCCAACCCTCGACGGACTGGGTCCTGTGGGGGAGGAGGACCATTCTTCCAGAGAGCGTATCCGATACGAGACCCTCCTGCCCCGCATGGAGCTTTTGGTCCATCTCCTATGGGCCCTTCGAGAACCGGCCGTTGAGACTGGATGAGGGGACATTCGTCCTGCGGCTCCCCCTTACATCCCAAGGGTGCTTGGGGAAGGGAAGTGTTCGGATTAGGAGATTACGATCCGGATATTCTCCTTGCCCTTGGTGGTCTTGTCCCCCAGGGAGGCGCCGCAGTGCACGCAGAGATATTCATAGAGTTCACCGTCCGGAAGGATCAAAAGGAGCTTCTCTCTTACCGGAACCGCCGTGCCGCACCGCGGGCAAAAAAGCTCGGCTGCTGTGAATTCCCC
Organism: Desulfarculaceae bacterium JdFR-97; assembly: GCA_002010915.1. Taxonomy (GTDB): domain Bacteria; phylum Desulfobacterota; class Desulfocorpusculales; order Desulfocorpusculum; family Desulfocorpusculum; genus JdFR-97. The sequence continues at coordinate 16,323 of MTPG01000037.1, read as the reverse complement.
GTACTGCTCCTTGCTCGGATCCAGGGGGCCGGACCGGTTCAACGGATTGCCGACCCCCGCAGGTGGCCGAGATCCCCGCTCCATGACCGCCCTCCGGACCCGTTGGGCTTCCAGCGCGTGAGAACCCGCGCCCTTTGGACCTCTCTCGAGGACCTCCTGGACAATAAAAATCCGTTCATCCTAGAATCTTTCTAAGTGGCGGAAGGGAAGTTGTCAAGTCGACTCTTTCCCCAAGCGAGGGAAGGGTTCCCTTGCAAAGGGCCTCCGGAACCCCCTTTTCGGTTCCTTGACGCCCAACCCTGGAGGACGGTACCCTAAATACCTAGGTATGGAGGGTTGATGGAGAGAGAGCGGTTGCTACTCTTGATGCGGCGCAGGCTCGAGTGGGGGCTCATCGCTATCCTTTTCTGGATGCTCCTTCCCACCCCAGCGCATGGAGGGGGCTTTTCCTATCGCCTCCCCACCCCGGATTCGGACCCCGGCACGTGGCGCACCGTGGTAGGCGTCATGCGATACCATACCGTCGCCCCCAAGGAGACCCTACTGGATATCGCACGGAAGTACGGCCTGGGATTCAACGAGCTCCGGATCCTCTATCCTCGGATGGACCCCTGGATCCCCGAGAGAGGAACCCAGCTGACCATCCCCACCCGATGGGTCCTCCCACCTACAAGGCTTGAGGGAATCGTCATCAATCTCCCCGAGTTGCGTCTCTATCGATTCTTTCCTAGAATTCATATGGTCAAGACCTACCCCATCGGGATCGGTGACCAAGGGTGGGAGACCCCAGAGGGGACGTATCGGATCGTGGATCGGAAGGAGGACCCCACATGGGTCATTCCCCCTTCTCTGCGACCTAAGTATGGGGCAGCTAGGATCCCTCCAGGGCCACGAAACCCGTTGGGGAAATATTGGTTGGGGATCTCCCTGGACGGCTATGGGATTCACGGAACCAACTTTCCTTGGGGTGTGGGCCGACTCGTTAGTCACGGTTGCATCCGTCTCTATCCGGAGCACATTGTCCAGCTTTTTCAGGAAGTGGAAGTGGGCACTCCAGTGGAGATCATCTACGAGCCGGTCAAGATCGGCTTCGAGCGTGGCCGCATCTACATTGAGGTCCACCCGGATCCCTACGGAAAGAGATCGAATCTAGAGGAGGAGACGAAAATCCGCTTGCAAAAGATGGGTCTTTGGGGTTATATCTCCATAGAGCGGTTTCATGTAGCCCTTAGGGAGAGACGGGGAGTTCCCGTTCCGGTAGGGAATCTCAGGAAGGGAGGTGATAGGCTGACGGCTCTGAACGGCCCAAAGGACCCCCTGAATCAAGGAATCTCACATTCCATGAGGAGGAGACTCGATGATGAGAAAAGGAGGGATGGCTCGTCTGATCCTTTGTGCGGTATGTTTGGCCTTCTTGAGCGCAGGGCTCTTCGGCTGTGCCACCACCAAGGACCTCAAGGCCCTTGAGGAGCAGGTCAAACAGGCCGTGCAGAAGTCTGATCAGGCATTGAAGGAGGCCAAAAGCGCCAAGGCCTTGGCTTCAGGTTGCAAGGACCAAGCTGCGGCATCGGCCGAGCGTGCTCAATACGCTGCGGAGCGCGCGGAGAAGGCAGCAGATCGGGCGGAGATGGCAGCAAAGGAGGCCGCCGACTCGGCTCGAAGGGCTGAAGCCATGGCCGACAAGTGTGAGTCCATCTTCGAGAAGAGCATGAAGAAATAGTCCTTATTCTCCGTGATGGAATCCGGGAAGGCGGGGTAATGGCCCCGCCTTCTTTTTTTGGTCCTTCCTGATCATCCGGTATTCGAACACAACCCCGAGCTCCCCTCATGATCCGGCACTGGAGCGGAGAGGTATTCCCCTTTGGGGGCGTTCAGGGGATGTACAGGCTAAGTCCCTTAGATGCGATCCAGTTTACGGAGGATTCGGGATAGGATGCGAAGTTCGGTGCTATTCAGCCCCTGAAGGTGCTCTGCCACCTCCTCCTGAAAGGTATGGGAGACCTCCTCGTAAAGGGCCATCCCTTTGGGGCTGATCTTGACCCACGTGACGCGTCGATCGGTGGGGTCACGTTCCCTGACTAGGTATCCCGCCCGCTCCAGGCGGTCCACAATCCCCGTGATATTGCCTCGGGTGACGGCCAGCCTCTGGCCGATCTCATGAAGACGGAGGGGACCGTCGTATCCCACCTCCGCCAGCACAAAGAACTGGGGTACGGTCAGATGTCGTTGGGCCAAGTGCACCCTAACGCGCCGGTTGATGGAGTAATAGGCCCTAGTCAGACGAATCCAGACGGCGGTGGTGATTTGAACGGGGACCTTTTTCCCCTCTCCCCGGACATCAGCCATATCGGAGATACCCCCCCGCCTTCCCGAGGAAGGCATTCTGGGTCCCGATAGGAAAAAGGCCTCGCTCTAGGGTTTTGTCTTCCTTACNGCAGACTACGCCCTCCACACGGCCTCTTTTTCCCCACCAAGCCGGATGGTTGAAANAAAAGAAGACCCTATTACCTCCCATGAAGGGATATTTCACTTTGGAANCGCAGAGGAAAAGTCTTTCGTCCTCTTCGGCCTCTCCGCGGAGAGGTCAAGGAGGCGGCAGAACCCTCTCNACCCGAACCCGAGGGATTTGGACCCGATCCAGGAGGTTCAGATCCCCTNTGATCCTTCCGAAGACATTGACCGGGCTATAGGGCCTGCACTCCTCTCCACGGCTCACCGGCGTGGGGCCCCAAAAGATGCAAAAGGCCTTTCCCACTGGCCAGTAAGCCAGAGCCCCCGGATCCACGACCTCCTGGGGATCCTCGGGCCCCAAATCCACGGGGATGGGAAAGTAGATCTCCTTTCCCCAGAAGCTCCCCTCGGCCTCAAGAGGGAGGGCGTCCCAGACAGCTTGCGCGGTTCGGGAGTCGTTGAGCTCCGCCTCCAGGACGACGTCGTCGATGGTGATCTGGATACGACCGGTCATCGCCCTTCTCGCTTGCTCCATCGGTGACTGGCCCCTCCCCGGATCCGACCTGCCCTGCATCCGGACATATCCTCAGTCAGCTCCGCGTCTATTTCTTTGCCCTGGCTCCGGCCAGTCTGGCCCCAAGACCCCGCTCCTTGGCGATCCTCCTGCGTTTGGCCGACAAGCTCCTGGCGCTGAGGCTCTGACGAAGCGGTATCCCATGCTTTTTCTTGTAATCCTTTGGGGTCAAACCATGAAGCGCGAGGTGTTTCCCGGAGAGCTGTCGGAACTCCTTTCCGCACTCCAGACAGATCACCTTGTTTCGCTGAATGGAATCCAGTCCCGACAGGGCNGCTTCACCCTCTCCTTTGGCCGCCTTCTCCTCCTGGGTTTGCACCCATTTGAGTGCCCGATAGACTTTCTTGATGGCCTCCGTCATTTCGTCGGCGGTCATGTTGGCGTGGGAGGCCTGTGCCTTAACGATCTCGCTGGTCATCTCAAGCAATTGTCTCTCTTCCATCCTTACCTCCTTTCCTTAATATCGTATTCGATGCAGCCTTTCGTTCTTTGTACCTTCAAATTGAAGTTAGTTTAAAGGAGAAAAAATTTTTTTTCAAGAGAGAAAATGACCGAACTGAAAACAAGCATAAAACTATTCCGTTTATGACCAAAGTAGTCTGAAGACTCTCCTACTACCGGGGAATCTGGAGTCGAAACAACCCTCCTCGTTGGATCTTATTTCTTGGGCTTCTTGACAGGGATTTTCGGGTTTCCTCATTCATCCAGGCCTCGCCTTACACTTTGGCCTGCTCTTCCCTTTTAGGGCGTGTCCCTCCAAAAGAAGATATCCTTCGCCCCCATGGATGGAGCATCTTGAGGAGGAGTCCCCCTTCGATGTAGCATAGGAACTCGAACTGGGAGACCGGAGGTCATGGAGGCTTATCCAAAAAGGATCCCCTTCCCCCAAAGGAGACCCACCTGTGCCGTGGTCGATCTGGACGCTGTGGCCCACAACGTCCGGATGGTGCGGCAAAGGATCGGCCCTGAGCGTCATCTCATGGCCGTGGTCAAGGCCGACGCTTATGGGCACGGAGCCATTCCCGTGGCCCGGACGGCCTTGGCCTGGGGCGCCGACTGGCTCGGTGTGGCCCTCCCTGAGGAGGGGTGGGAGCTCCGACAAGGGGNCATCGAAGCACCCATCCTGGTGCTGGGCCCCACCTTTCCTGCCCAAGCCCCTTTGATCTTGGAGGCGGGACTGGAGGTTGCCCTGTTCACGCGGGAGATGGCCGAGGCGCTCCACCAGGAGGCCTCCCGACGTGGAAGCCGGGTGGGAGTACACATCAAGGTGGACACTGGAATGGGCCGCATTGGGGTCCCCTATGGCCGGGTGCTGGATTTTCTCGAAGGAGTACGGGGNCTGGACGGTCTCCGGATCGCGGGGATCTATACCCACTTCGCCACCGCAGACCAGAGGGATAAGGCCTTCGCCAGACTCCAAGCGAGGCGATTTCTGGAAATCTGTCGGGAGGCGGCATCACGGGGGTACTCCATCCCCCTGAAGCATCTCTCCAACAGTGCCGCTGTCCTCGACCTCCCCGAAACCGTTCAAGATCTGGTCAGACCCGGGCTGATGATCTACGGACATTATCCCTCCAAGGAGGTCTCCAGGGAGATTCCCCTACGGCCGGCTATGACCTGGAAGACGGCAGTGGCCTTTATCAAGGATCTGGAGCCGGGAGGTTCGGTCTCGTATGGCCGGACCTTCATCGCCTCTCGAAGGATGCGCGTGGCCACTCTCCCGGTAGGCTACGGAGACGGGCTGCCCAGGAGGCTTTCCAACCGAGGAGAGGTCCTGATCCGAGGAAGGAGGGCTCCCATCGTGGGAGCTGTGTGCATGGACATGACCGTGGTGGACGTCACTGCCATCCCCGAAGCCGCCCCTGGGGATGAAGTGGTCCTCTTCGGACGTCAGGGTGAAGAGGACCTCCCGGTGGAAGAGGTCGCGAGGTGGGCGGGGACCATCTCTTATGAGATCCTCTGCAACGTGGGCTCGCGCGTGCCTAGGATCTATCGGGGAGCTCAGTCCCTCGGAGCAGCGAAATGGACCGGAACGAGCTGAAAAACAAAAGGATCGCCGTGCTTATGGGGGGGCTCTCCTCGGAAAGGGAGGTCTCCCTCACCACGGGGAGGGCCGTGGCCCGTGCCCTCCGGGCCCGGGGTTACCGTCCCCTGGAGATCGATGTGGGGGCCGATGTGGCCAAGCGCCTCCTGGAGGAGGGAGTGGAGGTGGCCTTTATAGCCCTACACGGCCGCTATGGGGAAGACGGGTGTATCCAAGGCCTCCTTGAGACCCTGAAGATCCCCTATACGGGCTCCGGAGTAACGGCCAGCGCNTTGGGCATGGACAAGATTCGATCCCGATGGATCTTCGAGAGACATGGGCTGCCTGTGCCGCCCTATCGGGTGCTCGACGCCGGGCAGGCCAAGCAATACCAGCCCGGCAAAGACGGACCGGGCTTCCCCCTTGTGGTCAAGCCCTACCGCGAGGGCTCCAGTGTGGGGGTGACTATCGTTCGAAGGATGGAAGATCTGCCAGCGGCCTTAGAAAGCGCCCTTGCCTTCGACCCCTTGATCCTGGTGGAACGCCATATCCCCGGCAGAGAAATTCAGGTGGGCATCTTGGACGATGAACCCCTGGGGGCCATCGAGATCCGTCCAAAGCGGGGCTTCTACGACTACGAGGCCAAGTACACGGACGGCCTGGCGGACCATCTTCTCCCTGCCCCCCTTCCTGAGCCCTATTATACCGAGGCATTGAACCTAGCCCTCGCAGCACATCGGGTCCTGGGGTGCGAGGGCGGCACACGGGTCGATCTCCTCTTTATGGAGGGAGAGGGCTTCTACCTCCTGGAGGTGAACACCCTGCCTGGCATGACCCCGTTGAGCCTGCTGCCGGAGATCGCCAAAGGTGCCGGCCTATCCTTTGAAGAGCTCTGCGAGCGGATCCTCCTGGGGGCCCGGCTCAAGGCCTGACTTCCAGAACCCAAAGCTCACAATTCCAGCTCCATCTGTTCGAGCTGGATGATCTGGTCCCTGAGTTCGGCCGCGCGTTCGAACTCCAGCCGCTCGGCCGCCCGCTTCATCTCCCGCCTTAGCCTCTTGATCTGACGTCGAAGCGCCTTGGGGTCCCCGTATTTGGGCAATTCCTCGGCCACCCGAGGCGTGCGGACGTAGTCCGCCTCGCACACCAAGCGGAGGGCTTGGGGGACCGCCTTCTCGATGGTACGCGGGGTGATCCCGTGGCGGCGATTGTAATCCTCCTGGAGCCTCCGCCTCCTACGGGTCTCCTGGATGGCCCTGGCCATGGAGGGAGTGATTCCGTCCGCATATAGGAGGACCCGGCCCCGTAGGTTTCGGGCCGCCCTCCCGAAGGTCTGGATGAGGGAGCGCTCGGATCGGAGGAATCCCTCCTTGTCCGCGTCCAAGACGGCCACCAGGGCCACTTCCGGAAGATCGAGGCCCTCTCTCAGGAGGTTCACGCCGATGAGCACATCGAACTCCCCCAGACGAAGGCCCCGGATGATCTCCACCCGCTCCAGCGTGTTGATGTCCGAGTGGAGGTATCGGGTCTTCACCCCCGCCTCCGCATAATACTCGGTCAGGTCCTCGGCCATCCGTTTGGTGAGGGTGGTCACCAGGACCCGTTCGTTGGCGGCCACGGCCTTCCGGATCTCATGCAGCAGATCCTCCACTTGGTGCTCGGCCGGACGAACGTGGATCTCCGGATCCATGAGCCCGGTGGGACGAATGATCTGCTCCACCACATGCTCACCCGCCCTCTGGAGTTCATAGTCTCCCGGCGTGGCCGACACATAGATCACTTGGCCCACGCACGCCTCGAACTCCTCGAAAGTCAGGGGGCGGTTGTCCAGAGCCGATGGAAGGCGGAACCCGTGCTCCACCAATGTCTCCTTCCGTGACCGGTCTCCCCGGAACATCCCTTGGAGCTGGGGTATAGTCACGTGGCTCTCGTCGATGAAGACCACAGCGTCCTTCGGCAGATAATCCATGAGAGTGGGGGGAGGCTCGCCGGGCTTTCGACCCGTGAGGTGCCGGGAGTAGTTCTCAATGCCCGGGCAATAGCCCATCTCCTGGAGCAGCTCCAGGTCGTAAAGGGTCCGGGTCTCCAAGCGCTGCGCCTCCAGGAGGCGGCCTTTGGATCGAAAGAACTCCAGCCGGTCCCGCAGTTCCTCCCGGATGGCATGGAGGGCCCGTTCCATTCGGTCAGGAGGGGTGACGTAGTGGCTCCCAGGATAGATGGGGACNCGGCGCAATCTTTGGATCACCCGTCCGCGAAGAGGGTCCACCTCGCTGATACGCTCCACCTCGTCCCCAAAAAACTCGATGCGCACAGCGTACCGATCCTCGTGAGCAGGGTAGATCTCCACCACATCGCCACGGACCCTGAAGGTGCCCCGGTGAAAGTCCACATCGTTGCGCTCATAATGGATCTCCACCAGTTTCCTCAGCAGCTTGTTCCGGTCGATGACATCCCCCTCTTGAAGGTAGATGAGGCAACCCTGGTATGCCTCTGGAGAACCCAGCCCATAAATACACGAGACACTGGCCACGATGATCACGTCCTGGCGCTCGAATAGCGCGTAAGTGGCCGCATGGCGCATCTTGTCGATCTCGTCGTTGATGGAAGCGTCCTTCTCGATATAGGTGTCCGTGGCGGGGATATAGGCCTCGGGCTGGTAGTAATCGTAGTAGCTGACGAAATATTCCACCGCGTTGTCGGGAAATAGGGCCTTGAATTCCTGGTATAGCTGGGCGGCTAGGGTCTTGTTATGGGAGATGACCAGGGCGGGGCGTTGAACCCGAGCGATGACCTGAGCCATGGTATAGGTCTTGCCGGATCCGGTCACACCCAGCAGGACCTGGTGACGGACTCCGGCATTGAGGCCTTCCACAAGCCGTTCGATGGCCTTGGGCTGGTCACCTGCGGGTTCCCAAGGAGAGACGAGTTGGAATCCCTTCATGGCTCCATGCACATCTCTCGAATCATCTCGTAGATCACCCGAATCCCCATGACCAAATCCTCGATCCGGATCCTCTCGTCCTTTCCGTGCATGCGGATCAGGTCTCCGACATCCACAAGCGCCGGCAGCCACCCATAGCAACGCGTCCCCAGCCTCCGGAAGCAGCGAGAATCCGTAAATCCCGGGCAGATGGAGGGAAGGAAGGGAATCTCCGGGAAGAATCGCTCGGCCAGTCCACGCAGGCACTGGTAAAAGGGGTCCTCCAAGGGGGAGGTGGAGGCCTCGATGGCCATGATGGGCTCCAGCTTCAGGGAATCCGAGGGGAGGGCCTTCCGCATCTCCTCCAGGACCTCTTGGGTGCTCCGGTCGGGCAGGATCCGGCAATCGAGGGTGGCTTGAGCGCGATCAGGGATCACATTGGGGCGCCCCCCGGCCTGGAGCATGGTAAGGCTCAAGGTGTCCTGGAACATGGCCCGCACATTGGGGATCTGGAGAAAGGAAGATTCGGAGAATTCCTCGGCCGAAGCATCCTCCATGCCGATCCCCGCCAGGAATCCCCGCATCTGAGGCAGAATCCGTAATGGACGCGGGATGGACAAGAGGGCCTGAATCCCCTCAACAAGGCGTTCGCACGGGTTGTCACCATGGGGGACGGAGCCNTGGCCGGATCGTCCCTCGGCCGTCAGACGCACCCAGAGGGGCCCCTTTTCCCCGAAGCCGCACAGGATGGCGTTTCGGTCCCCCATCCGCCATCCGCTTCCCCCTTCGTTGAGGGCCCAGGCGGCCTCCACCTCCTGGGGGTGCTCTTTGGCCAAGAATTCGGCCCCGTGGCCGCTGCCGCTCTCCTCGTCCGAGGTCACCACAAGGAGCAGGTCCCTGGCGAGGGAAAGGCCTTCCCTATGGGCCAGGACCAAGGCCATGATCTCCATGACGCCCATCCCCTTCATATCCAGGGCCCCCCGACCCCATACATACCCATCTTTGACAACGCCGCCGAAGGGCGGAACGGTCCACTCATCGGAGTTCGCCCCGACCACATCGCAGTGATGCAACAGCATGAGGCCCTTCCGATCCCTCCCCGACTCCAAGCGGCAGATTAGATTGGGACGCTCGGGGTCCTTGGCCCGATAGACGACCTTCAGTCCCTCCTCCTCCAGGAACCTTCCCAAAAACTCCACGGCGGCACGCTCGTTTCCTGGAGGATTCGTGGTATTGATCCGGATGTATTCCGAAAGGAGATCAACCGCCTCGCGTTCCACGCCATCCCAGTCCATTCTTTCCCTCCAGCAAATAGAGGACCTTGTTGATTAGCCTGAGGAGAGCTTCCCGCCCGGGACCTCGGATCGTCCCAAGGCCGTGGCCATCCTCACAATACGGGCCGTCTCTGCCACAGAAAGCCCTACTTCCCGAACTCAACCAAAAGGCAAGGCCGCTCCAAGCATCGAGACGGCCTTTGGTCTGGCACCCGAATGAAGCCCCCAACCAATGGGATCGATCCTCTGATCCCACAAGCCTTGGGATCGTTCCCTTACTCCAACCCTTAGAATCCAGATCCTCCTAAAATCAAATTATTAGCATACCATATACCGCCCATTCTGCCATCCTCAAGACATGGAGCCTGTCACCGTCCAATGCCCCATCCCGGAGAAGCCGGTCCGACTCTTCCATCCCCGAATCAAACTCGCCACCGAGAGTGTGAGGCGCAGATTGGAAATCCACTCTCGAAAAGAGGCACCCTCATCGCATACAATGGCTCGCTAAGGACGTTGAAAGAAGAAAAAGGAGGACGATATGGTCCAGACCTTTCTCACCTCTTTGATCCCCCTTGTCATCATTATGGACCCCGTGGGAAACCTCCCCTTCTTCCTTCTCTTCACGGAAAATCATCCTCCCTCGGAACGCAGGAGGATGGCCGCTTTGGCATCCTTTACTGCATGCACCATCTTGATCTTCTTCGGCCTCACCGGAGACTGGATCCTCAAATATTTCGGGGTGAGCCTTCCGGCTTTTCAGCTGGCAGGCGGCTTCGTATTTTTTCTCTATTCCCTTCAGATGCTTCATTTGATCCCCAGTGGCCTGAAGACCAGCCTGGAGGAGGAACAAGAGGGAGTGGAACGGGAGAATGTGGCCTTGGTTCCCCTGGCCACCCCTCTCCTGGCAGGTCCCGGGGCCATCACGACCGTAATCTCCTGGAGGCAAACAGCCGAAGACCCACTGAGCATCCCCCTCCTGATCGGAGCGGTTACGGCCGCATGCGGACTCGTTTTCCTCACATTCCTGTTCGGACAACAGATCTCCCGGTTTCTCGGCATGAGGGGGATCCGGTTGATTACTCGGCTTATGGGGCTCCTTCTGGCCGTCATCGCCGTCCAGTTCATGGTGGACGGCCTCCGGCAGATCCTCTGAATCCTTAGTAACCCCCATGCCCCGCCTGGGCGTGACACCCTTGATGGATGAAAATGACTACCGTCTCGTCTATCTGGTCTGTCTGGTCCATTTCGTTCGCTTCGTCTGTCTCCCACTTTTGCTCGACTCCAGCCTTTGGCGACTCCATGCTAATCCGCCTTACGCCGCCCCCGTCTGGTCTATCTGGTCCTTTTGGTCCATTTCGTCCATTTCGTTTCTTAATCCTCGGCGAGGATCAATGCCTTTATTAGGGGAGGGGGTCGACTTCAGTCGCCCCCCTTCCAGATAGACCAAATCAACGAAATCGACGAAATGGACGAGATAGACGAAACGACGAAATCAACGAGATAGACGAAACAGACGAGATAAACGAAAGACCATTTTCAAGGTATCTTGGACAGTGCCCAAAGTAGTCTTGGGAATTTTAAGGAGCCTTGGGTATCATCACCAAACATCCCTGCAATAGTTCTGATACTCGCAGTCTGTGCATTTGGCACGAGAGGACGGTGGCTCAGGGAATCTTTCCTCCTGGATCATCCCTCGGATTTCCTCGAGCAGCGCCCTGCACTCCTCCTTGATCTTTTCTTTCATATCGAATACAACGACATCCTCCTGAAGGATCAGATATACAAACCCTTGTGTCACGGGCTTGGACTGTATGTCCTCAAGTATGAGAGAATATCCTGCCAGTTGATAGACATGGTTCTTATAGGGTCTTCCCCGGGTAAATTTGAAATCTACAGGGTAAACTCTGTCCTGCGTCTCGATTAACATATCGACCTTTCCAGAAAGTCCCAGATTTTCAGATGTCATCCACGTATTGAACCTTCTCGTCCCTTTCTGCAGCCCGTATTTCTTGAGCTTTCTTCGAGCTTCGAGCCTCTCTATGATCTGTTGGGTCGCCTTTCCTTTTTCCATCTTGTAGGTGGGCCGCGACTCCACAGGAAGCACATACTGATAAAAGACCACACGTGGACAGTATTGATACTGCCTCAAATCGCTCACTCGAAGGACAATGTCTCTCTGGCTCAGGGATTCCGTCATCCATCCGGTCCTTCCTCGAAATGGATGAACTCTTTGTATTCACGAAAATCCTTCTCGCAGACGGGCTGAATCAACACCTTGCCGTTGCTCTCCTCGAGGATATCCCTCAACCGAATGGCCAACTCCTCCCTCTTGTTCCTGGATAGATACCCTATGAATCCGCTGAATTGGATGCGTTCCAGGCCGAAGTCCTTGCACGCCTGCCCCACACGATTCCGGATCTTGTCCTCCTGGATATCGTAAAACACATAAGTGACCACCTCTCCGGGCCGGCTGGGCAAGTCCAGGGCTTGGATCCCGGTCTTTACAAGATCATGCTTCTTGATCACCCGCCCCATAGGTTCACCATTTGAAAGAAAAAGGACGGTAGTCCTTCCCGCCACGGAGAAAGGCCGCCAAGTTTCTAGCCTGGATCTGGATGATGGAACGGATCTGATATTTCTTTCCTTGATAGGACTCCTTGCTCTCCAGCCTCTCCAGGATCTTTTGGCTGATGACCCTCCGGGTGTCGGTATCGAGCAAACCTCCCTCCAAGCGGATGGATTCACCCCTGTTCACATGCGAGATGACCGTCCTGTCCACCACTGGCTGACGAAACTCTTCCACGAGATCCAGCACCAGAGAGGGCTTTCCGGGTCGATCCACATGGAGGAATCCGGCAAAAGGCTCCAACCCGGCGGTAATCACAGCACCCCATACTTGGGAGTAGAGGATTCCATAGCCATAGTTCAACATGGAATTCACCTCATCGGTGGCACCCCTTCGAATCCTCCCGAAAAATTCCACCCTCTGCGCGATGATCCTCTGGACTCCTTCCCAATAGATCCGGCTCGCACTCCCTTCTAAGCCCATAAGCTCCTTGCGTACCGCATCCAGGCTGTCTCCTCGGACCTCTCTCACCTGCGCTTGAAGCATCTGGAGGGCCTTCGCCGCCCGCTGGATCTCCTGATAACGCTCCGGAACGGTCGCCTTCATATACTTTCCGAAGTAAAGGAGCAGTTTTCTCTGATTGGCGAATTTGCCCGCCACAACAGCCTTGGCAAAACGGATCCCCCGTTCATCGTCGATGGCCCTTAGCTGTTCCCGCCGGGCCTGAATTGTGGCCGAAAGAGATGGAGAAGTGAGCTTGGCGTAAGGCTTTCCAGTGCCGTGAACGAAGTTTACCTGAATCCCCCGTTCGCAGAACTCCATAACCAAGTCCGAGGAGAGGGTGATCCCTCTGGAAGCGATGGTCACCTCGCTTATTCGGAAAAATGGAAATTCATAGAGGAGATCTTTCCCCTTGCGGACCAACAGGCGATCCCCCTTTTTCCCCAAAAAGAGCCCGAATCCCGAAAGTATCAACTGAGAGGCATCTCCGCTTCGGGCCAAAAAGATCTCCTCACTGATTGGCAGCTCGTCCTCCACCTCTCGATCGATCAGTTGGGGAAGGACCTCGGGCTCGCCTGTAAAGAGGTTATATTGGGCCGGAGGGACCAGGGCCGGCCGTTCTTCTATCCCCTCCTTGATGGGAATCACTTGGGCCTCTGATTTGGAGTCTTTGCTCATGGCGCATCCCCCTATGCCCTTGCGAGAAGGCCTGGCTCGAGCCGCCTCTTGTGCGAGCTCAAACACAGCCCGAGCCTTCTCCACCCCTTCAGATCCAAATCCCTGTACAGGCCCCCCAAACCATACTGTCCGCTGGCATTGGTTAGGTTTCGATCCGATACCACCCCTGCCCGAAGGCCGAGGCCTTGCCCACATGCACGTATTGCCCCATTGCCACCAAGGGAAGAAACGGCCCCATCTCACCTTTGTACCGCACGACGCCTACATAGCCCTTATGTGCTTGCCGGATCCCTCTGTGACGTGAGTATCGACTCTCTTCCACCCATCGGAGATCCTGATAAGAAACCCGAATCTCATCAGAGGCCTCCCCAATGGCTTTGAAGTCCAGGTCAAGAGGCTTGCCGCAGTAAAAATAACAGAGGGCATTGATCCGGTCTCGCAACCGCCGCAACAACGCCCCAAAGGTCGGAGGCACCCATCGCCCATCTTGCTTGATGAGCACAGGCGTCAAAAAGCGAAGCGTTATCTCCCGGAAGGGATCTCCGGGAAGGATTTCTTTATCTTCCAGCCGGATCCTTATGTCGGGGACCCGCACTGTGGTATCCCCTTCCTTTAGGACCGGCTCGGCATGACCGACTGAGTCCAGGATCTCCACACGTTTAAGGTTGAAGCGGCCGCGACCCACACCGATCCCACGTTCTCCGAGATCCCGGAAGCTCAACAGGAAATAGGGAAGAAAACCACGTGCCCTCCCCACCACCACGAGTCCGAAGGAAAGGGCCTCTCCGGGCTCGTATATCTCACGCGCTTCCAGGGGCGGTTTGATTACAAACGGTCTGGGTATGTCGCGATTCAGTCGAAGACGCTCGGCATTCTCTGGAATACGAGGGGAGAAGATGAATCCGTAGGGACAACTGGGGTGGACCATGCAATTGNTGCAGTCGGCCTTTTGATCCACACACACCAGGCGTCGAAAGGAGGAACCAAAGGCCCCCCGAAGCGTGATCCCCTTGTTGAACCGGGGGAGCCGGATAGGCTCTCGGGGCTCAAGCGTCAGCCTAAAATAGGAGATATAAAATCCGCTGTTCAATGTTCTTTGCCTCTAGCTGCTCATTGCACATCCGACCTCATGCGCGCCCGATAGAGGGTCTTCTCGACCCTCTGTTTCCATATCCTGGAGAGTCCTGCTGCTGGAAAGCAGCCTCTGGAGAGGCTCGTGGACACCTCCCAGGGGCGACGTTCCAGAAAGCGGAGGAATCTCGAAGATCCATTGCCGGGTCGTATCGCTGGAGGACGTCCTCCTTTTTGGTCATCCCCGCTCCTCCCTATGAACCCGTCCGTCACGCACAGCCGCGCACGTGCAACAGCCCCATGAGCTTTTGTGCGCAGGGAGGTGCCTGTCCCCCCGCCGCAGTGCCTTGCGGGAGGGCGCCCAGCGCCTGGGCCCTCCGTCCACCTCGAGGTTGCTCATGATGGGTGCATGTCGAGCTCCCCAACTGCCTTGAGCGCGGGCCTCAGGTCCTTCATCCTGCGCTCTACGGCCCTTAACACGGCCGGGTCTTCTCTTCCATGTCCAGCCGGATCGAAATCAGTTGACCTTTACCCCGTTGGGTGCTATGCTAGATTTGTTGGATGCGGCCGGGCCGCAGCCCCAAGGACCTCATCCGGCGCCCGCCCCGCTGCGGGGGGAGCCAGGGCTTAACGGTGCCTTTGGCTTGAATGAGCCAGAGGCATTGTCGTTTATTACCTTGCCCAAAAGCCACTCTTTCCTTTTGTCTGTTGACATAGCCCACATCGCTTGTCGGGATGAGCGTCCAAGCCTCCAGGAAACCTCCTTTTGCGTGAGCAATGATCAAAATGCTGCGTCCCCTTCCTAAACGGACTGCCTGATCACCCTGGCCCGAAGCNCCATCCGGCCCGTGCCCCTGTGCCGCTCGAAGTCNAGGTGAACCTGTTGGACCCCGGTGCCTCAGGCTGAAGCTTCCAGTTCCTTCCTCTCTGAGCCAAAAAACAGAAATTCGAGAGTAAATCCTTCCCCTTCCGAAGCACCAATCGCTCGCNNTTTTTCCTGCAAGAGTCCCTATCCTGAAAAGATCAACCGCCANCTCCCCAGCNCGGCTCGGAACAATCTGCTTTCTCAAAGGNGGATCGTCTTCGGCCTCCCGATCCACCATACTGAGGTACGACCTCGGGCTCGCCGGCAAGAAGGTTATAATCCGGCGACGCGCGTGGATCTCATTCATGCTCTTTCTTTAGCTTCTCTTCAAGAGTCCGACGAAGGATGGGGAGAACAGCCAGATCCTTGGCATAACCGGTCTGTTCCTTCACCTCGATCAAGGTCTCGAGATCCAATACACGCACTCTCAAGTCCTCTACTTCCAACTCATTGGTGTTTTCGAGCAGATCCTCATAGCTACGCCCAGCCCCGATGGTTCCCAGAAGATCCAAAGGACCGGCCCGCGTCATCAGCAGATGATGTCCACTAGAAGAAAGGTGTTTTGGTTCAGGCCTCAAGCGCCGCCCTGCGGGTTCCCGATAATATGCATCCAGATCCACTAAGGCCTGGTACAACCTCTCGAGATTATCCGGGGTTCGCGAATGCACCAGATCAAGGTCGAATGTAGTGACCGGTGCCCCCTGAAGCACAGCACTGACTCCCCCGACTATGATGAAGTCGACGCCGTATAGCACAAGGGTCTTCAATAACTCTAAGAAGTCAGGCGTTTGGGTTCCCACTGCGCAGCCTCTCTATGGAGCGAACGAATCCCTGCAAAGTGCGCAGCCGTTCGCTCGGCGTCATGGAAAGCATCCAGCGGATGAGCGTCAGGTCCACACCGTCTTCGCTGTACTCATGCGCCTCCTCTCTCAGGGACTTATCCTGCTCAACATATGGACTTTGAGGATGCTCTTCCACCACTTTCCCTTCTCCTCAGCCCCCAAGAGGGGTCAAGACTCAACCATAGCTTTCGAGCCCGTACCCCGCCAAAATAAGCTTACCAACATCCAGAAACCAATCCACACGATCACAACGATCCTAACCAACTCTTATTCCGCTCCCTCCTCGTCGCGACAAACTTAGCACACGAGCATGGAGCACAGAGCATCGAGAAAAATACCTATCAAAAGCTCCCAACTTCTCTCCTCGCCGGCATAAGTATACCAACCCGCAAAAGAGCTACCAGATCTCCAGCAAATACATCCTTTAGCCCAATACCCTGCAACACAGGATCAACAACTCCTCGCTCAATGCTCAACGCTCCACGCTATTCCGTTCCCTCCTAATCGGGACAACTCCTGCAATCCAGCACGGAGCTTGGAGCATGGAGCAAAAAGTCT
>MTPG01000097.1 GCA_002010915.1 Desulfarculaceae bacterium JdFR-97 | reverse complement strand
CTTTTCGATCCCGCCAGAGGCGGGATTTGCGAAAAGACCTTCAATTTCGTTCAGGGCACCTCCTGTCCGGCCTCGGAACTCTGGGTTGCTATTTTCATGACTCTAGGGTGCCCCGCAGGGGCATGGCAGTTAGCTAGAAAATAGCCTCTCGCTTATCTCGTCCATTTCGTCTATCTCGTCTATTTGGTCTTGATTGGGTAGGGGAGGCTTCAGCCTCCCAAATGGGGGTGACTGAAGTCGCCCCTCTCCGATAGAGGCATTAATCCTCGCATCTGGCAAGCATTTTCATCCATTTCATCCATCGAGAGTGCCACNCCCCGCCCGCCGAGGCTGGGTAGGCGGAGCATGGGAAGTTATATCCGAACCGAGGGGGGAGAGTCCAGGGTTTCCGGGCCGGAAGGGGCTATCGGATCAGATGGATGAAGGCCGTGGCGATGCCCAAGTAGATGAGAATCCCGGTGATGTCGTTGGCCGTAGTCACGAAGGGACCTGCCGCCACCGCAGGGTCAATCCCGAGCCTTTTGAACAGGGCAGGGACCAGTGTCCCCATGAGATTGGCAACGGTGATGGCCCCGACCATGGCCGTTCCCACCACGAAGCCGAGCATCCCGATGCCGTGCCAGGCCGCCGCCACGAGCCCGACTACGAGACCACAGGCCGTTCCCATGAGTATGGCCACGCGGAATTCTTGAAAGAGATGCCGCCACAAGCGGGTCATGTCCAGTCGCCCTGTGGCAAACCCCCGAATGATGATGGTGGAGGACTGGATTCCTGCATTGCCTCCCATCCCCGTGATGACGGGGACGAAGGTGACCAGAACCAACGCCTCCTTGAGGGTGAGCTTGAATAGCCACATGAGATATCCTACCAACAGCCCTCCGAAGAGNTTGGTGAGGAGCCAAGGAAGCCGGAGCCGGGCGATCTGGAAGGGCCTGCCGGAATAGACCAGTTCGCCCTCGATGCCAGCCATCTTGAAAAAGTCTTCCGAGGCCTCCTCCTCCATCACGTCCACCACATCGTCGACAGTGATCCTGCCGAGTAGTCTCCCCGAGGCATCCACCACGGGCAGGGTGATGATATCGTATTTTTGAAAGATGTGAGCGACCTCCTCCTGATCCACGTTGGTGGTAACTCGGGGGATCGATGTCTTCATCACCTCGGATACCCTCCGCTCCGAAGGATGAAGGATGAGGTCTTCGATCTCCAAGGCCCCCAGAAGGCGTCCATGTTCATCCACGACGAAGATGTCGTGGACATCCTCCACTTCCCTGGCCTGCTCCCGCACCGACTCGAGGGCCTCCTGAAGAGTCCACTGGGGGCTTACTTTGACCAGCTCCGCCTGCATGAGGCCCCCGGCGGTATCCTTCTCATAGGCGAGCAGACGCTGGACTTCCAGAGAGTCCACCCGGTCTATGGCCCTCAACGCAGCCCTTACTTGGTCCTCGGGGAGCTCGGCCAACAGGTCGGCAGCATCGTCGGATTCCATATCGTCCACGATCTGGACGAGCCGTTCCGTGGGGAGATCCTCCAGGATTTGATCCCTCGACTCCACGCTCAACTGGGAGATCACGTCGGAGGCCTTCTCCACATCCAGGAGGGCGAAGAGGCGTTTCTTCTCCTCCTCCCGAAGACGGTCGATGAGTTCAGCAATGTCGGCGGCGTGCATCTCAGTGAAGAGATGAATGATGTCGAACTCCCTTCCCTGCTCGATGAGCTCACGGAGACGATCGACATCCGTCACCGACTCCTGGAATCGGGTTGCATTCATGGCCGACTCCTGGTGGTGGAGGCTCCTAAGGAAAGAGGATCCTCTATCAGGGATGGGGAGGCTGGGGGAGGGGCTTGGAGGGCAGCATCGAGGCACCGTCGGATGTGAAGATCTCTCCGGCTGACGGGGAGTACCCGACAGGCCTGTCTGATTCGGTCTTCAGATGCCGCCATAGCAGCAGCCCCCCAAAGAGGGAAGAAATTCCGACGAGGACCACGGCGATCCATAGAGTTCTCCTTCGCCGTTTTGCCCATGGGCCTGTCTTGTCTTCCCTTTTGCCGCGGGTCTCCTGGCGTAGATGGTCCTCATAGCGGAGAATCACCTCATGTTCGTCCAGACCGATGTGTCTAGCATAGGCCCTGAGGAAGCCTTGAACATAGACTTGAGGCGGCAAAAGTAGATATTCGTCTTCCTCGAGGGCTTGCAACGTGCGAAGGGGGATTCGGGTCTTCTGCGCGATCTCCTCCAGCGGGATATTCCGAAGGACCCGTTCCCTTCTCAGATACTGACCGAACGAGGCGCCCGCTTTTGGATCCTCTTCCATGGATCGGGCCTGCTCCCCGCCTCCAGTTCCTCCCTTCCCCCAAGCGACGGATGGTCACCCCGTTGTCGGGACCGGCATCGGTAAGAGAATGAATGATAGCCGACAATCCATCGCCGCTAGGCGGGAGTTAANATGCCAGATCTCAAGGATTTTCGGTCCCAAGACGCAATGTAAAAGTAACACACCACTAGGGAGTTGACAAGAAGGGGGGTTGTCCCTTNGGGACTAGGCCGTTTCATCTTTTTGAGGAGCAGAGGGATAGGGGGTAGAGATCTAGGACTCCGGTCCGACGAAGAGCAGCTTTAGAGATCCGGTCTCGATGACGTCGCCGTCGGAGAGGTCTATCTGGTGGGTGATGAGCTCTCCGTTGACCTTGACCTTGACCTTCTCCTCCGGGAGGATAGCGTACCCCGAAGGTTTCCGGCTTATGAAGGCAGCCACTTTGGGCCCGAAGGGTCCCTTCAGTCGGATATCCGCATCCTCCCTGCGGCCGATGATGGTGAGCTTTTTTTCGAGGACCACCTCGGGATGATCGGGTGGTTCGATGAAATGGATCCTCGCCGCCTGAACTTGAGAGGTCTTCTTGGTGGGAGGGTGTTTCTCCCTGGAAGGGGCCTCTTGCAGGGTCTCCCCCACTTGCTGGGGTTCGACTTCTCGGCGAGGTTGGGTTTCATCCTCGAAGATGAGGGTGTGCTTGCCGATGGTAATCTCGTCCAGATGGTGGAGCCTCGCCTGGAGGATCTTTTTCCGGTTCACGAATGTGCCGTTGGTGCTCTTGAGGTCCACGAGGATATATCCATCGTCCACCTTTTGGATCTTAGCGTGATGCCCAGAGACGGCCAGGTTGTCGATGCGAATGTCGTTGTCGTCTCTTCTGCCGATGCGGATGGATGGACGATCGAGGGGATATTCCTTGATGAGGGCGCCCTTAAACTTCAGAAGGATCTTGGCCATGGCGTCACCACCTTGCCTGATTGACTTGTTCGATTGGGCCAACGACACGTCCTAAATCGCGTGAGTAGTTAGAGATGTTATGCCTCCGGTTTATAAAAACATCCTTGCAGGCTAGTGGTCCTTTGCACCCAAGAGCCGCCCCAATCTTCCCTTTAGGAGCCCTTTGCCCTTCGGTTTTTTACCTAACAGCAGCAATACCACAGTAATGTTGTCATGCCCTCCCTTATCCAGGGCTCGTTGGATAAGGGCATCTCCTGCGGCTTCCAGATCCGGGACCGCCTCCATTAAGGCCTGCCGGATCCCCTCCTGGGGAACATAGTCAGAAAGCCCATCGCTGCATATCAGATAGACGTCCCCCTCCTGCCAAGGATGTCTGGCGAAATCGATCTCCACCTCCCTGAAGACTCCCACGGCCCGGGTGATGACATTCTTGGACCGAGAGGTCCTTGCCTCCTCCTCTGTAAGGAGGCCCATTTTGAGCTGATAAGCTACCAGGGAATGGTCTTCAGTGAGCTGTTCCAGCCGATCCTTCCGGAGTCGATAGATACGGCTGTCTCCCACATGGAACTGAAAGAGATGGTCCTCCTGAGCGAGCAACCCAGCCAGCGTAGTTCCCATACCCTGGTAAAGGGGCTCCTTCTGAGCCAACTCGAAGATGGCCCGATTGGCCAGACGGATGCTACTAAGCAACCTGTTGGCTGCAAGGGAGACCTGGGGAAGATGTGTTCCCACCAGAGGAACGTCTTTCTCATGGAGATGCTTGAGGTAGGTCTCCTGGACAATGTCCACGGCCATACGGCTGGCTACTTCTCCGGAGGCATGACCACCCATCCCATCGGCCACCAGAAAGAGACCAAGCTCTTTACTGACGAGGTAGCTATCCTCATTGTTGGTGCGGATCTTGCCAACATGGGTTCGTCCTGTGGCCATAATCTCGAACATCGTCATCCTTGTCAAGGGGCTGTTTTTTTGGAGATTCTCCTTGGCTTGAAGCGCCTCAAGAGAGGCTCCCGCTTCCAAAAAAGAGGATCAACTGCTGCACGGTCTTCTTCTTGGCGCCGCGCCTCAATATAGACCTATGTGGGGGCCCTTCCCGTAGGTTGATCAGTCTTGCCCCGACGGGATCTCAACTGGTCCACTCGAGCGAGGAAGGCCCCTAGGACCCTGGCCATCTCCGAGGCCCGTTGAAACCGCTTGTCCGGATTCTTGGCCAGGGCCCTGTTGATAACCCTATCGAGGAACTCCGGGATCTTGGGGTTGATCTCCCTCATGGGCCTGTGGGGCTTCTGGGTTATAGTATGAAGCAGATTGATGATCCCATCGCCTTTGAATGGGCGTTCTCCCGTAAGGAGCTCATAGAAGACCACCCCCAACGAGAAGATGTCGGAGCGTCCATCGAGAGGTAGGCCCGAGACCTGCTCCGGGGACATGTAGCTCGGAGTGCCCAGAACGATGCCTGCAGCCGTCTGGGTCCGGGATCCGGTGGTGATCCGAGCGATCCCGAAGTCGGTGACTTTAACCCGGCCGTCCTTGAGGACCATAATGTTGGCGGGCTTGATGTCCCTGTGGACTACCCCCTGTTCATGGGCGTAGTCCAAGGCGTCGCAAACCTGGGCAACGATCTCCACCGCCCGGCGGATGGGCAGAAGGTTCCCCTTACGGGTGTAGATTCTCAGATCCTCACCCTCCAGCACCTCCATGGCGATATAGGAGAGGTCCCAATCTTCCCCCACATCATAGATGGTGACGATGTTGGGATGAGTGAGTCTGCCTGCCGCCTCAGCCTCTCGGAAGAACCGCTTTTTGACGTCTTCGATCTCCTCGGGTTCGAAGTCCTGTTCAAACCGGATCGTCTTGATGGCGACTTCTCTGCGGATCTTGGGATCGATCCCCTTGTAGACAACACCCATGGCCCCCTTGCCCAACTCGCCTACGATCTCGTATCGACCCAACGTGGGGTTCTCCGTGGCCCCTTCCAGCATTACGGTGGTCTCCTCGCGAGTGCCCCTTAAGGCTGAAGCGCCAGTGGGGGCGACCAGGGCCTTCTCCAGGCTTTCCCTTCTCTTGACGATATCGCGGTAGTGCGGGTCCACCGTAGCGATATGCTGGTAGACCGAGACGGCCTTATTAGGCATGCGTTTGCGCTCGAAATCGAGGGCGAGGTTGTAAAGGATATCCTTCATCTCCTCGTCGATGGGGAGACTTCGGAATTTTTCGAAGGCCAGATCCAACATCCCCTTGCCCTGGAAGGCCAACCCCAGCATCTTGTTTGCCTCTTCGCTCTCCTCCTCCACGGACTCCTTCTCCACCTCGGTAAGAAAGAACCTTCTGGAGATCATCACCGGATAGGCCATCAGCAGCAGTATCATGGCCGGAACCAGGGAGACGATGAGCCCCTGCCTGAACAGCAGGTAGGGCAGGAGGGCCGTCCCGAGCATGAGAACCAGGGAGAGCGTGGCTCCCATTACGGCCCCCAAGCGGGGAAGGACCAGGGCCGTAAATAAGCCGAGGAGCAACAGAATCCCTACCTCCAGCAGGGGACCCCACGAGGGGTGTTCCAGATAGAGGCCGCGCAGTATGTTCTCGATCCCATTGGCCACGCACTCCACAGCGGGCATCCGGGGGGCCGTGGGGGTGACCAACCGGTCCGTCAAGCCGACGGCGGAGAATCCGATGAGCACGATCTTGTCCCGGAAGACGGTGGGTTGGACCCTTCCTTCCAGAACGTCTGCGAATGAGTAATAGGGAAAGGTCCTTGTATCTCTCAAATAGCGGATGAACATGCGCATCTGCATATCGGTGGGAATGAAACGATTCCCCAGAGAGACGCCCCTCCCCAAGTGGAGGACCATCTCCTGGGAGGGGATCCCCAGGTATTTAGCCGCCACCATCAGGCTGAAATCGGGGAAGTATTCCTCCTGATAGGCCAAGGCCAGTTGAGAGGTACGGGCCACTCCATCGAGATCGAGGGGGAAGTTGATGGACCCCAGAGCCACGGCTTGGCGTGCGAAGCGCTCCAGCGGGGGGTCGCAGGCCGAGGCCTTCTGCACGATCCCTTCTCCGATGTTTTTCACCACCCGGAAGGAGTGCCGGATTACTGAAAGGGAGAGTTTGGGAGGGGTTACATCCGGAGATCTCATCTCCCGGTCTGTCTTCAAGGACATCAGAAGGACCACGTTGCCCGCATCCCGGACGGCTTTTTCCAAATGGGCGTCGTGGTCCAGCTCTTCCCGAAGCCTTCTCATCTCCTCCTGGAGTTTCTTGAGGGCCCCCGTGGGGCGACGGGAGAGGGATTCTAGGCGACGGGAGAGGCGGTCTAGGACCTGAAGCCCTGAGCTCTCCTCGGGTTCATGGAACTGGATGGCCGGGGCGATAACTTTGGCACCGGCCGAAGAGAGTCTCCGGATGAGGGTGGCGTGGATGGATCGAGGCCAGGGCCAGCGTCCCAGCCTCCGGAGGCTTTCGTCGTCGATGGCCACGATGGCGATCTTCCCGCTGGGGACCAGAGGGCCGGAAAGCCGCATCCAGAGATTGTAGAGCTGCAGTTCCGCAACCCTCAGCGGGGAAAAGTTGAACAGATGAAGGAGAACGACCAGGGCGGCGACACTGCAACCCAGCAGAAAGTCAAAGTACCTTGCGCGTCTTTTCCCGATGGAAACCTTGCGGCTCATAGGAGGCCCCATGTATGTATGGAGAGGGGCCCAAGAGAAACGGGTGCGTCCGACTTCCACCTGGATAGTCAGGGACGTTCAACGGCCCAGAATTCCCTTGATGCGTCTATACTATAGCCGGTCAACCCCTGTCAATGCCCGAGGCGGAAGGGACTGCCTCCCACTGGGGCGAGTTGAGACCCCCAATGACATGGTCCGGGCCCTTTGGGATGGATGGAGATGGAGCCGATTTTTCCCTGGCTGGTGATCGTCTTTGTAGGGGGACTGATCCTGGGTTCCTGGGTGCAGGTTCCGTGGGAGGCGTGGAGCGTAGTGCCCGTGATCTTGGGGACCTTGGTGCTGTTGCGGAACTCTCTCCGAGAACAGAAGGCCCGCCTTGTCCTTACATTTCTTTTCTTCTTGTTGGGAACCCTCCATGCCCAACGGATTCTCCCTAANGATCTGCCCGATGACCATGTGGCCCGGTGGGCGGGAGCGAGGGTGGATCTTGAAGGGATCCTCATTCGGGCCCCCGAGAGGAGGAGCGGTTCGGTACGGCTCCTCATGGAGGTCTTCAGGGTCTATGAAGAGGGACGATCCCAAGGAGTCCCCGCAAGGGGGAAGATCCTTTTGACCGTAGGGAGGGGTGGGGGAAGGTTTCAATATGGAGATGTAATCCGGGTGCGATGCAGCCCTCGGCTACCTCCGGGCCAAGCCAATCCCGGGACCTTCCATTGGCGGCGATATTTGGCCTTGAGGCGGATTTACGCAACAGCCTTCGTCCCCAATGACAATTTCATCCTGTTGATCCGTCACGGGTTCGGGGGTATCGTCCGTGGTGGTCTCGAGTCCCTTCGTCTCCGGCTCTCTTCTCTATTCACTAAGGAATTTCCGACGCCTGCGAAGGAGCTCCTCCTGGCCCTAGTGTTGGGCGAAGGAGGGGCCTTGAGCCCGAGATGGAGGGAGGTATTCGCCTCCTTGGGGGTGTCGCACCTGCTGGCCATCAGCGGCCTTCACGTGGGGATCGTGGCACTCTTCGTCTTCGGCCTCGCCCGGAGAGCCCTCCTGGTCTTTCCCACCTTGGCCCTCCGAGTCCCGGTGGAGAAGGTCTCGTGGGGACTTGCCATTCCCATGATGCTCCTTTACGGAGGGGTTGCAGGGCTCGGGACGTCCACGGTGCGCTCTCTGTTCATGGGTTGTTTTCTGGCCGCGGCACTGCTCTGGGATCGTCTTCGGGCACTGCCCCATGCCCTCTCCATGGCGGCATTGGGGATCCTTCTAATCCGTCCGGAGTCGATCTACGACCTCTCCTTCCAGCTTTCCTTTCTTGCCGTGATGGGGATCCTCTATGCTGTTCCACGGTGGATGGAGGTCTTCTTTCCCGTTCATCCATTGGACCGCCTGGAGCCTAGGGATATAGTAGGATGGAGGCTCTTTCGCTCTACGGTGGGGCTGGCTTTATGCTCCACGGCGGCTTTTCTGGCCACACTTCCTGTGATCCTCCTCCACTTCCATAGACTCCCGTGGGTGGCCGTTCCGGCCAACGTGGTTTTGGTGCCCCTTGTGGGCTTCCTCGCCCTCCCCTTGGCCCTGACTGGAAGCGCCCTCTCTTTGGTGTGGCCCGCTGGAGGAGTCGAGATCCTCTGGGTCAGTGCCTGGCTCCTGCAGGGGATCGCTCAAGGGATGTCCGTGGCGGCGCAGTATCTGGGAGAGGGGATCTTCCTTCCAGCCCCTCGGCCTTGGGAAGTGGCCATCTTCTATGGGATTTTTGTATGTCTGTGCCATTTCCGGAGGGTCCCATGGACCCGATGGGGGATTCTAGGCCTCTCGATCCTCCTCCTTTTGATATGGGGGGTCGAGGGTCTTATGCGGGAACGCGATTCCACACTCAGGGTCCATTGTATCAGTGTGGGAAACGGCGCAGCCGTCCTCGTTGAGGGCCCGGGCGGCTATCGAATGCTTGTGGACGCCGGAGGAGGCACGAGAGGGGGGAGGGACCTGGGGGAGTTGGAGGTGGCCCCTGTCCTCTGGCATCGAAGGATTCTGAGGCTCCATCGTGTTGTCCTGTCGCACCCACACCCAGACCATATCACGGGACTGGTCTCCGTTTTTCGCCGATTTCCTGTTGGAGAGCTCTGGGGAAACGGCGTCTTTTCGCAGAGCGAGGTCTTCCAGCGCTTGAAAGGTGCCGCGGCCCTAAAGGGCCTCCATATCCGATCGCTCCAGAGGGGGATTTGCTGGACCGAAGGCCCACTCCGCATCGAGGTTCTCTTCCCTCCAGAGGAAGGCCCACTCCGTCTGGGGAATACAGCTTCGGCCCAAATAAACAACTCCTCCGCAGTGCTTCGTCTCTCCATGGGAGCCGTCTCGTTTTTGATCCCAGGGGACATAGAAAAGGAAGCCGAGGCGTGGCTCTATGGACGCGGTGGGATTCGTTCAACGGTCCTTGTGGCGCCCCATCACGGAAGCAAGACTTCCAATTCCGAGGCCTTCTTGAGGGCTGTTCGGCCTCGATGTGTGGTCTTTTCGACAAAGGCCGGGCGGGGTAGTCTGCTTTCTCCCGTTGTTCGGGAGCGGTATAAACGGCTGGGTGTAAAGTCCTTCCATACAGGTGAGGACGGCATGGTGAGCTTCATGACGGACGGAAGAGAGCTGTCCGTCATGACCTACAAGACCCGTAGGAGGGAGCGAATTCGGCTGTTTGCTGAAGAGCGCGGAGGCGCGTCCCTGAAGCAGCCTTGAGGCCAGGATGTTGAACATTAAAGCCAAAGACTTTAGGGGGTATTCTTTTTATAGCTGCAGTTGTGAATGTACAAGGCGCACCAAGCCCCAGAAAGGTCAAGCAGATCTGCCATCCAGCAAGAGGGCCAAGCCTCGTTCCAGCCGATCCAGTTCTTGCTTGAGGGCTTGCCATGTCTCCTCGGTTCGACGGAAGTCTTCTTTTTTCGCGGATTCCTCCAAGAGACATGCCGCCTCGAAGGCCCGTTGTGCGCCAAGGTTGCCCATGGAGCCTTTGATCTGGTGGGCGGCCTGGGCGAGGGAGGCGGAATCCTGGGTCTCGAGGGCCTCTTGGATCTGACAGGCAAACTGTGCGATCTGCGAGGAGAGAAGCCCCCGAATCTGCCGGAGAAGGGAGAGGTCTCCATCGACTCGTTCCAGGATGCGTTGCATCTCCTCGTGGGAGAGGGGGTTCTGGCTGCGGCCGGATGACCCCCCCTTTGGCATGACGGCTTTTTGTCGCGGACGGGCCCCGTCACCCAATTCCTCCGCGCAGCCGTCCCCTTGTAGGAGTCTGTTGACCGCCTCGATTAGCTCGTGGGCGTCCGGGCTCTTTCGGAGAAACGCATCGGCCCCGGCCTTCAAAGCCCTCTTCCGTATCCGGGGGTCCTCATCTCCAGTGAAGAGGAGGATTTTGATCTCTTGCAATTCCGGCATGGAGCGCGCCTTTCTACAGACCTCGATCCCGGAAAGCACAGGGAGTCGGTAGTCGATAATAGCCACGGAGGGACGTTCCCTTTGAAGGGCCTCCAGGGCCTCCTGGCCGTTGGAGGCCGTCAGGGGAAAGAAGCCCGCCCTTCGCAGGAGCCTCTTGTACAGACCCAAAATGACGGGGTTGTCGTCCACCAGGAGGACCTTCTTCTGGGCACTATTGGACTTAAGAGCTTCTTCTTCCTCTTCCGGTCTTCCCTCGGTGAGAATCAAAAGGAGATCGCCTCGTTCCACTCTTACGTCAGGGGCCGGAGCCAGGAGATCTCTCCCAGAGGCCTTCCGGACCCCGAGGATCTCCCCTCCTGTCTCTCGGGTCAATTGCCCTATGGTGAGCCCTTCCATGCTGGAGCCCTTTTGGACTTCCACCCATAATGGCCTGAGTTCACTGGATGGCGGGCCACAAGATGCGGGCACCGGCCTTCCAGTGGCCGAAAGCATGGAGATGGCGATCTTCTGGCCCGCCGTCGTGAAGGGAGAGACGACATTGTCCGCTCCTGCTCGAAGAAGCTTTTTCTCCGAGGAGGGTTCTTCCGCACGGGTGATGATATGCAGAGTTGGGTTGAGTTCTCTGGCGGTCAGGACAATAAAGAGGTTATGAGGGTCGGAGGGAAGCAACGCGAGCAACCCTCTAGCCTCCTTGAGGCCAGCCTCCAGAAGGGTCTCCTCGTTGGTGGCGTCCCCTTGGATGAAACGGAAGCCCCTCTCCTGGATGAAACGGCAACGTCCCTCGTGGGCCTCAATTACCACGAATTCTACGCCGGCCTTCAAGAAGAATTCCACCGCCGAGGCCCCGACCCTTCCGAAGCCGCAGAGTATATAGTGATCCTGCAGTCGGGCGATCTCCTTACGCATTTTCCTTCTCTCCCGATAAGGACTCATCATCTTTTCAACGAGGGCCTCCACCACCACATGCCCCACGAAGGCCAAGACCCCAAAGCCTCCCAAGATCAGAAACGTAGTGAAGAGGCGCCCTGTGGGCGAGAGGGGACGGATCTCTCCAAATCCTACCGTAGAGATGGTAATTATGGTCATATAGAGAGCATCCCATGGGGAGAATCCCTCGATAAGGATATAACCTGAGCTGCCCGTAATTATAACGGCCAAGGAAAGGACAAGGGCCAAGCCGACCCTCTTGCCGAAGCCAGTGGACAGGACTTCTCTCCGTAGCCGAAGACTGTTTGACCACCTCACCATGAGACCTCTTGGGAAGTGAGGACTCGCCTAACAATTGAGATCATTCCCCACTTTTTGACATGCCTCCTAAAATTAAGATCGGACGCAGGTAGACGGTACTTGATCCCGGGAGAGGTCCAAAGAACTTCAAAATTGGCTAGCTTTACTGGGATGCCTCTCAGCTTGGTATGAAAAGGGGTTTTAGCTCTTCTTCCTAGAGCAGGGCCGGACATCTCCCTGAATGGGTGAAGGGGCCCAAGGATGCAGTCGAACTCTGGGGACGATGCTTGGGCCTGATGGCTTTCCTTGACGTCTTTGAAGAAATTCAATAGAGTTCTCTTTTTAAGATTCGGAGAAGGAATTCATGGAGGGAAGGATCCAGGCCGTTCGTGGGATGAAGGACATTCTTCCGGGCGAAGTGGAGACATGGCAGGCGGTGGAGGCCTTGGCCCGGAAGATCTTGGAGATCTACGGGTTTTCGGAGATCCGCATCCCCCTTTTGGAGAGAACGGAGCTTTTCGCCAGGAGCATCGGTGAGGCCACGGATATTGTGGAGAAGGAGATGTACACTTTTCGGGATCGGAGTGACATCTCCGTGACACTTCGACCCGAGGCCACAGCGGGGATCCTTCGGGCCTATATCCAGCACGGCCTTTACAGGACCCAGCCGTTCCAAAAGTTCTACTGCATCGGGCCTATGTTTCGCTACGAACGACCCCAAAAAGGTCGGTACCGTCAGTTCCATCAAATCGACGCTGAGATTTTAGGGTCCCCTGACCCGAGATGCGATGCGGAGCTCCTGGCCATGCTGCGGACCCTCTTTGAGGGGATGGGGCTACGGGAGCTGGACTTTCAGATCAACTCCCTGGGTTGCCGCTCCTGCAGGCCTTCCTTCAAAGAGGCCATTCTCAGCTTCCTTCGTGATCGGGAAACTCGCCTTTGCGAAGACTGCCGACGGAGGCTTCAGATCAATCCCCTCAGGATCTTCGACTGCAAGGTCCCCCAATGCCAGGAGAATCTCAGGGGGGCGCCCCAGACATTGGAGCACCTATGTGGCCCCTGTCGGGATCACCTGGAGTCGTTGGAGCGCCACCTGAACTCTCTGGAGATCCCTTATACCGTCAACTCCCTTATCGTGAGGGGCTTGGATTACTACACCCGGACCATCTTCGAGGTGATCAGCTCCGACCTGGGTGCCCAAAACGCGGTCTGCGGAGGAGGACGTTACGACAATCTCATCGAAGAACTGGGCGGTCCGGATATGCCCGCCATTGGGTTCGCCATCGGTGAAGAGCGTCTGGTCTCTCTCCTCTTGGAAGGGGGGAGGCAGAGGAGCCGTCCTCCTTTGGACCTTTTCGTCGTGGCGGTGGATGCCCGGGCCGAATCCGAGGCCTTCCTCTGGCTGGATCGCGCACGAAGGCTAGGACTGAGGGCCGAGACAGACCTCAGGGGAGGGAGCCTCAAATCGCAGTTGCGAAGGGCTCACAAGTTGTCTGCCCGTCGGGTGTTGATTCTGGGAGAGAGGGAACTCCACCAGCGAAGGGCACTCCTGAAGGCGATGGATTCCGGGGAACAAGAGGAGGTCCCCCTGGACCGCTTGGAGGCTCAGATGGCCGAGTGGGTTCAGGGACTGAGAGAGGAGAAATGAAACGGCCGACGCACCGATGCGGGAGCCTTTCTGAGGATGATGTGGGCAAACGGGTAGTCCTGGCCGGTTGGGTGCAGACCGTGCGGGACCTAGGTGGCGTGGTCTTCGTTGACCTTAGAGATCGTGCCGGTGTGGTCCAAGTGGTCTTCAATCCGGAGGTGGCCCCCTCCGCCCACGAGGTCTCCCAGACAGTTCGCTCCGAGTATGTGTTGCAAGTTGAGGGGGTCGTTCGGAGACGTTCTCCGGAGACTGTGAATCCCAAGATCCACACCGGGACGATCGAGGTGCTGGCGGAGGAACTGGAGATCCTCAACGAATCCAAGACGCCGCCTTTCCCCATCGAGGACGAGATCGACACTGCCGAGAACCTACGTCTCCGGTATCGTTACTTGGACCTAAGGCGTCCCAGGATGACCCGAAATCTCCTGACTCGACATCGGGTAGCCTCCTCCATCCGGAAGTACCTGGAAGAAGAGGGGTTTGTGGAGGTGGAAACCCCCTTTCTCACACGAAGCACCCCCGAGGGCGCCAGGGACTATCTGGTGCCCAGCCGGATCCAGCCAGGGCGGTTCTACGCCCTCCCGCAGTCTCCACAACTCTTCAAGCAACTCCTGATGGTGGCCGGGCTGGATCGTTATTACCAGATCGTCAAGTGTTTTCGGGATGAGGACCTCCGCAGGGACCGGCAGCCGGAGTTCACCCAGGTGGATCTGGAGATGACTTTCGTGGAGGAGGCGGATGTTCAAGCCCTCTCCGAGGGGATGTTTCAGAGGCTCTTTCACGAGGTCCTGGGGTTGGAGCTCCAAGTTCCCTTTCCCCGGTTGACCTATGAGGAAGCACTGGATCGATACGGAACGGACAAGCCCGACCTCCGTTTCGATCTGACCTTGGTCGACCTGACCGAGGTCTTCCGCGAGACCCAATTCCAACTGTTCGCGCGGGCCGTCAAGGAAGGCGGTATGGTCAAGGCCCTCCCGCTCAAGGGGGAGGCGAAGATGCCCCGCTCTGAGTTGGATCGCATGCAGGGAGAGGAGAACCTCAAGCGGCATTACGGGATCCAGACAGGTGCGCGTGGTGTGGCCTGGATCAAAGTCCAGGCCGAGGCTTGGCAGGGTCCCGTGGCCCGGGCCCTGAGCCCGCAGGAGAAAGAGGAAATCCAGCGGCGGTGTGGGCTTGAGCCAGGGGATTTGGTCCTCTTTGTGGCAGGTCAAAAGGGGATGGTCAATGCTACCTTGGACCTCCTTAGGACCCATTTCGGGAGGAAACTGGGCCTCCTGGAGGAGGGGACCTATCGATTCGTCTGGGTTACAGAGTTTCCGCTTTTGGAGTACGATCCTGACGAAGGCCGGTACACGGCCATGCATCACCCCTTTACGGCGCCTCGTCCTGAGGACGTTCCGTTGCTCTCCACCGAACCGGATAAGGTGCGGGCTCGAGCCTATGACTTGGTCTTGAACGGCAACGAAATCGGGGGAGGGAGTATCCGAAACCACAGGTTGGATGTCCAGATGAAGGTCTTCCAGGCCCTGGGGATATCTTTGGAGGAGGCGGAGGAAAAGTTCCGTTTCCTCCTGGAGGCCCTGCAGTACGGGGCCCCTCCCCATGGGGGGATCGCCTTTGGATTCGATCGCATTGTTATGTTGCTGGCAGGGGCCGAGACCATTCGTGATGTCATCGCTTTTCCCAAGACCCAAAGGGCTGCCTGTCTTTTGACCGAAGCCCCGGCAGAGGTGGACCCCAGGCAACTGGAAGAACTCTGGATCCGCATCCTTCCGAAATAGAACCCGTGCCGGGGCGGGCCCTTCGGGGCCGACGAGCCAGATTCCATCATGAGGAAGGGGGTTTGTCTTTTCGGAACGGGCTGTAAGTCCGGACAGAACGGATTCTTTGACTCTCCGCTGGACCAGGAGGCTTATGGATGGCCAGATGGGATCGGGAGAAACGAATCCTTTACCATGAGATCTCCAAGTTTGAGGAGCCGGATCTCCGAGATGTCTCCGAACCCAATCTCTTCAGGAGCATCTTTCCCTACGAGGAGATCCCGAGGATCGACTTTGATCAGAAGATCATCCCCATCAATCCCCCCAAGGGGATGTACATCACCGACACCACCTTTCGAGACGGCCAGCAGGCGCGCCCTCCCTTTGCTCCCGATCAGATCGAGACGATCTACCGGATGCTCCACCGGCTGGGGGGGCCCGAGGGGGTCATACGGCAGTGCGAGTTCTTTCTTTACAGCCAAAAGGATCGGGAGGCCGTGGAGCGTTGTCTGGCCCTCGACTACCGTTTTCCGGAGGTGACCGCCTGGATCCGGGCCAATCGAGACGACCTCAGGCTGGTCAAGGAGATGGGGCTGAAGGAGACGGGGATGCTGATGTCCGTCTCCGATTATCACATCTTCCTGAAACTCAAGAAGAACCGCAGGCAGGCCCTGGAAGATTACCTGGGCCTGGTCAAAGCGGCCCTCAATTATGGCATCGTCCCACGATGTCACTTCGAGGATGTAACGCGGGCGGACATCTACGGTTTTTGCGTGCCCTTGGCCAAGGAGCTGATGAAACTTCGGGAGGAGAGCGGCATCGACATCAAGATCCGGCTCTGTGACACTCTGGGCTTCGGAGTGACTTATCCTGGGGCGGCCCTCCCTCGGGCCGTAGACAAGCTGGTCCGGGCCATGATCGACGATGCCGGAGTCCCGGGGAGACTCCTGGAGTGGCATGGCCACAACGACTTCCACAAGGCTCTGATCAATGCAACCACGGCCTGGCTCTATGGATGCAGCGCGGCCAACGGGGCCCTTTTCGGTCTGGGGGAGCGGACCGGCAACACCCCGGTGGAGGCCCTGGTCATCGAGTACATCTCTCTACGAGGCCGTGACGATGGGATGGACACCCGGGTCATTTCGGAGATCGCGGAGTACATGCAGAGGGAGATGGGGATCAGGATTCCTCCCAGCTACCCCTTCGTAGGATCGGAGTGCAACGCCACCTCTGCAGGGGTCCACGTGGACGGGATCCTGAAAAATCAGGAGATCTACAGTATCTTTAACACACAGAAATTCCTGAATCGTCCCTTGACCGTTGTCATCACGGATAAGTCTGGTATGGCCGGAATCGTCCATTGGATCAACACCCACCTTCGGCTTGAGGGGGACCGTCAGGTGGACAAACGGCATCCGGGCGTGGCCAAGATTCACAAGGCCATCATGAAGCAATATGACGAAGGGCGGACCACGGCCATCGGATCCGACGAGATGCGACGGCTGGTCAAGAAGTATCTCCCAGAGTACTTCGTAAGCGATCTACAGCTCCTCAAACAGAAAGCCGCCGAGGTGGGAGTCCACCTAATCGAAGAGCTGGCGGAGCGTCCTGAGATCCGGAGCATGGATCCGGCTCAGCAGGAACCCCTCATGGAAGCCTTGGCCGAGGAGAACCCCTTTATCCAGTGGGTATACGTGACGAACATGGAGGGACGGATTACCACAAAGATCATCACGCAGATCGTGGATCGTGCCAAATATCCTCCTTTGGTCATCGAGGAGGACTACTCCGATCGCCCTTGGTTCATAGGTCCCTTGAAGGACGGCCGCACTTACGTCACTGATTTCTACATCTCGCGATTCACCCATCAACTGGCAGTGACGGTGTCCGCCCCCATTCGCAACGAGATGGAAGAGATCGTGGGGATCCTGGCTGCGGACATGAAGTTCGAAGAATTGCTGAAGATGGTGGAGGAGGACGGTAGGAACGTATTTGCTTGAAGATCGAATCCGCTCCAGGAGGTGAGGAAGATGCTCCAACGGACGCTTTCCATAGTCAAGCCCGACGGCGTATCCAAAGGCCTCATCGGGGAGGTGATCCGTCGTTTCGAGCGCGAGGGATTGAGAGTGGTGGCTCTCAAGATGGTCCATCTCGACAAAGAGGAGGCCAAGGGGTTCTATGCGGTCCATCGGGGTAAACCCTTTTTTGAGAGCCTAACGGACTTCATGTCCTCGGGACCGGTGGTGGTGATGGTCCTGGAGGGAGAAGACGCCATCGAACGGACCAGGAAAATCATGGGGGCTACGGATCCACGGAAGGCCGACCCCGGCACCCTCCGAAGGGAGTTCGCATCGAACATCGAGCAGAACGTCGTCCACGGATCCGATGCCCCCGAGACGGCCGCCTCGGAGATCGCCTATTTCTTCAACGCCTTGGAGATCCACAGCCACTGAGACTACGCCTGGAAAGGGGAAGGTCGGGCGGCGGATCCGGGGCCGAAACCGGAGCCAGAGATGTTTGGATCCCGGAAAAGGGGGGGCACCATGGCCAAGAGACCGGATGAGATCCATGCACTGCTTGGCAAAGGGACGGAGTTCCAAGGGCAGCTCAAATTCGAGGGGACCGTTCGGATCGACGGAACGTTCAAGGGAGAGATCCACGCCGAGGGGACCCTCATTGTGGGCGACGGGGCCCGAGTGGAGGCGCAGATCCGCTGTGGCACCCTAATCGTCAGCGGTGAGGTGAGGGGCGACATCCAGGCGACCCAACGTGTGGAAGCCCTCTCTCCGGCGAGGATTGTCGGCAACCTCCAGACCCCTGTGTTGGTCATCAATGAAGGGGTTCTGTTCGACGGTCAGGCCAAAATGGAAGGGACGGCGGAACCCGGCCGGGACCGTGAGAAGCGCATTCCCTTCCTCAGCAAGAGCCAGCGACGGGAGGAACCGGAGTCCTCGCCCCAGAGCGAGGGTTCCTGATCCCCCAGCAACGTAACAGGCTATGGCCTCGTTGTTTTTTGGTTCGTCGGGCGGTACTCCACCAACTCCCTTCACCCGGAGGCCATCCTTCGGCAAGATTCAGAGATCGCGCTTGAGCGGAGAGTCGGGTCCAACGGATTTTTCCTGAGCTCGTCCTTGGGATATCATTCGGCCCCCGTGCCGCTGGCTTGGATGTAGTCCTGAAACGTCAAAAAGAAAAAGGTTGACAGGGTGAGTTTTTTTTGATAATACTGCGCTGAATTTTGCCGGGGCCGACCAAACTGATTGATTTTCCATCCGAATTACGGTCTTCAGATCGGTCCTGGGGAGATGGGAACCAGCCGAGAGTCGAGCTGGTGGTGGTTCACGGGCCCGTTGTTCGGCTTCGTATCGAGATGACCTGTTCCATTGGAAGACGCTGCGCGGGCTGGGGATGATTGTTGAGGGATCTCTGATGCTGGGCGGGCAGTGGAAGGCCTCCATCTCCACGTTGGACGGCACATCTTCTCAGTCCCCCCATTCGATGATCAAGGATCACGACTTCGTCTCGCCGCGTGGGAGGGTCCCTCGGTGGGAGGGCTCTTCCTTTCGGTCTTGAAACTCTACCGGCAGGGGCTGCGGGAGGGAGATGGTGGCCTCTGCCAGTTCTGTCTGGATACGGGAGGACGCGGTGATCAGTCTCGATAAGACCCTTATACTCCAGATGATCAATTTTCTTGTTCTCCTCTGGATTTTGAATCGTTTCCTCTACAAGCCTATTCTCGATCTCATTGAAGAGCGAAGAGGCAGGATTCGGGAGTCGGAACAGAGGGTCCAGGAAATGGAGGCGAAGATCGAGGAACGATGGCAGGCCTACCAACGACAGCTCCAGGAGGCCAAGTTGGAGGCCAGTGCGGAGAAGGAACGGATCAAGGGCGAGGGGATGGAGGCCGAGCGAAGGCTCCTGGAGGAAGTTCGGGCTGAGGCCGCTCAGAGGGTGGAAGAGGCCCGCAAGAGGATTGAGGAGGAGACCGCAAAGGCCCGAGAGTACCTTCGAAAGCAATCGGAAGCCCTCGCCCTGGAGATGGCCGAGAAGATCCTGGGGAGAAGTCTGCAATGAGCGCTCTTACCGGAAACCGAGAGAAATGGAGGATTCCTTGGTCAACCTTGATTCTAAATGGGATCCTCTGTCTCCTCCCTGTGGTGACATGGGCGTCGGGGGGCTCTGAGGCCGTGGAGATCGAAAGCCCCTTCACCCTCCTGATGCGGGCCATCAACTTTTTCCTTTTGGCCGCCATCCTCTTCTATCTGTTGAGGAAGCCCTTGAGCAACTTCCTGCATCAGCGTCAGCAGGGCATCCGGGAGTCTTTGGAGCAAGCCAAGCGGGCCAAAGAGGAAGCCGAGGCCAGGTACCGTCAGATGGAGAAGAAATTGGCCGAAGCCCAGAAGGAGATGGCCGAGCTCAAGCAAATGCTCATCGACCAGGGGAGGACCGAGAAAGAGAAGATCCTCGTCAATGCTCAGAAGGAGGCCGAGAGGATACGGCGGCAGGCGGAGCTTACTGCAGAACAAGAACTGAAGAAGGCCAAGCAGCTCCTTCGGGAGGAGGCCGTGATGTTGGCGGCCCAAATGGCCGAGGAACTATTGAAACAGCGCATTGAGCCCAAGGATCACACCAGCTTGATACAGGATTACGTGAAAAGATTGGGGAAGGCAGCCTCATGAGAGAGATCGTGGCCCGACGATATGCCAAGGCCTTGATTCGGATTGGACAGGAAGACGGGAAATACGAGGCCTACGGAGAGGAACTGAAGGCCTTCGGGCAGTTATGGGAAGCAAGCCCCGAATTCAGGGATGTGATGGAGAACCCCATCTATCCCAAGGAACAAAGACGGGCCATCTTCGAGGCCGTCAAAGAGAAGATGGGGCTGTCTCCCATCATGGTAAATTTCATTCGTCTCCTGATTGACAAACGGAGAGTGGGCTATCTGCCCGAGATTATCCGATGCTATGAGAAGCTCTCGGATGAGGTGGCGGGGCGTCTTCGAGCCACGGTGACTTCCGCTGTGCCCCTGGATGAGGCTTCCTTGAAGGCCATCCAGGAGAAGCTGGAGGAGATGACGGGTCGGAAGGTCCTGCTTTCCGTGCAGGAGGATCCCCGGCTCATCGGTGGGGTAGTCNCCAAGATCGGAGACATCCTCTATGATGGGAGCATCCGGACCCAATTGGAGAATCTCAAAGAAACTCTCATGAAGGGGTGATCCATGGCCATGCAGATCAAGGCAGAAGAGATCAGCGAGATTATCAAGACGCAGATTCAGGGATACGACAAGAAGATCGAGATGAGCGAGACCGGGGTGGTCCTCTCCGTGGGGGACGGTATCGCCCGTATATACGGGATCGAGAACGTCATGTCCATGGAGTTGGTGGAATTTCCCGGCGGGATCCTGGGGATGGCCTTGAACCTGGAGGAGGACAATGTGGGTGTGGCCATCCTAGGAGAGGACACCCATATCAAAGAGGGCGATATCGTCAAGCGCACGGGGCGCATCGCCCAGGTACCAGTGGGAGACGCGGTCCTGGGCAGGGTGGTGGACCCCGTGGGTAACCCGCTGGACGGCAAAGGGCCCATCGAGGCCACCGAATTCCGAAGGATCGAGATGATCGCTCCGGGAGTGGTGGCCCGACAGCCGGTCAAGGAGCCCATGTACACGGGCTACAAGGCGGTGGACGCTATGACTCCCATCGGCCGGGGCCAGAGGGAACTTATCATCGGGGACCGCCAGATCGGCAAAACCGCCATGGCAGTTGATGCCATTATCAACCAGAAGGACTCGGACGTCATCTGCATCTACGTGGCCATCGGCCAAAAGAAGTCCACCGTGGCCCAGGTGGTGGAGGCCCTCCGTCGCCACGGGGCCATGGACTACACCGTGGTGGTGTCCGCCTGCGCCAGCGAGCCAGCTACCCTCCAATACATCGCCCCCTATGCAGGCTGCGCCATGGGAGAATACTACCGAGATACAGGACGCCACGCCCTGATCATTTACGATGACCTCTCCAAGCAGGCCGCGGCCTATCGCCAAATCTCTCTGTTGCTTCGGCGCCCGCCTGGAAGGGAGGCCTATCCAGGAGATATCTTTTACAACCACTCGAGACTCTTGGAGCGGGCGGCCAAGCTGAACGATGAACTGGGTGGGGGAAGCCTCACCGCCCTCCCCATCATCGAGACCCAACAGGGGGATGTGTCAGCCTACATCCCCACCAACGTTATCTCCATCACCGACGGCCAGATCTATCTCGAGCCCGGTCTGTTCTTCTCCGGTGTTCGTCCTGCGGTGAACGTGGGTCTGTCCGTCTCCCGAGTGGGCGGTAGCGCACAGGTCAAGGCCATGCGTCAGGTGGCCGGGAGCCTTCGCCTGGATCTGGCCCAATACAGGGAGTTGGAGGCCTTCGCCCAGTTCGGGAGCGAGCTCGACAAGGCCACCCAAGCCCAGCTCAATCGAGGGGTGCGGCTGGTGGAGATCCTCAAGCAACCTCAGTATCAACCTTTGCCTGCGGAGAAGCAGATCCTAATCATCTATGCCGGCACCAGAGGGTTCCTGGACAAGTATCCGGTGGAGGTGATTCAGCGTTACGAAAGAGAGCTCTACGAGTTCGTGGAGGCCAAACACCCCGAGGTCTTCGAGGGCCTTCGTCAGAAATGGGAGATCGACGACGAACTCGACCAGAAGATCCAGAAGGCCCTTCAAGAGTTCGATTCGGTCTTCCAGGTAGAGGCCTAAAGGCCGCGTATACGGCTCGGAGGGAAGCGAGATCCCATGGCGACGCTACGAGATATCAAGAGAAAGATCTCCGCGGTCAAGAAGACGCAGCAGATCACCCGGGCCATGAACATGGTGGCTTCGGCCAAACTGCGTGGAGCCCAGGAACGGATGCGGGCGTTCCGTCCCTATGCGGAGAAGTACAACGAAGTGGTCCAGTCCGTGGCCTCGCGGGTGGAGCCCGATGCCCATCCCCTCCTGATGCGTCGCGAGGTGCGGCGTGTCGGGATCCTGCTGGTGACGGCGGATCGGGGTCTTTGCGGCAGTTTTAATACCAACTTGATTACCAAGGCCGAGAAAGAGGCCGACTCTCGACGAGAGCGGGGGCAGGAGGTCTGCTTCTACTGTGTGGGCCGGAAGGGACGTGACTACTTCCGACGTCGGAAAGCGGATATCCGGGGGACCTATGTGGATAATCGGCGCATCACCTATGAGCTCGCCTCCCGGATCGCCGAGGATATTGTGGCCGCCTACCTACAGGAGCAAGTCGACGAGATTCTCCTCATCTACAGCCAGTTTGTCAACACGGTGACGCAGAGACCCGTGATCGAACCATTGCTGCCTTTCGTTCCCATGGCCTCGGAGGAGGAGGGTGCGGCTGGCCGGGTGGACTACCTCTATGAACCGGAGCCCGAGGTGCTGCTTTCGGCCCTCTTGCCTGAACAGGTCAGGGTGCAGATCTATCACGGCCTTCTGGAGAATAATACCAGCGAGCAGGCCGCCCGCATGACGGCCATGGACAACGCCACCAAGAATTGCAAGGAGATGGTGGACCAGCTTACGCTGCTTTTCAACAAGGCCCGCCAAGCGGCCATCACCAAAGAGTTGATGGACATTGTGGGCGGCGCGGAGGCCCTCAAGAAATCGTAGGAATGCTACCCATCACTCGAGGAGGTTGTTTGGAAAATGAACGTGGGAAAGATCGTTCAGGTCATCGGTAATGTGGTGGACGTCGCGTTTGAGGAGGGAAAACTTCCTCCTCTTCTGAACGCCCTGACGATCACCAACCCGACCATCGACGACAGCGAGGACAATCTCGTTGTGGAAGTGGCCCAGCACCTTGGAGACAACGTGGTGCGCTGCATCGCCATGGACACCACCGATGGCCTCCGGCGGGGGATGCCCGTCAAGGACACTGGAAGCCCCATCCGCATGCCAGTGGGCCCGGAGACGTTGGGGCGAGTGTTAAATGTGGTGGGCCGGCCCGTGGATGGATTGGGGCCCGTGGAGGCCAAGAAATACTATCCCATCCATCGTCCGGCTCCTTCCTTCGTGGATCAGGACACCACGGTGCAGGTCTTGGAGACGGGGGTGAAGGTGGTAGACCTTCTGGTCCCATTCCCTCGTGGAGGGAAGATGGGGATGTTCGGAGGGGCCGGTGTCGGAAAGACCGTCATCATGATGGAGATGATCCACAATATCGCCATGCAGCACGGCGGGATCTCCGTCTTCGCGGGGGTGGGGGAGCGCACCCGGGAGGGCAACGACCTCTATCTCGAGATGAAACAGAGCGGGGTCATCAGCAAGGCTGCCTTGATTTATGGCCAGATGACCGAACCCCCTGGTGCCCGGGCAAGGGTGGCCCTCTCCGCCTTGACCGCAGCCGAATACTTCCGGGACGAAGAAGGTCAGGACGTCCTGTTGTTCATCGACAATATCTTCCGGTTTACACAGGCTGGGGCAGAGGTTTCAGCACTTCTGGGGCGTATGCCCAGTGCAGTGGGGTATCAGCCCACCCTGGGGACGGACTTGGGTGAGCTCCAGGAACGGATCACTTCCACCACCAAGGGGTCCATCACCTCGGTCCAGTGCGTGTACGTGCCCGCCGATGACCTGACGGATCCGGCTCCGGCAACTACCTTCGCGCACCTGGACGGTACCGTGGTCCTCTCACGGCAGATCGTGGAGCTGGGGATCTACCCGGCGGTGGATCCGTTGGACTCCACGAGCCGGATTTTAGACCCCAACTATCTGGGCGAAGAGCACTACCAGGTGGCGCGTGCCGTGCAACAGATCCTCCAGAAGTACAAGGACCTTCAGGACATCATTGCCATCCTGGGGATCGATGAGCTCTCCGAGGAAGACAAACTGACGGTGGCCCGGGCCCGAAAGATCCAGCGTTTCCTCTCGCAGCCCTTCCACGTGGCCGAGGAGTTTACGGGAAGGCCTGGGGCCTATGTCCCCCTGGAGGAGACCATCCGAGGCTTCAAGGAGATCGTGGAGGGCAAACACGACGATCTTCCCGAGCAGGCCTTCTACATGGTGGGAGGAATCGACGAGGCCGTGGAGAAGGCAAAGAAGATGGCGGAGGGTTAAATGATTCCCCTTTCCCGGGGACCGTTGTGAGGGGAAGGCCCCCATGACGCCTTGGATTGGCTCGGGAGTTCGGCAAACAGATTCCTTCGCAAGGCACAACGGAGCGGATGATGGCGGAGAATCGGATTCAACTGGATATCGTCACCCCGGATAAAGTGGCCTTCAGCGGACAAGTGGAGGAAGTCAACCTGTCGGGGGCCTTGGGAGATTTCGGGGTCCTCCCCGGGCATACCCCGTTCCTCAGTCAACTCAGAATCGGACCAATGCACTTCCGTCAGGAGGGGAGGGTCCAATGGTTCGCCCTGAACAGGGGTATCGCTGAGGTTACACCCCAAAAGGTGACAGTCCTGGTGCAGACGGCCGAATCCAAAGAAGAGATCGATGTCAATCGGGCCGAAGCTGCTCGGAAGAGAGCCGAAGAGAGACTTCGGGAACGCCGCGAGGGGATCGATACAGCGCGGGCCGAGGCCGCCCTGCAGAGGGCCCTGGCTCGTCTCAAGGTGGTCAAGATGTAGACCGTAAAGTTGCTCCCCTGGGCGGGAAGGACGAAAGAGGAATGGGCCTTCGGGCCCATTTTTTCTTGTCCCATAAAGGCCTCAAGGGGGAGTGAGCCCCCTTTTCTTTTTGGTTCTTGCATCCATCATGGTGTGGGTCAATGGGGGAGCGACCGGTTTGGTGGTTGTTGCCCCTTGATCTCAATGGGAGGGTGCCGGGAGTTTCCCGGGATAGGGTGATTTCGTGTCCTAGTGGCGATTCGCCGACAAACCTGATATAAAGAGAGAATTCCAGGACCTAAAGGTAGATAAGGAGGAGGTCATGGACGTGAAAGTCTATACCAGCCCGACATGTCCTTGGTGCAAGAAGACCAAAGAGTTTCTATCTAAGGAGGGGGTGAAGTTCGAGGAGGTGGATGTCACGCAGGATCCCGAGGCGTTGGATGAGCTGGTCCGTATCGCAGGGGTGCGCAGTGTCCCTGTCACCACCTGTGGAAACGACGTCCTGGTCGGCTACGACCCGGATCGTCTCCAGTCCATTGTCAACTGCGCGCGCCAGCACTCAGAAGTCTGAGTGCCTGAACCCTGGGNCTCCGGGGATATTCCTTGTGCCGAAGAGGTCGCTTGTCGCCATGGCTGGAGAGCATCCTACCTATAGTGTGGTGATCCCGGTCTACAATGAACGGGAGTCCCTGAAGGAGTTGGTGGAAGGGATCCGTCGCGTGCTGGAGCCCCGGGGAAAGGGGTTCGAGATCCTCTTTGTGGACGATGGCAGTCAAGATGGCTCGGCGGAGCTCCTCCGCCGCCTTCACGAGGAAGACCGGAGGGTGGGATTTTTGAGACTGGACCGGAACTACGGCCAGTCCACGGCCCTTTGGGCTGGACTTCGGACCGTTCGTGGGGAGATCATCATCACCTTGGACGGGGACCTCCAGAACGATCCCAAAGACATTCCCTTGTTGCTCGACAGATTGGAGTCCTATCAGGCAGTCACGGGGTGGCGGCAGAAACGGAGGGATCCGTTCTCCAAAAGAGTATCCACACGGGTGGCCAATGCAGTGCGAAACTTGTTGACAATGGAGGACGTCCGGGATTCCGCTTGCGGTTTCAAGGCCTTCCGTCGAGAGTGCCTCCAAGCCTTGATCCCGTTCGATGGAATGCACCGGTTCCTTCCTACCTTGTTCCGGATGCAAGGTCTCCGCGTCTGCGAGGTGCCCGTTTCACATCACCCCCGGCGTCATGGGACCTCCAAGTACAATATCCGCAACCGGCTCTTCAGGGGCCTCTTGGACCTTTGGGGGGTCCGCTGGCTCAAGAAGAGGCGGCTGAGCTATCGGATCGAAGAGGAGCTTCGATGAACTCGGCGGGTAACACTCAGCTCTGGCAGGTCATTAGTGATCCGTGGATCCTCATCGGATTTTTGGGACAGACGATGTTTTTCATGCGATTTCTGACCCAGTGGGTGGTCTCGGAGCGCCGCAAGGAGAGCGTCATTCCATTGGCCTTCTGGTACTTCAGCTTGGGAGGGGGGCTCATCCTTCTGGCCTACGCCATCCATCGACAGGATCCGGTCTTCATCCTGGGACAGGCCACAGGAGCATTCATCTACATAAGGAACCTCATGCTCATCTTTCGGAAGAGGACCACGGCTTCCTTACCCCACGGACGGAGCTAGCCTCCGGTTGATTTTTCCCCTAGACAGCCATTGGTGGGCTACGCCACGGGAGCTTGGCGCCTCTGCTCTAACTCTCTTGGGCGTCCTGGGGAATCCATCAAGAAAAGACCCTTTGAAAGATCTGCAAGGCCTTCTGAATGTCATCTCCGTCCACGTCCAGATGCGTCACCGCTCGGAGTCGATTAGGGCCGAAGGGCAGCACCAGGACCCCCTCTT
Organism: Desulfarculaceae bacterium JdFR-97; assembly: GCA_002010915.1. GTDB lineage: Bacteria > Desulfobacterota > Desulfocorpusculales > Desulfocorpusculum > Desulfocorpusculum > JdFR-97. The sequence continues at coordinate 38,077 of MTPG01000097.1, read as the reverse complement.
CCTGGAGACGAGCTGCGNCCTGCATGGGGGTCATCCCCGAGGGGGCGATATCGAAGATGACGATATTGGTCTCCACGTGGTCTGGGTTCAGGCGCACACCAGGCAGCGTGGCAATCCCCTCGGCCAACATTCGAGCGTGGATGTGGTCCTCCTCGAGGCGGTCGACATGATGGTCCAAGGCATAGAGCCCGGCAGCGGCCAAGATTCCCACCTGGCGCATGCCGCCTCCGAACATCTTGCGGAACCGCAAGGCCTTTTCGATGAAGGAGGAGGTCCCGGCCAGCACAGAGCCTACTGGGGCCCCGAGGCCCTTGGAAAGGCAGAGGGATACCGAGTCGAAGGGCTCGGCGTAGAGGTGGGCAGGAATACCCGTGGCCGTGCAGGCGTTGAGGAGTCTGGCCCCATCCAGATGCATGGCCAGTCCGTGTCGAAGGGCGACCTCCCGGATCCGAAGGATCTCCTCCAAAGGGAAGACGGATCCCCCCCCGAAATTATGGGTGTTCTCCAGGCAGAGGAGTCGGGAGGGAGGTCGGTGAATGTCCGGAGGGTTGATGGCCTCCTCGATCTGGACTGCGGAGAGGATGCCCCGCCTTCCAGGCAGCGGTCGGAATTGTACCCCGCTGAGGGCCGCGGCCGCACCGGATTCGGAGGTGACGGGATGGGATGTGGCCTCAATGATCACCTCGTCGCCCGGCATAGTGTGGGCCCGGATGGCCACCTCATTGGCCATAGTGCCCGAGGGGAAGAATAGGGCCGCCTCCTTTCCCAAGAGGCGGGCGATCCTCTCCTGGAGTCTTTGGACGGTGGGGTCCTCTCCGAAGACGTCGTCTCCCACCTCTGCCTCGGCCATGGCTCTGCGCATCCCAGGGGTCGGTTGCGTTACGGTGTCGCTCCGAAGATCGATGTATCGCTCCATTGAAGTTCTCCTCCCATTCTATGGATGGCGATCCGACAAGGGGGGATGCTCAGTCCCGTTCATCCCAAGACCTGCCTTATAGATGGATAGGCATAGCTCTCGTTCTCACGGCCCTGTCTCCCTCCAAGGGCTTCGGCTCCAAAAGAGCTGGATTCGCTCCTGAAAACGTCGGTCCAAGTCTTTCAGGCCTGTAGGAGCCCAGCCTACCGAGGCCTTCCACACCTCCGAGCTCTCCATGCACAGGTAGATCAGGACCTCGGAGCCGGCTTCCCGTCGGATCCAACCGGCCATGGAACGAAAGATCCGGACACGCAGAGGTCGCAGATACCTGAGCTTCCCATCCAGGCCAGGGAAGGACTCCCCCAATCCAATTCCCGACTCCCTGAGAGGATCGGAGAGGGAAGGGGGGTATCGAAGGGCCCCCAGACTGATCCACAGGATACTTTGGGGGTCCAGGATTTCGAAGACCGTTCGGACGGCCTCGCNATACTCCTCCTCCCATCCCTCGCTCAANACGAGGGGATCCCAATGGAGGGCGATGGGGTAGCCGTGTTGTTGGCATCGACGCGCCGCAAGGAGGCGCTCGAGAAGGGAAGGAGTCCCCGGCTCCGCCCGTGCAATAATCGAAGGGGCGTTGAGGGACCAGGAGACCACCGTATGACCCCCGTGGGCGAGATCCAAAAGCGGGTCCACGTAAGTCGATTTGGTCTTCAGCTCCAACACCGCGTTGGGGAGTTGCCCGAAGACGGGGATGAGGCGGCGGCTCAGTCGGAGGCAGGCCTCCAAGGCCAGGCTATCTGTCCATTCCCCAGTCCCGATGCGTGTTACCTCCTTTCTCCGCAGGACGAAGTCCCGCAGCTCTCCAAGCGCGTCCTCCACGTTGACGAACAGCGTGATTCCGGAGGTGGCATAGTAGTGGGGGATAATACAGTAGACACATTCATAAGGGCAGCCCAAGGCGAGATTCAACACGAAATATCCGCAGCAGAGGTAACGCCGGGTACCCGGGCAGGGCCTCAAAAATCGGCCGCGCCTGCGGCGGAGCATCAAGGCGCCCTTCCCTTGCCATTCCGAAGACCCTGGAGGGAGGATCCTCAGTGGACAATGGGGAAATGCCCTTCGGACAGCAACCGCCAACTCATGAGATTCGAGCCCTTCCTCGACGAGGAGAAGGCGGGGGTGGAAAGGGCTGGCGCCGCCGGTTTGGGCTCCTTTTCCTCTATTGCAGAAAGGAATGTGGGAACGACTCGATCCCATGGATGTTTCATCCTGGCGTCGCATCTGTCGAGCTCATTCCATACGACCCTGGTCTGCAATCCCAGGATGCCGGGTCGGGAGCGTAGGAAATGCGTTCCGTGGAGATCTTCTCCGGCCATGATACCTCCGCGCACCGTACAAGCCAAGGAACTGGAAAGGGACCCAGACTCCTCCTTTCCCCTGTATCCAGCTCTACCATGGAGAGAGGACGGGGAGGGTAGGTAAAAAAAGACTACATGAATTCAGACTAGATTAAAAAGAAATAGAATCAAAAAAACTATCTTTAAATTCAACAGTATATCATGAGGTTCGTGGAAAATTTGACTGAAAACATACGGAAAATGTGTTGACAAGGGTGAGCCGCTGTGCTAAGTATCCCATTGCGTGAAACACCTATGTGAGGTGGAAGTCCCTGAGGGAACCCCGGATTTGGATTGCGTTTCCGGGGAAGAAAGGGGGTGAGAGGGGGAGATCAGGAGACTTCGGAGAGTCCGGAGGAATCGTTCTCGCGAGCCGCGATGGTGGATGTTAACTGCCCTTGTTCCTCTTTAGGTTCCTTTTCCTCCGAAGAAAGACCCATAAAGCCCTTATCCACCAAAAGAAAAGGAGATGTCCGCCATGAAGAGGGGATTCCATCTCGTTATGGCTTTCTTCCTAGTATGCTTCTTGGGTCTTGGAATGGAGGCTTGGGCCGGAAAGCCCATCAAGGTGGGGGCCATCATTAATCTTACCGGTCCCGCATCCACTTGGGGGCAGTTCCATGCCAAGGGGCTAAAGGACTATTTCCGCTATGTCAACGAGGTCAAGGGCGGGGTGGCGGGCAGGACCATTGACCTTAAGGTCGTGGACCATGCCTACAAAGTCCCCGAGGCCCTGAAATACGTCAAGAAGTTTTGTACCCAGGACAAGGTGGATATGTTGGCCACCTGGGATGCGGGCTCGGGGATTCAGGCCAAGCCGCTTATCCAGCGTTACAAAGTCCCTGACATCAACTTCTCCACCTACCAGGGGATCCTGAAACCCCCACTGGATTACATGTACCTCCCCTTCGGGAGCTACATCCTGGATTCCTATGCCGTCCTCGAGTATATTCGGACTATCCACACCGGATCGGCCCCGCCCAAGGTGGGCTTATTGACTTACAACAACGCCTATGGGAAGTCCATCCACGGACCAAGCAAGGAGTATGCGGCCAAGCACAACATCCAGATCGTGGGAATCGAGGAATTTCCTACTAAGACCGTGGACCTGACCACAGAGCTCCTCCGGTTGAAGAATGCCGGAGCCGAGTACATCTTCGTGCAGATATTGCCCGCCCACATTATCACTGCCCTGAAGTCGGCCGATCGGATCCAGTACGATGTACCCTTTTTCGGGACCTGGACCTCCACAGATCCCGACTTCTTCAAATTGGGCAAAGGACTAATCCGGGATCGGCTATTCATGCAGTTCTGCGGAGGGCTTCCCGTGGATGGGACCCCTGGAATCAAGCTCATGGAGGAGCTGTGGAAGCGGTATAAGACGGTCTCCCGCTTCGACGCCTCCTACTGGGAGGGGGTCGTAGTGGCCATGATCATGGAGAGGGCCTTCCAGCGGGCCCAGGAGAAATTCGGGAAGATCAACGGGGAGACCATCAATCAGGCCATGGAGACCTTCCGCGATGAGTTCTTTGGAGGGCTCGTGCCCAACATCACCTACACTAAGGACAATCACGAGGGCTCCTTTGTAGCGCGAATCGTTCAGATCCACGAGGATGCCACCTATACCCCTCTGACCAATTTCTTTACCCCTGGGAAGGAAAAGATCCTCCGTCTCAAAAAGTAGACGCCATGAAGGCCTTTCGGGGTCAACCCAGCATCTTCGCCTCCGCTCAGCCGGACCAACGTCTGGCTGAGCTGGAGGTGAAGGACCTTTCTCTGAGCTTCGGGGGTCTGATGGCCCTCCACCGGGTCGACCTCCGCGTACGCACGGGGGAACTAGTGGCCATTATCGGCCCCAACGGGGCCGGGAAGACCAGCCTCCTCAATTGTATTACGGGATATTACAAACCCCAGGAGGGGCAGATCCTCTTCAATGGGGAGGAGATCACTCGTCTTCCACCCCATGAGATCACCCACCGGGGGATCGGGAGGACCTACCAGAACATCGAGCTCTTTCCGGGAATGACCGTCATCTCTAATATGCTGTTGGCCCGCCACATTCACTGTAGGTATAACTTGGCTCCGGCTTCTCTCTTCTCCCGTCGGGTGAGGAGGGAGGAGGTGCGCCACCGAAGGGTCATCGAGGAAATCATCGACTTCCTGGAGATGCAGCCCATCCGGAAGAAGCTGGTGGGCTCTCTCCCCTACGGCCTCAGGAAGCGGGTGGAACTGGGGCGCGCCCTGGCGCTGGAGCCGAAACTGCTGGTGCTCGACGAACCCTTCGCTGGCATGACCCTCGAAGAAAAGGAGGACATGGTCCGGTTCCTGGTGGAGCTCAATGAGGCCTGGAACCAGACCATGATTCTTGTGGAGCACGACATGTCCATCGTTATGAGCATTTCGCAACGGGTGATCGTGTTAGACTTCGGCAAAAAGATCACGGAGGGTCCCCCCCAAGAGGTGCAGGACCATCCGGAGGTGATCAAGGCCTACCTCGGAGACACCAGCACCATCGGATAGACGAATCCTCACACCCCTCCTTCCGGCGGCCGTGATGGTTCTTGAGGCAGCATCCAAGAGGGCGGCCCAAAGGAGCCTCACGGGGAGGGAGAAGCGTCCTTGCAAGGGACAAAGGGAAGGGGGCTAGGGCTTTTCATGAAGCGGGGGACGTCTAGAGGACGACTGGCCAGGGACGAGGAGATTTACCCCTCCCTATGGGACTGCACGTTCCCTCAGATCCTCGCCAAGCAGGCGGAACGGCTGGGGGATTCGTACGTGGCCATTCGGGAGAAGGCCTTCGGCATCTGGGAGAGCTATTCCTGGAGGCAGTATTACGACTACGTGAGGTGGGTGGCCCTTGGGCTCCATGAGCTGGGTCTGAAGCGGGAGGAGCGGTTGGGCATCATCATGGACAACCATGCCGAATGGTTGTTCAGTGAGCTGGGTGCCCAGGCCCTGGGGGCCATCACCCTCAACCTCTATACCTCAGCGGTCACCAAGGAGATTGCCTTCGGTCTGAATCGGGTCCAGGCCTCCTTGGTGGTGGCCCAAGATCAGGAACAGGTGGACAAGCTTTTAGAGGCCCGAGAGGATCTCGCCCAAATCCGCAAGGTCATCTATGTGGATCCCACGGGCATGAGGAGCTACCGGGAGGATCCATGGCTGATCAGCTTTCGTGAACTCTTGGAGCTTGGGAAGGAGGCAGAGAGGCGAGATCCTGGCCGCTTCGAGCAGGAACTGTGGACGGGGCAGAGCGAGGACATCGCCCTCATGATCATGACCTCCGGCACCACCGGCCTGCCCAAATTGGCTATGCTCAGCTACCGAAACATCATCGAGATGGCCAGGAAGTGGCTGGAGACCGCCCCCATTCGGGTCGGAGACAACTGGATCTCCATAACGCCCCCTGCCTGGATCGTGGATCAGATGTGGGGGATGGGGGTCTCCCTGTGTGGGGGCATGACCATGAACTTCCCGGAGACACCGGAGACCCTCGTGGAGGACTTCCGGGAGATCGGCCCCAATTTCCTGGTCACCTCCTCGCGCTTCTGGGAGGATCTGGCCTCCAAGATCCGGGTGAAGATCTCCGATTCGGGCTTCCTCAAGAGGAAGATCTACGACCTGGGGCAGAGGATCGGCCAGGCTGTAGTGGATCGGGAGGCGCAGAGACGTCCCATTTCAACGCCCCTCAGACTGATGCATTGGCTTGCCTCCTGGATGGTCTATCGTCCCCTGCTGGATCGGGTCGGATGCCTCAGCCTTCGCGTGGCCATCACAGGGGGGCACCCCATCAGCCCGGATGTGATCCGTTTCTTTCGGGCCAACCAGCTCAACCTAAAGCAGGCCTATGGCCTTACGGAGGCTGGAGGGATCTTCCAGGTCCAGCCCGACGGGGAGGTAAAGCCGGAGACCGTGGGTCGTCCTCTCCCTCGTACCGAGGTGCGTATCTCCGATGACCAGGAGGTGTTGGTCTCCAGCGACTCCGTCTTCAGGGGCTACTATGAGGATCCGAAAGGGACGGCCAAGGCCCTCACGGACGGTTGGCTCCATACCGGGGATGCTGGGTACTTCGACGAGGACGGGCATTTGGTCATCATCGGGCGCAAAGAAGAGATCATGCGGACCCTCGACGGTGAGCCCTTCTCTCCCGATTTCATAGAGACACGACTCAAATTCAGCCCTTACATAAAGGAGGCCGTCATCTTCGGGGAGGGGATGCCTTATCTGACCGTGATGATCAATATCGACATGGAGAACGTGGGCAATTGGGCGGAAGAGAGGCAGATTCCCTATACCACCTACACGGACCTTTCCCAACAGCCCGCGGTGGAGGACCTGATCCGAAGTGAGATCCAACAAGTGAACAGGAAACTCCCCAAGGCCATGCAACTACGCAGGTTCCTTCTGCTCTATAAACTGCTGGATGCGGATGATGAGGAACTCACGCGGACCGGTAAGGTGCGACGGAAATTCGTCTACGAGCAATACCGGGACCTCATTGAGGCCATGTATACGGGTCAGGAGGGGATCCAAGTGAAGGGCCGGGTACGCTACCGCGACGGCCAGGTGGGGACCATCGAGACCACTGTACGGATCCTGAAGTTGGATTGAGGGGGAATCATGGAGTTCTTCCTTCAGTTGCTCATCAACGGAATGGCCCTAGGCTTCCTCTATGGGCTCGCGGCTCTGGGTTTCGTCATGATCTACAAATCGAGCAGCGTGCTCAACTTCGCCCACGGCGAGCTTATGGCCCTCGGCGCTTTCCTCTTTCTGACCCTTTCGGTGTGGGCCGGGCTTCCCATTCCTTTGGTCTTCCTCCTGACCTTGGCCGGGAGCTTTGCCCTTGGATTCCTTGTGGAGAGGTTGTTCTTGCGCCCTCTCATCGGGGAGTCCCTCATTCGGGTCATCATGCTCACCGTGGGGCTCTCGGCCATGTTCAAAGGATTGATGCTCTTCATCTTCGGGGGGAACCTCCACAATTATCCGGACTTCCTTCCCGAGGGGCTGAACCTGAGGTTCGGGGCCATCCAGATCCCTTCCGTTTATGTGGCCGCGTTCCTCATGGGGATGCTCTTCCTCGGGGTCTTCGGTTATTTCTTCAAATACTCCTCGCAGGGGATCTATATGCGGGCTGTGGCTGACGATCAAACTGCTGCCCTCTCCTTGGGGGTCCACGTAAGGCGGGTCTTCGCCCTTTCCTGGGCCATCGCGGCCCTAGTGGCCGCCATGAGCGGGATCATCCTGGGGATCATCAACGGCATCAACGTCCATGAGTTGAGCGCCATCGGGCTGAAGGTCTTCCCCGTGGTCATTTTGGGAGGGCTGGACAGCATCGGGGGGGCCATCGTAGGGGGGGTCATCATCGGTCTTCTGGAGAGCTTCACCGGCGGATACGTCTCCCCCTCTCTGCGTGAGGTGGTCCCTTACATCGCCCTGGTCTTCATCCTCATGGTGAAGCCCTATGGACTGTTCGGACTGGTGGAGATCGAGCGGGTCTGAGGGAGAAGAGATCCATGCTGAGGCTCCACTTTCGACCCTGTGGCAACTACCGAGAGCGATACGAGCAAGAGATGACCATCTTCGAGACGGATTTCGGCCGTCTGTGGATGGGGGTGGGAATCGTCATTGCGCTGGGGGTTGTCCCCTTCTTGGCCTCGCCCTATATGCTCTATATCCTGAACAATATGGCCATCGCGGCCATCGCCGCGGTGGGCCTCAACCTCCTTATCGGATTTACGGGACAGATTTCCCTGGGTCACGGAGCCTTTGTGGGCGTAGGGGCCTATGCGGCGGCCGTCTTGGCCACCCGGGTGGGTCTCCCCTTTGTGGTGGCAGTCCCCTTGGCCGGTCTTGTGACCGCTTTGGTGGGGATGGTCTTCGGGATCCCTTCCGTACGCCTAAAACACCTCTATCTGACCATAGCCACCCTGGCGGGACAGTTCATCATCGAATATCTCCTGGTGCATTGGGAAAGCCTGACCGGAGGTGCCGAGGGGATCATCCTCCCGGAGGCGGATCTGCTGGGCCTTCGTCTGGTCTCGGATCGGAGCTTTTTCTGTGTCCTCTTCCTTATCTTCGTCTTTCTCACCTGGGTGGCCGTAAACCTGGTTCGTACCCGATATGGAAGGGCCTTCGTGGCTATCCGGGACAACGATCGGGCCGCCGAAGGGATGGGAATACCTCTCTTTCGCTACAAGCTTTTGGCATTCGGCATCAGTTCCTTCTATGCGGGCATCGCCGGGGCACTTTTGGCATTCTATACCGTGAGCATCACCCCCGAGCCCTTCACCCTCTTTCTCTCTATCGAATATATCGCCATGATCATCATCGGAGGCCTGGGGAGCATCTCGGGGTCGGTCTTTGGAGCCGTCTTCATCACCCTGCTCAACGAATCGCTGAGTTGGACCGCGGAGTTTCTCATGAACACAGAAGCGTTGAGCAGGGTGGCCTTGACCATTGCCCCGCTCAGGGAGTTCGTCTTCGGGCTGATCATCGTTTTGTTCATCATCTTCGAGCCCCGCGGACTGGCGGAGCTTTGGCGGATCCTTCGGGCCAGCTTTCGGCTCTGGCCCTTCGCCTACTGACGGAGTAGTGCCTATGGACGACGATATACTTCTTTTGATCAACAACATCAGTGTGGTCTACTCCGACGTCATCCAGATCCTGAAGGGGGTCTCCCTCTCGGTGAGGAGGCATCAGATCGTCTCCCTTTTGGGCAGCAATGGGGCAGGGAAGACGACCACCCTGCGGGCCGTCTCCGGATTGCTCAAACCCGAAAATGGTAAGGTCACCGAAGGGACCATCGAGTTCGACGGGAGGCCTATCCAGAACGCTCCACCGGAGGCCATCACCCGCATGGGTATCATCCAGGTGTTGGAGGGTCGGGCTCCGTTCAAATATCTGACCGTGGAGGAGAACTTGCGGGCCGGCACGGCCACGCGATGGGGTCAGCCATTCAAGAAGGACCTGGAGTTGGTCTATCACTATTTCCCTCCGCTGAAGGCGCGGAAGGACCGTCAGGCAGGTTACTGCAGCGGGGGAGAGCTTCAGATGTTGGCCATTGGTCGGGCCCTGATGGCGCGGCCCAAGATGCTGTTGTTGGATGAGCCCTCCTTGGGGCTCGCACCTCTGCTGGTCAAGGAGATCTTCGAGATCGTCCGTCGGATCAATGAGGAGCAGGGGACTACCATCGTCCTAGTAGAGCAGAATGCCAATATGGCCCTCCAATTGGCCCATTACGGCTATGTGATGGAGAACGGAAAGATCGTCATGGAGGGCCCTGCTGTCGATCTCCGGGAGAATCCGGACATCAAGGAGTTTTACTTGGGCGTGGCCGCCTCGGGGGCCCTGAAGAGCTACAAGGAGGTCAAGGCCTACAAGAGACGGAAGCGATGGCTGTAAGGGTCCTGTGGGCAGGGGGGAGGGCGCTCGCCCGGCTCCCGAGGTCCGGAGGAAAGGGGGTGAGGAGACCTTAGGGGTTGTCGGCAAGGGTGTGGCTGTGTGTCCCATCCCATATTCACCTCCCGAAAGGAGGGCTGCCATGAACAGGAGGCTATGGTTTGCGGTATGGTTGGTTGTCGGTTTGGTCCTGACACCGGTCTTTGTCCCACCGGACGTCGGTGCATCGACCGTGAACCTGACCTACAGCGTCTTCTTCCCACCGACCCACGGCCATGCCAAAGCAGCGGTGGCCATGGCCAAGGAGATCGAGAAACGCACTCAGGGAAAGGTAAAGATCACGGTCTATCCCGGAGGGACACTCACCAAGCCTCGAGTGGCTTACGACGGCGTGATCAAGGGGATCTCGGACTTGGCCATGGGGGTCTTCGCTTACACTCGGGGTCGATTTCCGGTGATGGAGGCCATCGATTTGCCCTTCGGCTACCCCAATGGAAAGGTGGCCACTCGAGTGGCCTGGGAATTCTACAAGGCCATGCAGCCCGCGGAGCTCAAGGACGTCAAGGTGCTGACCATCCATGCGCACGGTCCAGGGATCTTGGCCGCCAAGAAGGATGTCAACTCCCTGGCAGATATCAAGGGGATGAAGATCCGTTGCACAGGTCTCAGTGCCAAGATCGCCAAGGCCCTGGGGGCCGTCCCCGTGGCTATGCCCCAGAATCAGGCCTATGAGGCCCTCCAGAAGGGCGTTGTGGAGGGGACCTTCTGCCCCATCGAGGTCCTCAAGGGTTGGAAACAGGGGGAGGTCATCGAGTACGTCATCGAGACTGCCGCTACGGGATACACTACGGCTATGTTCGTGGTTATGAACAAGCAGAAGTACGAATCCCTCCCCCCGGAAGTCCAGAAGGTCTTCGATGAGGTAGGTGAAGAGTGGGTCGGGGTCCATGGGAAGGTCTGGGATGATGCGGATCGTGAGGGGAGGAAGTTCGTGGAGGATCTGGGCCGCAAGATCCACAAGCTCCCTCCCGATGAGGAGAAGAAGTGGGTGGCTGCGGTCAAACCCATCATCCAGCAATACGTGGACAAGAGTGAGAAGAAGGGCCTTCCCGGCAAGAAGGCCGTGGAGCTGATCCGAGAGCTCATCGCCAAGTACAGCAAGTAACACAAGGCAGGCTGCCTGAGATAAGGATTCCGACCTCAGAAGGGGCGAGGGGGGCAGGAGCTGGTATGGCTTCCGGTCCTCCTCGCCCCGGCGAAGGGGCGGAGAAGGAGAACCTTTAAGGAGCATCGGTCAATGGTTTCCCGGGAAGACCGGGTAAAGAGGTTTGCGCATTTCATGAACTGGGTGGCGGCGGCCTCCATATTCGGGATGATGTTGTTGACCACCACGGACGTGGTCCTTCGCTATTTTAGACGTCCTATACCCGGAACTTATGAGATCGTGGGGTTTCTGGGTTCCATAGCCGTGGGATTCGCCCTGGCCAGCACCTCGGTCAATCGAGCCCATGTGGCCGTCTCCATCCTCTTTCAGCGACTCCCCCCCAAGGCCCAAACCTTTGTCGATGCGTTCAATTCCCTTGTGGCGGCGGGGTTCTTCGGTATTTTGACCTGGCAGTGCGGAGCGTTGGCCGAGGATCTCCGCCAAGCCGGGGAGGTCTCAATGACCCTTGAGATGCCATTCTATCCATTTGTGTACGGGATCTCGGCAGGTTGCGCCATGCTCGCCGTGACACTGTTTGTGGACTTCTTGGACGCCCTTAAGACCTTCGCGAGACGATGAGCCCCATTACCACCGGAATCCTCGGGATCGTGCTGTTGGTGGTGCTCCTTTTCTCCAAGATGTCCGTGGGTTTCGTCATGGCCATCTTGGGGTTTGTAGGGTTCTCCTATCTGGTGAGTCTGGAGGCCGGTCTCTCCCTCATCGCCAAGGACTTCTTCGATATCTTCAGTTCCTACAGCCTTACGGTCATCCCTCTCTTCATCTTAATGGGCCAGATCGCCTTCCATGCAGGCATCAGCAGGAGGCTTTACGATACAGCCTTTAAACTGACCGGGAGGTTGCCGGGGGGGCTGGCCATCGCCACGGTGGCGGCCTGTGCTGGGTTTTCGGCCATCTCCGGATCCACCAACGCCACAGCGGCCACCATGGCGACCGTGGCCCTTCCGGAGATGCGCAGGTATGGATATGATATGCGGCTGGCTACTGGGACCGTGGCCGCAGGGGGCAGTCTGGGGATTCTGATTCCCCCCAGCGTCATCTTCATCGTCTACGGGATTATGACAGAGCAGTCCATCGGCAAGCTGTTCGCGGCGGGGATCCTGCCCGGTTGCGTCCTCTCCCTTCTATTCGCCGCCACCATCTTCATCCGAGTCCGAAGACACCCCTCCTGGGCCCCCAGAGGCCCTTCCGTGGCATGGAGGGAGAAGATCCGTTCCTTCGCCGGTGTGGTGGAGACCCTGATCCTTTTCCTCCTGGTGATGGGGGGCATGTTCTTCGGAATATTCACCCCCACAGAGGCCGCCGCCGTGGGAGCCTTCTGCACCTTGATGCTGGCGGTTATCCGCCGACAGTTAAGCTGGAGGTCCCTTCTCAAGTCCCTGGTGGAGAGCACCCGCATCTCTTGCATGGTAATGGTCATTGTGACGGGGGCCACCGTATTCGGCCACTTCCTGGCCGTGACGACCCTCCCCATGGCCCTCGCCTCTTGGGTCAAAGGGCTGCCTCTCCCTCCTCCGGCCATCATGGGGGTCATCGTCCTGGTCTACCTGGTGGGGGGCTGCTTCATGGACGCCTTGGGGATGATCATGCTCACCATTCCCATCTTCTATCCAGTGGCTTTGGCCATGGGGTTCGATCCCATTTGGTTCGGTGTAGTCATCGTTCTGGTGACGGAGATGGGTGTGATCACCCCCCCCGTGGGGGTCAATGTCTATGTGGTCAAGGGAATCGCCGCAACGGTCCCCCTGGAGACCATCTTCCGAGGGGCGTTGCCCTTCGTGATTTCCCTTTGTATCCTGGTGGCGCTGTTGCTCCTCTTTCCGAACTTGGCCCTCTGGTTGCCCTCGTTGATGAGATAGGACCAGAAGGGGGGAGAAACAGGAAGAACCTTAAGGAGGCTGGACATGGAGATTCGAAAGGTCGGAGTGCTGGGCTGTGGATTGATGGGTTCAGGGATCGCGCAGGTATGCGCCCAAGCAGGGTATGAGACCGTGGTCCGGGAGATCGATCAGAAGTTCATTGACAAGGGGTTCGGGGTCATCGAGAAGAACCTCTCCCGGGCGGTGGAAAAGGGGAGGATGTCTTCGGAGGAAAAGGAAAGCACTTGGTCCCGGCTGAAAGGGACCCTCTCCCTGGAAGACCTGAAGGACTGCGATCTCATCATCGAGGCGGTGGTGGAGGATCTCAAGGTGAAAAACGAGCTCTTCTCCCAACTGGACAAGCTCTGCCCGGAGAGGACGATCTTCGCCAGCAATACCTCCTCCCTCACCATCATGGCCATGGCCGCCTCAACCCAGAGGCAGGATCGCTTCTGCGGCCTCCACTTCTTCAATCCCGTGCCGGTGATGAAGCTAGTTGAGGTGGTCAAGACCATCGCGACCAGCCAGGATACCATCGACACCTGTTTCGACTTCTGCAGGAAGATCGGCAAGATCCCCATCCTGGCCAAGGACAATTCGGGTTTCATCGTTAACCTCCTCCTGGTGCCCTATCTCTTGGATGCCATACGGGCCTTGGAACAGGGAGTCGCCTCCATCGAGGATATCGACAATGGGATGAAACTGGGCTGCAACCATCCCATGGGGCCCTTGACCCTACTGGACTTCGTGGGCCTGGATACGACTTACAACATCGCCAACATCATGTTCGAGGAGTATCGCGAGAAACGCTACGCTCCACCCCCGTTGCTTCGGAAGATGGTGCTGGCGGGCTACTACGGTCGTAAATCCGGAAAGGGCTTCTATGACTATACGGGCGAGAAACCAGTTCCCATGGACCTGGGTCTATAGCTGGCGCTTGGCCGAGGAGGCAGGATCATGAAGGCGCTCCTTTCCGGAAACGAGGCCGTGGCCCGGGGGGCATACGAAAGCGGTGTGAAGGTTGCGGCAGCCTACCCCGGCACCCCGAGCACGGAAATCCTCCAGAACTTTGCCCAATATGAAGGGGTCTATGCGGAATGGGCACCCAACGAAAAGGTGGCCTTCGAGGTGGGTATCGGGGCCTCCATGGCTGGTGTGAGGGTTCTTGTGGCCATGAAGCATGTAGGGCTGAACGTGGCAGCCGATCCCTTCATGACCTTCGCTTACACGGGAGTGCGGGGAGGGTTCCTGCTCACCAGCGCCGACGACCCTGGAATGCACAGCTCCCAGAACGAGCAGGACAACCGCTATTTCGCTCGATTCGCCCTCATTCCCCTACTGGAGCCCAGCGATAGCCAGGAGGCCAAAGACATGGTGGGAGTGGGCTTGAGGCTCTCGGAACAGTTCGACACACCCACCATGCTCCGGCTAACCACCCGCATCTCCCACGCTAAAGGAGTCGTGCGGCTGGGGAAGATCAAGGAGGTGGAGCCCAAGGGCTTTACCCTGGATCTTCAGAAGTACGTGATGATCCCCGCCTACGCTCGCATGCGGCATCCACTGGTACTGAAGCGCCTGGAGAAGCTGAGGCGCTATGCGGAGCGCACTCCCTTGAATCGGATCGAGTGGGGAGATCGCTCGGTGGGGATCATATCTGGGGGGGTCGCCTACCAGTACGCCAAGGAGGTGATGCCCAAGGCCTCGTTTCTCAAGTTAGGGCTGACCTATCCTCTCCCCGAGGCCAAGATTCGGGAGTTCGCCTCCCAGGTCGAAGTCCTCTTCGTTGTGGAAGAACTGGAGCCGTTTCTGGAGGAGCAGATCCGAGCCGTGGGTCTTTCGGTCGAGGGAAAGGCCTTCTTCCCCCGCCTGGGTGAGTTGAGCCCGGAGGTTGTGGCCGAGGGGTTTCGGAAGGCCGGCGTGCTCAAGGTAAGGCGCCGAAGGAGTCGTGTGCCCCCAGGGGCGGCATTGCCCCGCCCCCCCATCATGTGCCCGGGGTGCCCCCACAGGAGCGTCTTTTTCGCCCTGAACCGCATCAAGGGCATCGTGATGAGCGATATCGGCTGCTACACCTTGAGCGTGCTTCCCCCTCTTCAGGCCATTCATTCTTGCATCTGCATGGGGGCATCCATCAGCGGGGCCCAGGGAGTGGCCAAGGCCATCGAGAAGGCTGGTGTCCGCGATGACCGTCCCGTCTTCGCCGTGTTGGGAGATTCCACTTTCCTCCACTCCGGGGTGACGGGCTTGATGGATGTGGCCTACAACAAGGGCAACGTCAACATCATAGTGCTCGACAACCGGACCACCGCCATGACCGGGGGGCAGCAGCATCCGGGAACGGGCCGTACCCTTCAGGGGGAGGAGACCTTTCAGGTCGACTTCCTCAAGCTGGCCGAAGCCTTGGGGATACGGAGAGTCCGGGTGGTGGACCCATATGACCTGAAAGGGATGACTCGTGCCTTCAAGGAGGAGGCCGCAGTTCCCGAGCCTTCCTTTATCGTGACGAATCGGCCCTGTGTCATGCTGGAGAAGTTCGATTCCTCTCTGGTCTATCGGGTCGATCCCGAGCGGTGCGAGGGGTGCGGCATATGTCTGCGACTTGGCTGCCCCGCCATCCTCCCCGGGGAGGAGATCCCCTCCAAGAAAGGGAAAAAGGTCCGCAGGAAGGTATCCATCGATCCCTCCCTTTGTCGTGGTTGTTCGGTCTGCGAGCAACTCTGCAAGCAGGAGGCCATCTCTGGTCCTCCGCCACGGCCCGCCTGAGGGGGCCTTCACCTTCCTTCCAGGAGTCAGTTGGGAGGCGACCATGGCTAAAGCATCTTGGGAAGTAAACAACGTGCTCATCGTCGGGGTGGGAGGCCAGGGTGTGATCCTGGCCAGCGAGATCCTCTCCGAAGTGGCCATGAGAAGCGGCTTCGACGTGAAGAAGAGCGAGGTTCACGGCATGGCCCAGCGGGGAGGCATCGTCTCCAGCCATGTGCGCTACGGCAGTGAGGTGGCCTCCCCCCTCATTCCGCAAGGGGAAGTCGATGTGCTTCTCGCCTTCGAGCTGGCCGAGGCGGTCCGCTGGATCGGTTTCCTATCCCCCAAGGGTCGGGTGATAGCGAGCCGCCAAAGGCTTGTTCCGCCCATCGTCTCCACCGGACTGGCAAGTTATCCGGAAGACGCGGAGTCGATCCTGCAGCGCGAGACATGGGCCCCCGTGCTCGTGGACGCACAGCAATTGGCAAATCAGTTGGGCAACCCCCGACTGGTCAATACGATCCTCCTTGGGGTGGCATCCCGCTTGTTGGAGCTTCCTCACAGGACATGGCGGCGGGTGGTTTCCGAGCGGGTCCCCAAGGCCTATCGGGAACTCAACCTTGCGGCCTTCGAGCAGGGGAGGGGGATCCTAGGGTCATCCTCTGTTTCCTGACAGCCGAAGTGCGGGGGAGGGACGTCTCCAAGGGGAAGGAGGGGGAGAAGATGCCATGGGACGACAAATTCGAGTGCATGGGGGAGGAGGAGCGGGAGAGATTCCAGCTGGAGAGGCTCCGAGACACCGTTCGGTGGATCCATGAACGAGTCCCGTTTTATAGAAGACGGCTCCAGGAGGCGGGGGTCTCCCCCGACGACATCCGTAGTCTGGATGACCTCCATCGCCTGCCTTTCACTGTGAAAAACGACCTTCGAGATCATTATCCCTTCGGACTTTGTGCCGTTCCCATGGCGGATGTGGTGCGGGTTCACGCCTCCTCGGGTACCACGGGTAAGCCCATCACAGGCCTATACACAGCAAAGGACCTGGATCGATGGGCCGAGTGCATGGCTAGAGCCCTCTGGTCTGCGGGCGTGAGGCCGGACGACATCCTGCAGGATGCCCATGGGTACGGGCTTTTCACCGGGGGGTTGGGATTTCTCCAGGGGGCTACGAAGCTGGGGTGTACAGTGGTCCCCACCAGCTCGGGCCAGACCGAACGTCAGATCATGCTCATGAGAGACTTCGGGACCACGGTCCTCTGCTGCACCCCCTCCTATGCCCTGACCATCGCAGAACGGGCCCAGGAGATGGATCTGGAGGTTCGATCCTTTAGACTAAGATTAGGAGTCTTCGGCGCGGAGCCGTGGACCGTGGCCATGCGCCAGGAGATCGAACAGCGCTTGGGGATCGAGGCCCACGAGGTCTATGGTCTGACTGAGATGGGGGGGCCCGGCACCGCCTTCAGCTGCGAGGCCCAAGACGGCCTCCATATCAACGAGGACCACTTTCTGCCCGAGATCGTCGACCCCGTGAGCCTAGAGCCTCTCCCCATGGGGGAGCGTGGAGAGCTGGTGCTGACCTCGCTTCAGAAGGAGGCATTGCCGCTGATTCGGTTTCGGACCCGGGACATCACCCGTCTTCGTCGAGAGCCCTGCCCTTGCGGCCGGACTCTAATCAAGATGGACAAGGTATCCGGACGGACCGATGACATGCTCATCATCAGCGGGGTCAACGTGTTTCCATCCCAAATCGAGTCCCTTTTGCTGGACATCCCCGAGGTGGAGCCCCAGTACGTGCTGGTGGTCCGCAAAAAAGGCTATCTGGATCAGTTGATCGTCCAGGTGGAGGGGAAGAAGGAGGTATACGAGGCTGGCAGCGAAAAGCGGGCCGAGGTGGAGCAGAAGATCGCCAGGCATATCCGAGAGATAGTGGGGATAGGGGCCCAGGTGCACTTGATGGATCCCAAGACCATTGCTCGAAGCGAGGGGAAGGCCAAGCGGGTCATCGATGAACGGCCCAAGGACTGACCCAGAGTGTCTCCCTCAGGGGTGTTGGAAGGCCGGGGAGGGCCTCTGACTTGGGAGATCGAAGGGGAATAGTCCGCGGGATGCGACCCGCCAAAGGAGGCTGTATCATGGGGTTTCTTCAAAAGCTGCGGGAAATCGTGGGCGAGCGGAATGTCCACGAAGAGATGGTGGAGCGTCTCTGCTACGGCCGCGATATGTCCGTCCACGAAGGGGTCCCCCGGGCCGTGGTCTTCGCTGAGAGCCGAGACCAAGTCTGCGGAATCCTCCGATGCGCCAATGAGGAGCGGGTTCCGGTGATCACCCGAGGGTCCGGCACATCGGTCACCGGCGCCGTCCTTCCATGCAGCGAGGACGGCATCGTCCTGGACCTGAGCCGGATGAATCGGATCCTGGAGATCCATCGCCAAAACGGCTATGCCCGCGTGGAACCCGGCGTCATTTGCAACCAGCTCAACCAGGCTCTGGCTCCCACCCACTTTTTCCCCCCGGATCCGGCCAGTGCCCCTTTGGCCTCCATAGGGGGCATGGTCTCCACCAATGCGAGTGGGAACCGAGCCCTGAAATACGGGACCACCAAAGACTACCTATTGGGTCTCGAGGTGGTCTTGGCCGACGGGAGAATCCTGAGGACAGGCTCCAAGGCCCCCAAGACTTCGGCCGGCTACAATCTCACCCAACTCTTCTGCGCGGCGGAGGGGACCCTGGGTGTCATTACCGAGATCATGGTGAAGATTCTTCCCTCACCTCCCTATATTGCTTTTGCGCAGGCCTTGTTTCCGGACGTAGATGCAGCCGGAAAAGGGGCCGAGGAGGTCCTTACCGAGGGTATCCCCCTTTCCTCCATGGAGATTCTGGATCGGACCTCCATAGATGTGGTCCGCAAGACCATGGGGTTGCATATACCTTCCGAGGTGGGCTGCATCCTCTTCCTGGAGATCGACGGCCAAAAGGAGGCCGTCCAAGAACAGATCCGCCGGATCAACGAGATCTTCCAGCGCAACGGCGGATTGGAGACGAGGTGGTCGGACGACCCCTCCAAGCGGATGGCCATGTGGCAGGCCAGGCAGGGGTTGGTCTCGGCGCTCTCCAAGGTAAAACGGGGATCGCGTCTCATCCCCCTGGTGGAGGACTTCGGGGTGCCTATCAGTCGGATCCCCGCCACCATTCGAGAGATCCAGAAGATCGGCGAGAAGCACGACTTCCCTATGTGCATCTTCGGGCATGTGGGTGACGGGAACCTTCACGCGGTCATCATCCTCGACCCCCGCAGTGGGAGTGAATGGGAAAAGGCAAGGGCCATCGCCCAGGACTTCATTCGACTCACCAAGGACTTCGAGGGGACTCTTACGGCCGAACACGGGGTCGGTATGGCCAAATCCCCCTACATCGGGGAGGAGCTGGGGATGGGCCTGGAGGTCATGGAATCCGTCAAGCGGGCCCTGGATCCCAACAATATCCTCAATCCCGGCAAGTTGGGGTTTTCAGACGCTCCCAAGGATATCCTGGACCGGTTTGCCTTCAAGCCATTGGTGGAGGCCCCCGAGGAGATCCGAGGCTATGGAGAGGAGGTGGACAACGAGATCCTCGCCTGCATCATGTGCGGGTTCTGCCGTCTCGGCTGCCCCACCTTTATGGAACGTCAACTGGAGTCCTTCAATGCCCGGGGCCGGTTGCTTCTTGCCTACAACCTCATGACAGGCCGTCTGGAACCCTCGGAAGAAGTGGCCGAACGACTCTTCACCTGTACCACCTGTCTCAACTGCCGCTCCACCTGCCCGGCTGGAGTCCAGATCTCCGAGATCGTAGAGGCGGCCCGGCGACGGTTGGTCGAAGGCGGCCAGATGCCCAAGGAGTTTGTTCCCATGTTGGAGAGCCTCCTCCAGAGAGGTAATCCCTTCGGGGACGAGGTGGAGAAGAGGACCGAGATCTACCCCTCCTCCTTTGTCCAGCCCCGAGGGGAGGCGGAGGTGCTTCTCTACTTGGGGTGTGTTCCCTCATATCAGGACGTGAGGATCGTTCCCTCGGTCATGAAGACCTTGGATCGGGTGGGGGTCACCTTCGAGACCCTCGGCGAGTGGGAGCACTGTTGCGGATACCTGGCCTATCTTGTGGGGGCCATGGATACCTTCCACCACTGTGTCCAGGCCAATCTGGAACGATTTGAAGACGCAGGGACGCAGACCCTTGTCACCACCTGCGCGGGCTGCTTCAAGACCTTCCGGGATCTCTATCCCAAACATACAGACCAGCCCGTGCCCCGGGTCCTGCACCTTGTGGAATATATGGACGAACTGATCCAGGAAGGCAAGGTGACGTTCCAGGGGAGTTTCCCCAAGAAGGTGGTCTACCATGACCCTTGCGATCTGGGCCGTCATATGGAGGTCTACGAGCCGCCGAGAAGGCTGCTTCAGGCAGTGCCCGACTTGGAGCTATTGGAGTTTTCTTTCAACCGGCAGATGGCCAGATGTTGCGGCGGCGGCGGCGGGTTGAAGGCTTACGACTTCTCTTTGAGCGATGAGATCGCCTTTAAGCGCGTGCAGCAGGCCCGGGACATCGGGGCTGAGGTGATCGTCTCCGCCTGTCCATCCTGCAAGCGGACGCTTCAGGCGGCCGCTGGACGGCTGAAGCGTCAGGAGGGGGTGCGTATCCAGGTCATGGACCTCTCAGAGGTCCTGGCCAAGGCGGTGGGGTAGGAAATGCCCCGAATCCAGAAGAGGGCGTCTGGGATCTTCCCTTCTATCGAATGCGGTCCTCGTCGATTTCCAAGGGGCGACAGGCTGAGGAAGGGAAGGCCGGATCCATTTTCCGTCTAAGGGGGGATGGCCATGAGCGATCTGCTCCATGTGGGGGAAGTGCTTAGCATGAACGCCCATCTCTTTCCGGATAAGGTGGGCGCCCGAGACTTGGTTCGCTCCATGACCTTCCGGCAATGGAACGAGCGGTCCTGTCGGCTGGCCCATGCCCTTCTGGGGCTGGGGCTTGGAAAAGGAGACAGGGTGGGCGTGTTGGCGTACAACTGTGTGGAGTGGATGGAGATATACGCAGCTGTGGCCAAGGCGGGCCTCGTTGCGGTGCCCATCAACTTCCGGCTCACGGGACCCGAGATTCACTATATTATGGAGAACTCCCAGGCAAGGGCATTCATCGTCCAGGACGACTTCGTGGAGAGGGTGGACGGAATTCGCAGTGAGCTCGAGGTCCCCGAGGGCAACTACATCCATTTCGGCCGAGAGAAGACGCCTCCGGGGTACCGTTCATATGAAGGACTCATGGCCGAGGCCTCATCCCAGGAACCCGAGGTCCCGGTGGCCTCCAAGGATACCTGGACCTTTATGTATACCTCGGGGACCACGGGAAAACCCAAAGGGGCCATCCGATCCCATCGAAGCTACGTGCTCTTTTACCTGATCAACGAAGTGGACTTCGGCTTCACCAGGGAAGACACGGGCCTGATGGTGATGCCCATGTGCCATGTCAACTCCATCTTCTACTCCTTCGTATTCACCTACTGCGGGGGGAGCGTCTGTGTCTACAACATGAAGAGTTTTGATCCTGAGCATCTGCTCAAGACCCTCTCGGAAGAGAGGATCACCTTCACTTCGCTTGTGCCCACCCATTACATCATGATGCTGGGGCTGCCCGATGCGGTCAAAGGTAAGTACAACGTGGACAGTGTGACCAAGCTCCTCATCTCCTCGGCCCCTGCCCGCAAGGACACGAAGATCGCCATTATGGACTACTTCAAGAATTCACAGCTCTTTGAGGCCTATGGGTCCACCGAAGCGGGCCTCGTCACGCTGCTCAGGCCGGACGAACAGTTCAGCAAGCTGGGATCCATCGGCAGGGAGGTGACGGGCTCCGGGAGGATCAAACTCCTGGATGAACAGGGCAACGAGGTCCCCGACGGAGAGGTGGGGGAGCTCTACTCACGCACCCCTTACAGCTTCGACGGCTACTGGAGACTACCGGAGAAGACCAAGGAGGCCTTCCGTGGCCCGTACTGCACCGCCGGGGACATGGCCCGCCGCGACGAGGATGGATACTATTTCCTGGTGGATCGAAAGAGCAACATGATCATCACCGGTGGCGAGAACGTCTATCCTTCGGAAGTGGAGAACGTCATCGGTGCCCATCCTAAGGTGAAAGACGTGGCGGTAATTGGGATCCCTCATGAGAAGTGGGGGGAAGCCGTCCATGCAGTGGTCATCCTTCATGAAGGTCAGAGGGCCACTGCCGAGGAGATCATCGATTGGTGTCGTGATAAGATCGCCGGGTACAAGCGCCCCAAATCCGTGGACTTCATCCGTGATGACGAGATGCCCCGGACGGCCACAGGGAAGATCTTGCACCGGATCCTTCGGGAGCGTTACTCGCGCTCGTCCCAATGATTCACATTATTTATGGCGGTGGAGTCAGGGATTCCATGAAGGGAGATGCGACCGCGAAAGGGGCCTTGCAGGGCTCTGGTGGGGGGCTCCGAACCTCGGGCATCGCCGTCGGGGAGGCGGATGCCGTCTGGGTGGGGGTGGATGTGGGGGCCTGCGCCACAAAGGTGGTTGTCATTGATGCTCGTCGAGACATGAGAGGGTACCATGTCCTGCGCTCGGGGGTGGATTATGCCGCGGCCTCTCGAGAAGGCCTGGAGCAGGCCCTGGACGCGGCCGGTGTTCCTCCCGGGAGGATCCGGAGAGTGACCTCCACGGGTTACGGCCGAAATAATGTCCCCTTCGCCGACGAGGTCAGGACTGAAATCGGTTGTCACATGAAGGGTTGTTTCCACTATCATCCCCACGCGGCCACCATCGTGGATATCGGAGGGCAGGACTGCAAAGTCATCCATGTGGACGATAGGGGACGTCGAGTAGGGTTCAAGATGAACCGTAAGTGTGCTGCTGGCACAGGTGCCTTCCTGGAAGAGACCGCCCTTCGACTGGGGGTCGATCTCTCCCGCCTGGACTCCCTGGCACGAGGAGCCTCCAAACGGATCCGATTGGGGGCGTATTGTACTGTCTTCAGTGCAACCGAGATCCTTGCCTTGATCCGGCGGGGAGAGTCTCTCGAGGACATCGCCAGGGGGCTTTTGGAGTCGGTGGTCCAGCGGATCCTGGAGATGGATCCCTTGGAGGGAACCGTAATCCTCTCAGGAGGTGTGATCCACCATAACCCCTTCCTAGCGCGGATCTTGGAGGAGAAGTTGGGTCGGGAGGTGGTCGTCCCACCACGTCCCCAGTTCATGGGGGCCTTCGGGGCGGCCCTTTACGCCCTGGAAGGAGAGGGTGAGGAGGCTTCCTAAGGATACCTCCACCCCGAAGGAGATGGACTTTGTCTACCAGCGGACTGCCACAAAGGAAAGAGTTCCGGGCCACTGCCCGATTGAAACAACTCATGGCCGACCACTTCCATCAGTTGGACGAGGCCGCTAAGACCGGATCGGCCAAGATCGCTTGGTGTACCAGCGTAGGTCCCGCAGAGCTCCTCCGTGCTATGGGCTTTCTGGTCTACTTTCCAGAGAATCACGGGGCCATGTTGGGTGCCACCCGAACGGCTATGGACTACATCCCCGCGGCCAACGCTGCAGGCTATTCCCCCGACATCTGCTCATACCTGACAAGCGACGTAGGGGCTTTCCTGCGTGGGGAGACCCCTCTGAGGAGGGCTTACGGCATCGAGAGAGTCCCCCGTCCCGATGTGCTTGTGTACAACACCAATCAGTGTCGAGATGTACAGGACTGGTTTCACTTCTATGGCCGCCGATTCGGTGTCCCCGTCCTTGGAATCTCCTCTCCGCGGGGGGTGGAGGAGCTTTCTTCCGTCCACATCGCCGATGTTGCCGCACAGCTGGAGGCCATGGTGCCAGCATTGGAGAAGATCGCAGGACGGCCCTTGGACATGGACCGGCTGAGAGAGGTCGTGGCCCTTTCCAAGCGCTGTTCCGATCTATGGAAGGAGGTGCTCGATACGGCCCGATCCGTCCCCTCCCCCTGGACCTTTTTCGATCACACTATCCATATGGGGCCAGCGGTGGTGGCCAGGGGGACCCCGGAGGCTGTGGAATACTACGAGATTCTCCTAGAGGAGCTCCGCGAACGGATCGAGCAGGGAATGGCGGCTGTTGACGGAGAACGCCATCGGCTCTATTGGGAGGGGATGCCCATCTGGGGGAAACTCCGGGATCTGGCCAACCTCTTCATGGACCTGCGATGCTGTATTGTGGCGTCCACCTATTGCAACAGCTGGATCTTCTCGGCCTTTGATCCAGAAGATCCATTCCGTAGCATGGCCCATGCCTATACGGACATCTTTATCTGCCATGCCGAACCCTGGAAAGAACGCTACATCGAAGAGCGTATCCGGGAGTTCCAAGTGGACGGCATTTTGTTTCACGATGCCAAGACATGTCCCAACAACTCCAATAGCCGCTATGGGATGCCCCAGAGGCTTCAGGAGCGGCTGGGCCTTCCGGCCTTGGTCGTCCACGGGGACCTGAACGATCTGCGCTGCTATTCAGAGGAGCAGGTCCGGACCAATATTGAAGCCTTTGTGGAGCAGCTTGAAGAACGCTGAGCCCGCGCGGCTGCTCCTCCTCATGGCCCTGTTAGCCGCTGGCGAGTCATTGACAGACCCCAGCAGATCTGCTATATCCCCCTTAACTTTTTAGAGAAATCGAAACTATCCTCCATGTCGGGTCTCTCCCTCGAGGTCCCCTCCATGGTCAAGGAGCCTGCATACCGGATTCTAGAGAAGATCGGAGAGGACGGCATGGGGGCGGTCTATCGAGCTAGGGACATCCGCCTTCAGCGGGATGTGGCCATAAAAGTCCTTAGGGTCCCTACGCAGCGCAGACTCTCACCGGAGAAGGTCCAGGAGATTCGGGAGCGATTCCGCAAGGAGGCACAGGCGGCCGCTCGCCTCAATCATCCCTATATTGTCTCCATCTTCCAGGTGGGACGCACCAAGAACCGGGATTTCATCGTGATGGAGTACCTGCGCGGGAGGACCCTTCACGAAGTGATGCGGGAGGGGATGCCCCTAAAGAGAGTCCTGAGGATCTTGATTCAGGTGTGCGAGGCCCTCGAGTATGCCCACCGGCAGGGTGTGGTCCATCGGGACATCAAACCGGACAATATCGTCCTGACCGAAGAGGATCGGGTGAAGATCACGGATTTCGGCATCGCCAGAGTGGAGGGCCTTGATCCGCCTCGATCCCATCCCGGTGTGATGCTGGGCTCACCCGGCTACTGCGCTCCCGAGCAGTTGAGGGATTTCGGCCGGGAAGATCGCAGGGCCGATCTCTTCTCCGTGGGGGTCATTCTCTACCAGTGGCTTACAGGCAAGCTCCCTTTTGAAGGAGAGACCACAGGCGAAATCATCGCGGAGATCCTCAATGGGGAGCCCAAGCCCGTGGGGGAATGGAACCCCGCTGTTCCGGAGAGCCTCCAGAAGATCGTTCATAAAGCCCTGGCCAAATCTCCGGAGGATCGCTTTCAGCACGCCTCAGAGCTTCGGGAAGCCCTGGAGGGGGTCTTGAAGGAAATGGAGGAAGAAGAGGACGTTCGTGGATCGGAGCCTACCAGGCCCTTGAAGCTCGCGGCTCGGCGCTCCATTCAGCTTCCTGTGGTCGTTATGGTCCCGGGCATTATGGGTGTGCTGCTCTACGGGTGGATCGCTCTTCGGGGAGACCAGAGGATTTTGGATACGGGCTCTAAGCTCCGTGGGACCCACATGGCCCGCATGTTGGAGGTGGTGGGTGTGGACGACCGCTCTCCTGAGAGCCTGAAGATCTTGGAGGGATACCTAGCGGCTATTGGGAGGGAAGAGGACATCGTCCTGCTGGAGGTGGTGCGGGGGGATAAAGCCCTGGCCAAGTTCTCCGATCCCGCCCGCATACCTGCCAAGGGAGACGTCCACATACGCTCCTTCCCCTTGAGGATGGAGTCCGGAGAGGAGGCCCGCCTTCTGGTGGGGTTCTCCAAGGCCCATTACAACCGGAGGGTGGCTCGCATTCAACGCTTCTTGTTGGTAGGATTGGCCTTCTTTTCGGTCCTTTTGGCGGGGACGATCCTCTACGCCAGGGGATGGTTTCCTAGAAAGGTAAGGACGTGAGTCGTCCGTTGCGGATTCAGGTGATAACGGTCGGCAGGGAGATCCTCACCGGACGGACCCTGGACACCAATGCCCATTGGCTCTGCAGACGGATCTATGCCTTGGGAGGGCGTGTGGAGAGGATCGCCGTGGTGGACGATACCCAAGAGGCGATACGGGCCGAGCTTCAATGGGCCTTGGATCGGGGGATATCCCTGCTGATCACCTCGGGTGGGCTGGGTCCCACCTGGGACGATCGGACCTTGGAGGCCGTGGCCCATCTCTTTGAGCGACCTCTGGAGCCCGATCCAGAGGCCCTCGCGTTTNTGGAGAGGCGGTATCGGGATTTCTTCGCAGCGGGGGCGGTGGACTCCCCTGATCTGACCCCGGAGCGTCGGAAGATGGCCCTTCTGCCCCGAGGGGCCCAGATGCTGCCCAATGGGGTGGGTGCCGCCCCCGGAGTATGGCTGGAGGAAAGGCGGGGGACGGTGGTCTGTCTGCCGGGCGTTCCCGCCGAACTTCGAACCATCTTCGATGAGCATGTGGAGAAACGCATCCGGGAGAGATTGGGAGCCCGGTATCGCATGGAGCGGATCGTCCCCACCCTCTTGGGGGATGAATCCGTCTTGGGGAGGCTCGTGGAGCGAGCCATGAAGAGGGCCCCCGGGGTTTACATGAAGACGCTTCCGGAGCGATTCGGTGAAGAAGTCCGCATCCGGGTCCGGCTGGAGGCTGCAGGTGCGGATCCTGTGGAGGTCGACGGGCGCCTCCATCGGGCGGAGGAGGCCCTTGGAGAGGAGATCGAGAGATGGCGAAGGCAAAGGGAGCTCTGAGTCAAGATGAGATGAAAATCCTCAGGCCGAAGGTTGTGGCTATTGTGGAGCGGCTCTCCAAGGTCTTCCCGGAGCCAGGAACCGCCCTGTATTTCAGCAATCCGCTTGAGCTCCTCGTGGCCACGGTCCTTTCGGCCCAGTGCACCGACGAACGGGTCAACCAGGTGACCCGCTCCCTCTTCGAGGCATATCGAACCGCCCAGGATTACGCCGATGAAGACCGGTCGGTCCTGGAGGAGCGGATTCGTTCGACCGGCTACTATCGCCAAAAGGCTAGAGCCATCCAGGAGATCTGTCGCGCCTTGGTGGAGCGGTTTGATGGCGAGGTTCCCGGGGATTTGGAATCCCTCACCTCTCTGCCCGGGGTGGGACGGAAGACGGCCAACTTGGTCCTCTCCGAAGCCTTCGGAATCCCAGGCATCATCGTGGACACCCATGTGAAGCGTGTAGCTGGCAGGATTGGTCTGACGCGCCAAAAAGATCCAGTCAAGATCGAGATGGAGCTTATGGGTTACGTCCCTCGTGAGCAATGGTCTCGCCTTTCCAACCTCCTAATATGGCATGGCCGAAGGACCTGCACTGCTCGGAGCCCGCGCTGTCCCCGGTGCCCCATCCAGGATCTGTGCGACTACCCGGAGAAGACGCGGGATTGATCCCCGCTCGTCGATCGGATGGGAAAAGGCTCCGAGCCGCCTGGAGCCGTCTCCATGGGATGAAGCGGGGTGCGAAGGATCGGAAAATATAGTTTCTCCTCAGTGGGCCTTCCAGAGGGGTCATCCTGGCTGGAGCGGCTCCCTCCATGAGGGGAGCCGCTCGGCCAAAAAGGCCAAGGCCCTTGGCAGGGTGGGGATGCCGGAACGGCCCCCGATCTGGGTGCACTTGATGGCCGCAGCAGCATTGGCGAATTCGAGGATCCGTCGCAGTTCCCATCCCTGGAGAAGCCCGAAGATGAAACCCGCGTGGAAGACGTCGCCTGCTCCCGTGGTGTCCACGGCTTTCACCACGAAACCTGGGACATGGAGAGGACCGGCGGAAGTCATGGCCAGAGCCCCCTCGCGCCCGAGGGTCATGGCCACAAATCCAGGAACCTCACGGTCCAGGGTCTTCAGGGCCTCCACTGGGTCCGCGATCCCCGTAAACCGAGAGGGGAAGGTGGAGGAGGTGATGAGGAAGTCCACCATCCGGATCATCTCCGCGGTTCCCTCTTCCACCTTGTCGATGTCCATGACCGAAGGAATTCCCTCCTCCTTGGCCCATTGAAGGGCCTGGCAGGTGGCGGGGATGTCGTGGCCATCCACGTGGAGGATGCGCCCGGAACAGACGGCCTTTCGATCCAGTTCACCCGGTCTATACATAAGTTTTTCATCCCGATCCCAGAGAATGGTTCTCTCACCGTTTCGAGCGTCGATGAGGATGAAGGCGAATTGGCTGAAGGCCCCGCGCTCCACGGTCACGAAGGTGACGTCAACCCCTTCCTTCCGGATGCTCTCCAATGAGTAACGCCCCCGTTCATCGTCGCCCACCTTTCCGATGTAGCGAGCACGAAGGCCCCACCGGGCCAGGGCCACCATGGCCGTGGCCACCTGTCCTCCTCCCTGTCGGTGCAGAGAGAGGATGCGGATCTTGGAGTTGAACTCCGGATAGCGGGGGATCACGCACAGCTCGTCCACGGCGTTGAGGCCCAATCCCACCACATCGAAGGGTTTGTCCCCAAGCAGCGAAAGTTCGAGCTGCATGGATGCCTCCTGTTTAGGGGATGGACGCTCAGTAGAGGAACATGGGCTTGCCCATGACGTGACGGACCTTGGGGCGATAGTTTTCGATGTCGTAGAGTTCGGCCACGTCGACCCGCTTCTGACCCGAGGTGATGGTGCTCAAAGGGATGTCGGTATAGGTGCCGCGGTTGAGGGCGACCATGCGCCCGTAGTTTCCTTTGAGAGCAAGGTCCACCGCCATCTGGGCGAAGTTGACCGCCACCATCAAGTCGAGGGAATCCGGAGCCCCGCTTCGCATGAGGTAGGAGAGCTGCTGAAAGATGATATCCTCACCGGTAAGCCTTTTGAGGGTTCGACCTGTCTCCAGACCGATCCCTCCTAGTTTCCGGTGGCCGTAGGCATCGGCCTCTCCGCTCTGGATCAGNCCTCCCCCGATCATCCTGGCCCCCTCGGAGATGGTGACCATGGCGTAGTTGCTGGGGTTGTTCCGCTTGTCCTCTAAGACGAGGCGGGCGAGCTTCTCCGGGTCGAATGGGACCTCGGAGATGATGGCCCGATCGACTCCTGCCAGGTAAGCCGCGATAAGGGAGGTCTCCCCGCAATACCGGCCGAACAGTTCGATGATCGCGATCCTCTCGTGAGAACCCGCGGGGGTTCGGAGGGCATGGATGAAGTTTACACTCCGAGTGACGGCCGTGGAGAATCCGATGCAGTAGTCGGTACCAAATACGTCGTTGTCCATGGTCTTGGGGATGGCGATGACGGGGAAACCTTCCCTATGGAGTCTCTCCCCGTAGCTGAGGGTATCGTCCCCCCCGATGGGGACGAGGAGGTCCACGTCCAAGGCCTCCAGGTTCTTCAGGATCTGGTCTGTACAGTCGATGCGGTCTCCCACTTCGGAGACCCGGTCCCGAAGGTGGTCGGGTAACTCCTTGGGCCTGCATGCACCCGGGTTGGTCCGTGATGTATGAAGGTAGGTCCCCCCGGAACGGTCGATGGTTCGGACCATGGTCTTGTCCAGCCAGAGGAGGTTCTCGTCGAAGGTCTCAGGGATGTCAGGGTGGTAGTTCAAAAGCCCTGCCCAGCCACGTCTGATGCCGAGGACACGCATTCCTTCCCCGACAGCGCTGTACACGAGGGTCTTGATGCAGGGGTTGAGACCTGGCACGTCGCCCCCCCCGGTGAGGATGGCAATGGTGTTAGGACGTCTCATGAGCTGACCTCTCTAGGAATCCGGATAGTGGTTTCAATGGATTAGATCCGGGGCCGCTTTAACTCATAGAAGTAGTCGTGATGCCAAAGGCCCAGGATCAGATCCCAAAGCTCCCCGGCCTGGGGATCGGGAGGGACCCGGTCGATGACGGGTCCGAAGAACGGGGTCTCGGCATCATCGATGAAAAGGCATGGAACGCCGAAGGCCCCGCTCGCCTCGATCTCCAGGTACTCCTCCTCGAGGGAGGTTCGGAGATGAGGCTCAGGAGGTTCATGGATCCATGACTCGGGAAGGCCCGCCTGTCGGAGAGAGCGCTTCAGGGTTTCTGGGTGGTCCAGAGGTTCTCCACGCTCGTGGTGGGCCTCTCCAATGGCCTCGTAGAGTTTTCCCATGGCCTCGTTGCCTCTTCGGAGTCGGGCCAAGGCAAGGAGCCGGATGGCTGCAAGGCTGCTCAAGTGTCTCTCCTTCATGGGGTTGTCCGGATTGTCCCGATTTACGTGGGCGAGGGCCAGAAGTCCCCATTGGATGCGGATGGGACGCACCCGCGCCACGGCAAGGATCCACCGTGCGGTCTTCCATGTCCAAGGACATACGGGGTCCAAAATGAAACGCACGCGGTGAAATGATGGTCCAGTCGTCGAAGTAGACATGCCTTCTCCTTCCCTGGTTCTCAAAGGTGCCTCCTACTATTATATATTCCCTCATGCCCTAGAAAAATCTACCCTGCATGGGGTGGAATACCCCTTTCCAGAAGCGTTTTTTCCATCCATGACCTAGGTTCGGGGACGGTCCGCAGGAGATTGAGGAGGCTCTTGTTACGATGCCCGGAGCGGTCCTACGCCAGGAGGGGAGCGATGCTGGAGCGGCGCGGCCCCATCGCGAAGCTTCATTTAGGAGCCGCCCCCTAAGGTCTTTTGTTGGCGTGCGGCCAAAGCATGAGTGATCCGGTCGATGATGATGGCCAAAAAGACGATGCTCAGTCCAGCCTCGAATCCACGTCCTACCTCGATGCGGTTGATGGCTAGGAGGACTTCCAGACCCAGACCTCGGGCGCCAATCATGGAGGCGATGACCACCATAGAGAGGGCCATCATGGTGGTCTGGTTGATTCCCACCATGATGGACGGCCGCGCGAGGGGGAGCTGAACGTTGAATAGGAGTTGCCAGGAGCTGGAGCCGAATGCCTCAGCGGCCTCCACCACGCTGGAAGGGACTTGGCGGATTCCCACATTGGTGAGACGAATGACCGGGGGCATGGCATAGATGATGGTGGCGAAGACAGCAGGGACCTTTCCCAGGCCGAAGAACATAAGGGCAGGAATCAGATAGACAAAACTGGGCATGGTCTGCATGGCATCCAGGACGGGTCGGATCGTCGATTCGACGAAGTCGCTCCGAGCCATGACAATGCCCATGGGAATGCCGATGGCCAACGAGATCACCACAGCCGAGGTGACGATGGCCAGAGTCATCATGGCCAGCTTCCAGTAGCCGAAGCTCCCGATGACCATGAGAAGCCCTGCCATCACCGCCCCGCTCCACCACTTCCCTAGGGTTCTCCAGGCCGCCAGTCCCACCCCTGCGACGACCAAGGGCCAGGGCAGGAGGAGGAAAAAGCGCTCCACGTAGAGGAGCATCTGAAGGAGGGCCTTCCCCACGGCGTCAAAGAGGGTGCCCCAGTTGGTCAACAGCCAGGACATGACCGCGTCGACCCAATCGGATAAGGGGACGGAAAGGGCCTCGGGAAATTCATACATCGGTTTTCTCCTCCCGGTCCTGGATCATGCTGTCGAGGATGGTACGGTTGTGGATTACCCCCAGGAACCGGCCGTTTTCGTCCAGCACGGCGATGGGATAGGGGGTGGAGGAGGCGATGGGAAAGAGCTCCTCCACCAGCATGTCGGGCGTGCAGGTGGGCGGCTCCTCGTCCATGGCGTCTCGAAGTGAGGATGCCCCCCTTTCTATGGTCTCACGGATGCGTTCCCGGGTGACGATACCCACCAATTGGCGGCTCTTGCTGACAACAAAGGCGTGATCCTGTTTGCTGGATCTCAGCATATGGTGTGCGGCCTTGGGCCCCTGCCACTCGTAGAGGAGGAGCTCCGGCTCCTCCATGATTTTCCCTGCAGTAAGTACCTTGGCAGGGGAGGCGTCCTGCACGAATTCGCGGACGTAGTCGTCGGCGGGATCCGTGATGATCTCTTCGGGGGTGCCTAGTTGGATGATCTCGCCGTCCCGCATGATGGCTATCCGACAACCGAGTTTAAGGGCCTCGTAGAGATCGTGAGTCACGAAGATGACGGTTTTGCGGAGCCGGTCTTGGAGCTCCACCAGCTCATCCTGCATTTGGCGCCGGATCAACGGATCCAGGCCGCTGAAGGGCTCGTCCATCAGGAGGATCTGGGGATCGGTGGCCAGGGCACGGGCCAGCCCCACCCTTTGCTGCATGCCGCCGCTGAGGGAATTGGGGAGATAGTGCTCCCATCCCTTCAGCCCCACAGTCTCGATGGCCTCTTGAGCCCGCTCATAGCGCTCCTTCTTGGGCATCCCCCTGATCTTGAGCCCATAGGCCACGTTGTCGATGACCGTGCAGTGGGGAAGGAGGCCGAAATGCTGGAAGACCATACTGACGGTATGCCTGCGGAGGTGCATGAGACGAGCCTTGTTATAAGAGCAGATGTCCTCTCCATTGATGAAGACCTTGCCCACCGTGGGCTCAATGAGCCTCAGAAGGCAGCGGATAAGAGTGGATTTTCCGCTTCCGGAAAGGCCCATGAGCACGAAGAACTCTCCCCGTTCCACCTGAAAGGAGATGTCGCGAAGGGCAAGCACACAACCAGCTTTTTCCAGGATTTCGTCTTTGGAGGCCCGCCGGAGATCGCCGTCCATGACCTCATTGGAGCGAGGCCCGAAGACCTTCCAGAGCCCTCGCACCTCCACACTGTAATCCATGACGTCCCGAGGTGTCTCGGCTTCCTCAGACACCTCTAGCCTCGATTCCTCCATGCCGTCTTTTCCTCCGTTCGACCGATATCAACTCCTCCTGATTGAGGATGTCAGGGCAAAAGGGTGAGGGAGAGGCCGCGCCGCGCCCCGGCCCATTCACCTTCGGGGGTTATTCCACTTCCATGTCTTGCACGTCCAACATGTGGGTGAGTTGGTTGAGGCTGTGGACGATACGCTCAAGTTCTTCCTTGCGGAGGCGTTTGAGCCCCTCCACGATCTTCTGCTGGATGGGCGGTGGGGCGTTTTGAGCGAGATGCTGGCCTGCTTCGGTAAGTTCGATGGTAATGACGCGGCGGTCTGGGGAGACGCGCGTCCGCCTGACCAGTCCCTTCTGTTCCAGACGGTCGATGATTCCCGTGACCGTGCTCGATCGCACCATGATGTGCCGGGCAATCTGAGAGGGAGACAGGGGACCGTTTTCGTATAGGGCCAAAAGACAGTTGAGTTGAGGGGCGCTCACCTGATACTTCTTGTTGAGCTCTTTGGTGTAGAGCTCGCCAGCCTGCATCAGCCGTCGGATCTGATAGATGATCTCGCGGATCAGATCCAGGGGTTGGTCAAGATTCACTCCCTCCCCAAGAGGCCTTGTATCGCGACTCGACATGTGACAGCTTCTTGTAAGGATATTTCGATCTGAAAATTACCATATAGTCAACAATTTTAACACGAATTACCGGAATTGACAACTTGTACNGTCCTCTATCCCGTGAACCACCATTCAAGAGCTCCAGCGGGCGTAGGGCGGGGGAGGACTTCCTGTCCACGGGATCCAGCTCGCATTGCGTGGAGACGTCTCTGTGGGATAAAATAAACCATTCCAGCGGTCTTCGAATCCTCGGGGGACCGCAAGGCTAAGAAGGATGAAGGTCCTCCTGGTTGAGATCAACCCTTACGTGCCCATCTCTCTTCCCATTTCTCTGGGTTATCTGGCAGCCGTCCTTCAGCGCGAGGGACACCGGGCGGAGATCCTCAACGTGGGCGAAGGAACGGATCTCTCCCCTCGGTCCTTTCTGGGGCTGTTGGAGGAGGTTCGGCCGCAACTGGTGGGCTTCTCCATCTATCAGCGCAATATCCTCCATGTGAAGGGGCTGGCTCGGGCGGTCAAGGAGTTCGATCCATCCATTCGAGTCATCCTGGGCGGTCCTCAGGCCACGTTCATGCCCTCCGAGGCTCTATCGGTCCTTCCCCACATCGATTTCCTCTGCCGGGGGGAAGGGGAGGTGGTGATTCTCCATGTGGTTCGGACTCTGGAGGAAGGATCCCTGGATCGGCCCGTTCCCGGGACCCTCACGCGCCTTGCGGCTGATCTCTGGGAGGAAGGACCTCCGGTGGAGGCCCCGCAGGATCTCGATGCCTATCCTTCCCCCTTCCTGGAAGACCTCTTTGACCTGGAAGGTCTGGAAGAGGCCATCCTGCTCACCTCCAGGGGGTGTCCCTACAGTTGCATCTTCTGTTACACCCCCCGAGCCTTCGGTAGATCCATACGGTACCATTCTATAGAGCGGGTCTGCGAGGAGATGACTTGGCTCAATCGCCGGGGGATCGATAGGTTCTGGCTTGCGGATCCCAGCTTTTCCTTTCATCGGGAGAGGACGGAACGCCTCCTGGAGAGGCTCCTCCACCGTCGGATACGAGGGCGTATATGGCTGGAGACCCGGGCCGATCTGATGGACGAGGATCTGGCTCGATTGATGACCCGAGCCGGAGTGAGACAGGTGGCTTTTGGACTGGAGTCGGCTTCGGAGCGGGTCCTGAGGGGCTTGGGTAAAGGGATATCGCTTTCCCATATCGAAAGGGCCGTGCGGACTGCCCTCCGCCATGGCATGGAGGTGGAACTCTTCAGTCAGTACGGACTCCCTGGAGAGCGGTTCGAAGATGCCATGGCCACCCTTCGGTTCGTGAAGCGTTGCGTCCCCATCAAAGGGAACACCAACGCTCAGCAGATGAGGCTCTACTTCGGCACCCCACTCCAGGAACGCCATCGGCGTTTTGGGATCCATCCCCTAGAGGAGAAACGGCCCCCCTATCTTTCCATCGGAGTGCGATACGAGACAGAGTGGATGAAGGTGGAGGAGATTCACCGGATCCGGGACCTTTGGAGGTCCGCCTCTCTGGACGGGGGGAAGAGGCTGGTTTCGTGAAGGAGCCACCCGCAATCCGGAGATTCTACTGGATCCTCCCCCCTTGGGGAGGGTCGGAGGGATCCCATAACCTGGAATGGGCGGACCGGATCTTTCCCCTCCTGAATCATCTGGCCGAGATCTACCTGATCGGAGAGGATCCAGAGGCAGAGGAGGAGATCCTCGAGCCCTTTCTCCAGCGACTCGAGGAACACCTCAAACATTGGGAGTTCTGTCGGATCCACCTTCGGCCAGTCCACCCCGTGGGGAGGGACCGAGCCGATGTTTTGGAGGGATTTTATAACCGCCTCTCCCGGCGCGGTGGGGCCTTTCATCGAGAGGCCCTAGAGCACCAGGTAGTCTCCCGTTGGATGGTGATGCCCGTGCTTCGGGCAGGGGAGGGGGATCTTGTGGATGGGGCCTTCCGACTCGGCCGGAGACTCCAGAGGCACATGATCCTCTCTAGCTATCTGCTGCCTTTGTCTCCGGAGCTCCGGCCGAGGCTCCAATCCATGGACCTTCAAGGGGGACGGATTCTTTTGGAACGTTCCGATGGGGTCCTTCCGTCCCTCTTTTTTCACGGGCTGTTCGACGACGTCCTTACTTGGGCCCTATCCAGCTCTGGCGGCTTCTCCATCCGCCCTTGTTCCTCCCTAATCGTCTATGGGGATGGTAGGACGCTGAGACGATGCCCCTTCCAGATGAAGCTGGACCTGGAGAGCCTCCTGGAGGAACGATGGCCCGCGGACGAGGAACAATGCCTTCGATGTTGGCATTCCCTCCCGGATCGGCTTCATGAGGATCTTCAGTGGAACCGCCGTGAGGAGGAAGGGGGGCGGGTCCGCTTTCAATTGGGAGTCTTCGCCCTGTCCCGCGGTGATCGCGTTGGTGCCCGTGTTCACTTCCACAAGCTGCAGGAGGAGGCCTGCCCGGAAGAGGTGCGAGCAGAGGTCCTTCTCTACCGTGGCATCCTCCACCTCCAGGAGGGGCAACTTCAAGAGGCCCATTCCGTCTTAAGAGATGCGGCAGAGGAACACCCTAAATGGGCTGCGGCCTACTACCACTTGGGCCGCTGCGAGTTTCAGTGGCGGGACTATATCGCCGCATCGGATCTCTTCCGCCGGGCCCTGGATCTGGGGGTCCCCCCGGAGATGGAAGACGACATCCGCCTCTATCTGGGGATCTGCCACGTCCAGCTGGAGGAGTTCGACGAGGCCCTGNAAGCTTTGGAGGGGATCAGGAGGATCACTTCATCGGTCCTCTTCTTTCAAGCGGCGTCCTTGCTGGGGAAGGGGAGGCTCCAGGAGGCCCTGAGAGGATTTCAGGAGGCCCTGGATCGAGGCCCCGACCCGGAGGACCTTTCCTCAATCCACTTCTACCTCGGCCACTGCCTCAAGGAACTGGAGCAGTGGGAGGAGGCGGTTCGTCACCTGGAGGAGGCCCTGGAGGCGGATCCACGCAGTTATGAGGCGTGGAATCTGCTCGGTTACTGCCGTTTTCGACTGGGCTGCCACCATGAGGCCATTCAGGCCTTCCTGAAGGCCCTGGAGATCCGGCCTCGATCCGCTGTCGATCTGGCCAATATCGGCCGGAACCTCTGGGAATTGGGGGACCTGGAGGGCGCAAGGAGATGGTATCAGCGGGCCTTGGCGTTGGATCCCACGTTGGTCTTTGCAAAGGAGCATCTGGCACGCATTNAGCGACAAAAGAACGGGGGTCCGGATTCGTAGGCTCCAACGCTGCATGATGCTAGGAGGAGCCGGCGCGGTCTATATGCCCCGTCCTTCCCGGTAAAGGTCGGGCCTTCGGTGGGGTAGGAAGTAGGCCATGGGGTGCTGGCGCACCCGATGAAGGTCCTGGGCTTTTAAATCGGCCGTGATCAGCCTTTCCTCCCAGCCTGTTGCTCGGGCCAGAACCCTTCCCCTGGGGTCTAGGATGAGAGCCACACCCGGAAAGGACATACCCCCAGGGTGCCTTCCGGTCTGGTTGCAGGCCACCACGAAGACGGCGTTATCCACGGCACGCGCGGGGAGGTAGCGCATCCACTTGGCGGCCTTCTGAGATGGAGATCCGCGGGGGGAAGCATGGGGAAAGAAGAGAATATCCGCCCCCTTCAGGGCCAGGGCAGTACTAAGTTCGGGAAAGTGGCCTTCGTAGCAGAGTTGAATCCCGAAGGCGGCGCCCTGATCATGAAAGATGGGGATCTCTTCTCCGGGCCGGAAGGCCTCTCGTTCCGGTGGACCGAGGTGAGTCTTCCGATAGGAGGCCAACCGTCCATCGGAGGAGGCTACCAGATGGGTGAGGTAAAACGTCTCTCTTTCGGTCTTCTCGATCAACCCGGCAAGAACCGTGATCCGGTTTTCCGTTGCCATTTCCTGGAGGGCATCGGTAAGAGGTCCGGGGACCGTCTCGGCCATGTGGTTCAAGGGGAGCCTGAAGGCATATCCGGTGATGGAGGCCTCAGGGAAGCAGACCAGTCGAGCACCAAGAGCGGCGGCCCTCTTGGTGAATCGATGGATGCGGGAGAGGTTCCCTTGGGGATCGCCCACCTGGGATTGCATGATCGCGGCCGCTACCCGGAGATCTCTCATGGGATCCGTTTCCCCCTCGCATGGTTTCCCAACACCCTATCATTTCCCCCTTCTTCCCACAATGGAACGTGCCCCCCTCCCTTGACACCCAGGGGGGCGAGGGCTTATTCTAGTGGAAAAACTTAGGGTTGCGATGCAACGGTAGAGAAGGCTTCAAAGCCTCGGGAGGAGGCTCTCTCTATTGCCTTCCGTGCTTCGTCTCCCTCTTTCGGAGGATTCCGGAGCGTCCAAATCCTGATCGAGTTTGGGCGGAGCGGCTCCCGGGCTCCATCTTCGAGAAGGAAAACCGAAAGGTGAAACAGTTTCTGGAGCAATACAAACAGCTGGCCGTTCGCGCCGAGAAGGCCTTCCGTCGAGTTCAAGCCCTCCATCCGGATTTGGTCCAGTGCAGGATCGGATGTTGCGATTGTTGTTTTGCCTTTTTCGAACTGACCCCCTTGGAGGCCTACTATCTTCATGAACAGTTCAGATCAAACTTGGATCCGAGAAAACAGGAGGAGGTCCTCCAGCGAGCCCGTGGCGCTGAGGTAGAGTATCGAAGGATCCAAGAGAGGCTCCGCCGGATGACGGTTCCCATGAGGCCGTCTTCCACGCGCTTTCTGCATCAGGTGGGACGCCAGAGGCTGGCTTGTCCCCTCTTGAACGATGAGGATCGGTGTGATCTCTATTCCCATAGGCCGATCACGTGCCGAGTCTACGGAGTGCCACTGCGCATCGCCGGGGAGGCTCGAACATGCGGACTCTCGGGGTTTCGTCGAGGAGGAGCCTATCCCACCGTGGACCTCGATTCGGTCATGGATAGGCTCTTGCGGTGGTCCGAGGAATTTATGGAGGCCATGGGCAGGCCGCAGTGGCGGAGGGACGGCCCTCTCATCTCAGTCTCTTCTGCCTTGTTGGGTCGTTTCCTGGACAGAGGAAGGGGGTGAGGGATCCGTGAGGCGATTGAGCCCGGAGGAGGAGG
>MTPG01000098.1 GCA_002010915.1 Desulfarculaceae bacterium JdFR-97 | reverse complement strand
CAGCAGTTCGTCCTACATTTTGTCGGGGATTTTAGACTCTATAACCAAAAAAATCAATCAGTTGGACGAATAGCAATCCCTAGAAGTGTCAAAGTTGAGTATTAAAAATGAACCTGTTCCGCATCCGATATCAAGTATCTCCATACCGGGTTTTACATAGGTCTGAATGATCTGTTTTCTGATCTTTTTTGCATGGCCGCCAGACAAAATATTAATACCAGTATCATATCGTTCNGGACGACTTTCGAGTATCTTCATGAAAATGTAAGAAAACATATTTGTTGTTTCATCCTCGTCGGCTTAAATTTCGCCCATCTGTTATAAAANATCATTACCCATATTTTTCTTAATCCGGTAGATAAACACAACTGTTCTTACCCATACCTCACACACAGTTCATTGATTGCAACGCTTCTTCGGTTTCAGTGGGATGTTTGGTTAGCCTCACTGAGAGATTGACAGGACAAAATCCAGCTTTAAATGTTCAAAATGGAACAATTATCGCAAAATTATCCGACCTGCCGTTTCCTCAAGCGAAACGGAGGGACTCAACTACGATTCCGCTGGAATGGACACGGAGGGCAGATATTCATCAAAAGGGTGGGCCGCCATAAGCCCCCCTCTGAATTTAGATAGAAGCCCTCGAAGATGTCAAGGAAAAAATGCCCGGCGGGGATAAGAAAAGCACCGACTGGAACAGCTCTAGCGGGAGCGGGCCTTGTAAACCGCTGTTGATCCCGCCTTCCACCTCATGGAGCAGTTGAAAGGATGAGACCCTTGAAAAGCTATTTCCATTTTGCAAGACTCAACCATCCAAGAGCCCGCTGACAGGTCGGTGCTCGAGTGAATGCTGTTTCTCATATGCACAACTATTTGATATAATATCCAGAAACTCTCCAATTCCCATCTATGTCCAGCATGGGAGTGACTGTTTCAATGGCCGGTCTTTTGTTTTTAAATGATGTTTCAAATTGAATGACAACATACTCACAATCCGGAGCACCTGGCAAAGATTTCCTGTACGTTTTTGATTTTAGTTCTCTGGAAAGCACTTTGCCGAGTGGCTTCCTGAAAGCAGTCAGCGTTCGCTCCCATTTTTCTTTTGTTATTGCATTTTTAAAATACACCGCCGCTATCTTCCAACTGTCCCCGTATTTCCCTTCGTCAATAAGTGCCAGCCACGCTTTCGCTGCTTCCACGGCTTTCTCTTCTTTTTCCCCAC
This sequence comes from Desulfarculaceae bacterium JdFR-97, assembly GCA_002010915.1. GTDB lineage: Bacteria > Desulfobacterota > Desulfocorpusculales > Desulfocorpusculum > Desulfocorpusculum > JdFR-97. The sequence continues at coordinate 63,507 of MTPG01000098.1, read as the reverse complement.
TTGCCCTCAAGTTATATGGCAAGGCAAGTCACAAGCCCAAAACCGCCATTCCAATCAGCGCATATATCTTTATGCCCTTCATTTGATTTCCTCTGTTTCGTCTTTTTCGGCATTTCTCCGGGCTCCACGCTCTTCGCTCCATGCTAGTACGGCTTGCGCGCCATGGGCCGTACAAAGGGCACCTCCTGTGGGGCCAGATATTTTCAACGTAGCCCTAAACCTATGGCAACTCCTTCTCCATACGCTTTGTCGGCCTTATAAAAATGAGTGACCATCTTTTCCTGTATTTCTTTGGGAACATTTTTGAGACTGGCAACAATGTTGGCGATAAGTCTTACTTGTTCATCTGAAGACATCAGGCGAAAAAGGTCCCCTGGCTGGATATAGTCATCATCACCCCCCCTTCTTTGTTCATAACGGTCCGCATCTCCTGAAATTTTCAAAGGCGGCTCTTTGTAAGACGGATCTTCTTTGGGGCCGTCAAAACTATTCGGTCCATAATTCACTGAAGCACCACCATTGTCACCGAAACACATAAAACCATCGCGTTGGTAGTTGTTTGCTTCCGTTGCTCGCGGACGATTGATTGGAAGCTGTTCGTAGTTTACTCCCAGCCGATACCGATGTGCGTCCGCATATGAAAAAATGCGGGCCTGAAGCATTTTGTCTGGAGAAAAGGAGATACCCGGCACAACGTTAGCCGGCGAAAAGGCAGACTGTTCTACTTCAGCAAAATAGTTTACCGGATTGCGGTTCATCTCTAATATCCCCACTTCGATCAAAGGATAATCCTTATGCGGCCAAACTTTAGTCAAATCAAACGGATTCCAGCGATAGTTTTCCGCCTCGGCCTCCGGCATTATCTGTACATAGAACGTCCATCTAGGATAATCGCCGTTCTCGATAGCTTCAAACAGCATCCGCGTATGGTAGTCGGGATCTTCTCCGGCAATTCTGCTTGCCTCATCCGGCATCATATTCCGAATTCCCTGTTGGGTCTTGAAATGAAACTTCACCCAGAAACGTTCATTATCTACGTTGATAAAACTGTATGTATGACTTCCAAAACCGTTCATAAAGGGAATACCCTTGGGAATGCCGCGATCCGAAAACAGAATGGTCACCTGATGCAATGATTCCGGAACCAATGACCAAAAATCCCACCACATAATCTCTGACCGGAGGTTCGTCTGCGGCATACGTTTTTGAGTATGGATGAAATCGGGGAATTTCATTGCATCCCGTATAAAAAATACGGGCGTGTTGTTACCTACCATATCCCAGTTGCCTTCTTCCGTGTAAAATTTCAAGGCAAAGCCCCTCACATCCCGAACCGTATCAGCCGAACCCTTTTCACCCGCCACAGTGGAAAAACGTCCAAAGACATCGGTTTCTTTTCCTATTTCCGAAAAGAGTTTGGCTTTTGTGTATTGGGTGATATCGTTACTTACGGTAAATGTTCCATGGGCGCCTGCCGCTTTGGCGTGCACGACACGCTCCGGAATACGTTCACGGTGAAAATGGGCCAGCTTGTTAAGGAGTAGGTGGTCTTGCATCAAAGTCGGACCTCGTTCTCCTGCAGTTAGAGAATTCTGACTGTCGCTGACGGGTATTCCTGCTGCTGTGGTCAAGGTTTTGTGCTTGCTCATTTTTTCCTTTCTCCTCGGTTGATAGTTCCTTCTTCTTTAATGGGTAACTCCCAAGCAAGCCATTGGTTTGCTTACTGGGACTGGAAATGGTTTGCTTTTTCAGGAGGGTTTGAATAGTCCTTTCTTAAAGGCTTGATAGCTGGTTTAAAAAGGAGGAACATGTCGGATCTTGGTAGTTTGACACATTTCCGGTGTGTTTGCAAATATCATATGGTTTTCGTTCCGAAGTAATGGTGCCGCCGTTCGAGACAACGGTTTTTCTCGTGAACTTAATCATAGGTGCAACCCATTGAGCTGCAATTCGAAAATACAATATCCGGGGAGACCCTTTCAGCTCAAGAATCTTCTTGACAGCTCGGGCTTGGTCAAGTAAGAAAAACCGCGTGTGGGTTCACGGCTGACCCTCACACGTCCGGCTCACGGCAGGCCGGGACCCGGATCCACGGCTGGTCCACCCTCTTTTTCCTTAAATTTTCAGACTCAACCGCGCTTGCTGTTCTACGGAAAGAGTAAGTCATGTCCCAAAGGCCCTGCATCCTGATCGCCGAAGATGACCTCGGTCCTCGCGAGGCCCTCAGGTTTCTCCTCAAGGACGACTATCGTCTGATCTTCGCCGAAGACGGGAGGGAGGCCCTAGCCCGCGTTCATCAAGACACTCCCGACCTGATCCTCATGGACATCCGCATGCCCTACCTGGACGGGTGGGAGGCCATACGACAATTGCGCAATGAGGGAATCTCGGCGCCCATCATCGTGATCACCGGCTTTCCCGACCCCGCCGACAAGGAGAAGATCAAAGAGCTCTCAGTAAAGGCCTATCTGTCCAAGCCTTTCGATCTCCTGCGTCTCCAAGAGCTCATCCGATCGACCCTTGAAGGGGTCAATTGAGATCTCCCCCTGCTGCTGAACCGCCTTCGGGGATTCACCACCGAGGCCTGCGCTCCAATTCATCCACCCCGAGGATCGGGAGACGGCGGAGCGACGCATCATTGACCTGGAGCAGAAGTGTGCCGGACCATGTGACTGGAGCCTAACTAATGAAGCGAAGTTTCGGGGCTTATCGATGATTCTGATGGGATAGACACAGAAGGGACAGTAAAAGGATNACTGATTCTGGTAAGGCAAATCTGACAATTTTCTGTTTGGATCTATACTCCTTTCACACTCATCCAGCCACTTATTAATCTCATCAATTGTGAGTGGCTTCCTGAATATCTGGCAATTAAGGTTTTTAGCTTGCTTAAGTTCGGNATCTTCCCAACCACCTGACATTATTGCCATGTTTGGAACTTTGCAATTATTTCTTTTCTGGTTTTCTATAAATTCTAACCCTGTCATGTTAGGCATATTGATATCAGTAATAATAATATCACAACAAGGTTGCTGGTGGGGGCATGGGCATTCGCGATCCAAATAAATAGGACAGAAAAGAGGCTCGGAACAAGCTATAACTTCGTATCCTCGACCCTGCAAGACAGAAGACATTAGAGACCTGATCAAGTCATCGTCATCCAAGACAACCGCTCTTAGTCTCATAACAATACCTTCCTACCAAGCCAATGCAAAGTATAGCTTATTTATTAAGCGGCTCTTTCTTTTGTTTAATCATTTTCCCGCATAGATATTGCGTAAATAGCCTAATTTGCTCTATTCAAAAACATTAGCCTTCATTGGCTATACTTTTATTATTCGAGANGAATAGCCCTAAGGAGGAATTATTCAACTGTTTTTANCATAAATCTGAAATAAGATAAAGCAAAATTGTGTCTAATGTCAATGCCTGACCCCATTTCTACCACTATCTTCCCAGAGAGAAGCTTCAAAGGCTGCGGCCAGGAGCNTTACGAACCGCACAGGAAACACTGGGAAAGACACCTCTACTGGNAAGACCCCAGCGTGATTCGAGACTACTATGTGAGGCTTTGCCGAGCTTCCACCTAAGCCNCCCAGGTCTTCCAATTGAGTGTTTATGGGCGTCCAGCCATGCTCTTTCAATTCAACNGCTACCAGATGGAAGGCCACCCCAGGCACTCTGGCAGGACCATTCTGATCACCGTCCACGGTTTCCGATTTCTTCACTATCGGGCTCGATGAACAGCGTAAGCCCGCAGATCCCTCGGACCCGCACGGCTTCCCCCTCGTCAATCGGGGGACCATCTCCCATCACCTCAGCCCGCCACAGCTCCCCGCGCACTCGGACGTAACCCGAAGGAGCCAGCCGATTCACCGCGGTGCCTCGCATGCCTACCATCGAGTTCGTGTCCCTCGAGTCGTAGGCGCGCCAGACAAAGGGGAACAGGATTACGTCCTTGGCTACCCACAGAGCAACGAGGCCCCAGCTCAGCCACGCGGGAAGAGCCACCCACCGCTGAACCACGATCAGGATCACCACCAGCAGAGCCACCCCGGGCACCTGGAGCAGCGCATACTTTATCACCACCCGAGCTGACCAACCCCGCTTATTCATCCGCCCTTGTTACCTCCCCGACTAAAAATTCTTCTTCGGTGTAAACGCTGCAGCTCTTGTCCGTCATCCCACCAAAAAAGGGCGTGGGATCCAGAGAGTGGTGTGCGCAGAAGCGATAAAGGCAGCCCCCGCCATCTCGTTTTCACCATACCAGAAAATTCCCCGCAAATATTTACTACTTTATGAGATAAGTCTCCTTTTTGAATTTGAATAAAAACCCCCTGCCCGGACTTCCCAGACCCCGCCCGCCCCTCCCCGAATAAAGGAATTGACCCTCGGATCTGGAAGCATTTTCATCCCTCAAGGGTGTCACGCCCAGGCGTGACATGGACAGTTAGTTAGTTATGTAATCGGGCCGATTTATTTGATGAACGATTAAGATATCTCAAAAGCCCTCTGTGAGTCTTGAAAACATTAAAAAATATACACATGNTATCGAGAACCCCAATTCCATCTGGAATGAGGATGATCTCGGCGGGTACAAACTTGCNCCCTCGACCATCCGGATAACGGATAGAAGGGAATAAAAAAGTGGAAGGTCCCTTGGAAGGGGCCCGAGGTGGGCCAGCCATGGGCCCGGTGAGGACCACTCGGGAGTCCTCGCCTGCAATTTCAATACAGGAGTCTGTTGATGTCAAGGAAAAAAGCCCGGCTGGGGATCAGGTAAGTCCGGGCTGGGTCGACGCATGATGGTCTGTCCGGCGGGGAAGGATGAGATCCAGTCTTTCCCATCGTTCCCTCTCCAACCGATGGGCCTCCTGAATTTCGACGGGATGGAACCGTACTTTTTCACCCGGAAAGATCTGGGCCAACAGATCGAGGTCCCTGGTGATCACGCAAGCTATCTTGGTGTATCCACCGGTGGTGCCCCGTTCCCTGAGAAGGATGACAGGGGTCCCCTGCCCTGGCACCTGGACCGCTCCCAACGGCGTGGCCTCGCTTACGATGATGGGGCTGTCACGGTGGATGATCCTAGGCCCGTCCAGTCGATAGCCCATGCGGTTCGATTGCGGGGTGACCACATATGAGGAATTCAAAAAGGTATCCAAGCCCTCCGCGGTGAACCGATCCTCCTGGGGTCCCAAGATGACGCGGATCCTCTCCGGGACCTCCCGAGGGACCTGAAATTCATCGGGCAAGATCTCAATCCGAGGCTCGACGGGGTGGCGGACACAGAATGCTGAAAGGACGTCTCCTTTCCTAAGCGGCCTCCCCTTGAAGCCCCCGAACCCCGCGTACACGTAAGTGGATCGACTTCCCAGGACCAAGGGGACATCGATTCCCCCGGAGACGCCCAAGTACGCTCTCATCCCGTAGACACGGCCCCCAAAGGTGATCAGATCATCCTCCCGTACCTCAAACACCGTCCCGGGAGATAAGGGCCTCTGATTGAGCCGTGCTGACAAGTGCGCCCCCGTCAAGCTGACGAGGGTCCTCCTCAGGCATCGGAGCTTGGGGCCGGCGACCGTGATCTCCAACCCCGCTGCGTGGTCCGGATTTCCGAGCAGGCGGTTGGCGGCGACGAGGGAAAACGCATCCATCGCGCCGCTTTCGGCAATGCCCAGAGTCAGATACCCCTCACGGCCCAGGTCCTGAACGGTGGTCAATATACCCGGAGAAAGGACCTCAAATACAGGACTACTCATCTTCCGGATCATATTCTCGCACCTCAACGCCCACCAAAAGGGAATCCGCCTTCCTTTCCAGAACTCGGTATTCCGCCGGGTCGATGGCCCGAAAGGAGACTCGGTCACCCGGTTTAAAGAGAGTGAGCTCCGGATGATCCACCTGGAAAAGGCGCACGGGAGTCCTTCCGATGATTCGCATTCCTCCGGGCGTGGCCCTTGGATAGATGACGGTCTGACCCACGCTGATGGCCACGGAACCTTGAGGGGTGTCGGTCCTGGGTGCCTCCATGAGGGGCACGTGCAAGGGCTCCTGGAGCGGCCCGATGAAGGGACAACCCGGAGTAAAGCCCAACTGAAAGACATAGTAGGGCTCGGATGTGTGAAGAGCGACGATCTGTTCTTTGCTCAATCCAGTGAACTGGCAGATGTATTCCATATCTTGAGCATATTCGCCATCATAGCACACGGGGACAATCAGCAGTCGAGAGGTCTCCGCGGGCATATCGGACAGCTCCGACTGACTCAGAAGCAATTCGATCTCCCGCTTGAGGTCGGAATAATCGACGANGAGAGGATCGTACATCACGGTCAGAGCGGCATAAGTGGGTAGGATGTCCGTTACGCCCTTCAAGGTCCTTTCGTGAAGAATCCGCGATAAATTCCGGACGAGACGGTTGACGGCCAGTGTTCGCTCGTCGCCGAAAGCAATGCGAATGCCACGGTCCCCATTCGGCTTGATCAAAGGGACGGGATAGATCATTATTCGACCTCAACTTGCTTATGGTCGTGACTCAGCAAATATGAAGAATCGTCCTTCTTGATTGACATTGTCCTTGTCTCTACATATACTGGCAGCCAGGATTGAATATCTTTGGAGATTTACATTGTAACTCGGAACAGATTCCATGGCAAACCAACTGTTTCCTTCAGNTAAAACTCCTTTCAACCTTTCCTGAGGAGGCATCCTTGAACTTCTTGTCGATAGACATTCAAAAAGGAGCGGAACGGCTTGTTCGTGAATGTGCAGGAGTCACAAGTGACGAACAAGTTTTGGTTGTAACGGATACGGCCTCCATCAAGTACGGAAATGCCATCATGGCTTCGGCATCGTGCATCACCCCCCAAGTCTCCATGTGCGTGATCCGGACGTACGGGCGGTTGCATGGCCAGAACCCCCCGGCAAGCGTCGGTGCAGCCATGAAGGCGGCCGACGTCGTCTTCCTGGTGACGGAGTGGTCCCTGGCTCATTGCCAGGCCCGGATGGAGGCCAGCCGATCCGGGGTTCGTGTCCTCTCAACGGCGCAACCAGATGACGAGCTGTTTGCGCGCACCATCCCGGAGGCGCCTTTCAAGGAGATGAAGGAGGTCGTCCAGACAGTGAACCGTCTCCTCACCGAGTCGGATGAAGCCCATATCACCACCAAAAAGGGAACGGACCTCTGGCTGGACCTCCGGGGGTGCAGAAATGTCGATCTCGAACACGGATACTGCCTGAAGTCTCCGGAATACCGGGAGGGTTTCGCTGGACCACCGGTTATTGAGGCGAACGTCGCTCCAGTGGAATACAAAGCCCACGGCAAGCTCGTCGTCGACGCCTGTCAGGCCGCGTTGGGTATCCTCGAAAACGAGATCACCCTGATCATCGAGGAGGGAAAGATCGTGGCCGTTCAGGGAGGAAACGAGGCGATGCAGATGGAGGAGATCCTCGAACGTATGGGTGATCCTGGAATCTACTACGTGGCGGAACTCGGGATTGGCCTCAACCCCCGCGCCCGCCTCCGGGGGCGTTTCTACGAAGACGAGAGCATCTACGGGACCGCGCATATCGGGATCGGGAACAACGCCTCGACCATGGGAGGGAATCTCCAGGTAAATGGGCATCTGGATAATATCTTCTGGCGACCGACCATTGAGCTCGACGGAGAGACCATCATGTCCGAGGGACGGCTTGTCTATCCTGGTGCGCCGGAAATCAGAGGATTTTACATCAAATAGGGACCGTTTCAGACACCCAGATACTGCATGAGCCGGGCCTTGTCCAGGTCCTGAATCCGCTCGTTGTACTTTATACTTCCCTTCTCCATGACCATAATTCTTTCGCATACCTCAAGCGCGGTGTCCAGATTCTGCTCTACCAGCAGGACGCTCACCTTTTTCTCCGAGTTCAGCCGTCGGATAGTCGACTTGATCAGGTCCACCATCAAGGGCATCAACCCCTCTGTGGGCTCATCGAGAATCAGCAATTTAGGGCCGGTGATGATGGCCCGGGCTATAGCCAGCATCTGTTGCTCTCCACCGCTGAGGGTCCCCCCTTGTTGTCTCTGTCTCTCCTTCAAGATCGGAAAATAGCTGAAGATCTCCTCCAGCATCTCCTTTTGGATGGGTCCTTTCACCACCGAGGTGGCGATGTTTTCCATAACGGTCAAACGAGGGAAAATCCTTCGACCCTGAGGCACGTATCCGATACCCAGACGAGGGATCCGATGGGGAGGGATGCGCGTGATATCCTGCTCGCGGAAAACAATGCGACCGCGTCGTGGACGATTGAGTCCCATAATGGCGCGAAGGGTCGTGGTCTTGCCGACACCGTTCCGGCCGAGCATCCCGGTCAATTCTCCTTCGTGAACCGCCAGGGAAACTCCCTGCAGGATGTAGCTCTTGCCGTAATAGACGTGGATATCACTAACTTGAAGCATCACACGGACCTGCCCAAGTAGACCTCCTGCACTTTGGGGTGAGACTTGATCTCATCAACCGTACCCTCGCACAGGATCTCGCCATAGTAAAGGACGCATATCCGAGTGGCCAACTCGGTCACCACCTCCATATCGTGTTCGACGATAATGACGTTTCGAATGGATGTCCTCGCAAGCTCTTTTATCCTCTCGGTCATCTCTTTCGTCTCTTTGACGCTCAGGCCCGCGGTCGGTTCGTCCAGCAGAAGGAGTTCCGGGTTGGTGCTCAGTCCGACCAGGATCTCCAGAAGCCTCTGATCCCCATGGGACAAATTGGCCACCGGGTGTCTCGCTTTGTCCTGCAGACCAACCGATTCGATGAGCCTCTCGACGATGTCGATGACCTTTTCGTCCGAATGTGCATGCCGAAAAAAGACGTTTCTCTTGCCGTAACCCGTCTGTGCGGCCAGCCGCAGATTCTCGAACACAGAGAGTTCAGGGAAGAGGCTCGTCTTTTGGAACGTCCTGGAGAGACCGAGACGGCATATCTTGAAAGGGGCCCATCCAGTGATGTCCTCTCCCTTGAAATAGACCTTCCCCGCTGAAGGCTTCAGATTGCCGCAGATGACATTGAAGAAGGTCGTCTTCCCGGCGCCGTTGGGCCCGATGAGCGCCTTGACCTCCCCCTCTCTCAGTTCGAAGTCAACGCCCTTCAGCGCTTGGAGTCCGCCGAAGTTGATTCCAAGATTCTCGGTCTTCAACACAGGAACGTCCATCCTCACCCTCGATCTCTAGGACTTCTGCAAGGCCCTCTCCATCAGAGCGCTTTGTATGGTGCCCAAGATCCCTTTGGGAGCAAGGAGAATGATGATGATCAAAAGCCCACCGACGAGGATGGGGTATATGTTGATCAACCATGAACTGAGGAGATCCTCCGCGTAAACCAGGATGCCAGCCCCGATGAAAGGACCCCACAAGGTCCCTACCCCCCCCACCACGCTCCAGAGAACGGCCTTCCCCGAGAGAATCCAGAAGAATATCTCTGCGTTGGTGTTGTTGTTGAGGATGGGGTACAGGCCGCCCGCAAGGCCAGCGACGGTTCCCGAAAGGGCGAAGGAAATCAGCTTGAGACGAGCGGTATCGTAACCGATCATCTTCGCCCGCTCCTCGTTTTCCTTGACCGCAACGATGGCCCGCCCCAGCGGCGAATCGAAGAACTTGAGCACGAGGAAAAACGCCGTGCCCACGACCCCGAGGATTATATAGTATTTGGTGATAGCGCTCCTCAGGGACACATCCCACGGCCCCAGGGGCAAAGTCCTCAGCCGGATGATTATGCCCTCGTCGCCTCCAGTGAACTCCCGCAGGTTCATGGCCAGCAGAAATAGAATCATGGAGATGACGATGGTGAATACCACGAAATAGTGGCTTGCGAAACGTGTGATGAGCAGACCGACGAGTATGGAAAATACCAATGAGACAAGGATGGCCGCGAGCAGTCCCCCCCAGAGGTTGACATGCAGATGGTACACCGCTAGGACGAACCCGTAACTCCCCATCCCGAAGAAGGAGGACATCCCGAAGTTGAGCAGACCCGTTTTGCCGAAGATGATGTCAAAGCCCAGCGCGAACAGACCCCACATCAAGAGCTCTGTCAGGATGTAGCGTCTGTACGGGTCGAGAACGTGCGGGGCCACGATCAGTAAGGCCAGAAGGATCCCGAACAAAATCCACCTCTTTCCCCGCTCCTTCAGGGACATGGTCAAACCTCTCCGAAAAGGCCCTCGGGTCTAACGAACAGGACGGCCGCCATCACGGCCATACCGATCACCTTGGCCAGAACAGGATTCACGAAGGCCGCCGAGACCCCGATGATCATTGCGATGATGAGAGAAGCCACCACTGTGCCGATGATGCTTCCGAAGCCCGCCATGATCACGACGATAAACGCATCGATTATGATGTTATTGCCCATATTGAACGTCACGGAACTGATGGGGGCGGCCAGGACCCCTCCAAGCCCGGCCAGTGCGGATCCCAAACAGAACACAAAGGCGTAGACCCTTTGCACGGGGATTCCCATGTTCAACGCAGTCTCGTAGTCCTGCCTCGTCGCCCGGATCCAAAGACCGTAACGCGTCTTTTTCAAAAAGACCATCAATGCGACGATGACCGCTGCGGAGAACGCGGCACAGAAAATCCGATAAACGGGGTATCTACCGCCGATGAAGGGAATGCTGTAAGGGATGGGGTTGGGGATCATTCGGGGCACACCGCCGTAAATGAGCAGCGTGCCCTGCTCGAGGATGAAGAGCAACCCATAGGTGATGATCACTGTGACGATGACCTCTTTTCCCAAGGAAAACCGGATCGTCGTCAGATAGATGATCAACCCCAGGAGCGCCAAAAACAAGGGGGAGAGGGGAACCGCCCAACCCCAGTGCCCCAGATACGTTGAGCAATAATAGGCACCCACGGCGCCGATGGTGTAAAGGGCGCCGTGGGCAACATTGACGATCTCCAACTGGCCAAAGATCAGGGTCAGCCCTATGGCGATCAGGGCCAGTATCCAGCCCCAAACGAACCCGTTGATCATCTGTGAGAGGATCAGATCGAACATGGTCAGATCTTCTGCTTGGTGTAATCCACTTCCGGTTCGTACATCAGATCCTCGGCCTTCACCACTCCCTTGACCACGAATTTCCCTCCCTCGATCTTGGTCACGTACTGGTCGGTGAAGACTTGGTGGTCCTGGGCTCGCATGGTCTTGGGTCCTTGGGGGAATTCCACGGAGGCCTCCACGGACATCCCCTCCAGGGCCTTCATGAATTTCTCGTTATCATCCTTGGATCTCCAGCCGCTCTTCTCGATTCCCCTCTTGACCCAAAAGACGTGTTCCCAGGCCGCCCATGAATAAGAAACAGCGGCCATTTTGCCGTCCTTGATACTGCGACCCTCGTCGTCCAATCCGATGGCATCTCGATAGACCTTGTTGAAAGGCCTGTAGGCCTCAGGGATGTTCGCTATACGACGAAGCCCGTATGCAGTGAACCAGATGTGCTCCGCTGCGGGGCCGAGATCCTCGACGGTCAGGCCCGTGGGCATGGCGCCTCCGATGATCTCCATATGCTTGATCAGCCCCTTCTCCGATGCCTGGCGGGCCAGTTTGAGGAGGTCCGCCGTGAAGTACCCGGCCACCAGGATATCGACTTCTTTGGGATTGATCTTGTTGAGGTAAGGGAGAAAGTCCTCGGTCCCCACGGGGGAAAACTCCTCCCCCTTGAACTCTCCGCCCTCCGCATCGATGACCTTCCGGAACTCGGCGATCAGGGAACGCCCCCACTCGTAGTCCGCCCCCAAGCAGTAATATCGCTTCCCCACGTGTTTCAGGGCCACCTTGCCGAGAGCAATGGTCCCATGCCGGACGTTGTTGATCCCGCGAAAGATATATCGATTGCCTTTCTTGCCGGTGATGGCCGCGGAGGTTCCCCAGGAGAAGAAAATGGTATCCATGCTCTCCACTTGGGGCGCCGCCGAGATGGCGATCCCGGAATTGCAGGGGCCGAGGATAAAGTCACATCGGTCCTCCATGATCAGTTTGCGCAACTTCCTCAGGGCCGTTTGGACATTGGTGGCGGAGTCCTCCACGAAGAGTTTGATAGGCCTTCCGTTGATGCCTCCCTGAGCGTTGATCCGGTCCACCGCAGCTCTGGTGCTGCGCTCCCCCCAGATGCCGAATGTGTACAGCGCGCCGGTGATGTCCATCAAGCACCCGATGCGGATGGGATCCTTGGTCCCCGCCCGGGTGATGACAGCCGGGAACGATATCCCCGCCGCCATGACGCCGGTCCCCACGGCTGCCGTCTTAACGAAGTCCCTTCTCGTCCATCCGCCTTTCTTCTTGCCTTTCATCTCCGACCTCCTTGGTCTACGGGTTGAGGATGGATTCCGCACACCTCTTCTTTATGTTATGGCGACTTCCTCGATTCGAAGATCGCCGACGAACATGTGGCCTGGTTTGTGCGTGATCATGAAGGGGATCTTCGATTCGAGGGCGACCATCTGGGGAGTGACCCCGCACCCCCAGAAGACCGGTATCTCGCCCTCCTCGATGATGGGGATCTCTCCGAAATCCACTTTCGCGAGATCAGGAATCCCGATGCCCTTTCCGTCTCCGATGTGCACTGGGGCACCATGTGTCCGCGGAAAAAGGGAGGTGATCTGAACGGCCCGCGATACCAGATGCGATGGTATGGGCCTCATGGTCACGACCATGGGCCCGGAGAAGACGCCTGCAGGACGGCACCTGATGTTGCTGATGTAGATGGCGGGGTCCTTTCCTTGGATATAGTTCCGTATGGGGACACCCCCGCGGACGAGGGCCTCCTCAAAGGTGTAGCTGCATCCGATCAGATACGTCACCAGATCATCGCGCCAGTATTGGGTGATATCCACCACTTCCTCGGTCAGTTCCCCGTTTTGGAAGACGCGATAGCCCGGCAGATCCGTGCGCACATCCGCATTCCTGGCCGTCTCCCGCACTATGGGATCGCCGGCCTCCAGGATCTCGAGAATGGGACAGGGACGGGGATTTCTGAGACAGAAGAGCGTGAAATCGAAGGCGAACTCTTTGGGTAGAATCACCAGATTGGCCTGGACGAATCCTGCACACAGCCCAGCAGTGGATCGCCTCCACTGCCCCTTCCGTATCCGCTCTCGAAGAAGCACAGGATTCTGCTTCCAATCCTCCATGAAAAACAGCCTCCGCCGCAGATCTGCAGTCGCCCCTGATGAAGTTTCTCTATTTCACCTCGCGTTCCCTGCGCCGCTCACATTCCTCCTCTATGAGGGGTGAGATCCCGGGCGATACCCTTCCCAATCCCCAAGGGCCTGTTGCGGGGAGGACGGCGGGGTCGTGGGCCCCGAAACCCGCGCCCATCTCGCATCCAAATGGATCGGATCCACCTCTCAGCGCTCCTCTCTCTCCGCCGGAGGAATCTCGGAAAGCTCCATCTGATTCAGGACGTTCTTCAATGTCTCCCGGATGTGATAGTCCATCGTGGCCTTGGCGGCATCGGGATCTCCCTTCCTGAGGGCGCTTACTATGGCCTGGTGCTCCCGAACGACCTCTTCGATGCGTTCCCTTCTCAAAAGGGCCTTGGCCCCCATCCAATCCACGAGATCCCGGATGTTCTCCAGGGCTTCGGCCAGAAAGGCGTTTCCCGTCTTGTTGGCCAGATAGGCATGAAAAGAGCGATCGACCCGCAGATATTCCACATGGTCTTGTGTGCGTGCGTAGGTGAGCTCTTCCCTGCGGAATTCCTCAAACCTCTCAAAATCGCGCTCGGTCAGCTTCGTGGCGATGTCGTAAACCGCGGCGTTCTCTATGATCGCTCGGAGCTTATAGAGGTTCTGAATATCGTCGACACTGAGCTGATTGACCTGGACTCCGCGCCTCGGCAGAAGCTTTACGAAACCCTTGTGGGCCAATCTGATCAGAGACTCATGAACCGGGGTCTTGGAGATTCCAAGCTCTTGGGCCAGACGCTGCTCGCTGTAGATCTCCCCCGGGCGCATGCGGTGTCTGAGAATGGCCTCTTTGATCGCCTCATAGGCGGCGTCGCTGAGTGCGCGGACCTCGGAGATCGGTTTAAGAATGGGCATGACCCTTCCGCAGGAGCAGTTTGAGATCTAAGATCTCAGATATGAAATATAAAATGGTTTGTCAACCGAAAAATGCAACCACCGTCGTCACGGCCCTCTTTTTGGACGACTTCCCTCAGACATGAGGATCCGGCACCTGAAGGATCAAAACCAGGAGTGGGACAGGACTGGAGAGCCGCGCCGCCTGGCAAGCGGTTCAACAGGAGAGGCAGGAGAGGAAAGCGCACCCGTGCTGCCGACGGGAACGTCCCCGTTTATTGACGGATTACCACCTCAACGGCGCCAGCCACCGGGCACACGGAAAGGCAGCCGCCGCAGCCCACACACCGATCCTCTCTGACCCAGAGCCGGTCCCCTCCGTCCTGCATGGCCCCGTAGAAGCACACCCGCAGACAGCGCTTGCAATAGGTGCATATCTCCGGGTTTAATCGGGCGATCTCACGGGGCATCTCAGCGTAGGGGATCGCTGCATCGGCAGCGATCCCCCACATATCGGACACCCTCTCGTATCCTTTTTCATCCATGAATTCCTCTAGTCTCCTCACCTGCTTGGCCAGCCATCCGTAACCGTACGCCATGACTGCGGAACACATCTGCACCACGTGCGCGCCGCTCATGATGAACATAACCACGTCCCGCCAGTCGTATGCGCCATTGGTGCCCGCGATGAAAATATCCCCCTTGTAACGGCAGTGAACCTGGCTGATCCATCGCAGGGTGAGGGGTTTGGTCCAGGGACCGCCGGCTCCTGCCCATCCGTAGATGAGGGGCTTTCCAGTCTCGATGTCGGGGATGAATCCCAGATACCGGTTGGTCAGCGTCACAGCCGCGGCGCCGGCTTCCCTCAGACGCCCCGAGAACTCAACGAGGTCGATCACCTGGGGGGTCACTTTTACCATAATAGGGACGTCCACCGCCTCGGCCACGGCTTGTGTGATCTCGCAGGCATAGTCGAAATCCTGGCCCACGTTCATGCCCGTACGCACGCCGGGCATGAGCTTGGGGTGGGGGCATCCGAAGTTAAGCTCCATCAGGGGAACGCCTGCATCCTCCATCCGTTTGGCCAGATCCACCCAGCCGGAGATCTCTGTGGAGGCGATGCTGCCGATTACAACAGCCCCACAATGACTGGCATAAGAGAGCGCCTCTCGAATCTCCTTCAGGAATACCTCCGGCTCCTCAAACGCGAGGCCGCTCCGCCCATAGAGAGTGAAGGCCCTGGGGACCTTTCCACGGCAGACCTCGTGACGTTCGTTCAGGAATCGCCATTTGGACCGCGTGGTGAGTTCACGCATGGCTTCGGAATCCGTCATCGTCTTCGCGATGACCCCTCCCACTCCCGAATCCATGCACCTTCGCATGTTATCAGCGTTCAGTGTGGGCTCGGCCGAGGCCGCCATGATGGGATTCTTCAAGGAGACACCACAGAAGTCGACTTCCAGATTCGCCATGCCATCCATCCCTCTGATTCGAGACTGTAATTGCACGCATGATAATGGAGCGACTCCCCCGGCGTCAACAAACCCTTTGATCGAGGAGCACCGATGCCCTCTTGGCGGCCGGTCCTTCTGCCTGGAAGATCGCACGATCAAAGGAACGATCCAATGGTTAAAGCTGAGACGACCTTCCTTGACGCAGGGCAGCCCTTTCCCGAACTCCGCCCCTCCTTGGTCTCCGGGACTTCCCTGGTGGTACCAGAGAGGAAGGGCGACGGATATGGAAAAACCACTGATTACAAATGGTTCCGCTTCTGTCTAAATCAAAAGACGTTTGATAACTAAATATCACTTGACAATCGAATGCTATTCGAGTACAGATGGCAGAAATTGTATAAAGCCCAGGGATCCAAAATACGGCTCGTCCTGGAGGAATATCATGTATCCCTCTGTCTTTTCCGAGGAACACGAGATCTTCAGAAGGACCCTCCGGGAATTCGTCGAAAAGGAGATCAAACCCCATATCCCGGAATGGGAGGCCCAGGGGGCAATTCCAAGGGAGCTCTTCGAAAAACTCGGCAGTCTGGGTTACCTCGGTATCCGGTTCTCGCCCCGGTACGGCGGAAGTGGACTCGACTTCTGGTACACAACCGTCCTCATCGAAGAGCTGGTCCGGTCCAGCTCCGTTGGTGTAGCCGTAAGCATCCTCGCCCATGCTGAGTTCGCCTCAAAGGCCATCGACAACGCAGGCACAGAGGAACTCAAGGAGGAATTCCTTAGGCCGGCAGCCACGGGGGAGAAGATCGGCGCACTGGGAATCACAGAACCTGACGCGGGCAGTGACGTTGCCGCCATCCGAACCAGGGCCACGCGGGACGGGGGCGACTTTGTTGTAAACGGAGCAAAGACCTTCATTACCAACGGGACCATTGCGGACTTTATGACAACAGCCGTGAGGACCGGCGGACATGGACGAGGGGGAATCTCCCTCCTTGTCATTCCGACCGACGCCCCGGGATTCATCAAGGGAAAACGACTGCACAAACTGGGGGTTCACGCCTCCGATACCGCGGAGTTAACTCTGGAGGACTGTCGTGTCCCCGCGAGGTACCTGATAGGTCAGGAGAACGATGGTTTCAGATTGATCATGGAGGGCTTTGTGGGGGAACGGCTCGTTTTGGCCCTGATTTGCTGCACCCAGATGCGCCTCATGTGGGAAGAAGCCCGGCGGTACGGACATGAGAGAAAGGCCTTTGGTCGTCATCTGCTGGGTTTCCAGGTCTGGCAGCATCGTCTGGCCGACGCCCTGGCTGCCATTGAGGCGTCGGAAGCGTTGACCTATCGCGCCGTGCATCTCTACGTGCAAGGGAAGGACTGTATTGCGGAATCCGCCTTGGCCAAATTGTTCGCCTCGGAAGCGGTCCGCAATGTGGCCCACGACTGCGCCCAGATCTTCGGGGGAAACGGGTACATGGAGGAATACACCATTGCACGGCTGCGACGAGACTCCCTGGGGTTCACCGTGGGAGCCGGAACAAGCGAGATTCTCCGGGGGATCATCGCCAAGGAGAGGGGCCTGCTGGTGTAAATGAGGGGAGCGGGGGTTTGAACGGCCGTAGAAGACTACGGGTACGAATCGCTGGGACGGGTCAGACAGGACCGGCTATCGAGGATACTCGGAGCATACCCGAGATGGTCCTGGCGGCCGTAGAAGAGGCCATGGATGAGGCCGGGATTGGATATGCGGATCTGGATGCAGTGGTCACGGCATCGGTGGATCTTCTGGACGGGCTTGCCGCATCCAACGTGCACGTCACGGAAGTGGTGGGCGCTGTAATGAAACCGGAGACCCGGATTGCGGCAGACGGTCTGGCGGCCTTTGTTCATGCGGCATGTCAACTGCTGGCTGAATCCTACCATAGGGTCCTCGTGGTAGCCCATGGGAAGGCCTCCATGGCCCCCTATTGGAGTGTCACCTCGTGGGCCATGGATCCCGTCTTTCTCCAGCCGATGGGGGTGGACTTTCTGGTATGCTCCGCCCTCCAGGCCCGCCAACTCCTTGATTTGGACCCACGCGCCCTCGAACGTTGGGCGAATACCGTGTCGCTGAGAACCCGCTCCGCCCCCCGGGGGCTACGATCCGCGGTGACTCCTCAAGATGTGCTCCAGTCCCCCGTTGTGGCCTCGCCTATCCGAGCTCATATGATCGCTCCGCTTGGAGATGGGGCCGTGGCCGTGGTTCTCGAAGCCCACGCACAGGAAAGGGACGCTGATGGGATCTGGGTGAAGGGGATGGGATGGGATCACGACAACCATGGGCCGGGCAGCAGGGAGTTGGTCTCCTGGCGGGGCCTCTCCAGGGCGTGGAAACGGGTCTGCAGGACGGCGGGAATAGAAGAATGCCACCTGGACCTTGCGGAGCCGGCTTGCTGGTTTGCCCACGAAGAAGACCTTTTTCTCTCCGCTGTGCCCGTTGAGCCTTCCACCACGATCTCCCCTGGCGGCGGGCTCTTCGCCGGTGCGGCGCCGGTGGCGGCGGGGCTCGCCAATCTTCGATCCGCCGAAAAATGGCTCCGCGGGCGGAGAGAGCCCGGCCGGGCCTTGGTCCATGGATCCTGGGGCCCGGCCGGGCAGGCCCACGTCCTGGTCCTTCTGGAGAAGGTCTCATGAGTCGAAGTGTGGCTGTCGTGGGGACCGGACAGACCCGCCATACCAAACGGCGCGATGACGTGAGCCAGCCCGAACTCGTACGCGAGGCCGTCATGGCCGCACTCCAGGATGCCTCCATGGATCCCGGGGAGATCGACGCGGTGATAATGGCCAATATGGAGATCTTCGAGGGGCGGGCCCTCCCGGAACTGTGGGCCGGCGAGGGATCCTTTGCAGTGGGAAGACCCTGTCTCAAAGTGGCCACCGGCGGCACTTCGGGGACCAGCGCCTGCATCGCGGCCTTTCATCAGGTGGCAAGCGGCCTATTCGATACGGTCCTGGTCGTGGGTTTCGAAAAACATTCCGAGGGACACACGCAGACCGGGATGGCCCTTACGGACCCGTTCTGGGATCGAGCCGTGGCATCCGGGGCACTCGGAAACTTCGCCCTCTCCATCTCCCAACTGGTTGCCCGGCGGGGCATCACCGAAGCGCATGCGGCCCTGGTGGCCGTCAAGGCACGCAGGAACGCGGCACTCAACCCATATGCCCACCTTCAGATGCCCGATCTGACGGTGGAACAGGTCCTGAAATCCAGGATGCTGGCTCATCCCATAAGGCTCCTGGACATGTGCCCCCAATCCGATGGAGCCTGTGCCATCGTTGTGATCTCCGGCGAAAAGGCCCGCCACTTCAATCCACGGCCTGCATGGGTCCGAGCCGCTGTGACCCGCCACGATCAGCCTTATATAGGGGACATGGAGCAGAGGCTCTGCGTGATGCGAACCTTGCGGGATGCGGCACGTGTGGCCTATGGGCAAGCGGGCATCGGGGATCCACTGCATGACATCGACGTGGCTGAGGTCTATGAACCTGTCACCTATGCGGAACTGGCCTGGTACGAAGCCCTGGGATTCTGCAAGGAGGGCGATGCGGGACGCATGATCGAAGAGGGCATGACGATGTTGGACGGAATCCTTCCGGTCAACCCCTCCGGAGGAGTCCTCTCCACGAATCCGGTGGGGGCATCGGGGGTAATCCGTGTGGCGGAGGCCGCCCTTCAAATCCACGGTCGAGGAGGAGCCCGCCAGGTGGATGGAGTTCGGACAGCACTGGCCACGGGTTACGGGGTTTATGCNTGGTCAGATGTGATCATCCTGGGAAGCGAGCCATGAACGTTCAAATCAAGTCCGTCATGAAACTGCAATGGGGCTATCGCTCTGGCAGCGTGATGGAACGATTCCTGGAGGGGATCCGTCAGAAGCGTATAAGCGCCCTAAGGTGTTCCCGGTGCGGACGACGCTATCTGCCCCCCCGTCCCCTCTGTGGGAACTGCAGGGTCCCCCTGAAGGAATGGGTTCCAGTGGCGGACAGGGGTACATTGGAGGCCTGGACCGTCCTCTTCCAGCCCATTGTCGACAGCCGAACCGGCCGACCCAGGCCGGTTCCGTATGGAATGGGCCTGATCCGGCTGGACGGGGCGGATACGACCTTGAACCATTACCTCGATGAGAACGACCCTGGACGACTGGAGATCGGCCTGCGGGTCCAAGCGGTCTGGAGGGAAGAGAGGATCGGCGCCATGGATGACATCCTGCACTTCGAGGTCCTGAGATGATTCTGGAAGGCCGGGTACATCTGCCATTTGAGTATGCCGCCGGAGTTGCTGCAAGCCGGTTCCTCACCGCCCTCAGGGATGAATGCAAGATCCTGGGGGCCCGATGTCTCTCCTGCCGGTTTGTATGGGTCCCTCTTTCCTCTTTCTGCCCCCGGTGCGGCAGGGACTCAAAGGACATCCTGGAAATAGCTCCGGTGGGCACGCTGAGATCATGGACGGTGATCCACGAGCAAGGCGTCCATAGACCGTTCCCTCCCCCCATCACCTACGGCCTCATTCAGTTGGATGGGGCCCACAGTTCCATGGTCCATCGCATTCTATGCCCAGAGGAGCACGTGAAGACAGGCATGCGGGTTCGAGCAAAGTTCTCCGAGAAAAGGGTGGGCAGCATACTGGACATAGAAGGCTTCGAGCCCGTGCGGGAGGCAAATGGATGAGTATCCGGACAGAACAACATGAAGAGATACTACTGGTGATCCTGGACAGGCCGGAGGCGAGAAATGCCATCAACCTGGAGATGAGCCGCACCCTGTGGGACACATGGCGGGCCTTCCAAAAGGACAGGGACCTCCGGGTGGCCATCATCACAGGGGCCGGAGACAAGGCATTTTGCGCAGGGGCGGACCTCAAGGAGATAAGGCCTTTCTACGAGGCGATGACCCCCATTGAGAGAAGGGAAAAGGGGGAAACGGAGCCGGGCCTGGGGGGGATCACGCGCAATCTGGATCCGGGAAAGCCGGTCATTGCGGCCATAAACGGCCATTGTCTTGCGGGGGGGCTGGAGCTGGCACTGGCGTGCGATATCCGTATCGCCGCCTCCCACGCCGTCTTTGGACTGCCCGAAGTTCGATGGGGCATCATGCCGGGGGCAGGCGGAACCCAGCGGCTTCCGAGGCTGATCCCTTTCGGTATCGCCATGGAACTCATCCTCACCGGTGAGAGCATGGACGCGGAAACCGCCCTCCGCTATGGACTCGTAAACAGGGTGGTGCCGGCTGAGAGGCTGCTTCCTGAGGCCATCAATATGGCGAAGAGGATTGCATCGTGTGCTCCCCTCGCGGTTCAAGCAGCACGTCATGCGGCAAGGCGAGGCATTCACCTCCCCCTGGACGAAGGCCTCCGCCTGGAGCAGTTTTACGCGGAACCACTCCGTCAGACAGAGGACGCGAAGGAGGGCCTGCGGGCGTTCCAGGAAAAGCGCAGACCTGTCTTCAGAGGCAGATAACCGTTGTGGGAAGGAAGATGTCACCAACATATCGTGGAGGTTCTCCATGCCCGAGACGATCCAGATCTCCAGCCATGGCCCGGTGCTGCGAATCACCCTCAACAGGCCTAAGGTGCTCAATGCCATAAACGGGCGCATGCTTGTTGAGATACGCGAGGCCTTGGCCCAAGCAACTGCAAACCGCAATGTCCGGGTCTTGCTGTTCGATTCCGCATGTCCCAAGGCCTTCTCGTCCGGGATCGACGTGGCCTACGTGAAGGACCTGAAGGCTTTCGAGGTCCGGGAAGTCGGACGTGAACTCCACAGGACCTTCCTGGCCATCAGGACCACTGAGAAGCCGGTTGTGGCCGCCATCGATGGACTCTGCCTCGGAGCCGGCTTGGAACTTGCGGTCTCGTGTGACTTCATGGTCGCCACCAACCGATCCTCTTTCGGACTGCCCAACATCAATCGGGGCATACCGGCCATTGTAGAAGCCGCGATCCTGCCCATGGCCATCGGCATCCAGAAAGCGCGGGAAATGGCCTTGACGGGGGAGTTTTGGGATGCAGGAAAGGCCGAACGTTTCGGTCTCCTTCATGCTGTTGTCCCCCCTTCAGAACTTGAGAACACGGTCCAGGGCCTGTGCCAAAAGCTGGCGAAGAATAGTCCATTGGCCATGGCCACACAGAAGGAGATCATCCATAAATGGATGACAACAGATCTGGAGGCTGCCATCGACTTCTCCATCAATACCGTGGTCCTCAACTTCATGACACGCGATCAGAAGGAGGGGATGCAGTCATTCCTTGAAAAACGCAGGCCCGACTTCTCGGGAGAGTGAGGACTCGGGATGACCAACAGGGTGATCATTACCTGCGCCCTAACGGGTGCTCAACAGGGAAAAGAGGCCAACCCCAATCTGCCCGAGCAACCCGAGGAGATCATCTCTCAGGGGGTTGAGGCCTGGCGCGCCGGCGCCTCCATCCTCCATATCCATGCCAGGGACCGGAAGGGAAAGCCGACCGCGGATGTAGGCGTGTTTCGGGAGATCGTCGGGGGGCTCCGGGAAGCGGGCTGCGATGCCTTGCTGAACCTGAGCACAGGAGGTGCCGTGGCCGGATTGCCCATGGAGGAACGGTTTCGGGTAATTGAGGGACTCAAGCCGGAGATCGCCTCGTTCAGTGTGGGAGGTGGAAGCCTTATGGGCCGATACCACAGGGGCCGCTCTCAATGGGTGGGGGATCGATTCGTTAAGCTTTTCCCCTCGTATTCGGTGATGGAAAGGATCGCCACGCTCTTCCGCAATCACGGAACGAGGCCCGAGCTGGAGGTCTATCATTCGGGGATGATCAACAATATCTGGGCGCTGAGGGAAAGGGGGGTCTTGGAGGAGCCGCTCTTGATCAATTTGGTGATGGGCATCCCCGGCGAATGTACCAGGGCCACGGTAAGGGATCTTCTCTATCTCGTGGAGAGTCTCCCCGAGGCTTCTGTCTGGTGGGTATCTGCCATCGGGGCCAAGAACCACTTTCGCATGATCGGTCCGGTTGTGGCCATGGGTGGCCATGTGCGGGTCGGTTTGGAGGACAACGTGTATATCGGCCGTGGCGAGCTCGCGCGGTCAAACGGACAGCTCGTGGAGAAGGCCGTTCGCATATTGAGGGAATTGGGCATGGAACCTGCAACCCCGGAAGATGCGCGTTCCATCTTGCGAATCCAGAAAGGAGGCCCCTTATGACGAGAGAACGGATCGCCATCGATGCGTGGAGTTCCTACATCGGACCGGAGGGAGCCAAGAAATGGCCTGCCGAGTACATCCATATCTTTAAGAAATACCGCTCGCCAAAGGCCATCTATGAGGGGATGAGCATCGAGGAGATGCTCTCGGAGATGGACCGTGCCGGCGTGGACCGTTGTATTCTCTCGGCCTTCTATCACAAAGACATGCCCATCGTCTCCAACGAAGAAGTGGCCGAGCTTTGCAATGCCTATCCGGATCGCTTTGTGGGCTCCGGGACCGTCAACCCATTGAAAAAACCTATGGACCTTGTCCGTGAGATCAAGTACCTTATCTGCGATCTGGGCATGCGTGCCATAAGGCTCGAACCCTATATGTACGGCGATGGAATGACGGGCCTCCCACCCAACGACAAACACTACTGGCCTGTGTATATACAATGCACCGAGCTCGGCGTGCCCGTGTGCATCCAAGTGGGGCACACGGGGCCGCTTTTGCCCTCTGAGTGCGGAAGGCCCATCTACCTGGACGAGGTCGCCCTCGCCTTCCCCGAGCTCACGATTATCGGGTGCCATCTGGGCCAGCCCTGGCACGAGGAGATGATGACGCTGGCATGGAAACATCCCAACATCTATGTGGAGACTTCTGCGCGGACTCCCAAGTACTGGCCCAGGTCTTTTGTGGAGTTTGTGCGCGGAAGGGGTCAGGACAAGGTATTATGGGCGACCGATTATCCCCTGCTTACTTTTGACCGGACACTGGACGAACTCGAAGAATTGAACCTCCCTCCGGAGATATTTCGGAAGGTCGTGCGAGAGAACGCCATCCGTGCCTTCGGCCTGGAGAATGGTCAATGAGGATAAAAGACCTCATCGCTCGAATACCTTACCTCAGACTCCACTCCGTACAGACGGACTGCGATGGCCCTGCGTTGCGGATACGCCTCCCCTTCCGAGAGGAGATGCAGAACCATGTGGGCACCCTACATGCTGGGGCCCTCTTTACGGTCGCCGAGACTGCAGCGGGGGCGGCTGCATACGGTATTATTCCGGGGGGGAAGGCGTATGTCCTATTGAAGTCCTCAACGGTCCGCTACCTTCGTCGAGCCAGTTCGGAAGTGGTAGCCGAAGCCCGAGTGAAGACCCGCTCGGCAAGGCGTGCCCTGCAGGAATTCATGGAGTCCCGCCGCTCGGACGTCAGGGTCCAGGTGACGGTCTTGGACAGAGAGGATGAAAAAGTCCTCGAAGGAATGTTCCATTATGCCCTGAGGCCGGGGGGGGTAGAAACCGAGGCCGGACCTCACGGCCGCAAGGCAGGCTGATCATGGTCCGTTTAATACACACCATAGAGAACCCATCACCAAATAATCGATTGGTCCTCGGAGGCTTGCGGAATGGGGATTCAGGAACGGCGTGAACGAGAACGAGAGGCTAGACGGAAAGCAGTGTTGGACGCCGCACGGGCCATTCTAAAGGAACGTGGTTTCAACGGGACGACGACAAAACAGATCGCACAACGATGTGAGCTCTCGGAGGCAACCCTGTTCTGGTATTTCAAGAACAAAGACGAGATCTTCGTCTCGCTTCTCTTCGAGGGCATCGATTTCATGGCCAAGGGCCTCGAAGAGATCATCTCAAGCAACCAGCCGCCCCGAGCAAAGCTCGCTCAGCTGTGGCGCTTTTTCGCCCAAGTCCGGTCAGAGTATCCCGAATACTTCCATATCTTCGCCTATCTGTCTAACCCGCAGTCCACGGCCGGAATCAGCAAAGAAGTGAAAGCGGAACTAGCCCGTCGATCGGGAGACAACTTCCGCAGATGCGCGGACCTGATTCGAGAAGTGGTTTCCGACTCCAGGGCCAGGGTCATCGCGGATCTCCTGTGGGGTGCCTTTGTGGGCCTTATGGTCCTCCGCGATTCACGGCAGAACCTCGACGCCGTGCCCCATCCCAATGAGAAGGAACTGGAGTTAGCATTGGACCTCCTTCTCGAAGGGATTGCTCCCCGCCCGGGCAACGAGGGAAGCCGATGACCACCATGCTTGCCGCGCGTCTGGTTCGCCCCGGAGAACCGCTCCGATTGGAAGAGATGGAAATCCCCAGACCGGCTCCGGACGAAGTGCTTGTACAGGTGCGGGCCTGCGGGTTATGCGGTACGGATCTGCATCTCGCCCTGGAGGGGACCCTCACGGTGGACCACACCCCCATTACGCTCGGACATGAGGCCGCAGGCGTGATTGCTGAGACGGGAAGAAACGTCTCGACCGTGAAGGAAGGCGACCGGATCGCCATTTTCCCCGCCATCTCCTGCGGCCGGTGCAGATACTGCGCTATAGGAAGAGAGTCCCTCTGCGATGCCTCCAGGATCTACGGGATGGATCGGGATGGAGCCTTGGCCGAGTACATTGTGATCAAAGACCGATCAGCCATTCCCATGCCGGATGAGATCCCATTCGATGTCGGCGCCATCACAACCGACAGTGTGGCCACCCCCTTTCATGCCCTTCGTACAAGGGGAGCCCTGCGGGCCGGAGAAACCGTCGCTGTCATCGGGGTTGGAGGACTTGGATCGCATGCCATCCAACTTGCCCGGTTGATGGGAGCCTCACGGGTGATAGCCGTCGACGTGAACGAGCGGGTCCTTGCCCGTTCTAGGAGGCTCGGCGCAGACCTGGCCATAAACCCCACAGAGACGGACCCAGCCCCGAGGATACGGAAGGACTTGGATATTGATGGAGTGGACCTTGCACTGGAATTTGTGGGGCTCCCTGAAACCGTGGAGACGGCGATCCGCTGTCTGAAGAAGGGAGGCAGGGCGGTAATCGTGGGAATCGGACCCGCGAGGCCCACACTGCCGCCCCTGGCCCTCTTTGTGGGACGCGAACAGGCCGTTCTCGGATCATTCGGGATGGACAGGAGGGATATTGAAGATCTCTTCACACTGATACGCACAGATCGACTTGAGCTGTCCGACTCTATAACAGCACGCTATCCCCTCAGCCTCGCCAACCAGGCGCTTCAGCACTTGGCATCCAAGGAAAGAGACGTGGTGCGGGTAGTTGTGGAGCCCACTTCAGCCCGGCAATGAAGCGGAGACTCTGCCCCAGAAACCGAAAGAATCATGTCCCGTCGTCGGCCCATCGGAACGACGAGGGCTTGAATTCCTGTCGAGCCTTCCATTCCCAAAGCAGCAATTCCGTGGAATCTATCCTTTTATCCGGATGAGATGTATACAAAAGACCTCTGCTTTGAACATCAAATGACTTCTTCTCTCCTTTGAACTCGGATTGATTCTCGGATAAAGTTCTATCTTGCCCTCGGAAAGTCGTATAGGATCTTTGTCCTCCAAAAGGACCATTTGCACTCGTAAGGTTTCCCTGGAGCTGGTTACGGATCCCTCTATGGAGACAGCAGAAACCCTCTACGTTTGCCTGATTTCCGGCAGATTGGCCATATCAGCTCAATCCGGCAGGAGTGGCCATGATTATAGAGGCGATCTCACAGAGGAAAAAAACCGGTTGACCTTCTGCCCCAAAACTTGTTAGAAAGGGGAAAATCTTTACCTGTATGATGCTGGAAAGAAATCATCTACCCCACCGCTCCAAGGAGGGATCCATGGCCTTCTTCTCGAGACCCTCTCCAACTTTATCATCCACCTCAGTCCTTCTCAGAATCCCGTGCAATCTCTCTCCTCCTCCGGCTATCCATTCGGCCGGGACGGGACGGGCCCGGGACCGTCCTTTCGTACGTCAGTTCCGACTCGGGTTCTGGGTCCTCCTTCCGATCTTTTTCTTCTTCCTCATCGCCTACCCCGGCCATAAGGCATATGCCTCATCCAAAAGCCCCCAGTTCCAACGCCTGGACCAAGTGGACCGGGACGTGGCCAAGATCTTACTGGAGGCCAGACTGGCCATGCGGGATCTGGCGGAGTGCAACCTGCAGATGCTGGCCCGGCTGGACAGGCTCATGTCCCGGAATCTAGGGTATCTCGCCAGGTATCAGCACTGGACATTCAACCTCCTGCTCCGAATGGCCCACCAGCTCAATGAGATCTTGACGGACCTTGGGGACCTTCTGCCCGAAGGCCCGAACCCCGCGCTGGAGGGTCTGAAGGCAGGATTGGCCGCCACAGGGCTGATCCCCGGGGTGGGCGGTGTCTCATTCACCGCTGGATTGATCGTCCAAGGTGTGGAGGGCTGGGCCAACGCCCGAAACGCCGCCCAGGCAGCGGGCATCGCCGAGGATATCCTGGCGCGGGCAGATGCTCAGGTAAAGGCCTTCAACGACGTGGTCAAGATCAACAACGACATCGCAGGCGCTTATCGGGAACTGGAGCGTTACCAAAAGAGGATCCAAGACCTCATCGAGACCTTCGAGGAAAGATGCCTGAAGGCTGAAACGCCCCAGGAGCACGTGCCCGCGTCCAGCCCTCCGGCAGAGTCATGGCGCAAGGTGGCCAAAAATGTAGTAGACGAAGATACCGGCCAGCCGCTGGATGAAGCCACGGTCACCTTGATCCCCAAAGGGGGAGGGAACCGCACCCCTACCCCCATAGACAGGACAACCCCGCGTCCTGGAGATACAATCATTGTATCCGCTCCATGTCATGAAGAGCAGCGCTTCGTGGTGGGCGAAGACTCCCCCCCCAGCCAGATCAAACTGAAGAAAAAACCGATCCGTCGGATGCTCATTGGATTCGATTGCGACAGTCAAGCGGATCGCAAGAGGGCCTTGAAGAGGCTGCGCGACTCATTGGCTCGTGAGGGCGTGACATTCGATCCCCAAAGTGTGGAATTCGTAAAAAAGGCAACGAGTCCCCCAGCCTGCGAGGCCCGAATCAAGAGGTACCGAACCAATAAAACCTGTTACCTCATTCCACCTCCCTCCGAGGGAGCCCCCACAGGCCCTTCCGAAGGTCCAGGGGAGGGGGTGATCGAAGGAGACCTGGAGCGACACGGTCAGCAGGTATCGGACTTGCCCGATGATCCCTTCTTCCGGTCCAGGGGAAGCTGGGGGCAACCTTACGATGACCAGTGGGCCATCAAGCGCATCGGGTTCGATGCCTCAGGGGTCCGTCTCCTCTGGCCTCCTGCGGCTGAGCCCGTAACCGTGGCAGTGGTGGACACCGGCGTGGATCGCCTCCACCCGGACCTCGTGGGTGCCATCTGGGTAAATGAGGACGAGATCCCGGGCAATGGCCTTGACGATGATCATAACGGCTTTGTGGACGACGTACACGGCTGGAACTTCGTCCACGGGGACAACCAGATCGAAGACGACAACGGCCATGGCACGGTCGTGGCGGGGATCATAGCGGCCGGGGTCAACAACGGAATCGGTATCGCAGGGGTGAACCCCTGGGCGGTCATCATGCCGGTCAAGGCCACCCGGTTCGACAACTCCGGAGGCAGTATCGATGTGGGAGATGCCATCATTTACGCGGCGGACAATGGTGCGAAGGTAATCAACGTGAGCATCGGAGGCAAAGGGCTCTCTCGTTACGAGCAATTGGCCGTGGATTATGCCCGAAAGAGGGGGGCCATTGTGGTGGTGGCCGCAGGAAACGAGGGGACGAATACAGCGACATTTTCGCCAGCCGGACTGAAGGGTGTGATCACCGTAGCATCCACGGGCTTGAAGGACGAAAGGCTGCGGTTCTCCAATTGGGGCCGTAGAGTCGACATCGCGGCCCCCGGCGCCGACATCCTCTCCTTGAGAGCTCAGGGCACTGATCTGCTTCATTTCGAAAGCAAGGATTACAGGCCTGGTACGGCCTTTGTGGGTTCGGATCGAGGGTACTACCGGGTAACCGGGAGCTCCTTCTCGGCGCCTTTTGTCTCCGGAGTGGCCTCCTTGCTGCTGTCGTTGCGCCCCGAATTGACAGGGGAACAGGTGATCCGAATGATCCTCCATTCCGCGAGGGATATCGACATCCCAGGCTGGGATCAATATACGGGATACGGGCTGCTGGACGCCAAGGCAGCCGCAGCCGCGGATCCCGAGTTTTTCGTCGAGGCCCGTATCCGAGGGGTCCGGGTGGTGGACAAGGACGGAGAACCTGTCCTGCGCGTATACGGGACCTCGGACGCCAACGCCTTCCAAAGGGGCTGGATCGAGATCGGTGCCGGGAAAAACCCCAAGGAATGGAAGGCTGTCTCCAGGACGATCACCCGGCCCGTCAGGAGCTCGGTGCTGGGCGATCTGAAGGCGGAGCACTTCTCAGGAGCGAGCCGGTGGACCCTTCGACTCATTACAGAGCATCGAAACGGCAGACGGCGTGAGGCACGTTTTTATTTGCGTTTGAATTGATCAAAGAAGAGGAGGGAGGCCATGAGGAAGATTTTCATCTCCACGATGGCGTGTTTGGCGGCTTTTCTGCTGATCTCTCCGGCGTGGGCTGTGGTCTTTACCGTGAAGGGGAAGATAACCGACAAGGAGGGCAAACCCATTCCGGAGGCCACCGTCACNCTCATTCCCAAAACCCGCGGCATGCCCAAAATCACAACCAAGACAAGTGAGGATGGAACTTTCTCGACTCCTGTGGAGAAGGGCACCTACACCATCGTTGTGACAGCGGACGGCTATTGGAAGGAGAAGAAAAAAATCACCGTCGACAAGGACATCGTCTTCGAGCAGCAACTCAATGCCGTGGGTGGTGGAAGCGAAGGCTCCGAGAGTGAAGGAGGAGGGGGCGGTGGTGGAGCATGCACCCATCTCTATGTCCTGGATGAAAAGGGCAAAGAGCACTTTCTAGGATATTCATTGACGGCTGTGGGCAAGGAGAACGAGCATTGGGACTCTCTGAAGGTGGACATCCCCGTGAGGGAAGAGCTAAAGATCCGGCTTGTGAAGGAGATGCCACAGGAGACCACTTATATCGACCAAGTTAAGGTCCTCGCTGTGGAAAGGGATCTCTCTTCTGGGAAGACCGTGCGCTACTACTTGGATGGAAAGGCTGCCAGCGGCCCGGATCGCACCCATGGATATCTGAGCGTGTTCCGCAAGGACAACAATCACGTCGCCATCCATTCCTCCGGTGTACCGGACCCCTCTTCCAAATGGGGTGTGAAACACGGGGACATTCTGGAGCTGACCTTCAAAGCTCCCCCCGCCAGGCCGGACAAAAGGGTCGAGTACTATATCTTGACTTTAGGGTATTACGTGAAATGGGATGATCTTCCGAAATAAAAGAGGTATGGTCGAGCGACGACAAGCGGGATTGGTGGATTCCTTCTTGACCCCATAGAGGCGGTTCACGCTATTAGGGATGTGGCCGGGAGGTTTTCTCGAAAAACCCTACCTCCCGGCCAAGCCCGTATCCCTTTTCTGCTCGTACCAAGTTCCCATCCGCTCCAGAGGAAACGGCACACGGGCCTTCGGTGGTCAGGTCCACGCCGGTCCAGAGACCGGCCCCGGCATCTCGCCAGCCATCTACCCTTCGTGGAAATAGGGCTCCCCAAGTTCCCGGAAGGAGAAGTTCTTAAGGACCGTATGACCGTTGTAGTCCAGCACGCGAAGGTCATCGGTCTGATGAAGATCCCCCAAGATCACGTCAAAATGCCTCCCGTATCGCTTCCGGCACAGCTCCTCGGGAACCTCGAAGGCGATGAATTTCTCGATCCCCTTGATCCTCAGCTTCTCAATGAAGTCGGAATCGGAGAACGACTCATAGCTGGTGAGGATCAGAATCGGCCCCGTCCCGGTGAAAATGATCCCCGCTTTCATAACTTCCCCCTTTGGCCCCGGTGCGTTGGAGCCGAGCCGTCCGTGGCCCGGATCTAACCATAGGAAGGCGGACCTTCAGGCTGATACGAGGCGAGAAGGGTCCGATATGTGGCCATAAGGCGCTCCCCAATGAGTCCGGCCAATCGCCGGTAGAAGAGCATCCCACTCGCAGGGTACTTCTCGAAGATCCTCAGCAGGGCCTCCCGATGGATCTTCAGCAGTCGGCAGGCCTCCAGACACTCGGCCGAGGCCGTGTATTTTCTCCGATCCACCAAGCTGGACCAGCCGAAGACCTCTCCCGGACGGTCGAGGAGATACGTCATTTGACCAGCCTCGCCCACGCTGAGGCGGATCTTCCCCTCGTTGAGGATGAAGAGGTCCTCGGCGGGATCCCCCTCTCGCAGGACGAACTCCCCGCGATTATAGGAGACCTCCATGGCCTTATCGGCGATCTCATGGAGGACCGCCGACTCCAATTCCCGAAACAGCTCGGATTCCTTGAAGAACATGGTCTCCCTCCTTTGATGCTTGGGAAATCCGTCCCGGGCGCTCGCCCACGCGGGAAGGAAAGACACGGGCCTTTCAAGATCGTGGGACCACCTAGTACTTGATACGCATCGGCTGGCCCAGGAAGAGAGTGTAATCCCTTACTGAGGTGCCTTCATGGAATGCGTACAGCAAGGCAGAAGGTGGATAGGAAGATCCACGGCGGCGGGCTTGGACTTCGTATCGGAGTCTCATGGGACCGGGCGAACGGCGAGCGGCCGCGCACAACAGCCCGAAAGGAGCCTCTGAGAGGGTCTTCCCCCTCAGAGGCGCAATAAAATCATCTTTGGATGCCTCACTCCCATGAAAATCCTCTCCATCCCAAGCGGCAAACCCGCTCTATCCAGACAACACCAGCGTATCCATCCGCACCGCAGGTGTCAAGAAGGATTTTCAAGAAGCCCGCATGGGCCTCGAGCAGGCCGGGTGCCCTCACGCGAGACCCATATCCCTCTCCTCCTCGGTGATCACCTCCTCCAGAATCCTCAGCCCCTGGTCGATCTCCTCGCNGCTGATGGTCAGGGGAGGGGCAAACTCCAATGCAGGACCCATGAACTTCAGGATGAGGCCCTTGTCCTTCCCCCGCCGGACCAAGTTCCCCATCCGCTCCAGAGGAAACGGCGCACGGGTCTTCTTGTCGATGGTCAGGTCCACAGCGGTCCAGAGACCGGTCCCCCGCACCTCTCCAACCATGGGATGCCCCTCAAGGGCTCGGAGCCCCTCCAGGAAGTAACGTCCCATCTCCTCGGATCGACGGATCAGATTCTCGCGCTTCATGATCTCCAAGTTGGCCACAGCCGCCGCACAGGCAACGGGATGGTTCCCGTAAGTGTGGAGGTGGTGGAGTATCTCGATGGGCTCCAGGACCGCCTTCGTGCACCCCACCGCCCCCAGGGGAACGTACCCACTGGATATCCCTTTTGCCATGGTCATCAGATCCGGCTGGACCTCGAAGTGCTCGATGCCGAACCACTTCCCGGTCCGCCCGAAGCCACATATGACCTCGTCGATGATAAGCAGGACCCCGTAGCGATCGCAGATCTCCCTGATCAGGGGCCAGTACTCCTTGGGGGGGGCGTAGGCCCCGAATCCCTGCTGGATGGGCTCTCCGATAAAGGCCGAGACCTGATCCGGCCCCTCGAACTGAATGATCCGTTCGATATCCCGGGCGCAAGCCAAGTCGCAGTGGGGATAGGTCAAATGAAGAGCACAGCGATAGCAATAGGGGGACTCCACGAAGACCACACCGGGGGGAAGCGGCTCCATAATCTGCCTCATGGGGAGGACGCACCCCAAGGCCCGAAGCGCCCCCAGTGTGACGCCGTGGTACGCCCCCCGTCGCGAGATCACCTTGAACCGCCTATGGTCCCCTCGGTAATGATGGTAATGTTTGGCCAATTTGATGGCCGTCTCCACGGCCTCCGAGCCTCCGCTTACGAAGGTGAAACATCGAAGCTGGCCGGGAGTGATCTCGCTCAGCATCTCGGCGAGCTTGAGCGCGGGTTCGTTAGCATAACCCATGGGCGTAAAATAGGCCAACTGACAGCACTGCTCGTACACGGCCTGCGCGATCTCCTTTCGGCCGTAGCCCACATGGACCGGCCGTGTGTTCCCCGCGGTCAGGTCAAGGTAGGGTCTCCCTTCCTGGTCGTAGACCCACACCCCTTCACCACGGGTGATCACAGGGGGCCCTGCTTCCATCTCCGCTTTGCTGGTGCGCTGCAGAATCAGTGTTCCTTTCATCTCTTCTCCTCCGGTTCCAGGTCCTTTTTTGCCCCACTCCCTGGCCATAGGCGACTCCATTGGTCTCATAAGGCGGGGACAGAGTCAAGTTTACGACCTTTCATTCCAAAATGCTTGAAATCCGTTTACCAACGGGATAGGATCAGCTCCGAAAACAAGTTTTGAGTTGGGCTGGGGCTTCCTTGGGCTTTTTCCTTTGTTTCCCACGTTCTCACGAAACGGCGAAGACAACGCGCATCCAGAAGGATAAGGAGGACTCCGTTGTCCATCCGAAGAGAGCGGAGACGGTGGCCGAGGGTTGCATTGAATCCTCCCGAATTGGGATTTCTCTCCCCACTCTCCTCCTCCCCTCCTACCCCCCCCCACTACGTGGACGTCCTCAACCGCAGCAAAGGCGGTATCCTCCTTCGCTCCCAGCACCGGATGGAGCCCCACACCTCATTCATTCTGAAGGTCTATGAGCCGCTGGGACGAACCTGGAGATCCTATAGGGGACGGATCTCCTGGATCCGAAAAGAGGTTGGCCATGACGGTTCCTTCCTGGTCGGGGTCGCCCTGGATACCCCTCCCCCCTCGATGGAAGCAGAGCTCGAGTCTCCCTTGGTGGACGGAATGCGGCCACGTCCTTCGGACTACGAGTTCTTCCTCGGGACTAAATTGCTCCGCTCCATCCCGAGGGAGGCCTTCTGTCGCATCCTCAACAGCCTCTTCTACCGCTCCCTCCGGGCCGGAGAGCGCCTCATGAGCCAGGGCGAGGAGGGGAATTCCTTCTACTTGATCCGCAGCGGTTCCTGTGTGGTCCAAACGGAGAAAGACGGCCGACTCCACCCGGTGACCCGGCTGCAGACAGGGGACATAGTGGGTGAAATGGCGGTGCTTACCGGAGAGCCGCGCAACGCCCACGTGGATGCGGAGACGGACATGGCCCTCTGGGGCATCACCAGGGAACAGTTCGATCGGATCGCGGCAATTCATCCCGAGATTCGAGGTTTCCTGACGGAGCTGGTGACGCATCGATTCGCCACGTCGCATCTCACCCCGGACCGCACCATCGGCAAGTACGTTATCAAGGAGATCATAGGAAAAGGGGGATACAGTATCGTCTACCGCGGGGTCCATGCCGAGCTCAATATGCCTGTGGCCATCAAGATGCTCAAGCACGATATGGCCATGGAGGAGGAATTCCTCCGCCAATTCCGAGAGGAGGCCAAGACCATCGCCTCCCTCAATCATGAAAACATCGTTAAGATCTACGACATCGAGGAGCGGTTCCGGACCGTCTTCATCGTCATGGAGTACCTGGAGGGGATCTCCTTGGACGATCTGCTCATAAAGATAGTCCGCCTCCCACCCCAAAGGACCGTGAACATCCTGATCCAGGTCTGCCGGGGACTTCGTTACGCACACCAGAGGGGTGTGGTCCACTTGGACTTGAAACCCGCCAACATCTACCTCCAAAACAACGACCAGGTGAAGATCCTGGACTTCGGGCTCGCCTGCTCCACCGGAAAGGAGGTCTTCGATCTGTGCGGGACCCCCTTCTACATGGCCCCGGAGCAGATCGAGGGCCGGGGGGTCGACCACCGCTCGGATCTCTATTCCCTCGGAATTACGGCCTACGAGATGCTCACGGGCGAGAGGCCGTTCCCTGAAGAGGACCTCCTCAAGCTCATGGATCTCCACGTGAAGGAAGACATCCCTGACCCTCGTCAACGGATCCCGGATCTCCCCGAGGGCCTTTGCGCCTTCATCGCCAAGGCCAC
The DNA here is from genome assembly GCA_002010915.1 of Desulfarculaceae bacterium JdFR-97. GTDB lineage: Bacteria > Desulfobacterota > Desulfocorpusculales > Desulfocorpusculum > Desulfocorpusculum > JdFR-97. The sequence goes on along the minus strand of MTPG01000098.1, from coordinate 29,003 downwards.
TCAGAGGGATCCCTCCCTTCGATACCAAAGCCTGGATGAGGCCCTCTGCGATTTGACCCGTGTGGCTGAATCCCTGGGAATCACGGAGCCGGGCCGCCACCGGCCCGCCCGCAGGATGATGGGCCTCTTCCTCTTCTACAACGAGGACCAGCGTCTCCTCCTCAACGAACTGCTAGAGGAATTCGCCAAAAAGGCCAAGGAGCATGGACTCCACCTCAAAAGCACCGACCTGCAGGATCTTCCCTGGTGAACCTCCCGAATGTCAGACTTACATCTGGACCCCTAACTGCCAGGGGACGAACTCGTGGTCTCCCATCCCCAGTCCTTCACTTTTGGTCCTCTTGCCCGAGGCCACCTCGAGGATCTCCCGGAAGATGCGCTCTCCCACCTCCTCGACGCTCTCCTCCCCCTCCAGGATGGTACCGCAGTTGATGTCCATATCCCCCTCCATCCGTTGGAATAGGGAGGTGGTGGCGGCCAACTTGATGACCGGCGATGGTTTGCATCCGAAGGCCGAACCACGGCCGGTGGTGAAGCAGATGAGGTGTGCTCCTCCGGCCACCATCCCCGTAACCGAGGCCGGATCGTATCCGGGAGTGTCCATGAAGACCAACCCCTGGCTCCGTACGGCCTCGGCGTAGGGGTAGACCTCCATGAGATTGGTGGTCCCTCCTTTGGCCACCGCCCCCAAGGACTTCTCCAGGACAGTGGTCAATCCGCCCGCCTTGTTGCCTGGGGTGGGATTATTGTCCATCACCCCTCCATGGCGGGCCGTGTAGTCCTCCCACCAGCGGATGACCTCAATGAGTTTCTCTCCCACTTCGGGACTGGCAGCACGACGCGTAAGAAGGTGCTCGGCCCCGTAAATTTCCGGCGTCTCGGACAAGATAGCTGTCCCCCCGTGAAGCACCAATCGGTCCACCGCGGCCCCCAAGGCAGGATTGGCCGTGATGCCCGAATAGGCATCCGAGCCCCCACACTCCAGCCCCACAACGAGGCGATCGGCGGTGACCTCCTCCCTTGTGACACGATTGGCCAGGGGGAGCATTGATTTTACCAGCTTGATCCCTTCCTCTACGGCAACCTCTGTCCCTCCCACCTCCTGAATGACGAGGGTGCGAAGCTGAGGACCCGGCTCCAGCCCTCCCTCCCGCAGCAAGGCCTCGATCTGGTTGTCCTCACATCCCAGGCCCACCAGGAGGATCCCTCCGAAATTGGGATGTCGGGCGTACCCGACCAGGGTCCTCTGAAGGCGGCGGAATCCCTCGCCCTCGGTATCCATGGCGCATCCCGTCCCATGACACACGGCCACGACCCCGTCCACCTGGGAGAACGGGGAGAGCTCCTCGGGGCCNAAGGCCGCTTGAATGCGGCGTGCCACAGTGGCCGAACAGTTGACGGTGCTAAGGACGCCAATGAAGTTGCGCACGGCCACCCTGCCGTCCGGACGGACGATCCCTNGGAATGTGGCCCGACGCACCTTGTCAACGATCTCCAAGGGCCGGGCATCGGCCCCTATGTCGTGCTCCCGGACGAATCCCTTGAAGGCCATATTATGGAGGTGTACATGCTCTCCAGGGAGGATCTCCCGGACTGCGAACCCGATGATCTGGCCGTACTTCCTCACAGGGTCTCCGGAAGGAATGGAGGCGACGGCCACCTTATGACCTGCGGGGATCACCTCCCTGCAGGATATCCGCCTCCCATCCTCGAGCGCCAGGACCTCATCCTTGGAGAGATCGGCTCGAGCCACAGCCACGTTGTCGGAGCGATGGAGCTGGATAATCTTGGGATTCCGGCTGGTCATGGGATTCCACCTCCCATCCGAAGTCTATTGGGATCTCGGGGTGCCCCCCGAAATCCCCCTTAGGATCCACTGTACAATGGCATATTGCAAGGGTTCCCCTCCTTGACGGGGAGATGGGGCGACGATATAGTGACCCTCTGGTCACCGAGAAGGGAATCGTTCCATGGCGTTTAACAATCTTGCAGAGTTCTTGGCCGATCTGGAAAAGGAGGGAGACCTCAAGAGGATCTCCCAGCAGGTGAGTCCGCGGCTTCAGATCACGGAGATCGCCGACCGGGTGATGCGCAGGCAGGGTCCCGCCCTGTTCTTCGAGCGGGTGGAAGGGTCCGAGATCCCGCTGGTCATCAATCTCTTCGGATCGGCCGGGAGGATGGCAAAGGCATTGGGATGCCGTGATTTGGAGGAGATCGCTCAGCGCATCCGGGCCCTCCTTGATCTCCGAATCCCCCGTGGTCTCTGGGGAAAGATCTCCGCTGTCCTTCCCCGACTCAAAGAGCTCTCCTCCTTCCCCTCCAAGGTAGTCCGGTCCGCCCCCTGTCAGGAAGTCGTCTTGGAGGGCGAAAAGGCGGACCTTCGGAGGCTGCCCGTACTGACCTGCTGGCCGCAGGACGGAGGTCCCTTCATCACTCTCCCCCTGGTCATCACCAAGGACCCCGACACAGGGACCCGAAACGTGGGGATGTATCGGATGCAGGTCTACGACGGACGCACCACGGGCATGCATTGGCACCGCCACAAGGGGGGGGCCGCGCACTTCAGGAAACACCGGTCTCGAGGGACTCCCATGGAGGTGGCCGTGGCCTTGGGCGGTCCTCCGGCCCTCATCTATGCGGCCACAGCCCCGCTTCCGGAACAGTTGGAGGAGTTCGCCTTCGCGGGTTTCCTTCAGAGAAGCCCTGTGGAGTTGGTTCGCGCCAAAACAGTGGACCTGGAAGTCCCGGCAGAGGCCGAAATCGTCCTGGAGGGATACGTCGATCCGGCCGAGCCTCTTCGTCGGGAGGGGCCATTCGGAGATCACACGGGATTCTACTCCCTGCCCGAGGACTACCCCGTCTTCCATCTGAAGGCCATCACCATGAGGAGGAATCCCGTCTACCCCACCACTATCGTAGGGCCGCCACCCAAGGAGGACTATTGGCTTGGGTACGCTACGGAGAGGGTCTTTCTGCCCCTTCTCCAATGGATGATCCCGGAGATCGTGGATCTCCATATGCCAGCGGAGGGGGTCTTCCACAACCTGGTCTTCGTCTCCATCCGAAAACAATACCCCGGCCACGCCTATAAGGTGATGCACGCCCTTTGGGGCCAGGGTCAAATGATGTTCGCCAAAGTGATCGTGGTGGTGGACGAGGACGTCAATGTCCAGGATCCCAAAGAGGCTTGGTGGGTCGCCTTGAACCATATCGATCCCCAGAGGGACATCCTCTTTACCCGCGGTCCGCTGGACGAGCTGGACCACGCAGGGGCTCAGCCCACCTTCGGTTCCAAGATGGGTATCGACGCCACCCGCAAGTGGTCCGAGGAAGGATTCTGCCGGCCCTGGCCGGACCGTATTCGGATGACCCCCGAGGTTCAGCAGCAGGTGGACCGACTCTGGGAACGGTTGCGCCTGGACGATTGAACCATGCGCTCCCCCATCTTCCTCGGGTGGCAAAGGGCCTGGGAATACGGGAGGATGATCAAGTTCTCCCATTCCCTCTTTCTGTTGCCCTTCGCCCTCTCTGCCCTCTTGCTGGCCCCATCGGGGTCTTTGAACCCCGCCAAACTCCTCTGGATCCTCACGGCCTTGGTCTCGGCACGAAGTGCGGCCATGGGATTCAACCGCATCGCGGACCTGAAGATCGACGCTCTCAACCCCCGAACGGCCCAAAGGGCGCTGCCTGCCGGGAGGATCCGTCTGGGGGAGGCCTGGGGCTTCGTCCTGATCTCCTGTGGGGTCTTCCTCCTGAGTGCGTGGGCCTTGAATCCCCTGGCCTTGGCTCTGGCACCCCTAGCCCTCTTCGTGATCCTGGGATACTCCTATACCAAACGCTTCACGTGGGGAACCCACTTCGTGCTCGGGGCGGCCACGGCCTTGGCCCCGGTTGGGGCATGGATCGCTGTCACCGGATCCCTGGATCCCCGAATCCTGGCCCTTTTTGTCGCCGTGGCCTCCTGGGTTTCCGGCTTCGACATCCTCTATTCCTGCCAGGATGAGGCGTTCGATCGGCAATGGGGGCTCCACTCCATCCCAGCCCGATTCGGCCTGAGGCGGGCTCTATGGACCTCCAGGCTTCTCCATATCGTAGCAGTAGGGGGGTTCGCGGCAGTGGGCCTCCTCTTCTCTTTGGCGACCTTCTACTGGATCGGGATGGGGATCATCGGCGGACTCGTGGGCTTGGAACATGTATTGATCTCCGATAGGGACCTCCGGAGGCTCCAAACGGCCTTCTTTCACATCAATGTGGCCATCAGCATCTGCTATTTCCTCTCCGTACTGGTGGAGAGGCTCTCGAGTTGAGAAAACCAGGGGCCTTCTCCAGGCCCCTCCTTGGGGAAGGACTATGGAACTGATCATCGCCATTACGGGTGCCAGCGGGGCCGTCTACGCCTGCGGGCTCCTTCATCACCTCCTGATGAGGGGGCATGGGGTCCACTTGCTGGTATCTCAGTACGGGGCGCTCAATCTCCGGGTGGAGTTGGGAATAGACTTCGACGAGATGCAGCCCCTAGAGATCTTGCGAGCCATTTACCCACAGGCGTTCTCCTATAACTATAAGGGGACCCTCCGGGCCCATCCCGTGGATGACCTCTCTTCCCCGCTGGCCAGCGGATCCTCCACCTGGGAGGCCATGGTCATCGTCCCTTGCAGCATGCGAACCCTGGCTGCGGTGGCCCAAGGATTCGGGGACAACCTGATCCATCGATGCGCCGACGTGGCCCTGAAGGAGAGGCGCAGGTTCATCCTGGTCCCTCGGGAGACGCCTCTGAGCCGGATCCACTTACAGAACATGCTCCAGGCGGACGAAGCGGGTGCGGTTGTGGCCCCTGCCATGCCCGCCTTCTACCACCGACCCATGGAGATCCAGGACCTGGTGGATTTCATGGTCGGACGCATCCTCTGTCTCCTCGGGCTCGAACCGCTGGCGGGGATCCGGTGGAAAGGGCTACAGGGGGAATGAGACTGCGCTGTCGTTTCGCCCCAGAGGTTCCGTTAAAGGTGAGGGAGGAGATCCGAGAGGCGCTCGTCCGCCTCCCCTCACCCCAAAGCCAGATACTCCATCACCATCACCGGGCCAAGACGTTCTATCGGATCGAGGTGGCTGGCCGCTCCCTATTCCTCAAAGCCCGGATCTTCACTTCACTGCCCCGGCGCCTTGGTCGGACTCTCCGGACCACCAAAGAGGAACGGGAGTTTTCCAACTATCTCCTCCTCCGTAAGGCCGGAATCCCCTGTCCCGCCCCTGTGGGGGCCGCCCGTCTCTATTCGGGCCCCTTGATCAAAGCCAGCTTCCTGATCACGGAATTTCTTGAGGAAGCCACCCCACTTCGGAGTCTCCTCGTGGGAGGGAAAGCGCCCCTGGATACCCTCTTGGATGCCGTTGTGGACCTCTTCAACCTGATGCAGGAGAAGGAGATCGTCCATAACGACCTTCAGTGGGATAACATCCTGGTCCAGACGGGAACCGAAGGCCCCAGGCTCTCTGTTGTGGATGCCCTGCACGTCCGACGTGCAACGCATGGGGAGACTGCCTCCCATCACCGGGCCCATGCCTGGTTCCTCCACTTTCTCTTTCATCAGGGGGCCTCACAGAAGACCATCGATGGGTTTCTGGACCGGCTCCCGAGGTTGGGACTGGAGGGAGAAAGGGGGCGTCGATGGATCCTCAGACAGGCTCACCAGTTGAGGAGAAGGCCGTGAACCACCGGAGGACCACCTATCGACGTTTCCGCGAGGTCTGGGAGAGTCCCCGGCAGGCCGAGGCGTATCGGGACGATCGCTTCAGCCGGTCACGGCGGTGGAGATGGACGGACCGGCGGGAGAAGGAGATCGTGGCGGCGCATCTCTCTGGATTCTCTCCTGGGTCTCTGGTGCTCGACATCCCCTGTGGGGCAGGACGCCTCGCTCCCTCCTTCCGCGGGAAGGGGGTGGTCCACATCGGGGCCGACGTCTCCCAGTCCATGGTCCGTGTGGCTCAGAGGACGCATCGACTCTCCCAGCTGGTAGTCGCTGACGCCTTGAGTCTTCCATTCCGGGAGAAGGCCTTCGACGGGGTGGTCGCCGTCCGTCTCCTTCACAGGATCCAGGAAGAGGAGATCCGCGTGAGGATGCTCCGTGAGATGGCCCGAATCTGCAAGGGGCCGCTTCTGGTCACCTACTATGCTCGATGGAATCTCCGTGGAATTCAGCGCTGGCTCCGCGGAAAGGCTCCAGGACTAAGCCTCAGGAGGATCCGAAACGACGCGGAAGAGGCGGGATTGGAGATCCTCCGGTCCCACCCCCTGAGGCGCTTCAGCCAGCAGCAGTGGTTCTTCACCATGGCCCGAAAGGGGGAAGGAGAGGTCCATGTCTAACCCCCCATGACGGTGAAATAGAGCCTCACCAGGACAGGCTCCCCTAGAGGATCAAGCGAGGGCCCATAGGGGGCCAGATCCAGATAAGGCTTGTAGGGGTTGAACCTCATGCCCAGGGATTCCTCGATTCTTCCGGCGCAATCCTCGAGGGTGCGGATGGCATACTTCCCCCTCGATGTCATCACCTCGAGGAGAAGACGAGTCCTCTCCGAGCTTGCAGGCCATCTCTTGAGCCTGCGGTGGAGCCTCTCCAAATGACTTTCCAAGGGCCAGGAAGCATCGTAGAACGAGACCAGGATCTCCAGCGAGACGGGAGGCCAGAGAATCAGCCCCACATCGGTTTCCTCTGGGGGAAGAGGGTCCTCGCTTCTTGTCCCTGCATGAAGCCTCCTGTCCCCTCCCAACCGTCGGAATCGGCTCAGATGGACTAAATAGGCCAGACACCCNTACCATTCTCCGGCCAACCATCCTTCGAGTGGTCCCTGAGATGCGCGGAGGAACCAGAAGGCCTCCCTACGGGANGAAAGATGTTGCAGGAAGGCATCCATTAGATGACGCAAAGTCCGCTCCATGGCCCACTCCATGAGTTTCCTCGAGGTCAAAACCATTGCGAGGTGAGGTCAGCATGAAGGGGATGAGGTCCACGGGATCCACTAATCCGCCCCGCTGTGAGAGAAACGGAAGCCTAAACCCTCCGTGGAGGGTCCTTTTTCACTGCAACTCAGTACATGAGATTAGGCAAATAGAGAATGATCTGGGGGAACAGGGTCATAATCACGATGGAGACGAGGATCGCCAAGAGGAAAGGCAGCGTCCCCTTGAAGATCGACTCCAGCGAGACCTTTCCAATGACGCTTTGCGCCACCCCATAGACCACGTAGACGTTAATCCCCACAGGCGGTGTGATCACGCCGATCTGTGTGATTAAGACGATAATCACGCCGAACCAGATGGGATCATAACCCAAATTGAGGATGACAGGGTAGAAGATGGGGATGGTGAGCATGACCAGAGCGAGGGCGTCCATGATACATCCGCCCACAAAGTAGACCAGGACGATGGCCGCCAAGATCAGGTAGGGAGGCAGGTCGAAGCCCCCCACCCACTGGGCGATATTGAAGGGGATGCGGGTGACGGCCAGGAACTTCCCGAAGACCACGGCCCCGGCGATGAGGAACATTACCATGCAGGATGTCCTAAGGGTCTCGAAGAGGGACTTTACGAATCCCTGCCATGTGAGCCTCCGCCGCAGGCCCGATACCATCAGCACACCGAAAGCGCCCACTGCCGCCGCTTCGGTGGGAGTGAAGATCCCGAAAAAGAGCCCCCCCATGACAAGGAGGAAGACCACCAGGGTGTCTCCCATCCCGGATAACGACCGAATCCTGGTCCCCCACGTGAAGCTCTCGCCTCGAGGTCCCTGATCCGGGGCCACCCGACATGTGATGTAGATGCAGAACACAAAGAGGATGGTCACCAAGATGGCTGGGAGGATACCGGCCACGAAGAGGGCACCGATGGACTGCTCGGTCAAGACACCGTAGACAATCAGGACCACGCTCGGCGGCATGATCATCCCAAGGCCGCCCCCTGCAGCCACCGAACCAGTGGCGAGTTCGTCTGCGTAACGGTACCGCCTCATCTCCGGAAGGCCTACGGTGGCCAGCGTGGCCGCCGTTGCGGGACTGGAGCCACAAACAGCCCCAAAGGCTGTGCATGCCGTGACCGTGGCCATGGCCAGTCCGCCTCGGGTGCTCCCCAGGAACTTGTAGGCGGTGTCGTACATCCGACTTCCGATTCCGCTGTTGTAGGCCAGCTGGCCCATCAGGATGAAGAGCGGGATGGTGGTCAACCCATAGGCGGAAAAGGACTCGTAGAGGCTCCTGGAAAGGAGCTTCAGCCCCCCCTGGAAGGAGATCATGGTCGAGAAACCCAGGAAGCCCACGAGGGTCATCACGTAGGCCACAGGCATCCGGGTCATGAACAGGGCAAGCATCAGGACGATTCCAACGGTGCCGACCAAGCCTGGATTCATGGCTTTCCCTTGAGTTGCCGAAGTTGCACGAAGACATCACGGAGGATCAAGATCGTTAAGGTCAGGAAGCAGATGGATACTACGTAGATGATCAGATATTCGGGAAACTTCAGGTTCATGGAGACTTGACCGCTCTTTTGCATGGTGAGGGCATAGCCGAACATTTGCCAGGTCACTAGGGCGAACAAGACGATGCTGATGAGATCCACCACCAATTTCAAGACGGCTTGGGTCCGGGGAGAAAGGATCCGGAACAGGAACTCCACGCCTATGTGTCCCTCTTCTTTGTGGGTATAGGGGAGGGCAAAGGCCACCGCCATGGTGGAGAGGAATCCCACGACCTCCACGGCACCCAAGATGGGACGCCCGAAATAACGGAAGACCACATCCACACATGTGACCAACATCATCCAGGCCAAACAGACGGCGCCCAGGACCTTGAGCCTCTCAACGAGCCACGCCAACCATGGACGGAGAAGATGCATGAGGGAGCCACTCCTGACGGTTCTTGGGGCCGGGATTCCCCGGCCCCTCAGGAACTCACCTTATTGGAGATTCTTCAAGGTCTGCTGGATAAATGAGACGATCTCTTTGCCGTTGAAGCCCTTTCGATCCAACTCCTTTTGATACCCCTCTATGATGGGTGAGACCGCTTTCTTCCAGCGGGCCGCCTCCTTCTTGTCCAGGCCGATGATCNCACCCCCTTGCTCCAGGAAGAACCGGATCCCTTCCATGTCGCTGTCATCCCAGGCCTTCCCGTGTTTGATCACCCANTCCTCGTTGATCTCCTGAATGATCTTCTGAATGTCCGGTGGCAAGGAGTTCCACCGGTCCTTGTTCATGACCACGAAGAAGGATGTGGTATAGGCGGCCGGAAAATGTGCGGTACAGTATCGGACCACCTCCCCCAGCTTCCATCCCTTATTGGCCTCTAGGGGATAGACCGCTCCATCCACCACCCCCTTCTGGAGCATCTCATAGGTCTCGGGCATAGGCTTGGGGACCGGGGTGCCACCCAGTGCCTTGACCACTTGGGCGCTGGTTCCGTGGCTGCGGAACTTCAATCCCTTCATATCCTCCAGCTTCCGCACCGGGCGCGTCTTGGTGTGGACGAGTCCCGGGCCGTGGGCATGGAGGTACATCACTTGAGTGTCCATGAGCTCTTTGGGGCGGAACCTCTTGTAGACCTCCATGATAACCCTGGTGGCCACCATCCCGCTGGTGTACCCCAAGGGGAGGTCTACTGCCGACATGACCGGGAAGCGGCCCCGTGTATAGGCCAGGACGGAAAAGCCGATATCCGAGATGCCCTGAACCGTGCCATCATAGCATTGACGGGCCTTAGTTAGGGTCTGGCCTGGGAAATAGTCGATCTTGACCCTCCCCTGAGTGCGCTTCTCGACCTCTTTGCACCATTGTTCGGCCAGTTTGCTTTGGATATGGGTTGGGGGGAAGAAGTTGCTGTAGGTAAGCTTGATGGGACCTGCCTTGGCCGGGACCCCCCAGACAAGGAGCAGAAGCGTGCCCAAAAAAAGCACCGAGGCCGAAAAAGCTTTTTCTCTCATTTGGTATCCTCCTTTCCCATGGATGTGGAATCTTTCAGGCCTTCCTTCACTCATCCCCATCCCTCTCTCAACAACTTCCTCATCATTCCCGGAATCTCATCTTGGAGGAAACAGCATACTCCTTCGACTTCCTTGGGATGCCATCCACGAGGAAACGCACATTGGAAGAAAACATCGCCCGTCGGACGGCGAAGGAGGAATTCCGGAAGCCCTTTTTCAAAAGCCTACACAGTTGGAAGGGATTCGGGGCAGGCCCGCCGCGGCCTATGGTCTTAACAAAACCGAGGGATCCGGCGCACGAGCTTGTTTGGCAGAAGAGAACCCCCGGGTGAAAATCTGAATGTACAAGCCCGCCCATGGGACCCCCACAGAGAGGACGAGAGACCTTCTTCAATCCACGCGTCGGAGGAGTCACTCCCAAAACTTGGGGGAAAAAGATAGTGGAAGGGGCCGTGTGTGTCAACGGAAAAAGATGTCTTTACCAAATGCCAAAAACCGGATAGTCCTCAATCGATCGTCCCTGTGGAAGAAAATCCTTTGCAGAAGATCAAATCACGGTGGGAACAGCCTAGTTGCTTTGCAATCAAGCAACACTTGACTTTAAGGAATAACTTAGACTCTCTTGTCCGTGTGGCTCAACCCCATGCTTATGGCATCCTCTAAGGTCGCATCGTTGATAATAGGCCCCCCAGAACCATCACACCACTCATTTCCCGCACCTATTTATGGATGTTCTCCCCCATGAGGGGCGGGGGGCCCCCTCAGGTCCATGGAAGCGGCCTCCCTCAAGATCCTCCTCAGGATCCTCTCGTGGAAGGGGGGATTCGATGAAACGAGACGTGCAGCCTCCAATGCCTGCCTCAAGAGGCAAGGGATGCAATCCAAAAAGGTCTCATCTCGTTCAACCTGCCCAGCCAGGATCACTCCTGAACGGAGATCAAGAAGATACCTTCTGGTTCCAGAGAGACAGCCTGCATTATCCCCTTGCTTGCGAACAATGCGGGCCAGATACACGCGTAACAAGACATCTTACTGAGCAATGTCCCTTTAAAGGTCGACACGAAGGCTGTGAATTTTCCAGCCCTTCTTTCACTGACGTCGATCCCGCCTCTGCCCCCATTGCCCTTTTCCGGGTCTTGTGCTTCTAAACCCCCAACTTCCTGCCTCCCTTATCCCGTTTACTCACCAATGGGGAGTAATGCAGGATGGGACTCCGGTGATGTAGCCAAAATCAACAAGTGTATCTCCCTGAAATCCATGGGCAAATCAGGCTTTAAGTATAAGGTGTAGCCCATTGGCATAGGTGTATAGGGCAATCCCTCACTTTGGAGTTCGGCTTTTGTGGTTTTTATANAGAAATATCAACCGCTTAAAAGGACCTCAAATGACTCCCACAGTAGGCACATCTCTTGCGGTAAAGACTGCCGAGAATGCTCGTTTCCCCTGACATCCAGACTAAAGGAGGGAAGACCATGAAAAGGCAAGGCAGAGAAAAAAGGGGCAAAACCGATAGGTTCCCAATCCAGGAGGAATGCATTTGGATGAAGGCGGGCGTCGTCAATTTTAGGCTGTGCAATAACACCTACGACTGTTTCACATGCCCCTTCGACAGGGGTATGCGACGCGCATTGGGAGTAAAAGGGCACGCCAAACAATCTAAATTCACTATACATTGGTCCAAAGAGTTGAAAAAACAATATAATGGACCTTACCGTCCCTGCCGACACATACTTACGGGAAAGGTCCAAGGCCCTAAGATCTGCACCCTTAACTACGAGTGCTATCATTGCCCCTTCGATCAAATGCTGGACGACCTGGATATGGTTGAACTACCGAGCAAACCCCATATCGTATTCGCATCGGGTTTTAAGCTCGCTGAAGGATACTACTATCACTTGGGACACAGTTGGGTAAAAATCGAACATGGAGGGTTGGCCAGGGTGGGGTTCGATGACTTCCAAGCGAAGGTCTTCGGCAAGGCCCATTCCCTCAAGATCCCCGACCTCGGGACCAAGTTGAGACAAGGCCATGGGGGCTGGGCCTTTACCCGCGACGATCACGCCGCCTCGGTGTTGTCCCCCATCTCCGGCACCGTAGTCGCTGTGAATCACAAGGTCAGAGAGCATCCTGAGATACCTCATGAAGACCCCTACTATGAAGGCTGGCTGTTCATCGTGGAGCCCACGTTGTTGAAAGCCAACCTCAAAGGCCTTTATTTCGGCAACGAGAGCCTCCGTTGGCTGGAAAACGAAAACCAGAGACTCTTGGGGCTTCTGGGAAGGGAACATCAAAGCATGGCCTCCACCGGGGGCGAGATGCTGGATGACCTCTTCGGCCTTTTCCCGGAGCTGGGTTGGGAAAGGCTGGTCAAGACCTTTTTGAGGACGTGATCCCCGGCATCCCCCGGATGGATGGAGAGGGTTCCAACACAAAAGGCGGGACCGAGGCAGACATTACACCCGGGGCTCTCGACCCCATCTTTCCCGCAGGTATTGGTTGCAATAACGGCAGAAGAAGAGGGGGATCTCGTCCAGATCCTCCACGCTGCCGGAAAAGTGCATTATGCATCGTCGATCGGGGCAATGGACGAGCTCATAAAGATGGCCAAGTTCATGGAGGGACACCTTGGCCATCCGTTCCAGAATCCGGGCCATGGGGGCCGTCCCTCCATCCCGATCCCTCCTGAGCCGGTAAAGGGACACCAAGGCCACACGCCCCCCTTGGCGAGCCTCTCCGAATACATAGGTCATGGTGGGGATAAAGAGATCTCCTTCCAAAATTCCGATGACCTTTTCGTGGTGTTTGAATGCTCTCTGTTCAACAACACGAAGGATATTCATGGCGTTATATTGAAGACGAGTTGCATCATAGGCATAGATCGGATCTTCCAACGCCATCATGATCTCTGCGGGAATGCGAAGATAGCCGACAATATGGGCGCATACCACCTCCAATACGAGTTCTGGCACGCGACCGAAAGCGACCACTCCGATTCGTCGATCCTTCCTCCTCATGGAAGAGCATGACCCCTTGGGTCCATCAGGGCGTTCTTTGAAGCTGATAGCGTTTGATCATCTTGTGAAGGGTCACTCGATTGACACCCAAAACCCTTGCTGCCTCGGTCACGTTCCACCCCATTTCCTCCAAAGTGCGCTGGATATGCTCCCTTTCCACCTCGCGAAGCGACCTGGGTCTCGAAACGGATCCCGGAGACGGCCTGAGAAAGGAGAAATCCTGAACCCTCAGGCTCCGGGACTTGGCCAATACGACCGCCCTCTCTATGACGTTCTCCAACTCCCGAACATTTCCGGGCCAGTCGTATTTCTGTAAGAGTTCTAGGGCTTCCTTGTCTATGTGATCCACCCTTTTGGTGGTTTCCATGCTGTATTTTTGAAGAAAGTGCCGGACCAACAGGGGGATGTCCTCCTTTCGATCCCTGAGCGGAGGAACTTGTAATAAAATCACATTGATCCGATAAAAAAAGTCCTCGCGGAATCTTCCCTCGGAGACCTCTTTGTATAGGTTACGACGTGTAGCCGAGATCAACCGGAAGTCTATATCGACCGGGACCCTTTCGCCGATGCGCATAATCTTCTTTTCATCCAGGACGCGCAAAAGATCGATCTGCATCTTNACACTGATGTCTGCGATCTCGTCCAGGAAAAGTGTCCCCCCTGAGGCGACCTCAAGAAGTCCCTTGCGGCTTCGGATCGCCCCCGTAAAGGCCCCTTTCTGGTACCCGAACAGTTCGCTTTCCAGAAGGGAGTCCGGGATCGCTCCGCAGTTGATGGGAACAAACGGTCCCCCAGATCGGTGGCTCCTGGCGTGAATCGCCTTGGCTACCAGCTCTTTGCCCGTACCCGTCTCTCCCATGATCAGGACCGAGGAATCGCTCTGTGCCACCTCGGGAATCAGGTCAAAGATGCGCCGCATGGCTGCAGACTGTCCTATGATGTCTTCAAAACGGGAGATCTCTTCGAGACGACCTTTCAAGTAATTGTACTCGCTAGCCATTTTGCGCTGCTGGGAGATCTTTTCAAGCACAAGGGACAGCTGATGGGGTTTGAATGGTTTGAGCAGATAATCATTGGCCCCGAGTTTCATCGCTTTAACGGCCGAATCGATTGAGCCGTATGCCGTGATAATGATGACCGTCGTATCAGGATATTCCTCTTTCACGCGGGCCAACAGTTCAAGACCGTCCATTCCAGGCATCTTGATGTCCACGAACAGGACATCGAATGGGATCTTTTCCAGTTTGTCGAGGGCCTCTTGGCCCGTAGCTGCGGAGTCGACCCGATGACCGAACTTCTCGAACCATCGTTGAAGAGACTCCCGGACGATCAATTCATCGTCGATGACCATGATGCCCAATTTCTCAACCATCCGGTCCCCCTTTTCGTGAATCTAGCCCACAGGGAAATAGAGAGTAAATTGACTCCCGGCCCCCTGTCTGCTCTCCACCTCCACNTGTCCCCCGTGGCTTTTCACAACCCCATAGACAATGGAAAGACCCAATCCGGTCCCTTCCCCTTCTTTTTTGGTGGTNAAAAAAGGCTCCATGATATGATCCAGCTCCTCCTCGGGAATGCCGCATCCAGTATCAAGGATGGAGACCCGGATCCTTTTTTTCGCTTCTTCCCTCTCGGATACGACCGTCAATGTACCTCCACCCGGCATGGCCTCGACAGCATTGAAAATCAAATTTAGAAAACACTGCTGGAGCGCGTTCTTGTCCCCCACCACTTCAAGATGGCTTCCCGACAATTTTGTCACCAGCTGGACATTCTGGAGCTCCATCTTATGGCGAGTCAGGGTTATGACCGACTCCAGGACATCATTGATATCCACGCACTTCATCTCCATGGTGCATTCACGAGAGAAGGAGAGCAAACCGGAAATAATCTTCCCGCACCGTTCGAGTTCATTGAACATTAAGGAGAGATAACCCCTGAATCTATCCAGCTCTTTCGGGGTTGGCTCCCCCTCTTTGAGGATCTCCTGCATAAGACCGCAGAAAGTAAGCAATCCCTGGATGGGGTTGTTGATTTCATGGACACAGCTGGCNACGAGCTTTCCCAGGGATATCATACGGTCCTCTTGAATCAGGGCCTTCATGTTGTTCATGAGATCTCTCTCTCGCTTCTCGAGCCGTGCGGAGATCTCTCGAGTGATATCCCTCCAAAGTTCGATCACACGGACGATTTCTCCCTTGGAATTCTTTACAGGGTATGTGACCAAGTCACAAAAAAATGTATATCCCTCCTCGGTGGTATGCTCGTGAATTACTTGGGCTGACCTGCCTGTTCTCATGGTCTCAATCATGGGGCAGTCCTTCTCAGAGAGCCATTCGGCGCACGGAGACTCCCGTCCGTGGGTCACCTCATAACAATGAGCTCCGATTACCTCATCCTTGGTCTTTCTCACGGCCTTCAGGTAAGCATCGTTAGCATCCACAATGGTGAAGTTGGGCTTCAAGATGACGACCCTTTCGTCTATCTGATGAATCAGAAACTCCGACAACATTTGCTCGGCCAGGAACTTCTGCTCTGTGGTTTTTAACCTTTGATACATAAGGAAAAGCTCCCAAAAGAGCCTGGCCAGATTGTGATCCAGGACGCCAAGACCTTTGGGCCTGCGGCGGATGATCTCCATCAACACCTCGCGATCATCTGTCAGCTCGATTAGGCCGTCCAGAGCTTCGAACTGGAAAAAATCCTGGAAATCACTCGTTGTATAGATCCCTTTCCTTTTGGCCAAAAGGAGACCCTCGGCCCTAGGATTGATATCACTTACCCCAACAATCCGGATATTCAACCAGGGAAAGGGCTCTTTAGCGAGAAGTTCGATCAGGGATCTGCAAGCCTTGCCGCCGCCGACAACGGCCAGATTCAAAGCGGGAGTTCTTTCTCCTTCGGCTGTACCTCCGCCCTCAAGATTTCTATGCATGCTAAAACCTCCCCTTCTCCCTACCATGAGAGGGAAAGACTCTGTTTGGACCGGACTATTTCTAGTCCGCACTATTCACCAGCAGGGGAATAATGCGGGCTGTATTACCCGAAGGAACAGGGCATTTCTTTATAGCGTTGTGGTATTTTCCCACAAATGTCATTGCGATCCCGGAAGGATCCTAAGGGATTGTCTGAAAATATCTTGGGGCTTGGGGGCGGAGCCCCCAGCTTTACCAGCCTTGCATGAATAATCCAGGCCAGGTCTGAAGGTCAAAGGCCTCTGACTGGACCCCTCCTATTCCTGGGTCCACCCGAAAACGGACTCAATGAGACGAGTCAGGTAGGTCGTCCCCCAGCGGCCTCTCTTTCTTCTCACTGGATGGTCAATTTTCGAATCAGCAGGGAAGAGACAATTAATCACCCCAATGAATGGACATAAAGAGCGCCTTTCGCGGTCTGCTACCACTCATCGATTTGCCAAAAATTTCCCTTTCTGCATTGTACACGAGGGTGCCTCCTTCCCCTGGCTCACCTTCCCCCCTTATCAAGGACATCCTCGAGACATGCATGGACGTGAATATCTGGAAAGCCTCCTCATCGGAGGTCAGTTTCTGGCCCCCACATCTTTCTCGTATTTATTTCGCCGATAATTCAACTTGAGTGGGTCCCCTTCGCCTACAAGGCTTCAGCCCGTGCCCAGCCGCTGGCTGGGGATCCGCAGGCAGCTCGTCTATAATTCGGAAACACTCTGGAGCCCTTCAGGAGGGGGAGTTCCCTTGGGGGGGCTCCCTCTTCCCTCCATGGCCGGAACACATGGGGAGGACTACGGTGAAGACCGAACCCTTCCCCAGTGCGCTCTGCGCCATGACACGACCTCCATGGGCCTCTACAATGGCCTTCACCGAGGCCAGTCCCACCCCATATCCCTCACTCCCGGATCCGTTCTTGCCGCGATGATAAGGATCGAAGATGAACGGAAGGTCCTCTGGAGAGATCCCCATACCATCGTCCTCCACCCGGATGATCACCTCAGATCCTTCTCCGACCGCCTCCATCCTCACAGTTCCACCTTTTCGGGAGTATTTAATGGCATTATCCAGCAGATTGGAAACCGCCCGAATCAATCGGTTGAGATCAGCCTCAATTTCGGGCAACGTCTCCTCAATGTACGCCTGGAGACGAAGATTTCTTCGTTCGGCTTTCAGCAGATAGGCTTCATAAACTTCCCATAACGCCTTTTTTACAGCAATTCTTTCGAACTTCATTTTTAGTTTGCTGCTTTTTATAAGTGAATAATCCAAAAAATCATTAACTAAATGTTCGAGTTTTTCCGCTTCTCTTNCAATTATTTCCAAGTACTTTTTTCTTTTTTCCTCGTCTTGTTCGACTGCATTGAGCAAACGCTGCGAAAAACCGTGAATGCTTATCAAAGGAGACTTCATGTCATGGGCAAACATGGAGATGATGTTTTCCTTTTCCCGTTCCAAGGCCTTGAGATACGAGATGTCTTCAAATGCCTCGATCCCTCCAACCAGGTTACCCCTCGTATCCACCAGTCCACCGACGTTCAAGCGGACCGAGACAACATCTCCGCTCTTTCTGTGGATCGTTGTGTCCACCCGCACAACGGGATCCCTTTGACTCATCACGGATCTCAGCGGACAGTCACCTTTACACAGCCCCCCTCGAAGGACCTCCCCNCAATATCGGTCGAGGACCTCTTCCTTCGAGTACCCGGTAATCCTTTCGGCCTGGGGGTTGAAATCCGTTATCTTCAAGTCGTGATTCACGGCCAAGACGGCTACAGGCAGGCTTCGGATCACGAACTTGTAGAAATCCAACTCCGCAATCCCGTGTTTCCCTTTCCCAAAATGTGTGGACATCCCCATATGCCGCCCCTCTGAAAGGCTCACAAGCACCCGCGTGCGTTCCAGGAGCTTCGTTCATGTCTCATTTGGCGGAAACCTCCTTCTCTTTCCCGGCATCGAGTCATGGATGGGAATCAGGAGATCCGCCACGCGCTGCACCCACATGGCACTTTCGTATGCCTGGATGGCATCGATGTGGACACCGGATGGGATCCCGTTTATTCTTCCATCCTTGTTGGGCCCTCTTCCGGTCCCCGGATCTGTAGTCTCCTTTTGAGGAGGTTCGCCGCAATCAGCAGGGGATCCATCACGCTGCTGAAAGGCGGGGCATAGGCCAGATCCAGTTGTGAGACCTCATCCAAGGTCATCCGGTTATAGAGTGCCACGGCAAGGGCGTTGACCTTACGGGCCTCTCCATCGCGCCCCACCAAGTTCCCGCCCAGCAGTCGGCCTGTGGATGCATCGGCCGTGATCTTGAGCAAAGAGGGTTGCGCTCCCGGATAGATCCCCACACGGGAGGTGGTCTCAATAACCTTGGAGATGGTCCCATAGCCCAGGGCACGGGCACGGGCCTCCGTCACCCCGGCCATGCCGATCTCGAGCCCGAAGACCTTGACGCAGGCGGCCCCCACAATGCCCCCGAAGCGGGCGTCACCCCCGACAGCGTTCTCACCTGCCACCCTCCCCTCTTTATTGGCCGTGTCTCCCAAAGGAGAGAGGACCCAACGGTCGATCACGCGGTGGTACTTTTCGCAGCAGTCGCCAGCCGCATAGACCAGGGGATCGGTGGTCCGCATGCGGTCGTCCACAGCGATTCCTCCGGTATCGCCCACGGAGATCCCCGCCTCCCAAGCGATCTCGGAGTTGGGCTGGACCCCCACTGCAATGAAGAACAAATCCCCCTCGAACGTCCCTTGGTCCGTCTCCACACCCCAGGCCTCGCCCCCTCGCATCAGGAAACCCTTGGGATGGACCTTTGGAAGGAAGACCACACCGTTGGCCTCCAACTCCTCCACAATGACCCGGCCGACCTCGGGTTCCAGCCCACTGTACGGGAGATCACCGCGGTAGAGGATCGAGACTTCGACTCCCCGCTCTCGGAGGGCTTCAGCCATCTCCAGGGCGATATACCCTGCCCCGATAATCACGCCCCGATGGGGATTGCGTTCATCGACGAACCGTCGAATCTTCAAGCCGTCGGTCAAGTCCTTGAGGGTAAAGACATTGGTGGCCTCCTCCCCTGGGATGCCCAACCTCTTGGAGCGCGCCCCCGTGGAGATAATGAGACGGTCGTAAGGAATCTCATGTTCCCGGCCCGTCTCCTTGTCCAAGACCTGGAGCCGGCACCGCGTGCGATCAATGGCCAGGACCTCGTGACGGAGTCGGACCTGGATCCTGTGTTTCTCCTCGAAAACCCGGNGGGTCCGTGCAATCAAGAGCCGGTGGTCGCCTATTACATCACCGATGTAATAGGGGACCTCTCAGGCCCCGTACGATACGAAATCCCCTTTCTCGTAGATGGTGATCCTTGCATCCGGGGATACCCTGCGAGCCCGACTCGCTGCTGAAGGACCTGCGGCGGACCCGCCGACGACAACGATCTCCAAGGTTTCCTTCATCTAACACCCCCCATTCGATCCAGATTGTCCCCCGTGGGAAAGGTTCACGACTCGAACTGGAAGACGCGCCCCACGTGGGCGAAGGTGAAGCGATCCCCGAACTCCTGCATCAGACGAAGGGCCGCTTTCATTCCCGTGCAGTGAGAGACGGCCACCACCTGCGGGTTCATCGCCTTCAGCGCACGGATGGAGAGTTCCAGTTGGTCCTTGGTGAGAAAGCCCAGGTGCGTGCCTCCCAAAACGGCCCTCACACGTCTCTCCCCTGTCTTCTCCATGGCATATTCCAGGGTGTTGATCATCCCCGCATGGGCGCATCCGAAGATCACCACCAGGCCCTGGGATGTCCGGATCACCAACGACTGATCGTCCTGAATGGGATCCACCTCAAATCCCGCCCCTCGAGGGATGAGAAGGTCGGGATCCCCCAGTTCAAAAGCCGTTCTTCGGGGCACCTCGCCGGTGAGATAGACTCCATCGGCCACCTCCCGGAAACCCGCATCCAAGAGAAACTGGGCCCCCAAGGTCTCCAGGTAATCCCTCCGGTGGGGGATCCCCACGAACCGACGGATTACCATCTCCCCCAGCTTCTTCTCGGCAATGCGTTCCTGAAAGATGTTGGGGTGGGCCCACACCTCAGCTCCCCGGGCTATGCCCAGCACCTGGGGAAGGGCCTCGGTATGATCGAAGTGCCCGTGGCTGATGAGGATCTTCTTGACGGTCCGCAGGTCCTTTCCAAAAGTGATGGCATTGGGAACAATGGCCCTGCCGCTTCCGGTATCAAAGAGCAAAGGATCGCCGCAGCCCTCCACATAAGCGGCGAATCCGTGCTCTCCGATGCCCAGGGGTAACCCCACCATGTTGTCGGAAAGTATGGTCACCTGAACCATCGCATGCCTCCTGTGCGAAACTGCCGCCTTCCCTGCTGCCCGCCGTTCATGTGAGTGAGGGGCGGATTCCCGCCTCGGCGGATCGGCCTCCTCCAGGCCTCATTTCCTCCAAACCCACTTTCTCACGCCATCGAGGTCCCGATAAGTGGCCCCTTGGGACACAGCTCGAACCGTTGCGGCAGGGTCCACCACAAGGCTTCCGGCCAATACATCTATGCCATGATCGAAGAGGAGAGGGCTTGGGGGNGTGCTCGGGCCCATCATAATGGTAAAGGCATCCCTGCACAAGGGGAGGAGTTCCCCATAGGTCCCATTGAGGAGCACGGTAGCCGTTAGGACCACCACCCTGCAGCCGGGTAGGACCCTTCGGGCCTCGAAAGAAGGAAGGTCCCCCTCCTCGGGCCTCAGCTCCAGGACGAAGAGTTCCTCCACCTCCCCCCTGAGCCTCTCAACAAAGGGGAAGTGTCCTACCACCGCTATTTTCTCCCCTCTGGCATGCTCCAAGAGAAGATCCAGGACCGGCCTCTGGTGCAGACAGGCGTCGGGGACATCCAAAAGGGCATTCACAGTGGCCAGACCCACGGCCGCCTCCACCGAATCCTCAGAAAGCAAATAGCTCGCCAGCTCCGGGGCCCCCTTCTCTTCCAACCTGCCGGCATCCCGAACCGCATGACCTCCCCTGGGTTCATGGAAGACCAGGGATGAGGCCAGGCCACAGCGAGCTACAGACCTGCCTCTCCATAGCCGGTGGTCTTCCAAAACCACCGCGGTCAGAAAGGGGCCCACGCGAATCTCATGGGCCCTCCCCCCGGAGAGTCCCTCCACCAGGGACTCCAGCAGCATCCTCACCCCTCCTCCGGCTTGTACCCCGACCATGTGGCATTTTTCCACAAATGTCACTGCGATCTGGAAGGATCCGAAGGGGTCGTCTTGGAGTATCCTGGGGTTTGGGAACGCAGCCCCCAATTCGGGCCGACCTTTCAGGACCGATCCGGGTTAGATTTCAATGGTATCCCCCACTTTCAGATCGCAAAACCCGTCTTCTCCGAACACCTCTCTGAGGAGCCTTCGCGCCTTGGGACCCGTGCAATGACAGGGTGCAACTCGTTGGACACCAGCCGAGACAAGGCCCTCAATGACAGCATCGATCCGATCTGAACGGGCATCCAGAAGATGAAACCCTCCCATCACCAGATCAATGGGACCCTGGAGGTAGGACCGGAATCTTCGAAGCCACCGACCCACACCCCCGTGGGAGCACCCAAACAAGATGGACCATCTTCTCCTGCCACGGATCAGCAGGGCTTGCTCCATCAACCCGTCCCACACAAGGACGAGCCTCCGGATATTGGGAAACAGCGGGGCGGTTCCATCTCCCGTGGAGACCACAAATCCGGCTCCCAGCAGCTCTCGAGAGACATCCGCATCGAGGAGTCCTGGGGCAACAAGAATCTGGAGGGGTCTCCCCCTCAGGGCCCATATGCCGCGGACATGATCGAAGTGGCGGTGCGAGACGACCACATAGTGGATCCCTCCTTCATCGACTTCCACGGCCTTGAGATTCAGGGAAAGGGCCTCGGGATCCTCCCCTGCATCTTGGCCTCGTGCAGGAATACGGAGAGTCCCCACCCCACTCTGAACCGAGGCTCTCTTGCTTCCCCATCGAAAAGCAGGGGCAATCTCAAGTATGATGCCCTCGCTGCTGGGTTGGAATCTGCCCCTTTACCCCTCTTTCCCGGATCCCCTGAAGGTAGCGATGGAGCGCCTCACGCAGCGCATCAGCCGCCAGGAATGCACAATGAACGTCTTCATCAGGGAGGCCGTGGAGCGCCTCCACCACCTCATCGCCCCTGAGGTCCATGGCCTCCTCGAGGGTCTTCCCCTCGGCCATCTCGGCGACCACGGAGCCGCAGACCATGCTACACCCGCACCCGTCCGTGAATGCCGAGGCCCTCTCAATGGTGTTCCCACGGATCCGCAAGTAGATCTCCATGGTATCCCCGCAACTCCCGCGAACCCTGGAACATGCCTCCGCATCGGCCATCCTGCCCACGTGGGTTGGATGCTTCCACCGGCGGAACACCTCCTGGGAATAGATCCTCCGCGTCTCTTCATCGATCTCTCTTTGGAGATCATCAATGAAGGCCTCGAATGAATCGGGCATGGTGCATCTCCTCAGCACGATCCCATCCGATCTCTCAGTTCCGCGATGCGCTCCTGGGCCTCCCATACCATCTCTTCCCGGAGATCCTTGAGGCTATGCGGGTATGGAGCAAACCTTCCCCCTTGCCACTGACTCCCGGTCCATAAACCATCCCCCACCGATCCCGCCATTATCCCCTCTGACACCCTCCCCCCGAGGAGCAAGGCGGAGTGGAACAGCGTTCCTCCCTCCCGCAGCATGTGGCCCCATGGGGCCTCGGGAAAGAGGGTGGCGCACAATGCGCGGATAGGACGCGCTCCATCCCTAGCCTGCCGCATTGGGGACAAGAAAAGGGGCCCGCATCATCCCCGGAGAGGACCAATTCCTCACGAATCGCTCCACAATCTGGGCATCGATATTCGAAGATGGGCATAGGGCCTCCCTCTCCTCTTCAGGCTCTCGTCATGGGGATCCCGCATTGGGGGCACGTCTCTTGGGCACAGGGGACACCTCGACGGTGGGGAATCGTCTTCCCGCATTGGGGGCATACACAGGTGCCGCCAGGACCCAGTCCCCCACGGCCTCCACCTCCCCCCATACCACCTCTGCCCCTTCCTTTACCCCATCCTCCACCTCCCCCGGCGGGAGGTCCGGTTCCGTCACCTCTTGGCATCATCTCCTCCTTTCTCCCTTCGATCCATCTCCTCCAGGAGTTTCTCCAGTTGGCCCGCATAGAGGAACCCGTCCACACGGATGCGGACCCCGCTGATCCCCTCGACCCCCTTCACGGCCTCCTTTATCCGGGCTGCCAGAGAAAAACCCAAGGGGCAAGCCACAGAAGAGGGCCTGAAGGTCATCTTCACCTCCCCCTCCTCCGAGATCTCCAGGTCCTTTACCAATTTCATCCTCCAGACGTCCATGGAGGTCTCCGGATCGGTCACCGTCTTCAAGGCCTGGATCACTCGATCCTTCAGATCGGCACTTTTGCCCATTTTCCCCGACACGTGTTTCATCCTCTCCCCCGGGCAGGACGGGATCTCCGGGATTCCA
The DNA here is from genome assembly GCA_002010915.1 of Desulfarculaceae bacterium JdFR-97. GTDB lineage: Bacteria > Desulfobacterota > Desulfocorpusculales > Desulfocorpusculum > Desulfocorpusculum > JdFR-97. Next base: position 5,524 of record MTPG01000098.1, on the reverse strand, counting down.
TGCCGCGAGAACACCGTCCTCACCCACCTCCTGCCCGAGATTCCACCCCTCCTGATGCCCGAAAGACCCTCTGCAATCCCTCCCAAACGGAACGGACCGCGCCAGCCACCTCTGAATCCGGGGCGTACTCCACAAGGACCTTCCGATTCACCAAAGCCCTGGAGACCACGCGATCATACGGGAGCTTCCCCAAAAAGGGGATCCCCTCGCGGCAGCAGTACCCCTCGATGGCCGCTGTCATCTCCCTGTTGAGATCCCACTTGTTCACGCAGACCGCCCTCGGAACCCGGAAATGGGCGGCCAGCTCGGCGACACGCTTCATGTCGTGGATGCCAGCCAACGTCGGCTCCGTCACGATCAGAACCGCTCCTGCCCCGGTCACCGAGGAGATGGCAGGACACCCGATCCCCGGTGGGCCGTCCACGATGATCCACTCCAGGCCCTCTTCCTCAGCGATCAACTTGGCGTTATGCCGAACCACGGTTACGAGTTTCCCCGAGTTCTCCTCCCCGGCTCCCAGTTTGGCATGAACAAAGGGCCCGTAACGGGTCTCGGAGATGTACCACTCCCCCGAGATGCACTCCTTGAGTTGAATGGCCTCCTCCGGACAGAACCGGACGCAGACCCCACATCCCTCGCAATCCACTGTGTCCACAACGAAATCCGGGGAAATGGCATCAAATCGACAGAAATCCCGACACTGCCCGCATTGGACACAAAGTTGCAAGTCAATGTCGGCAACATAACCGCTGCGGAAGACCTCCCTTTGTCGGATCTCGGGCTCAAGTAGGATGAAGAGGTCGGCTGCATCCACGTCCGCATCGGCCAGGACCTTTTGGCGGGCCAAGACAGCGAAGCAGGCCGTGAGGGTGGTCTTTCCTGTGCCTCCCTTTCCGCTGAGCACGACCAGTTCCTTCATTGGGCCCTCCCTCCCGGGGTATTCTCGTGCTTCCTCATCCCCACATGGTTCTCGGTTCCCGCCACAATGAACGGACCGGATTAATAATCGTCAGCAGGGGTGACGGCGGGGAGATCCGGGGGGAGACATAATCCATTCACCCCCGCTGACGAATCCATGTCCGACGCCCATCTGCCAGTTCCTCTTGGATCCTGCGGAACAGTCCCAGGAAGCGCTCTCCATACTCGGGAAAGACCTCCACGATCATCTCGCCTCTGGAATAGGCCTCGGCGATCCGTCGGTCTTCGGGAATCTTCATCAAAATCGGGAGGGACTCTTCCCGGCAGTAGCTATCCAGCTCTCCATTCCCCAAGTCCGCCCGGTTCACGACGATGCCGTGAGGGATCTTCAGGGACCGAACCACCTCCACGGCCAGTTTCAGGTCATTGAGGCCGAAAGGGGTGGGCTCGGTCACAAGCAGGCAATAGTCCACCCCTTTGATGGTGGTGATCACAGGACATGAGGTCCCGGGAGGTGCATCCAGAATCACCACCCGTTCCGCATGGGCCCTCTTCCGAGCCGCCTTGATAAGCGGAGGGGACATGGCTTCCCCCACTCGAAGCCTGCCGGTGACGGTGAGAAGTTCATCCGAAATCCCCTCCTCCAGTGACCCCAGGACTCGAGGGACCTCCCGGATGGCCTCAGCCGGGCACACCCGGGTGCATCCTCCGCAGCCATGGCATAGTTCCGGAAAGGTCAGTATATTCTTGCCCACCACCACGATAGCGCTGTATTTACAAAAGGTCCCGCACTCCCCGCAGAAGGTGCATTGGGGAAGATTCACCTCTGGCACGGGAAGCGTCACCTCGGAAGTCCGATGAATCGACGGCTTCAGAAAGAGGTGAGCATTGGGTTCTTCCACATCGCAGTCGATGAGCTGTGCCCTCGCCCCCAATGCCCATGCAAGATTGGTGGCCACAGTGGTCTTTCCTGTCCCGCCCTTCCCGCTGGCCACGGCGATGATCATGAGATCACTCCCTGCGCTTTAGCTGGCCTGCACTCCCTGCACGAGGCCGATAGAATCGTTTCCACGGGGCCCTGAGGACCTCTAGGGCGTCCTTGACCGCGCTCTGAAGGGTGTTGGCCGCCAGGTCAGCACAATGGCTGTGCTCCTTGGGCAGCCCCCCGAAGGCCTCCCTCACCGCCTCGCCGTCGATCTTCAGGGCGTCCCCGAGGGTCTTTCCCCGGGCCAGTTCAGTGACCATGCTCCCGCAGGCCACTGTGGCAGCGCATCCGTTTGTCATAAAGCGGATATCCTGGATACGGTCCCCCTGGAGACGAATCTGGATCCTCACCGTATCCTCGCAAATGCCGGTGAGCACCGCCTCCCCGTCCGGCTCATGCAAGCTACCCCAATTGCGGGGGCTGAGGGCATGGACCAGCAACGCCCCTCCTGCCCCTTTCCCCAGTTCCTCCATCAAGATCCGATCCAGCTCCTCTTTGATTTCATCCCCATCTCGAAAATCCATGGTCGAGGTCCTGCTCCTAGCCGGGATTATTCCTGAAAGGAGACAGCCTACATTGTTTCCTTGCTTGTGAACAATGCAGGCCGGGAACTCAATAGGGGTGCGTACCCACGACCAGCTCTTTTCCGAAGTTCTCTTTGACCAAGGAAGCCACCTTGTCGAAATCCAGAGGGCACTGACCGGTCTTCTTGGCCTTGACCACGCAGGTGCCCAGGTGGATCACGTCGAACTGCCTGTCGAGATATTCTCCGATCTCCTTCATCAAAGTAAGCTTGGGCATTATCAACCCAGGGCAGTCGCCACAATTTCCCAGGGCCACCAACTCGATCCCGTCCTTATATCGAGAAAACTCCCCTTCCCTCTTGCTGATGGCCTTGAGACACTTCTCGCACGCCACGCAAAGTTGATCCTGAATCCGTTTGCAACCCACAATGGCCACTCTCGTCATCCTAGCTCCTCCTCCATAAGACAGGGTGAACCGTGCTTTCCGGGCGGCTTATCCGGCTCAGTGATCGCAGACATTGGCCNCGGTCACCAGGGTGTTGTTGAGGTATTGCTCAACCAGGGCCTCCGGCGGCAGGTTCGGGGCACCGGTAATCACCCGCACCCCGTTCTGGGCAAATAGGTCCAATGCCCTCCTTCCCATGCCCCCCGCTATGATGACATCCACCCCGAGGCTCTGGAGCCAGCGGGGCAGAACTCCAGGCTCATGGGGAGGCGGGGTCAGCAACTCCTTGTCGACGATCCGTCCCTCTTCTACCCTTACAACGGCAAATTGCTGACAATGACCGAAATGGTTGCACAAGACTCCTTCCGCCAAAGGAATCGCAAACTTCATGGATCTCCCTCCTCTGTTCTCGGAATGGGAATCCCCGGGATTACCCCGTATACCCCTCGGGGGTGACCCCGCAAGGCCTCTTGACCCGGAAAGAGGGCCTACCTGGGGTCCGATCCATCTCTCCTCACCCGGGGGACCACCGCGAGGCGTTCCTTCAAAAACGCGGGCTGCAGCTCGAAGCTGCGAACCCGAATATAATTCCCCGGGACATTACGCTGTCATTTCATCCCGATCACCAATGCCCCTCCACATTGGGACCCTGGGCAGGGGAATAGCGTCCCGCCAAATAGTCTTGCACTGCCTCGCGGGCCGTCCCCTTCACTCCAACACATACCTGGACTCCAGCCGCGTTCAGCACCCGGAAGGCCTTGGGCCCGCAGTTTCCGGTGAGTACCACATCCGGACGGGTCTGCATCAGATTCTGGGCCGCCTGAATCCCCGCTCCCTGAGGAAGCTGAAGATTCTGCGTGTTCTCCACCGCCTCCCACTGGTTGGTCTCCGAATCCACCACGATAAAATATGGTGCCCTGCCGAATCTCGGGTTTACTGGAGAATCCAACTCCGGCCGATCCACGGATACGGCGATCTTCATGAATTTCCTCCTTCCACCACTATCCCCTGCACCCGAAAGGGTAAGGCCGCGCCCCATGTTCCTGGTCCCCGGTGGCTGGGGCTTGGTTCCCCTTTCTCGGTCCGAATCCGTGCTTCAAGCTCCCCAGGTGAATCAGTCTCCCCGTGTGGAATACCCCCAAGGGCCGGGGCTTCATCCCCGCTGACATCTGCATCCCAAGAGGAGCGGGGGATCATCCACCCGCGGCCTCTTTTGGACTTCCCTCCAGGGCCTTCATCACCTGATGGGCCAGCTCCTCGAAGGCCTTTTTGGCCCTGGAATAGGGCCGATGCAGAACCAAAGGTTTGCCGCTGTCACACAGCTCCACCATTTGGGGCTCGATGGGAATTCGGCCGAGGAAGGGGACCTTCAGCTCCTTCGCCGCCTTCTCTCCCCCGCCGACCTTGAACAGATCGATCTCCCTGCTGCAGTGGGGACATACCATTCCGCTCATATTCTCCACAATCCCCAGCACCGGTATCTTCAGCAGGCGGCTGAAGCCGACGGCCTTACGGGAGTCGAGAAGGGCCACATCCTGAGGGGTCGTAACGATGATGGAGCCGTCCACGTTCTCAATGAGATGGGCCACGCTCAGCGGCTCATCGCCCGTCCCAGGGGGAAGGTCGATGATGAGATATTCCAAATCCCCCCACTCCACATCCCCCAGGAACTGTTTGATGACGTTGTGTTTGATGGGGCCCCTCCACACAATGGGTGAATCCGGATTCGGAGAGATATTGGCCATGGAGACGACCTTCAGATTTGGATAGACCTCCACGGGGCGGACCCCATCACCCGTCCCCACCAACTGGAATAGGTCGACCCCGAACATCCTCGGGATGTTGGGACCGTGGATGTCCGCATCCAGCACGCCCACCCGGTTGCCGTCCGCTGCCAAGGCGCTGGCCAAGTTGGTGGCCACGGTGCTCTTGCCGACGCCTCCCTTTCCACTCATCACCATGATCTTGTACCGGATGTGATACAGCCTCTCCCTAAGGCGTCTCTCTTCGTGCTGTTGCTTTTCCTTTTCCGAGCACTTGGAGGCCTGACCGCACGTCTCACAGCTTTGCTTCTCATCACAGGTTTTCCTCTCGCTCATGTCACTTTCTCCTTGCCCCAAATAGGGGAGATTCTTCTTTCATTCTCGTCCTTGGACACCACGAAATCAATGCGACCTGATCTCCGCCTCATCTATACTGGTCGAACAGGACGTCCCCTTTGCCCTGCGAAGGCGGCCCCATTCCCTGCACCCATCCATATCCGGAATACGGACCGGGTTATCCTTTTGTTCCTTCCATCGTTTGTCTCCCGCGCACTTCGCACGGCAGAGGGGACCGTTCCTCGGAAATGGCCGAGGAGAGGGATTCGACCACGCATCCCCCTCCTCTACCATCAGCTTCCCTCTTCTGACGAGAGCTCTTGAAGCCTTCGCTCCACCTCCTCCATCTCTTCCTTAAGCATCTGAGCGTGTTCTTTCAGCCAGGAGATCTCCTCCTCTCGGGATGGAGGTCCCCAAGAGCCCCAGGTCCAAGGCCAGGGACTCCAAGGCCCGCGGCCGAATCGTCCGGCACCACCCCACCAGCCGCGGCCCCAACCCCAAAACGGACCGCGGCGCCAACCGGGACGGTACCCAAAACACCAACCGCGACCCC